>JAFWWC010000002.1 GCA_017518105.1 Selenomonadaceae bacterium
CGACTTCACGCACCTTAGCGAGGAAGACTTACAAGCGGTAGTTGAGCAACTCAATCACCGTCCGAGAAAATCTTTGGGTTATAGAACACCTGCAGAAGTTTACTTTTCAACGCTGTTGCACTTAGCTTGACTATTCACGCGAGCAAAGAAAAGTTTGCCACAAACGCAATAAAAATTGGAGCCGCTCAATCGAACGACTCCTTTTTTGTTTGCCCTGTGAAATTATTTCAAAGCTCGTGCGGCAATGTCTCTGCGATAGTGCACGCCGTCGAAGTGAATGACTTCAACCGCCCGATAAGCCTTGTCGACTGCTTCGCGAAGTGTCGGAGCTGTAGTCGTGACGCCGAGAACCCTTCCGCCGCTGGTAACGAGTTCATCGCCTTTAAGCTTCGTGCCTGCATGAAAAATCATCGCGCCTAAGCTTTTAGCTTTAGTCAAGCCGTCAATCGGCAAATTTTTTTTGTAAGCCTTCGGATAGCCGCCGCTCGCCATAATCACGCAGACTGCACTTGACTTGCTCCACGAAATTTTTTTATCAGCCAACGAGCCTTCCGCGCAAGCCGTCATGAGTTCCAACAAATCACTTTCCATGAGTGGCAGGACAACTTGCGTTTCAGGGTCACCAAAGCGGCAGTTGAATTCGACGACCTTAGCCGCGCCGTCTTTAATCATCAAGCCCGCGTACAGGCAACCGCGATAAATAATCCCTTCCGCCTTGAGCGCGTCAATCGTCGGCTTTAGGATTTTCTCTTCGACCTGCGCGGCAATCGCCTCGTCGACAATCGGAGCCGGAGCATAAGCACCCATGCCGCCCGTATTCAAGCCCTTGTCGCCGTCGAGGGCTCGTTTATGGTCTTGCGCGGCGATAAGCGGCAAAATCTTTTCCCCGTCCGTCAAGGCAAGCACCGAGGCTTCCTCGCCGTCCATGAATTCTTCCACGACGATTTTATTGCCCGCCGCTCCAAAGGTTTTCATCTCGTCAACGGCGTTAAGAGCCTCGTCCAAAGTCTGAGCAACGATAACGCCCTTGCCCGCCGCCAAACCGTCAGCCTTAATGACAATCGGCGCGCCCTGCTTGCGGATATAATTTCTGGCGTCGTCGGGATTATCGAAGACTTCAAAGGCGGCAGTCGTTATGTTGTACTTCTTCATGAGCCGCTTAGCAAAAATCTTCGAGCCTTCAATTTGCGCGGCGGCTTTGTTGCAACCGAACGCCTTAATGCCCGCGTCGTTAAGCACGTCGACCAAACCATTGACGAGCGGAGCCTCCGGACCGATAACGACCAAATCAATCGCCTTGTCCACAGCAAAGCTTACAAGTGCGGCGTTGTCGTCGGCGGAAATATTTTCCACGCACTCGGCAAAGGCGGCTATGCCCGGACTACCAGGGATTGCAAAGAACTTTTCAAGCAACGGACTCTGGGCAATCTTCCAAGCCAAAGCGTGTTCGCGTCCGCCGCCACCAATCAGCAATACATTCATAGAGCAACCTCACTTAACGTCCAAAATCTCAAACTCGATGACGCCCGCCGGCGCATGAACTTGAACAGTTACTCCCGCCGTCTTGTTCAAAAGAGCCATGCCAAGCGGCGACTCGTCCGAAATTTTATTGTTATCGGGGTCAGCCTCCGTCGAGCCGACAATCATGTAAGTTTCTTCCTCGTCAAGCTCCACGTCGCGAACAGTCACCGTGCTACCGATAGCAACCTTGCCCGTGTGCGCCGCCGCGTGAATGATGTCACTGTTGCGAAGCTTAGCCTCCAGCTCGCTAATCTCACTTTCAAGGCGTCCCTGTTCGTTCTTAGCGTCGTCGTATTCAGAGTTCTCGCTAAGGTCGCCCAAAGCAATCGCCGCCTTGAGCCGCTCCGAAACTTCGATGCGCCGCACGCTCTTTAAGTAATCCAATTTCTCGACCAGCTTATTATAGCCGTCTTGAGTCAGTAAAGTTTTCTTGTCAGCCATAATCAATCCTCCAAAAATTTTTCTCCGTCAAAAGTTCGCTGTTCACCCGGTTTAATGGGCGACCACGTCGGAATATCTTTCGCCACCGCTAAGAACTTCTGCGACGGCTCCCAGCGCGGATAATCGACGCGGTGCATTGCCACGAAACCTTTTACCTTAGTCCGCGCCATGAAGTCAATCGCGCCAAGCTCCTGCGAGGAGCCAAGCCGCCCGTCCACAGGGAAAAATGCAACGTCCGCCTCCAAGCCGTCCATACGTTTGATTTGCTTCTTGAACGCCTTGTCAGCCAATGCTATCTCCTCTGGCGTCTCGTTTTCCCAATGCCACCAGTTGAAATCGCCCGCATGAAATATCCTACTAGAAGGCGTCTGCACCAAGAAAGAAATTCCCACGTCAGTCGAATCATAAGTCCAAACCTTAATCAAATCGTCCTGCAATTCGTTGTAGCGTTTCATGTAAGTGATTTTGTCCGTCGGGAAAATCTTGACGCGCTTTGTACGTCTGATGTCGTTTGAGAAGATATAACGCGTGACCTTTGGAGCATAGGCGCGAATGTGCGTGCTGAAGTGGTCAAAGTGCGCGTGCGTGGCGAAGATATAAAGCCTGTCGAAGTCTCCCTTATCATACGCGGCGTCGACAACCCCTGAAGGGTCTTCGTAATCGTCAAACACCAGCAAAATTTTTTCGTCCCGAATCAAGAAGCCGCTGTTCAATAAGTAATTAATAAGCATAAAGAATTAGTCCTCCCTAATCTCAACGTGTCTTTAAAAGTTTTTATCGCCTCCTGTCATCAATCATCGCCGCGATTAGCCAAGGCGTCTTGAATCCGCTGTTCGACTTCGGGATTAATCTTCTGGTCGGTGCGATAGTGGACGTTCTGCCGATTTGGACTGGTGAAGCCGCGCCCCTGAACCTCGCTTGCCGACAAGATGAGCATAAAGGCATTCTTATCCACTGTATTGACGACGATTTTAATCTTAGCAATCTGCGTCATGCTCACGACGACCATAACGATTTTTTTCGGGTCGCCGGTATA
Organism: Selenomonadaceae bacterium; assembly: GCA_017518105.1. Taxonomy (GTDB): domain Bacteria; phylum Bacillota; class Negativicutes; order Selenomonadales; family Selenomonadaceae; genus Quinella. Next base: position 2,999 of record JAFWWC010000002.1, read on the forward strand.
AGCCCCCTCGCCATTTAGGAAAGTCACGCCGCGTCCAATGTCAGCGATAATCCCGTCGGCAATGTCCTTCGCCTTGTCCGAGACGATAAGAATCGCCTTGCGTTGATTAATGCCGTCGATAACCTTGTTAGTCATCTGGGACGTTAGGTACATGCAGATAAGCGTAAACATGGCGGAATTCATATTGAACAGCACGCCCGCCACCGCCACAATCAGACAGTTGAAGCCGAAGATAACCGAGCCAATGTCCAGCGAATAATACTTCTTGAAGATTGCGCCGAGTATGTCAAAGCCGCCAGTCGAACCGTTCATGCGGAAGACAATCCCGTAGCCTATGCCGTTGAATATACCGCCGTAAATCGAAGCAAGCATCAAATCCTGCGTCGGGGTGTAAGCGGCTAAAAACTTCGTGGCGTCCAAGGCGAACGAGAACATGAGCGTGCCGATAACTACATCAAGCGTGTACTTCTTGCCGAGGAGCTTATAAGAGGCAATCAAGAGCGGCACGTTGTAAGCTAGAGTCTGTGCGCCGATTGGCAAGCCCGCCAAAAAATAAAAAATAATCGCAATGCCCGTGACTCCGCCCGTTAAAAGGCTACTCGGCACTACGAAGAGATTGATTGAGCTGGCGGCTACGAAACACCCCGCCATAATCCCCAGATACTTTAGCGGATTCCACTTGGTAAGCATTGAGGTCAACTTCAAAAGCTCGCGCCTCCCTTCAATGATTAGCCTTGCGATAGATTTCCAAAACCAATTCGCGGTCGAGCGGCTGGAACGTGGCAACTTTCTTTGTGCCGTTTGAAGTCACCATGTCCGCCAAGATTTTCAATTCGTCGTCGCTTTTAATGCCGATTCCCAGTTCGGAAAAATTTATCGGCGTTCCAAGTTCGCGGAAGTAATTCTCCATTGCGTCGATACCTGCATGGGCGCGTTCGTCAATCGTGCCGCCCGTTATGCCAAAGACTTTCTCGGCGAAGTTTGCAAAGCGTTCGGGCTTGACGGTGTAAACAGTCCTTGCCCACGACGCCCAAACCGTAGTTAAGCTCGCGCCGTGTGCCACGTCATAGCGTCCGCTGAGTTCGTGCCCTAGTCTGTGCGCGGCGAAATCTTTTTGACGACCCAAGCTCGTAAAGCCCGTATGCGACACCGAACCGCACCACATTATCTCGCTCATGGCGTGCAGGTCTTGCGGATTTTTCAGCAACGCTTTCGACTGCGCCATAACATTTTTAATCAGCGACTCGGCAACCATGTCCGTGAATTCGTTGCCCTCAATCTTGCTGAAGTATCTTTCCAACGTGTGCATGATAATATCGGCGATTCCACAAATCAGCGGGTAATGCGGCACCGTCAAGGCAAGCTCCGGATTCATAATCGCGAACACAGGACGAGGAGTGATTGAGCCGCGCTTAAGTCCGCTTGCCTCGTCCGTCAATACCGCCGAGTCCGAAGTTTCACTGCCCGCCGCCGCTATCGTCAATACCGCCCCGACTGGTAAACTTTTTTCAAGCTTAGTCTTGCCTGTCCAATGCTCCCAAATATCAACGTCAGGATTCTTTGCGCCGAGTGCAACCGCCTTAGCCGTATCGATGACCGAGCCGCCGCCGACCGCCAGCACGAAATCTATCTTAGCGTCAATCGCCGCTTGAATTGCCTGCCGAGCAAAACTCAATCGCGGATTCGGTTTGACGCCGCCCAATGTCTTTACTTCAAAGCCGCCGAGGAGCTGTTCAATCTTCGGGATAAGACCGCTCCTCACCGCTGAGCCGCCGCCGTAAAGAATCATAACCCGCGAGCCGCCGTACTTGCGAACCTTATCCGCAACTTTATCCTCCGCGCCCTGCCCAAAGATTATTTCCGTCGGGCAATGATATTCAAAGCTTTGCATCTGTAAATCCTCCACAAAAATTTTTTCTGCCGAATTTTACAACGTCGCGGCAATTCACGCAACCTTGACGACGAATAAAAAGAGACCCGCCCAAGCGAGCCTCCTTTAAAGATTCATTTCGTCAAGCTATTCATGCGTTCAAGCGGCGTGCTCAAGTCCATGTGTCCGGATAGCGTCTCAATCTCCTGCCCATTGACCAAAAACTTCACACGCTTGACTTCAGGGAAATTCGTCAGCGTGTTGACTACCGAGCCGATTAAAAATTCTTCGCCCGTGGAGCCGCCGACGAAACTCTTTAAAATGCTTCCGTCAATATCGACCGTCGCTAAGTCGCCTTCAACCGTCACCTTCCTAAAGCCCGTATGCTTCGGAAAAATCGTTGTCAAGTTTTCTTCTTCAGGCTCCTCAAGCAAGGTCTCGACGGCGGCGGTATACTTATCAACCGAATTATCAACGATTATCTCGCGTTCGACCTCGACGAGCCGCATTCCCGAATCATCAGGATAATAAACTCTGACGTTCATTGATTGCTCCGTCTTCTCGTGCTTAGCCGGCTTGTTTTCGACTGGTTGCACAGGCTTTTCTGGTTCAGGCTTAGTCGGCTCTGGTTTGACTTCGGGCTTGCCTTCCGGTTTCGTCTCAACGGGTTTGGCGGGAGGCTCTGCGGGCGGAGTGTCGACGGGTGGTTTATCACAACCTGCTGTGAGCACAAGCAACGCGAGCATTGCCGCCAGTAAAATTTTTTTCATTACTCGTATCCTCCTTGATTGAAATAGCGATTGACGGCATTGGTGATTGCCTGCGCAAGCTTCTGCTGATAGTCGTCGCTTGCCAATAATTGTTCTTCACGAGGATTGGTGATGAAACCCAGCTCAATGAGTGAGGCGGGGCATTGCGAATGCGTCATGACGTAAAACCTTGCCGCTTTGACGCCTCGATTGCTCAAGCCGCCGAGCCGTTCCAATTCCTCATTTAGGAGCCGAGCAAGCCGAGCACCTTGGACGGCCATCGGCGCGTGATAAGTTTCCATGCCGTTTGCTTTGCCGTTTGAGAAGGCATTGCAGTGGACGCTGATAAAAAGTGCGGCATTGGGCGGAGCCTTATCGACGCGGGCTTGCAGTTCCGTTGAGTCGGGGACGCCCGGCGCGGCAACGTCTATATCAGTTGTGCGCGTCATGACGACTTGATAGCCAGAAGCAGTCAAAAGGTCACGAGCCTTAAGCGAGACTTCCAAGGAAACATACTTTTCCGTAACGCCGCTGGGACCTATCGCTCCTGCATCGGAGCCGCCGTGCCCAGGGTCGAGGACGATAACTCTGTCTCCGCCGTCGAATTCAAACGGCTCGTCCTTAATCTCCGTCACCTTTACGTCAATGATTACCCTGTCTGACTTCTTCGCCGAACGATTGGACGGCTCAAAGGAAACTTGCACGTCGCCTTCAAGGAAAGACTTAAACTGGATTTGAACTTTCGTAAGCTTCGGTTGCGTCTCGTTTGCTAGGATTTTGTCAATGGAGTCTCTTGCGCCCGATTCAATCTGCGTGCCCGAAATGCGGCTTACTCTGCCCGGCAACGTGTTGTGCATTTCAACGCTTAGAATTCCCAAGTTCAGGCTGGTTGAAACGTCGCTACTGTCGAGTTTTCCGCCGCGATAAGAAATTTCAATCCGCACTGTCTCCTTGTCCAAGTTGAAGGCGTTTATCCCTGTTATCTCGGCGGGCTTAGCAAAGGCTGTGTTCGTTGCCGCGAGTGTGAAGACAATCAGCAGACTGAAACACGTTAAAATTTTTCTTAGCAAATTAATTCCTCATTCCTCCGATTTTTGCAGAAATTCCCGCGCCTCGTCGAGAGCCTCGGTTGTCTTATCTTGGTCACGAGAAATCGTTATCGTGAGGTATTCGCCTTCGCTGGTGCCTTCGGGCAAAAACTTCGCGGGCAAGACGAATTCGCTAAACTCGTCCTCTTCCTCCTCCACCAAGAAAACTGCCGATGCCGAACCGTCTTCCAGCTCTTCGATTCGGTCAAGGTACGCGCTTATCATTTGGCTTTGTCCTTTTTCTTTTTCTTTACCCATTTTTCTACCCAATCCTCCTTTGATTCAGGCTGAACGGAGAAACTTTTTCCGTCGCTAGTGATTGTGATTGTCCCGTTCCAACGTGTGCAGAAAATATTCTCTGCGTCGATGCCCTGCGCCAGATAATTTTCGAGCGGCTCAAGGTGCGGGTGCCCATAAGTATTGCGGCGTTCTTCGTCGGGTCCACAGGAGATTAAAATGTAACTGGGATTGACTGCCGCGACAAAATCTTTAGTCGACGCCGTATAGCTACCGTGGTGTCCAGCCTTCAAGACGTCGCATTTTAAGTCTTTAGTCTTATTGTTCGCTAAAAGAGCCGCTTCAACCTCTTTCTCCGCGTCGCCGGTGAACATCATAGAAAACTTTTTGTAAGTGAGCTTGCCCACGACTGATTCATTGTTCGGGTCTGACTTCTGCCCGCCGTTTACTGCGCTGACAAGTTCGGGCGTGGGGTAGAGGACATTGAACTTAACGGAGTTTCCAAAGTCTAGCGTGTCGCCGACCTTCAAGCTTTGATGAGCAATGCCCTTAGCGTCGATTGCCTTCATGTAGCTTTTGTAAAGCGGCGACGTGGAGGCTATGCCGTTGTCGTAAACTTCCGCGACAGAAATTTTTTCCAGGTAAGGATTCGCGGTGAGTTCCTTTTTGCTTGGGTTGATTAGAACTTTTGCGTTGCCGATATGGTCGGCGTGCGGGTGGGTGAGGATAAGTTTATCAATCTTCGTGACGGAAAGTTTTTCCAGCTCCTTGACTAAGAGCTCGCGTTCGTCCGTGTCGCTTGTGTCGATTAAAACTGTCTGCTTGCCCGTCTGCACTAAGATTGCGTCGCCCTGCCCCACGTTTAGCATTGAGATTTTCAAGTCGCCTTTAACGTCTTGGGCGGACGAGGCTTCGTCTTTTACTTCGGCTCGTGGCTCGTCCTTTGGTTCGTCTTTAGCTTGCCCGCCGCACCCGCCTAGGATTAGCGTCGCCAACATGAGTAGCGTTAAAAAGATTTTTTTCATTGAATCATCCTTTCTGCTCGTTCTTGTAGATAATGTACATTCGGATAAGTTTCGTCACCGCCCAAAAGGCAAATGACGCCGTATAGATTTTGTCTAGCGTCGATAGGTTCCCGTAGTCGAAATGGCTAAACAGAAATATCGCCGCAAGCACAATCAGTCCGTCAAACTTATCGAACGTCTTCTTTATAATCTCAAGCAATGTCCCCGACCTCCTTTTTTGCGAAGATTATACATGTTTCTTTCAGGTTTGACAAAGACTTTTTGCAAAAAATTTTATCCCTATGCAGGTTTGTTCGGCTAGAAATCTTGCGTGTAGACAGAAGGCAGTTTCGCGGTTTATAATTTTGAAAAACTTTTGGAAGGTGATGCAAATGCCGATAAATCCGAGACATGCCGCCGACGAGCCTAAGCAAGACAAAAAAGATCCCGTCGAAGAAGTCTTCATACCGGAGGAGCCGAAATGGTCGCTGGACGAAATAATTTTGCCCGACGAGGTCAAGAATCAGATTTTGGACGTGGCAACCTACGCTGATAACTCGCACCGCGTTTTTGAGATGTGGGGTTTCAAAAGAACTCATAAGTATTCGCGGCGGATTGGCGTCAATCTCTACGGCGAACCCGGAACTGGCAAGACTATGGCGGCTCATGCAATCGCTAAAGAACTCGGCAGGCAGATTCTAGTCGTCAACTACGCCGACATTGAGTCAAAATACGTGGGCGAGACCCCGAAGAATATTCGTAAGGCGTTCGAGGCGGCTAAAAACTCAAATAGCATTCTTTTTTTCGACGAGGCAGACGCAATTTTAAGTAAACGCGTGACCAACATGACGCAAGCGGTTGATGTCAGCGTGAATCAGACGCGTTCGGTTATGCTCATGCTCATGAACGAGTTCCAAGACTTTATCCTTTTCGCCACGAATTTTATCGAGAACTTCGACCCGGCATTCATGCGCAGGATTTCAATCCACATAAAATTTACGTTGCCCGACGAGGAGTGCCGCAAAAAACTTTGGCGCATGTACACGCCGCCCGAACTGCCCAATAATATTGACTTTGACGAGCTGGCTAAGAAATTCGACGGGATAAGCGGTTCGGACATTTCAAACGCCATATTAAACGCCGCATTCAAAGCCGCCCGACTTAAGGTCGACGAACTCGATAAATCTTTAGTCTTCGAGGCTGTGGAAAATATTTTGGCGAGCAAGAGAGCCAACGCCGCAAATATCTGATATAATCGACGAAAATTTTTAAGAGGTGAACTTAATGAGAGCAACACAACTTTACGCACCGACGCTGAGAGAATCACCCGCTGAGGCAGAACTCGTAAGCCATAAGCTGATGTATCGTGCAGGATTCATTCGCAAGGCGGCGGGCGGCATTTATTCTTACTTGCCGCTTGGTTGGCGCACGATGAAAAAAATCATGCAAATCATTCGCGAGGAAATGGACGCTAAGGGCGGGCAGGAAATAATGATGCCGATAACGCAACCGGCGGAACTTTGGAAGGAATCAGGGCGTTGGTCAGTTTACGGCGATGAAATGATGCGCCTTAAAGACCGTCACGGCAGAGAGTTCGCACTCGGACCGACTCACGAGGAAATGATTACAACTTTAATCCGCGATGAAGTCCGTTCGTATAAACAACTGCCGCTAATGCTCTATCAGATTCAAAATAAATATCGTGATGAGATAAGACCGCGCTTTGGACTGATGAGAAGCCGCGAATTTGTCATGAAAGACCTTTACTCCTTCGACCGCGACGTTGACGGCATGAATATTTCCTACGACAAGATGTACGACGCTTACAGCCGGATTTTTGAGCGTTGCGGGCTAAAGTTCCGGGCAGTGGAGGCTGATAACGGGGCAATCGGCGGCGGGCACTCTCATGAGTTCACGGTCTTAGCTCCCAGCGGCGAATCTTCCATTGCTTACTGCGAAAATTGCAACTTTGCCGCCAGCGACGAGAAAGCCGAGCTTAAAATTATTCAATCAGAACCCGAAGAGCTAAAATCTCTGGAAAAAGTCAAGACGCCCGATTGCCACACGATAGAAAAGGTAAAAAACTTCTTGAACGTGCCGATAGAGAAGACGATTAAGGCTGTGGCGTTTATGGACGACGACGAGCGATTGATTTTAACGTTTGTACGCGGCGACCACGAGGTAAACGAAATTAAAGTTCTCAACGCCGTCGAGGGCGCGAATCATCTTTACATGGCGGGCGACAAGCTGATTGAGGCGGCGGGCGGTTCTGCAGGCTTCATGAGCCCGATAGGAATTTCAAACGCAATAATCGTCGTCGACCAAAGTGTAATGCTGATGTCAAACGCCGTCGCCGGAGCCAACGAGGTCGACACGCATTTTATCAACGTCACGCCTAAAAGAGACTTCGACGCGGGCAAAATTATCGTTGCGGATATAAGAATGGTTCAGGAGGGCGACCCTTGCCCACATTGCGGCGCACCGCTTAAGATGACACGCGGTATTGAGGTCGGGCAAGTCTTCACACTCGGCAAAAAGTATTCAGAGGCATTGCACGCGACTTTTCTCGACGAGGACGGCAAAGAGAAACCTTTTGAGATGGGTTGCTATGGAATAGGCGTTGGTCGGACAATGGCGGCGGCGATTGAACAGAATAACGACGCGGACGGAATCATTTGGAATAGAGCAATCGCGCCGTTTGAAGTTGTAATCGTGCCAGTCAACGCAAAAGACGATAAACAACTTGCCCTTGCCGAAGAAATTTATAACGAGCTGGCAAAATCGGGCGTCGATGTGCTTTTAGACGACAGAAAAGAGCGCGCCGGCGTAAAATTTAAGGATTGCGACCTAATCGGGTATCCTCTGCGTGTTACGATTAGCCCGAAGACTTTGGACAGCGGAAAAATCGAAGTCAAAGTACGTCGGAGCGGAGAATTTTTGAATTTCGACCGCGAAAATTGCGTAGAAAAGATTTTGGAGCTTTTGGAGACCTTATAACATGAAAACTGCATTGACGATAGCCGGTTCGGACTCTTCAGGCGGCGCGGGCATTCAAGCCGACTTAAAAACGTTTTTAGCTAATGGCGTGTACGGAATGAGCGCGATAACCGCTTTGACGGCGCAAAATACTTGCGGAGTGCGTGCCGTGCTGAATTCGACGCCGGAATTTTTATCAGACCAACTCGACGCAATTTTTGAGGACATTTTCCCCGACGCAATTAAAATCGGCATGGTGTCATCAGCGAAGTTGATAAAAATCATCGCGGAGCGGCTAAAATTCTACGGCGCGAAAAATATCGTCGTCGACCCGGTCATGATTGCGACTTCGGGCGCGAAATTGATTGACGATGACGCCGTTCAGACTTTAAAAGCAGAATTATTCCCGCTCGCAACGATTTTAACGCCAAATTTGCCCGAACTCGAAACAATCGCCGCAACTGACGATATGGAACGCGGCGCGAAGAAAATTTTTGAGCAATACGGTTGTGCGGTGTTGGCTAAGGGCGGTCACGGGCATAACGACGCTAATGATTTCCTTTTTGACGGCGCGGGGCAATGGTTTTACGGAAAAAGAATCGATACGACCAATACGCACGGCACAGGTTGCACTTTGAGTTCAGCAATCGCCGCGAACCTCGCTAAAGGCTACGATTTAAAAATTTCCGTAGGAAAAGCCAAAAGTTATCTGACTGGCGCATTGTCGACCGATTTAAACCTCGGAAAAGGTTCCGGACCTCTAAATCACGGCTTCAACCTGCGCGGAACGGATTTTAACGACTAAGGAGGCGATTGACTTGCGAATTGCTTATGCGCAAATGAAAGTAGCGGCTGGACACCCCGACATTAACATAAAAAAAATCCTGCGGCTCATTGACGAGGCACGGACTCAAGGCGCAGACGTTGTAATTTTCCCTGAGCTTGCGGTATCGGGAAGAATGCTTGGTGAAACTTTAGAACAAAAAGCTTTTGAACACGATTGTTGGAATTATCTTATGGAAATAGCAAAAAAAAGCGACGAGGAATTTGTTATAGTTCTTACGGGCATTGAAGACTTTGAACACCACGTGCTGATTGCTCAATATGGGGAATTTATCGACTGGGAAGATTATTTGGGAGATTTAGAAATTGAATTAAAGGAAGATGAATTTTATAGTCTCGGTTTTCTTTCTGATGGCGCACCTTGCGATAATTTAGACCTTTGCATAAGATTTAACTCTGCCCCGTTTGATTTCAGCAAAAAATTTTCGTCAAAAAAAATCGCCGAAGGCTGCCCGATAATTTACATTGGTTGCGTCGGCATTCAGAACACCGGCAAGACAATTTATACGTTCGACGGGGCAAGCGCGGTCTTTAATTCACGCGGAGAACTCGTTCAGCGTGCCGAACCCTTCAAAGAGTGCTTAAACTTCATTGAGCTTGAAAAAATCGATAAAATGCCCGCGATTACTCTTCCAGAAGTCAGCGAGGCGGAAAAAATCTATCAAGCAATAAATTTCGGCGTAAAAGAGTTCCTAGCGCAAATCGGCATGAAAAAAGTTGTTATCGGCGTCTCTGGCGGCATTGATTCGGCTGTTGCCGCCGCTATTTATGTTAAAGTCCTCGGCGCGGAAAATATTTACCTCGTCAACATGCCAAGCCGTTTCAACTCCGCCACAACCAAAAATCTCAGCGAAAAACTCGCAAATAACCTCGGCTGCAAATATTTCGTCGTTCCTATTCAAGAATCCGTCGATTGGACGGTTAAACAGCTCGAAGGCGTCGGATTGAACGTTTCTAGCTTCGTTAAGGAAAATATTCAAGCCCGCGACCGTAGCGCAAGGATTTTGGCGGCGATTGCGGCTTCTGTCGGCGGCGGATTCACTTGCAACGCCAATAAAGCTGAATCAACCGTCGGATACGCCACTTTATACGGCGATGAGGCTGGTTTTCTCTCTGCGCTCGCTGATTTGTGGAAATTTCAAGTTTATGAGCTGGCTCGCTACCTAAATGATAAAATTTACGGGCGCGAAGTCATTCCGCAGGGAATTATCGATATTGTGCCCAGTGCGGAGCTTTCGACCGCTCAAAACGTCGACGAGGGCAAAGGCGACCCTATCCGCTATCCTTATCATGATTATTTGTTCCGCGCCTTCGCCGAACGCAATTTGACGCCCGAAGATATTTTAAATTGGTACGCGGCGGGAAATCTTGAAAAAAATATCGGTTGCGCGTCTGGTCTCGTCAAAAAATATTTTCCGACGCCGGAAGACTTCATTTTAGACCTTGAGCGTTGGTGGAGACAATTTACGGGCATGGGCGTCGCAAAACGTATTCAATCTCCGCCAATTCTCGCCGTAACTGATTTTCCTTACGGTTCACGCGCCGAATCTCAAAACGGCGTGCATTTTACAAAGAATTTCCTTGAACTCAAAGATAAATTGCTTAATCAGTAAAATTCATGGCGTGAACGGCTTGCCCAATGCAAATGCCGCCGTCATTCGCGGGAATCATCGAATGCCGCAAGACTTTTAAGCCGCGTCGTCGAAGATTCGCCGCCGTCAACGAACTTAATAACGAATTTTGAAATACTCCGCCGCTCAATGCGACGGTTTTTATTTTTGTCTTAAAACTCAATTCTTCGGCAATATGCGTGGTCATTTCAGCTAAATTCACGTGGAAAAGTTTCGCCAAATCAAAAATATTTTCGCCATTCAATCGCCGCGTTAATATGTCGTCAAAAATTTTATCCGTCGTCATGAATTTTGCACTGAAATTTTTATCCGAACGTTCCGCAATCACTTGTAATCGCATCGCCGCTTCGCCCTCGTAGCTTGAAACCTTGCAAACGTCCAAAATAGCCGCAATCGCGTCGAAAAGTCGCCCAACACTCGTAGACGCCACGCAATTTATATTTTTTTCAAGCAAAAACTTTTGTCCGCTAAGTTCGGCGTCGAAAGCAAGTTTTAATTCGCGAGCAAGGCTAAAATCTTTCATAAGGGCAACGGCAATCCTCCAACCTTCATGCGAAGACTTATCGCCGCCAGCTTGCGTGAATTTTTCAATCGTAGTAGCTCGTTCAAAGTGATTTTCGTCGCAAATAAGGAATTCGCCGCCCCAAATCGTACCGTCAGTGCCGTAGCCCGTGCCGTCAAACGCAATCCCGATAATTTCGCCGTGAAAATTATTTTCTGCCATACAACTTAAAATATGCGCGTAATGATGTTGAATTTTTATCAACGGAACGCCTAAAACGTCAGAAATCTCCTTAGCAAGGGCTGTAGTCTGATAACGCGGGTGCAAATCGCAGGCAATGACTTCAGGATTAATTTCAAGCAAATTTTTCATGCGGCGAATCGAATTTCTAAGAACTTCAACCGTCCGCAGGTCGCTAACGTCACCGATATACGGCGAGGCGTAAAATAAATCGTTCTTGGCAAGGCAAAAGGTATTTTTTAGTTCGCCGCCTATCGCAAGCACGGATTTTTTATTTGAAGTAAAAAAAATCGGCAACGGGGCATATCCTCGACTGCGACGAATCATTGACGGCTTATTATCAATAAAATCCATGACAGAATCATCAGCGCGTAGCAAAATTTTACGATTATGACTTAAAATCGCGTCGCAGAAGTCGAAATTTTTAATTGCGTCGTCGTCATCGATAGTAATTGGCACGCCAGAAGGATTTCCACTAGTCATGACTAGGGAATCAGGGAAATAGGGAATTAGGGAATCAGGAAAGTCGAAAATCAGCATGTGCAACGGCGTATAAGGCAATATGACACCGAGTTTATTTATATTCGGAGCGACATTTTCGGTGATTGAGCCGATTTTTTTATTTAAAAGCACGATTGGCTTCTGCGGACTATCTAAAAATGATTTTTCAACGTCAGAAAGATAACATTCGCGATTTACGGCGGAAATATTCCTAAACATGACGGCAAAAGGTTTAGTCGGGCGCGTTTTAGAGTTGCGGAGGCGTTCAACGGCATTAAAATTACGTGCATCGCAAGCCAAATGGAAGCCGCCGATACCTTTTATAGCCACAATGCCGCCATTAACTAAAATTTTCCGCACAAATTTAATCGCGTCATGACCGAGCAGATTTTTTCCTAAAATATAAATTTCGGGGCCGCAATCATTACAACAAACCGGCTGAGCGTCAAAACGGCGGCTATTTGGATTAAAATACTCTTCGGCGCAGGATTTGCACATTGGAAAATCGTTCATGGAAGTTCTTTCGCGGTCGTAAGGCATATTTTTTAAAATTGTTAGTCGAGGGCCGCAAGCAGTGCAATTTATGAACGGATGCAGGTAGCGACGGTCGTTTTTATCGAAAAGTTCGCGTTTGCAAGCGTCGCAAGTGGCAATATCAGGAGAAACGAAAATATCGCCGGCTTCGTGAGAACTTTCGACGATTTGGAAGTCAGAAAAGTTTTCGTCTGGCAAATTAATTACATCGACCTTCAAAATAGCCGAGCGGGGCGGATTTTTTGATTGGAGAGCCGCGAGAAAGTGATTTAAATTGATTTCGGAGCCTTGAGCGTAAATTTCGACGTAAGAGCCGCGATTAGAGACGTTGCCGACGATATTAAACGAATTTGCGAGGCGACTGACGAACGGACGGAAGCCAACGCCCTGCACGATACCGAAAATTTTAATATTGAGCAAGAAAATCCCTCCTTGAGGCGATTATAGCAAAAAAAATAATTTTGTGGCGTTGAAAGTGCTTTTGGAGCTTTGAAAACGATTTCGGAGCTTGAAACGGGTTTTGAGAGGCGATTTTAGGGGTCGAAATGGGAAATCCGCCCCCATGGATTTTAGGTCGCGTCAGTATGCGGCATTTTCGCCCCCTACAAAAATCAGGGGGAAATTTGGAGGAGGAAAATAAAGAATCCGCCACCACGGATTTTGTCCACAGCCACGGATTTTTGCATTTTGGGCAAAAAAAAGCCCGCCTCGTCGACGGGAAGAAGAAATTTATTGGCAATCGTTCATAAAGCGGCGCAAAAGGCTTTGAACTCTTCGGCGGTCGCGTAAGAATCTTGAGTGCCCTTTTTCGTGACGCTAAGCGTTGCATAAAGGGACGCGAGCTTCACTGAATCGAGAATATCGCCCGTCTTGGTGTAATTTTCGACGAAACAGCCGATAAAAGCATCGCCCGCGCCCGTCGAGTCGACGGATTGAACTTTTCGGGCTGAAATGAATTCTTCGCGGTCATTCGAGAGCCACAACGCGCCTTGACTGCCCATCGTCACGATAATATTCTTTAAACCTTTGGACAGGAGGGAATTTGCCGCCGATTTAATCTCATCGCGTGAATTAACAGGCATATCGGTTAAAATGCTAAGCTCGGTTTCGTTCGGGACGAAGAAATCACATTTGCAAGCCATATCGATTGACAAATCCTTGACGGCGGGTGCGGGATTGAGCAAAACGGGGATTTTGTTTTCGTTAGCAAAGTTAATCGCGGCGTAAACGGTTTCGAGCGGGATTTCGAGTTGCAAGACAATCAAAGAGCATTTTTTCAAGTCATCAGCGGCTTGCAAGACTAATTCGGGCGAAAGTTTATCGTTTGCGCCTTTGTAAAGCAAAATTCTGTTTTGACCGGACTCCTCGACGATAATAGTAGCCTCACCAGTCGCGACGCCTTCAATAACGCTAATTTGGCTCGTATCGATTTTATTTTGGCGGAAATTCTCCAACGCGCCCTTGCCGAACAAATCATTGCCGACAGCCGAGACCATTAAGACATTTGCGCCCAATTTCGCCGCCGCGACAGCTTGATTAGCTCCTTTTCCGCCGTGAGCCGTGTGAAAGTTCTGAGCGGGGCGAGTTTCGCCGCCAGCCGGGATTTTATCGATATAAGACACGACATCAATATTAGTTGAACCGATAACTGCGATTTTCATGTTATGACCTCCGTTAAAAATTGGTCGACAGAATTTTTTCCGCCGACCAATATTTTTTGTCAGAATACGACGCCCGCCCGCAAGATTACGTTCGGATATGGGCTGAACTCTCCTGTACGGATTGCGAACTTGACGCCCGCCGAGAATTTCTTAAGCTCGTCGTGCGGCATGAACTCCGGCTCAAGCTTCGGCAGCGATTGTTTGATATACTCGTAAAGCGTCGGGTTGTGTTCGATGATTTCGTTCGCGAGTATGTAACCTTCGACCGCCGCCTCATCAAGTACCGCGTCCAAAGTCTGTTTGAAAGTCGGGACGCCCGCCGTCAATATCAAGTCGACAATCGGGACGCCCTTTGGGATTGGCATACCCGCATCGCCAATCATGAATAAATCTTTGTGACCGAGAGCCGCGATATAGCCCGCGAGCTGTGCATTTAAAATTCCGCGTTTCTTCATGTGATAACCTCATTTCGATTCGTTGCGAGCCTGCAGAGCCATCTTAGCTTCCATATTGCGTTGGAATTGGTCGATGATGACCGCCAGGATAATGACAAGACCTTTGATAACCATCTGCCAGAACTCCGAGACGCCGCACATAACCATACCATCGGAAATGACGCCGATAACGAACGCGCCGATAATCGTTCCGCCAATCGTGCCGATACCGCCCGCCATACTCGTTCCGCCTAAGACAGCCGCCGCGATTGCATTCATTTCCCAAGTTTCACCGCTTGCCGGGTGCGCCGCTTCAAGCTGAGCCGTTGTGATAAGTCCGACGATCGTCGCGCAGATAGCCGAGAAGATATAAACCAAAATCTTAACGTTGTCAGTTTTGACGCCGGAGAGTTTAGCCGCCTTCTCGTTGCCGCCGATAGCGAAGATGTGCCAGCCAAAGACAGTTCGCTTAAGTAGGATAGCCGCAATGATTGCAATGACGGCAAGAATAATCGCGCCGACTGGGATACCTGCAATGCGTCCGCCGAAGAACGTAAAACCGACGTTGCCAAGGGCATCATGTCCGAGAATGTTTGAATAAGTCGCGCCGCTTGAATGGAGCATTGCAAAGCCGCGGGCGATATACATTGTGCCGAGGGTCGCGATAAACGGAGCCACGCCAAACTTAGTAATAATCGCGCCGTTAATCAGACCGACTGCCGCGCCGCAGATGATTGTTATCAAGACGACGAGCGGAACGCTAAAATACAACGTCACGCCCATTGATTCAATCGTCACGCCGTTTTGAATCATGCCGCCCGCGATGATACCCGCTAAGCCGACGACCGCGCCAACGGATAAATCAATGCCGCCCGTGATGATAACGTAAGTCATGCCGATTGCGAGTATTCCGTAAAGTGCGACGTGCTTAGCCAGCAAAAGCATCGTGTTAGCTGATAAAAAGTTTGGAGTCGCCAGGCTGAAGAAGACGACCAATAATGCCAGCACGATTAGGGTACGCCCCTTGAGCAACATCATTATTAGCTTAGTGTTGTCCTTTTTTTCTGCCATGAATATCAGTCCCTTCTTAAGCACTCTTGGCAGTCGTGTGCCCTTTGTAAGACGCCATAACGAGTTTATCTTGAGTGACTTCCGCCTTAACCATGTCGGCAGTCTTTATCCCGTTCGACAGGACGATAATCCTATCGGCGATGGCTTCAATCTCCTCAAGCTCGGACGAGACGACTAACAAAGATAATCCCTCGTCGGCGTAATGATTCATGATTTCAAAAACGTCCGTTTTCGCGCCAATGTCAATGCCGCGGCTCGGCTCGTCTAGGAGCATAATCTTTGGCTTAGTCAGCAGACCTTTGCCGATAACGCATTTCTGCTGATTGCCGCCAGACAACGACAGAATCGGTAGCCGCTTATCCGCAACCTTGATATGAATGTCGCTGATATTTTGGTCGATAGCGGCTTCCTCTTGTGCCGAATTCAGGAAGAGACCTTTGGCGTAGGCTTTTAGGCTTGCAAGGGAAATATTTTTGCCAATGTCGAGCGTTTGAACTAGCCCTTCGCGCTGTCTATCTTCGGGCACCCAAGCGAAGCCGTTATCAATCTGCGTGGCAACGTCCTTAATGTCAATCTTCTGCCCGTTAAGCAAAATTTCGCCCGTGTGCTCAGGACGCAAGCCCATAATGCATTCAAAGACCTCCGTCCGACCCGCGCCCATTAAGCCATAAATGCCGAGAATCTCTCCGCGCCTAAGTTCAAAGCTGACGTGATTGAGGAGCCAACCGCCGCCCTTCTTCGGCAAGCACAAATCTTTGACTTCGAGGACGACTTCACGCTTGCTCCAGTCGATTTCTTCCTTGCGTTTGGGATAAGACTTCTTCGCGCCGACCATTTTTTTGACAATCCACGATATGTCAATGTCCTTGACCGCCGCGCTTGCAACAAATTTCCCGTCGCGCAGAATCGTCACGTAGTCGCCGATTTGCATAATCTCTTCTAGCCTGTGCGAAATGTAGACGATTGAAATTCCGTCCGCCATAAGCTCGCGCATGATTTTGAACAGCACCTGAACTTCCTGTTCGCTAAGGGAGGAGGTCGGCTCGTCCATGATTAAAATCTTCAAGTCGTCGGCGATGAGGTTGCGGGCAATCTCAATCATCTGCTGCTGACCAACGCGCAAATCGCCGATAATCGTCAGCGGGTCAATCGGGTGTTCGAGGCGAGCCAAAATTTTTTTCGTCAGTTCGATATGTTGGGCGTTGTCCAAGCCGATTTTGTTCTTAGTCTTTTCGCGAGCCATAAAAATATTTTGGTAGACGTTAAGATTAGGGAAGAGGCTTAGTTCCTGATGAATAATGCCGATGCCATGTTCGCGAGCCTGTGACACGTTATCGAAGTGAACTTTTTCGCCGCCCATGAAGAGTTCGCCGGCGGATTCCTGTTCAATGCCCGCGATGATTTTCATCAGCGTCGACTTGCCCGCGCCGTTCTCCCCGATTAAAACATTCGTCTTGCCCTTGTAAACGTCAAAGGAGACCTCGTCAAGTGCTTTGGTGCCGGGATAAATCTTGCTGACCTTCTCGGCGTGCAAAACAACTTCGTCGTCCGTGTGAATTACTTCGAGTTCTTCCATTGCCGCTCACCTCACTTGACAGTAATTTCAATGGGCGTAACTAAAATTTCGGTCTTCTTGTCCACGCTGAAGGCTCCAACAAATGAAATCGTCTTGCCGGTTATCGTGCTCAAGTCCAAAGTCTTAACAACGTCCCTGTCAATGACCTCGTGAATACTCTGGGAAATCTTCGCCCAGTCAACTTGGTTAGTGTAGTCCTCGTACTTTATGAAACTAAGGTTATCGCGAACCGCCGAGCCTTTGTAGACGCTACCGATTTGCAACTTAACATTAATCTGCCCGTCGTAGCCGTTAAGCTTAACCGTCATGTAGCCGGCTTTTTTCTCCTGATTGACTTCCTGAACGACGCCTTCGCCCTTTACGACAAAGCTAAGTTCGCCGCTGGTGCCCATGGAGTAATGCCCTTGCTTGTCGACAGTCTTAAAGTCGCCGTTGTTTGACTCGTTGAGGAGCTTAGCAAGGTCAATCGCCTTTTCCTTGAGTTCGGGCACGGCTTGCGATTCCCAAAGCCCCGCGACATTTTCGGAGGCGTCGAATTTTTTATTACCAGTCAGCTCGTCTTCCTTGCCTATCTCGACGACCTTAACGCAACCGCTCATTGCCACAGTCACGATTAAACAAAGTAGGAGTGCAAGAATAGTTTGCTTTCTCATAGTGTTTACCTCGTAAAAAAATGGCGAGATGAAATCACAAGTGCCTTGCGACTTCACCCCGCCGCTATCACTTCAAATACTTGCTTACGGAGTGTTCATATCTCAGGGCGTGTAGACGAAGTTTTTAACCTTGTCGACGTTGTCTTTGGTAATGATGATGCAGTCGACGAGTTGTTTTTCATCTTTGCCAGTCTTGCCTTCTTTAAGGTACGTGTCGGCTTGCTCAACAGCCATTTCAGCGATTAACGCCGCCTGCTGAAGAGCGGTACCAGTCATTGCGCCGGATTTGATAGCCGCCGCCGCCTCGTCGGAGCCGTCAACGCCGATGATAGCAATTTTGCCCTCAAGACCTGCGTTCTTAACAGCCGCCGCCGCACCTACTGCCATAGTGTCGTTGCCGCAAACGATGCCTTTGATGTCGGGGTTGGACTGCAGGATAGTTTCCGTCTTGGAATTAGCTTCGGTTTGTTCCCAGTTAGCAGTTTGCTGAGCGACCATCTTCATATCGGGGTATTGGTCGATGACTTCATGGAAGGCACCCGAACGAACGCCAGCATTAGTATCGGACTCTTTGCCGAGCAATTCAGCGTAAGTGCCCTTCTCGCCCATAGCCTCGACGAACGCTTCAGCGACACCCTTTGCGCCCTGGTAGTTATTAGCCACGATTTGAGAAATTGCCACGCCGCTAGCGTTAATCTCGCGGTCAATCAAGAAAGTAGGAATGTTGGCTTCGCGAGCCTTGCGGACTGCCGCAACCGTTGCATCAGCTCCGGCGTTGTCGCAGATGATAGCCGCCGCCTTGTCAGAGATAGCGTTATCGAACAGCTCGGATTGCTTAGTAGCGTCGTCGTCATGGGAGACCGCTTTGACTTCGTAGCCGAGTTCTTTAGCCTTAGCGGACGCCGCGTCAGCCTCGGTCTTGAAGAACGGATTGGAATGCGAAGGCGTGATGATGTAGACAATCTTGGAGCCGCCGCCCGTCAAAGGTTTGCTGTCCGTCGTAGCCGCTTCTTTCTTGTCGCCGCCGTCAGCAGGTTTATCGGCAGGTTTATCGCCGCCGCCGCAACCTGTGAACAATGCGCCCATAAGACACGCCGAGGCAATCAGCGCGCAAATCTTTTTGAACTTCATAACACAAACACTCTCCTTAAAAATTCTTCATGGGGTATACACAAAAGCCTTGAGATTGGCAACGTTGTCTTTGGCGATGATGATGCAGTCGACGAGCTGTTTTTCGTCCTTACCAGTTTTCCCCTCCTTTAAATATTTGTCCGCCTGTTCGACGGCTGACTCCGCCATAACTTTGGCTTGCTGAAGTGCGGTGCCTAACATGTTGCCCGCCCGGATAGCGTCTGCCGCGTCGTCGGAGCCGTCAAGCCCGATAACTATCACCTTGCCCAAAAGACCGGCGTTTTTGATTGCCGTAAGTGCGCCGACCGCCATGGTGTCGTTGCCGCACACCAGACCTTTGATGTCGGGATGTTCTTGCAAGATTCTTTCCATAACCTCGGTTGCCTCAGTCTGTTCCCAATGCGCCGTTTGCTGGGCAACCATTTTCATATTCGGATAAGCGTCAATGACTTCGTGGAACGCGGCGGAACGGATATGGGCGTTGGTGTCCGTCTCGCGTCCTAACAGTTCAACATAAGTTCCTTGCTCGCCCATTGCGTCGACGAAGACTTCAGCGATACCCTTCGCGCCTTGGTAGTTATCCGCCACGATTTGAGAAATTGCCAAATCCTTTTCCGTTATCTCGCGGTCGATTAAAAACGTCGGGATATTTGCTTCGCGAGCCTTCTTGATTGGAATGACAGTTGCATTAGAGCTGGCGTTGTCGCAGATAATAGCCGCCGCCTTGTCGTTAATCGCCTCGTCGAACAAGTCCGATTGCGTGGCTACGTCGTCATTGTGAATCAAAACTTTTGTATCGTAGCCGAGTTCTTTAGCCTTAGCCTCCGCGACTTCCGCCTCAACTTTAAAGAACGGATTCGACGGAGGCGGCATGATGATATAAATCGTGTTCGAGCCGCCGCCCGTTAAAGTCTTCGACATAGTATCAGTCTTTTGCGCGGAGTCACTGCCGCCGCAACCCGCAAGCAACGCGCCCATAAGACACGCCGACGCTATCATAGCACAAAATCTTTTTAACTTGCTCATGAAATCACACTCCTAATCTTCCAACACACTCCGCCGCCCTAAAGCGGAGCCGACAAGTATTTTCGGCGGAATACTCGTCGGCTTGATTTATTTTGATTGGAGAGTGTTTGGCAACCTGTTAGAGGAGTTCAGAAATCTTTTTAACAATGCCTTCCGCGTCCATGCCGTAGTAGTGGAAGATTTGCGCGGACTTGCCAGCGATAGCCGGCTCATCGGGCAAGCCGAGACTGACGACTTTAACGGGAGCATTCTCCGCGGCGACCTGCGCGACCATAGAACCTAGCCCGCCAAGTTTAACGTGCTCTTCGACAGTCAAAATAAGTTTGGTTTCTTGCGCCGCCTTGATGATTGCCTCGCGGTCAATCGGCTTAATGCAGTACATATCAATCACGCGGGCAGAAATGCCTTTTTCCTTGAGGAAAACGCCCGCCGCCTTCGCGCCCTGAACCATTTCGCCGCAAGCAATAATCGTCACGTCCGAGCCGTCCTGAATCGTGACTGCCTTGTTGAGTTCAAAGGGAACGTTGCCTTCCTCGTAAACGTCAGCTACGGCATTGCGCCCGATTCGGACATAGGCGGGGTCTTTGTCCTGCAGAAGGGCGCGAATCAATTTTTCAGTCTGGAAACGGTCGCAGGGAAGATAAACCCTCAAGCCCGGAGTCGATGCCATGATTGCAATATCGTTAGCTGATTGGTGCGTCATGCCGAGTTCGCCGTAGCTGACGCCGCCCGATATGCCGATGAGTTTAACGTTTGTGTGCGAGTAAGCAACGTCGACTTTGGCTTGCTCCATTGAACGGGTCGAGAGGAAACTTGCCGGCGAGAACACGAAAGATTTTTTCCCGCAAGCCGCCAAGCCCGCCGCTATCGTCACGAGATTTTGTTCAGCAATGCCGACCTCGACGAATTGTTTTGGGTGCTCCTTGCTGAAAGGTCCCAAACCCGCCGAGCCGCGTGAATCACTGCAAAGCACGACGATATTTTTATCCTTAGCCGCCTCCTCGATGAGGACGTTGTTAATAATTGTCTTGTTCGCTATCTTATTCATATTGCGCGCCCCTCTCGTCCAATTCCTTCAACGCCGCTTGATACTCTTCGTCGTTGGGAACGTGATGATGCCAGCCAACTTGATTCTCTACGAACGAAATGCCGCAACCTTTAGTCGTGTGCGCAATGATGACGGTCGGTTTGCCCTTAACTTTCTTTGCAAGCTCAACGGCATTATCAATCGCGTCAAGGTCGTTGCCAGGGACGCTGATAACATTCCAGCCGAACGCCGCCCAGCGAGCCTCTTGCGACTTCTGATTCATGACTTGTTCGGTCGTGCCGGAGATTTGCAGATGATTCCTATCGACGAACGCCGTTAAGTTGTCCAGCTTGTAATGACCGCCCGCCATAGCCGCTTCCCAAACGGAGCCTTCCGCGACTTCGCCATCACCCATGACGACATAGACGCGATAATTTTTGTCGTCCATCTTGCCAGCAAGAGCCATGCCCACGCCCACGCCCAGTCCGTGTCCAAGGGAGCCGGTGTTCATCTCAATGCCGTTGACTTTATTGGTTGGGTGCCCAATGTACTTTGAACCGAACGTCGCGAAAGTCTTCAAGTCCTCTTTCGGAAAGAAGCCCCTATCAGCCAACACAGCGTAAAGAGCCTCGACCGAATGCCCCTTGCTCATAACAAAATGGTCGTGGTCGTCGCTCGTGATGTTTTCGGGCGTGACGTTCATTTGCTTGTAGTAGAGGTCAACCAGAATTTCCATTACGCTCAAGTCGCCGCCGATATGTCCAGTCTTCGCACGGTAAATCATCTCGACAACGTCTTTGCGCAACTCGTAAGCTTTCTTCTTCAAGTTCATAAAACTCACTCTCCTCTTAGATAAGCTTTGACTTGCTCTTCAATCGGGTCGTAAAGGTCGGGTTTGACGCCGATATACTTGCACGCCTCGTAAAGCACGGGGACAACGTTTTTGTGAATGCCAACGCAATGATGAATGTAAGGACCTTCGACGACTTTTGCCTCAAGGCGTTTGATGTTCTCGACCTCAACCCAAAGATAGGTGCCCATGCCCTTAGGGCCTTCGACGCCCTTAGCATTGCCGAGGAGCAGAGAATACTCGCCGCCGTCGCCATCGAACCGGCAAAGCGTCAATTCTCCGTGCTTAGCCTCCGCCGTCAAGCTGCCTGGGTGATCGAACGCAAGCGGATACGTTAGCTTAGCTTTTTCCTTAGCAATGGAAATCGGCCACGGTCCGCAGTGCTGGAGGAGTTCGCCGTTTGCAATGTCGGGATGGCGAATCGTCCAATCCGCAAAGAAAGTTCTAGTTGTACCCATGCCCGCCGCCTCAGCAAGCAAAGCCGTTATCGCGCCGTGGATGTCGGTTTCACAAACGACAGGAATTCCCTCATCGTTTAGCAGAGCATTTGCCGCGCAAGGCATGATTCCCAGTTCGTCCTGCAGGGCGTTCCAACATTGAATCGCCGCCGCCTTGCAGCCGTACTTTTTAACGAGCTTAGACATTGCCACTTTCAACGCCGCGACGTTCTCTAGTTGTGCGTCTCCAATGCAAACTTCCATGTTGGCGCGAATGTAATCAATAGTCTTTTTAACCTCGGTGCCTTCCTCTTTAGCAAGGCGGACTTCTTTTGTAAGTTCAGGTAGCGGTATCGGCGACAGTTGCACGTTGAACTTTTCAAGAAGCTCGCCTTCATTGCACATCGTCGACCAGAAATCAAACGGACGCGGCCCAATCTGCAGGATACGAATGCTCCTAAACGTTTTGACGACGTTGCACACCGCGATAAAGTCTCTAAGCCCGCGTTCAAAGACGGGGTCATTGAGGCGGCAATTCGTCATGTAAGTAAACGGCACGCGGAACCGCCGAAGAACTTTGCCCGTCGCGAAGAGTCCGCATTGAGTGTCGCGAAGTCTTACGCCGTTTTCGTCGGGGCGTTCGTCGAGCGGTCCCCAAAGCAGAACCGGCAAATTCATATCGCGGGCAAGGCGGGCGCAAACATATTCCGTTCCGAAATTGCAATGCGGGAAAAACAGCCCGTCGATTTTCTCCGCCTTGAACTTTTCGAGAATCTTGAGGCGGTCATTTTCGTCGTAAAGCAAGCCCTCTTCGTTAATGTCGTCAATGTCCACGAAGTCAATACCCAGCTCGTTGAGGCGGTCTTTGGTCAGCCCACGATACTTGATTGCGTCGGGTGCACTGAAGATACTGCGGCGCGTCGGCGCGTAACCCAATTTGATTTTCGGCATGTCATTAAACCTCCCTAAAATTTAACCTTTGCTCATAGCTTTCTTTATAGCTGTCGACCACCCCTTTAAAAGTTTGTCGCGTTCGTCAGCGTTCATGTTCGGCGCGTATTGCTTCCAAGACAACCCGGCGAAAACTTTTTCCCTATCATAAAAACCTGCCGCAATGCCCGCACAATAAGCCGCTCCCATTGCTGAGAGTTCAGCTAGCGGCGGAACCGCGACAGGTTTATTTAAAATGTCCGATTGAAACTGCATGAGATAAGCATTTCGAGTGGGGCCGCCGTCAACTTTCAAATTGACTAGCTCGCCGCCCGAAACCTCTTCCATAAGATGAATCACGTCGTAAATCTGATAAGCAATGCTATCGACGACGGCGCGAACCATTTCATTTTTGCCCGTGACACGAGTTATCCCCGCGAAAATCCCCGTGGCGTCGTTGTCGTAGTAAGGTGCGCCCAGTCCCGTAAACGCCGGCACGAAGTAGGATTTATCAGCGGGATTCGATTGGCGGGCAAGCGTTTCAGTTTCGGCGGCGGAGGCAATAAGTTTCAAGTCGTCTTTAAGCCACGTGATACTTGCTCCCGTGTAGTTGATATTCCCTTCGAGCGCGTAGGAAACTTTTCCATTCATGCCCCAAGCGATTGTCGACGCGATACCTTGTTCAGTCTGAATTAAGTTTTCGCCCGTGTTCAGCATGATTGAAGAGCCAGTCCCGTAAGTCGCTTTAGCTTGTCCAGCCGCATGGCTACCTTGTCCGAAAAGTGCCGCGTGCGAATCGCCGAGCATCGCCCAAATCGGAACTTCGACATCAAAGACCCCGTCAAAGGTAGTCTTGCCAAAGGGGCTATCGGAAAAAGTCACTTCGGGCAGAGCGTCAATCGGAATGCCGAACGCCGCGCAAATCTTTTCGTCCCAAGCAAGAGCCTTAATGTTAAACAGTTGCGTCCTAGAGGCATTTGAATAATCCGTCTTGAAAACGTTGCCGCCGGTCATCTTATGAATCAACCAGCTGTCAACAGTTCCCATGCAGAGATTTTTTTCGCTTGCGAGCTTAGCGGCTTCAGGAACATTGCGCATAATCCAAGCCAATTTTGCGGCGGAGAAATACGGCGATAACGGAAGACCTGTATTATCTTTGACGAGAGTTTTTAAACCTTGCGTTTCGAGTTCGTCACAGATTGCGGCACCGCGTGCGCATTGCCAAACAATCGCGGGATAAATACTCTCGCCCGTCGACCTGTTCCAAGCTAGGGAAGTTTCGCGTTGATTGCTGATTCCGATTGCAACGATGTCACGAGCCGAAATGCCATTTCCTTGCGTGATTTCCTGCGCCAAAGTTTTGACATTGCGCCAAATCTCGTTTGGGTCGTGCTCAACCCAACCTTTATCATTAATGAATTGCTTGTGCGGTTTGACGGCTTGAAACGCGATTTTACCTTCCAAATCAAACAAGATAACCTTCGTCCCTTGTGT
Organism: Selenomonadaceae bacterium; assembly: GCA_017518105.1. Taxonomy (GTDB): domain Bacteria; phylum Bacillota; class Negativicutes; order Selenomonadales; family Selenomonadaceae; genus Quinella. The sequence continues at coordinate 27,464 of JAFWWC010000002.1, forward strand.
GCTTTGGTCAATCCCCATTACGTATTTTGACATCTAACCAACTCCCTGCCAAACCATTTAAACCTATCTAAAATTTTTCCCAGATTATAATGGATTTAAAATTTTAAGTCAACATTTCAAAGAACTTTATTTAAAGCTTGAACGCTCGAACGGATATTTAAATTCGTGCCAACGGATATTCTTTGCGGAATGGCGTTGGGATTTTTTTTCCGACGCAAAAGCTGTCTAATGGCTAATTTGCCTAATGTTTCGCAGGAAACATCTATGGAGGTCAGTTGCGGTTCAATTACTGCTGTCATCGGTATGTTATCAAAGCCGATTATCGAAACGTCATCGGGGACTTTTATTCCGCATTGAGCAAACGCCTTCATTGCGCCCAATGCGATTAAATCGTTGTCAGCAACCATTGCCGAAGGAAATTTTATCCCTTGATTCACAAGCTCGCAGATGTTCGCGCAAGTACCCTCAATCGTCGGCTCCACTAAGAATATTTTTTGTGATTCCCTGTCGAGGCAAAATCTTTCTAAGCAGTTTTCGTAGCCGAGCCGACGTTGTTCAAAGTTTCGGATAGAAAATGAGCTGTGCAGGTAGCCGATTTCGCGATGTCCTTGTTCGTAAAGATATTTCATGCCGCGCCAAATGCCGTCTTCGTTGTGAATCGTCACCGTGTCGAGCTCGCAACCGAGTATATCGCAATCCAAAATCACGATGGGAAGATTGAACTTATAAAAAAGTTCGGCGTCCTCTTCGGCAAGCTCCGTGCCCAAAATTAAAAGCCCGACGAGATTTGAATTTCTTAAAAGTTTAATCGTGTTTAAAATCTCCTTGTCGCCAATGCAATAGGTTAAAAGTATTGTGTAGTTTTGAGTGCGAGCCGCCAACTCAACCGAAGAAATTAAAGCTGTGAAAAACTCCGAATCGGTTATAACTCTGCCGTGACGTTTATAAACCAAAAAGCCGATGTTCCCAAAATTCTTTTGTGTCTTGCGTTTAAGCGTCTTGTGCTCTCCGATATTCCCGTTGTAATTTAATTCTTGAGCAAGTGTCAAAACCTTTTCGCGAGTCTGCTCATTCACGCCGGGCCGCCCATTCAAAGATAAAGAAACCGTCGCAGGAGATACGTTCAGCCTTTTTGCTATGTCTTTTATCGTAACCGTTTCCATTTTAAATCCCTCCTTATCATGATTGAAGTATATAGCATTTTAATTGAAGCTACAATCGCCTGCAACAAAAAAGCCCTCGACGGGCAAATTTATTCGTTGGGTAAGTAATGGCTGAAGTTCCCGATTGTAAGCGCGGGGAAAATCTTTTGGAGTTTGTGCAGAAATCTTTTTGTGCCGAGGAAATTATTATCGGGCGGCATGACGGCAAAAAATTCGTCGGGGTCGTAATTCAAATTCCTAATCTGAATCATCTGCACAGGCAATTCTTCCAAGAAACTTTTCCACGCGGCAAATTCTGATTCGCGGTCATTGAAGCCTGGCATATACAGCATATTCAACGAGACGTGAACGCCATTTGCCAGCGCATAAGCAATCGAAGACTTCACGGCGTCGAGTGTGTAAGCGGCGCGATAATATCGTTGGTAGTTGTCGGCGTTCGCGCTGATAATCGAGACGCGCATTGAATCAAGACCCGCGTCGACGATTTTTTTTATGCCCGCCGTGAAGCCCGCGTTCGTGTTGATGTTAATCTGCCCGCGTGAAGTCGTCGCACGAATTTTTTTTATCGCCGAGCTGATATTTTCCGCCATAAGTGACGGCTCGCCCTCGCAACCCTGCCCAAAACTTATGATTCCTTCGGGCGCGTGATTCAGATGATAAATCCCAACGTCAGCAATCTCATCGACCGTCGGCTTAAAAGTGATTCGGCTTTGTGGACTCGGACAACATTCGGCGACCTGCAACGAGATACAACCTAGGCAATTAGCGTTGCAGGTCGGCGAAGTCGGGATTCCACATTCCCAACGCCGATAAAATAAATTCTGCGCCGTCAAGCAATGCCATTTCAGCGAACACTTAGCGACCTGCGCGACGATTCGATTGTTAGGCAAATCCTTTTTGACGCGGCGGATAAAAGTTTTAAGCTTCGGCGTGTTGAAGTGCTCTGGATTCCATTTGTGATTCTCGTCGGTGTAAAGGGCGGCGGCGTGCAATTCATCTTTGTACAGGACAACGGCAGTATAACCATAAAGCGGCAAGATTTGCGCACGAGAATTTTTCTGGAAGGCGGGCAAATGCGTCCGCGTGTAACCTTGCGGCAAAATCGCCGAGACCGCCCGCCCCTTTAGCGTGACGAATTCCCCGCGCTTGAATCCGATTGCTTGACGCTCTGGCAAGAACATTAAGTCCGCCGAATCGGGAAGCTTGATTAGGTCTTCGGGCTTGAGCTTGAAAAATTTCCCGCCGACACGTCCGACGCCCTCCGCCTCTGGCACGTCGAAGATATTGCCGCCCGCGTCAGCTATCAGAGCTGTTATCCGATTGTTCATGGGCTTTAACCTTTCGCGGATTAAATTTGTTCATGGCGTTATCGATTCCCTCTTTGAAAATGCACAAGACAGCTGGCACGAGTTCATCAAGGGCGGCAGAAATTTTTTCGGCGTCTTCTTGCGTGAAGGGGCTAAGCACATGATGATTGACCGTCCAATTTTGCGGGGGACGACCAACTCCAATCCGCACACGTGGAAAGCTCTGCACGCCGCCGAGGTGCTGGATAATCGATTCAACGCCGCGATGACCGCCGCCCGAACCTTTTGGACGCAAACGAATCATTCCAAGCGGCAAGTCCATATCGTCATGAGCCACGACCAGATTTTGCACGTCGACTTTGTAAAAGTTCACGATAGGAGCGACCGGCTCGCCGCTCAAGTTCATAAACGTTTGCGGCTTGACGATTAAAATCTTTTCCCCGTCTAGAAAACCTTCAGCCACCAAAGCATTAAACCGTTCCCGCCAATCGGACGCGGAAATTTCTTTAGCTAATCTGTCAGCCAACATAAAGCCGACGTTGTGTTTAGTCGCGGCGTATTCGGGCGTCGGGTTGCCCAAGCCAACGAAGATTTTCATAAGCTACCCTCCAAGAACGTAAAGACTTTATCAAAGTAAGCGGCGGGGTTTGTCCTCTTAGCGTCGGCATGCCCCGCGCCCGCCACGATGAATTTTTCCTTAGGCGCAGTCGCCTTGTCATAGAGCTTGCCCATCATGTCGAAAGGTACAAGTCCGTCCTCGTCGCCGTGAATAAAAAGTATCGGCACCGTGATTTTGTCGACGACTGCAAGCGGCGCGGCGTCTGAAATTTTGACGCTGGTTTTGATTTTGCAAACGTTGTTCGCGCAGGGCATGACCGGATACTCAGGAAGCCCGAAAATTTTATTAAGCTGAGCCGTGAACATGTCATAAGCAGAAGTGTAGCCGCAATCCTCGACGACGGCGCATAAATTCTTCGGCGCAAGGGCGGCAGTCATCATTACGGTTGCCGCTCCCATCGATACGCCGTGCAAAATAATCTTCGCGTCGGGTTGCTTAGTCAAAATCTTCTCCGACCAATCGAACACGTCCCGACTTTCCAACGCACCCATTGTGATGAACTCGCCTTGACTTTCGCCCGCCGCCCTCAAATCGGGAACTAAAACATTCCAGCCTCGCTTGAGATACTCATCGGCGTAATCATAAGCAAAAGTTCCGTCGCGCCCGTAGCCGTGAACCAAAATTGCCCAACGATTAGTCGGCTCGGCAGGCGTGAATCTTTTTGCGTGAAGTTTAAGCCCGTCGAAGCTTTCAAGCGTCCAATCCTCGGCGGGGAAGTTTGGAATGGGCGGAGCTTTCAAATTCGGGTCAGCGATGTTCGCGCAAGCCTTCGGCGGCGATAAATCATCTCCGCGCCTCAATGCGAAGTCAACGAAGTAATTCCCGACAGCATATCCCGCGCCGAGCAAAAGAATCACGGCGGCGATTAAAATCTTTTTCATGAACAAGCCTCCTTAAACGTTAAAGGCGGAAGCTTTGAACTCCCGCCTTGAATTTTCGCTATTGGTCGGGTTGACAGGATTTGAACCTGCGACCCCCGCGTCCCGAACACGGTGCTCTACCAAACTGAGCCACAACCCGAAAACGTGTGCAATTATAACAGGCACTTTTTTAAATTGCAAGCCTACGCCGCCAAAAAATTCCAAAGCTCGCCCGTTAAGTCATCGACCGTCGAGAAAGAATTTGCCTCCTGCGCGATTGAATTTATCTTGCGCTCAAGTTCCTCCTCAGTCAAAGCAATGTCGTCTAGCGTGCGGCAATAATTCGTCAGGGCGTTGTAATGAATGTTGTAGCGGTTCTCGTAAAGCAGGTGCACCAGATATTTGCATAGTCCCGCTTGCAGAGGCGTGAAGGTGTCGAAGTTCAAATTAGCCCGTTGCTCGACCTCGTTGAGATTGTACGCCGACCAATTCTTTAGCGCGTCGACGTTTCGGAAGTTCGTTTTGTGCTCCAACTCGGCAATCGCCTTAATCGAAATCGCCCGCATGACTTCCACGAACGGCAGGTTAAAATAATTCTTCGACGCCTCGTCACAAAGCTCGCGCTCTCTGCCCGTCAAGTCGCCGCACGGGTTGTACTCTTTGTTTCTATACATGTTTTCCCCTCCAATCACTTTAGGAAAATAGAAATGGCAACGGCAATCCCTGCAATAGTCATTGAGCCCATACCGACCATTGCCGCCACGGTTAGATTGCGGACGTGCTTGCCCATACCGTCGATATTATTTTGCATGTTGCTTATACTTGTTCTAATCTCGCGAATGTCTTGCGCCCGTTGATTGTCTCGGTCGCGCATTTCTCCTACGAGCATATCAACCTTAGCCAACACGTTATCAATTCTGGCGGTTTGGGCGTCAATTTGTCGTTGAAGGGCTTGATTAATAATCTCCTGTTCAGTCATCGTTAATTCCTCCAATCACTTTAGGAAAATAGAAATGGCAACAGCAATCCCCGCTATCGTCATCGAACCCATACCGACCATCGTCGCTACGGTTAGATTGCGGACGTGCTTGCCCATGCCGTCAAGACTATTTCGGATTTCGCGAATGTCTTGCGCCTGCTGATTATCCCGGTCTCGCATTTCTCCTATGAACGTATCAACCTTTGCTGTCACCGTCGCTACTTGCTGTTCCAGCCGCCCGACCCTTTCGTCAAGGCGATTTACTCTCCTGTCATTCATCGTTAATCCCTCGTTTCGTAAATCTCGTTGAGGAGCTTTTCTTGCTTATCCTTGCTACGCTGAGCAAATGAACGGCTCGCGAAGATATTAGGCATAGCCGCGCCGATTGCGATTGCTAGGATTATCAACAGCGCGTCGACGCCAGATTGAATCGCTGATAAGAGTTCGTCCACGGTCAGGCGGCGAATATTTATAACGGCGAACAGGAACCGATAAATAAGCACGCCGGGGACAAGCGGAATAACTGCTGGAACGACTAAGACTAGGGACGGGGTGTGTAGCCAATGGACTGCTTCTATCGCAATGACACTAACTAGCGTCGCGCCCGCCAAAGTTCCGACTGCTGAACTCATGCCCAGTTCAAAGATAAAAAAGTTTCTCGTGCAAACGCAAATTGCTCCGCCGCACGCCGCCGCAAATAACAATCGCGGAGGAAGATTGAAGAATATCGCAAAGCTCATCGCGCCGATAGCCGCCGCCGCCATGAATAATCCGTAATCGCTGTCGGGGAGCATTGTTAAGTTTGTGAACGAGTCGAAGTCCGCCATGCCGATTGCAAAGACTATTCCAAACGTCATCGCCCCGACGATTATTAACGTGTGAATGATTCGCGCCGCGCCGCTGATTAGGTACGTGTTAATCATGTCGCTTAGGGCGTTAATCATCGGAATACCTGGCACTAGGAACAATGCGGCGGCGATTAACGGGTGCCAAGGGGTCGTCGTCGGCAAGAAGTGTGTAAGGTAAGCGATAATCGTCGCCGTGAACGCCGCGAACGTCATCGACACGTAGGGATTGATTCCGAAGCGTTCCGCGCATTGCATTTGAACAATCTTAGCGATAATCGCACTGACTGCCGTATAAATCGCCGCGTTGAAGTCGCAACCAAACAGCGTGCAGAACGCTCCGCAACCCGAACCCGCCGCCAAGACCGATACCCAATGCGGATAGCGCGGACGTTTAGCAACGGCTTCCAGCTCGCCTTTGAACTCGTCTATCGTGTAATGTTCTTTCATCGCTCGCCACGTCAGCCGGCTCACTGCGGAGATAATCCTCATATTGACCCCATGCTTAGGACATTTTCTAAAGGAAGTGTGCGAGTGGTGTTCATCGCTAATGTTGAGAAGTAACGTACTATACATTATGTGAAGATGAAATTTCTCGTCGTCTATTCCCATGTACGCCGCTACCCTCGCCATGTCGCGAACAATCTGGCTCGTGTCTGCGCCGTTCTCCATGAGCAACTGCCCGACCGTTAAAAGGAGTTCCGCCTTCTGTCCAATCTCTGCGAACGCCTCGCGCAGAATTTCGCGTTGCTCTTCGTAATATGTTTTGAAGTCGTCGTCTCTCATAATAAAAAACCTCCCGCGCAAATTATATCATACGGAAGGGGATTTATCTTTAGCCGTAAAAATTTTTATTCGGATTGTTGCGCCGGCTCTTTGGCGAAAAGTTCTTCAAGCGGCATGTCGACGCCGAGCACTTCTTTAACCTTAATTGCCGTCGATAATTTAGGCTCGCACCTGCCAGTCATCCAAGCCGAGACAGCTCCTTCGCCAAACCCGAGCTTTTGTGCGAAAGCAATGCGTGTTAAATTTTGCTTGTCGAGTTCAGCCTGTAATACGGGGAAAACGGTTTTTTTAATCCGATTAGCACTAAGTTGCACACGTGTTTTAATTGAAAGTTCACTGCACATTTCGCCGCCAGTTGTGCGATTATAACCGTGAGGCACCTTTGTGTTGAACTCTTTAATCCAGTGTCTTTCGCGTTCAGGCGCAACTTCGGCATCGCAAATTTCGATAACTTCAACCGTGAAATTTTCCCAGCCGTAATCGTGAATAACTTGGTCGATGTAGCGTTTGTTTTGTTTTTCACCGCCCCAGTGATGTTCGCCTATACGACGTTTAAAATATTTGGTCATTCCAATGTAACCCATGCCGTTGAGCTTGTTAGTTAGCTTGTAAATCGTGTATTCCATAGACACTCCGCCTTTCGTTGACAGCGCGGCGCGAGAGTGCTACACTTCGCAATCGGAAAGGCTCTGCGCCGTGTTGTGGATTTTGTTTGACGACTTAATCTTAACGCCGCAGGGCTTTTTCGTCAATAAAGAGCAAAATAAAAAACGCCCTCCAGACCTCGGAAGGCGTTTTCTTTCATTGGTTGTAAAAATTTTAGTAGAGACCGCTCGGAGCCTCGCTGAGACTGATGTAGATGTTCTTTTTCTGTGTATAGGCATTGAGAATGAGCTTGTGAGTTTCGCGCCCAATGCCCGACTTCTTGTAACCGCCAAAAGGTGCGCCGGCCGGTAATTGGTTATAGCAGTTAACCCACATGCGACCTGTCTCGATAGCACGAGCCACACGCAACGCCCGATTGATATTTTGCGACCATACCGCTCCGCCCAAGCCGTATTCGCTATCGTTCGCCTGCTTGATGACTTCTTCTTCATCGTGGAACTTGATGACGACTGCGACGGGACCAAAGATTTCTTCACAAGCGACCCGCATGGAATTATTAACGTCGGCAATCAGCGTGGGCTGCATGAACGCTCCATTTTCGCCGCCTTCGACGACTGCACGCTTGCCGCCCGTGATGACTTTTGCGCCTTCAGCCTTGCCAATCTCGACGTAGTTCAAAATCTTTTCGAGCTGACGATTATCAATCTGACTGCCCATCTGTGTGTCAGCTTTCCACGGCAGACCGACTTTGACGGACTCGAATTTAGCTTTGAGCGCGGCGAGGAATTTATCGTAAATCGTATCCTGCACGAAGATACGCGAGCCAGCACAGCACACCTGCCCTTGATTGAAGAGAATACCACAGCACGCGCCGTCAATCGCCTTGTCGAAGTTGCAATCGTCGAAGTAAATGTTAGCGGACTTGCCGCCCAGTTCCAACGTCGCGGGAATGAGTTTATCAGCCGCCGCCTTAGCCACGCTGTAGCCGACTTCGGTCGAACCAGTGAACGCAAGCTTGGTGATGTCGGGGTGGTCGAGGAGATATTGACCGGTCTTGCCGCCTGAACCCGTGACGATGTTTAGGACGCCGGATGGCAGTTCGTTCTCGATGAGTTTCATGAGTTCAAGGACGCTAAGTGATGTCGTGCTTGACGGCTTAAAAACGATGCAGTTGCCCGTTGCCAGAGCCGGAGCCAACTTCCACGCCGCCATAAGATAGGGGAAATTCCAAGGGACGATTTGACCGACGACGCCAATCGGCTCGTTGAGGATAAGGCTCAAGGTGTTCTCGTCGATGACGGTTGCTGAACCTTCCTCGGCACGAATGACGCCCGCGAAGTAACGGAAGTGGTCGGAGCCCATAGGAATATCAATGTTCATAGTCTCGCGAATGGGTTTGCCGTTGTCGAGGGTCTCAATCATTGCAAGGTGCTCTTTGTTCGCGTCGATGATGTCGGCGATTTTGAGCAGGATAGTTGCGCGTTCGACGGGCGAAGTCTTTTTCCAGGCGGGGAACGCTTTCCACGCAGCCTTAACAGCGTCGTCGACGTCCTGTTTGCTACCGGCGGCAACTTCGCACATATATTCGCCGTTGGCGGGATTGTAAACTTTGAAGGTCTTGCCGTCTTCAGCGTCGCGCCACTTGCCGTCGATGTAGAGTTGGTAGCTGTCCTGCCAAATTTTCTTAGGAACCGATGCCATATAAGAATCCCTCCCAAATAAATTTGCGCACATTATACCGCATTGAACTTCTATCTTGTCAAGGGGAAGGCTAAGCATTTTACTTTTTTATAACCGCGTGCTATAATTCCTTGCAATTTATTGAGAGGAGACTTTAAAAAGCAATGGGAAAGAAAATGAAGACGATGGACGGCAATCAAGCGGCGGCGTATATCTCTTATGCGTTCACGGATGTTGCCGCGATTTATCCGATAACTCCGTCCTCGCCTATGGCTGAAGATGTCGACGTTATGGCGGCGCGTGGCGTCAAGAATATTTTCGGGCAGAAGGTTCGCTTGGTGGAAATGCAATCGGAAGGCGGCGCGGCTGGCACGGTTCATGGCTCGTTGCAGGCGGGAGCATTGACGACGACTTACACGGCGTCGCAGGGCTTCTTGCTTATGATTCCGAACCTGTACAAGATTGCGGGCGAACTCTTGCCGGGCGTCTTCCACGTGTCCGCCAGAGCTTTGGCGACTTCCACGCTTAGCATCTTCGGCGATCATCAAGACGTTATGGCGGCTCGTCAAACGGGCTGTGCAATGTTAGCCGAGGCGAGCGTTCAGGAAGTCATGGACTTATCGGCGGTGGCTCATCTGGTAGCGATTAAGGGGCGCATTCCGTTTATAAACTTCTTCGACGGATTCCGCACGTCGCACGAGATTCAAAAGGTTGAAGTGATTGACTACGCTGACTTAGCTAAGGTTCTGGACTTCGAGGCAGTCAACGCCTTCCGCCGCAACGCGCTAAATCCCGACCATCCAGTAATACGCGGCACGGCGACCAATCCCGACGTTTACTTCCAAATCCGCGAGACTGTCAATAACAACTACGACCGCTTGCCCGACCTCGTCGAAGAGACTATGGCTCAGCTCGGCAAGATAACTGGACGCGTTCATCATGTCTTTGACTACAGCGGAGCACCCGATGCCGAACGAATCATCATTGCGATAGGTTCGGGCTGTCAGACGGCTAACGAGGCGGCGGCTTACCTCAATGCTCGCGGCGAGAAAGTCGGCGTAGTCAGCGTGCATTTATATCGCCCGTTCAGCGTCAAACATTTCCTGAACGCAATCCCGAAGACGGTTAAGAAGATTGCAGTCCTCGACCGCACCAAGGAAAGCGGCGCAATCGGCGAACCTCTTTATCTTGACGTGAAGTCGGCGTTCTATGATTCGGACATTAAGCCCGTTATCGTCGGCGGACGCTTTGGGCTTGGCGGCAAGGACACCACGCCCGAACAAATGCTTGCGGTCTTCGACGAGCTCAAGAAGGATTCGCCGCAGAATGGATTCACAATTGGCATTAATGACGACGTATCGCATAAATCGTTGGCGACGGCTTATCACGACGTAGACTTGACGCCCGAAGGAACTACGGCTTGTAAGTTCTGGGGTCTCGGCTCGGATGGCACAGTTGGCGCGAATAAGTCCGCAATCAAAATCATCGGCGACAACACCGACCTTTACGCGCAGGCTTACTTTGCTTATGACAGTAAAAAATCCGGCGGCATTACGATGAGCCATTTGCGCTTTGGCAAGAGTCCGATAACGTCGCCTTATCTGATTACTAAGCCCGACTTCGTAAGCTGTTCGCAAAAAAGCTACGTGCACCACTACAACCTAATCGCGGGATTGAAACGCGGCGGCACTTTCCTACTTAACACCGATTGGAGCGACGAGAAACTCGGCAAGAAGCTTAAGCCTTACATGAAACGCTACATAATCGACAACGAGATAAACGTTTACACCGTCAACGCCGTGAAGATTGCCGGCGAATTGGGCTTAGGCGGACGCTTTAACATGGTCATGCAGGCGGCGTTCTTCAAGCTCGCGAATATCATTCCGATTGATGAGGCGGTTAAATATCTCAAGGACGCTGTGGAAAAGTCTTACGGCTCGAAGGGGCAAAACGTCGTCGACATGAACTGCGGCGCGATTGACCAAGGGATAACGGCTTTGCACAAAGTCGACCTGAGCACGTGGGATATTGACGATACCAGCCTGAACCGCAACTTAAAGCAAGATAACCCGCCCGAATTCATCACGGACATTCAAAACGTCATGAACCGTCAAGAGGGCGACGCGTTACCCGTTAGCAAGTTCGTTGAGTTGGCGGACGGCACGTTCCCCGTTGGCGGCACGGCTTACGAGAAACGCGGCACGGCTATCAAAGTTCCGCAGTGGGATAAGTCGAAGTGCATAGGCTGCAATCAATGTTCGTTCGTCTGCCCACATGCGGCGATACGTCCTGTGCTCACCACGCCCGAAGAACTCAAGAACGCTCCCGAAGGCATGGAGGCTATCCCGTCAAAGATTTCTCGTGGCGCGTACAATCTTACAATCGCCGTATCTACTCTCGACTGCCTCGGTTGCGGCAACTGTGCTCAGGTTTGTCCTAAGCAAGCGTTGACTATGGTTAAGTTTGATGACGCCGCACAGGCTCGCCAGAAATATTTCGATTACGGCGTTAAGCTCGCGGCAAAGGCTAACCCGACGAAGAAGACGACAGTTATCGGCAGTCAGTTTGAAAAGCCGCTGTTTGAATTCAGCGGAGCTTGCGCGGGTTGTGGTGAGACTCCTTACGCAAAACTTTTAACGCAACTGTTCGGCGATAGAATGATGATTGCCAATGCTACGGGCTGTTCGTCAATCTGGGGCGCGTCGGCTCCTGCCATGCCTTACACCAAAAATCAATCTGGGCACGGACCCGCGTGGGGCAATTCGCTATTCGAGGACAATGCCGAGTACGGGCTTGGAATGTTCTTAGGCGTCAAGGCGATTCGCGAATCACTTGCCAGCGACGTTGAGGCGGCTCTTAACCTCGACATAAGCGACGAACTCAAAGCCGCATTGAAGGATTGGAAAGACAATCGCGACGTAAGCGACGACACCCGCGCCCGCGCCGATAAGTTGACGGCAATCCTTGAGGCTCAACGCGGCGATGATGCCTTGCTGAACAAAATTTATAACAATCGGGATTTCTTCGTTAAGCGCAGTCAGTGGATACTCGGCGGCGACGGTTGGGCTTATGACATAGGCTACGGCGGACTTGACCACGTCTTAGCGAGCGGCGAGGACATTAACGTTTTCGTCTTCGATACGGAAGTTTATTCCAATACGGGCGGGCAAGCGTCGAAGGCGACCCCGGCGGCGGCGATAGCTCAATTTGCGGCAACTGGCAAGAAGACCCGCAAGAAGGACTTAGGCAAGATGGCGATGAGTTACGGCTATGTTTACGTCGCGCAAGTCTCGATGGGAGCCGACCAGAATCAGTTGCTTAAGGCTATCACAGAGGCCGAAGCTTATCCCGGACCGTCGCTGATTGTCGCCTACGCGCCCTGCATTAATCACGGCATTAGAAAGGGCATGGGCTCCAGTCAGTTGGAAGGCAAGCTTGCGGTTCAATGCGGCTATTGGGCGAACTGGAGATATAATCCCGTCAACGGCAAGTTCACACTCGATAGCAAGGAGCCGGACTTCTCCAAGTTCCAAGAATTCCTTATGGGCGAGGTTCGCTACTCGTCACTCAAGCGCAATTTCCCCGACGCCGCGCAGGCACTTTTCGAGAAGACGCAACGAGACGCAGAAGACAGAATCAACGGTTACAAAATCTTAGCTGGAAAGGTGTAAGCTCATGAAGAAAATAATCGTAATTCCTGGCGACGGCATAGGGCAGGAGATAACCGCCTCCGCAGTCGAGGTACTTAAGAAGGTCGACGCAAAGTTTAAGCTCGGCTTGGAGTTCGACACTCGCGACGCGGGCGGCACGTCTTATGAGAAGTTCGGCACGCCTTTGACTGATGAAGCCTTAGAGGCGTGCAAGGCGGCTGACGGCGTATTATTCGGCGCAGTCGGCGGTAAGAAGTGGGATAGCTTGCCCGTGCACTTGAGACCGGAGAAAGCTATCTTCGGACTGCGCAAAGGGCTTGGGCTGTTCGCGAACTTGCGCCCGACGAAAGTTTATCCCGAATTGATTAACTCGTCGCCGCTCAAGCCTGAACTGGTCGGCGGCTCTGATTTGCTAATCGTGCGTGAACTGGTCGGCGGAATTTATTTCGGACCGCGTTGCGAATCGGAGACTAAGGACGGCATCGAGCAAGCATGGGACACCGAGATTTATTCCGTGCCTGAGATTGAACGAATCACAAAGTTAGCATTTGAGACGGCTCGGCTACGTCGCGGCAAGGTGACTTCGGTTGATAAAGCAAACGTCCTCGCGGCAAGTCGTTTATGGCGCAAAGTCGTTGTCGACGTGGCGAAAGACTTCCCCGACGTTGAATTGAATCATCTTTACGTTGACAACGCGGCAATGCAACTCGTCCTGAACCCCAAGCAGTTTGATGTAATCGTAACGAACAATATCTTCGGCGACATCTTGAGCGACGAAGCGGCGGTTATCGGCGGGTCGATAGGTTTAATGCCCAGCGCGTCAATCGGATTGCTCACCAGTCTTTATGAACCGATTCACGGCTCCGCGCCCGATATAGCCGGCAAAGGCATTGCAAACCCGATGGGAACTATCCTAAGCGCGGCGATGCTCCTGCGCTACAGTCTCAAGGCTGAAGACGCGGCTAAGGCTATCGAGGCGGCGATTGATAAGACGTTGGCTGACGGCTGGCGCACCGCTGACATTTACACCGACGGCTTTAAGAAGGTCGGCACCGAGCAAGTCACCGAGATTATCTGCAAGAACCTTTGAACATAAAATTTTTCTTCCCGTCAATGTGGCGGGCTTTTTTTTGCCCATTTTACAAAATCCCGTATTTAGGATTTCGTAAATCAAAGCTCCAAATCAGCCTTGATTTTTGTACTTGCCGAAAAAACCGCATTATCACGCCATACAAATTCCGCCATAGCGGAAAACGTAATTTGAACCTCCAAATCGCCTTCAAAACTCGTTTCAAACGTTCAAAATCGTTTTCAAAGCTCCAAAATCGTTTTCACAGCCTCTAAAAGCAGTTTCAAGGCTCTGAAATCAGTTTCAAAGCTCCAAAATCGTTTTCAAACGTTCAAAATCGTTTTCAAAGCTCCAAAATCGTTTTCAAGGCTCCAAAATCGTTTTCAATGCTCTGAAATCAGTTTCAAAGCCTTAAAATCAGTTTCAAAGCTCCGAAATCACTCTCAACGATAAAATTTCATGCTCAAACAAAAATTTTTACTAAAAAGCTTGACAATGGGGCATTGGGGGGGGGGATAATAAGCGGGATAACATTGCTTGCAGGAGGAGTTCAATGGAAAGATATTATCCTTATCCGTGCGAACGTTGCGGCGATTGTTGTCGTCATGTCGATTTGATTGACGCGATGAAAAGTTTCGACCGAGGCGACGGCGTGTGCAAACATTTGACGGCGGACAATCTCTGCGAAATTTATTTGGAACGACCGCCGCTTTGCAATGGCGAATACGTTTACAAAAATTTTTTCGCTGAAATGACGGTTGCGGACTTTCATCAACAGACAAAGGAGCTTTGCAAAAAAATAAGGAGGCGGGAGCTTGAAAGATTTCATAAAGAAGTATCGGACGCTTGACGAACGGAATTTGGAGGCGACGCGGAAAAATTTGCTTGCGTTGCAGGCGGCGGGGGCTTATCCGAAAAGATTTGAGTACCCAATAACGTTGCAATTCGAGCTAACGGGGCAATGCAATTTAAAATGTAAGCATTGCTACAATCGTTCGGGCGATGTTGACCGAGAAACGCTCATGACGCCGGAAAAGTGGTGTGAACTTGCGCGGCAGATTGTTGACGATGGCGGAATTTTCCAATGCATAATCTCAGGCGGCGAACCGTTGCTTTTGGGCGACAAACTCTTTGACATTATGGACATCCTCCACGACGACGGCACGAGTTTTGTTGTCATCTCGAACGGTTTGTTGCTTACGAAAAAGTTTGCGCGGCGATTCAACAAGTATCGTTACTTCTGGTTTCAAATTTCAATCGATGGTTCGACTGCTGAACTGCATGATGAGTTTCGCGGCGTCAAAGGCAGTTTCGACCGTGCAATCAATGGAGCATTAGAGATTAGCGATTTGGGAATTCCTTTGGTCATTGCGCACACCGTCACGCCGAAGAATTTAAATCGCGTCGAGGACATGATAAATCTTTCCTACAATCTCGGCGCGAACTCGATTATTCTCGGCGAAGTCATGCCCAGCGGCAGAGCTTACGAGCACGAGGAGATTATTTTGAGCGACGAGCAGAAAAATATTCTCTACGGGCTGATTGAGGAGCTTGGCAAGAAATATCAGGGAAAAATTTTGATTCAGCGTTCGGCGGAGCTTAAAACTCAAATGAAACGATACATGAACGAAGTCAACGCTGGCGGCATCATAAGACCTAACGGCGATTTTCGCCTTGATTGCATGGCTCCGTTCACAATCGGCAATGTTTTTAATCAATCAGTCAAAGAAATTTGGCTGACTAAAGGAATTGACGCTTGGCAATCCGAGGACGTTAAAAATTATGTCGCGTCAATCGACGAGGACACACAGACAGCCGCAATCATGAATCACGTTGACATTGACGTTGCACTTTAAGGAGGGATTAGCTTGAAAAAAAGTTATCTATCGCCTACGATTTTCAACGTGAGCAACATGAAGTTATCGACGACTTCAAGAGGTAATAATTTGCCCGTATTGGAAGTCCCAGAGGAAGGCGCAATCATGCCTGTAATATTATCTTTAGACACTAGGATAATGCTCAATTTCAAGGGTATTGGCGAAAAGATGAATGGTCTGCCGAATAGAAAAATTTAAGGAGATGTTTAGCATGAAAGAAACTTACTCGCGTCCGATGGTTACCAATGCAGGAGCTAGGGACAATTCCAATGAACTTTTCCCCGTAGTCGAAGCTCTCGGTGCAGGATATGCGGCGGGCAAAACGGTTAGAAAAGTTTTTAGCGGAGATTTTGAACCTGCAGGTAGTTTGGGTCTCGTTAAGCGCAAAGAGTTCAAAGATTAAGGAGACGCTATGATTTTTTCTTGGCTTGAAGGAAAAGTTCCGCGTGTGATTTTCGTTAAAAAGCGCATGAACGACGACGTATTGATAATATGCGCGGAGAACTTGTCGATTTACTATCTGAATTCAACGGCGGCATTCTTTATCGAGTTAGCTGACGGCAGGTCAACAGTCGGCGACATTAAAAAGAAATTTCTTGCCCGCTACGCCGTGGACGAACGCGAACTTGAAAAAGATTTCGTCGAGATGATTCGCGACCTGCAATGGAAAAAAATTTTAACTTTGGAGTGATTTATTTTGGAGACTTACAAAAAGCCCGTCATTGTCGAAAAAGCAAAAGTGAACAATCTTCTTGTCGAAGGAGCTTTGGCTGTCGGCTTTCTTACGGGTTTAGCAAGTGATTTTGAACCGCACACCGAACGCCAGCGCGTGATTACCGAGCGCAAGGCAATTCGTGATTAAAATTTTCAAAGGAGGTGACTAACATGGAAACTTACAAAAAGCCCGTCATCGCGAGCAAAAACGATAAGCATAATATTTTAATAGCTGAACCGACATTCCCAGTCGCTTTCATTCTTGGCGACAAAGATTTTAATCCTCGTGGTTCTTGTTTGACGTCGCGCAAAAAGTTGGCTGAGTGATTCAATCGGATAGTTATTTTCTTCCCGTCAATGCGGCGGGATTTTTTTTGTGCTATAATCGGCGCGAGGTGAGATTATGAAGAGAATATTTTTGGAAAAGATAACCGACGAGCTGACGATAAGCGGAGCGGACGCGAATCATCTTGCAAGGTCGCTTAGGGCAAGACGCGGCGATAAGATTACAGCGGTGGACGGCGCGGGCAACTGCGCGGTACTGGAGCTGATTGATTTCGACAAGGAGACGATTAAGGCGCGACGAGTTAGCGTGATTCAAAAGGTTTTAGTAGAAAAAAAGATTACGTTGGCGGACTGCATACCGAAGCAAAGCCGATTCGATAACATAATCGAGAAGGCGACGGAACTCGGCGTTGACAAAATAGAGCCGGTCATCTCGGAAAGGACAATCGTGCGCATAGGTGGCACGCGTCTACAAACTCGGCTTGAACGTTGGCAGAGGATAGCAAAGGAAGCCGCCGAGCAATGTGCCCGCGACACAATCCCGCAAATCGGAGAAATTCGCACGCTTGACGAGTGGTTGAAGAATCTTCCGCCGCCTGACGAGACGTTATTGCTGTTTTGTTGGGAACAGGAGAAGAAGACGACCGTCCGCGAGGTCTTGAGGGCTAACATAGACAAAAATATAATCGTGCTGATTGGACCGGAAGGCGGCTTTACTGAACGCGAGGTCAACTTGATAAAAACGGCTGGCGGAATCAGTGTCACCTTGGGCAAAAGGATTCTAAAGACTGATACGGCGGCTATCTCGGTTTTGGCGATGATTAACTATGAGCAAATGTAAAGTTTTCTTCCAAACTTTGGGTTGCAAGGTCAATCAATACGAGACGGAGGCAATGCAAAAGCTTTTCGAGGCGGCGGGCTATGAAATTGCGCAAGACATATCGGCGGCGGGCGTTGTCGTGGTGAATACGTGCACAGTAACGGCAGTCAGTTCGCAAAAGTCGCGGCAGATGATTCGGCGGGCGGCTAAGGGAAATTGTATCGTGGCGGTCGTGGGCTGTTATGCGCAAAGCGAGCCGGAAAAAATTGCAAAGCTTGACGGCGTGGACGTGATAATCGGCACGAAAGATAGAGTTCGTATCGTCGAACTAGTGGAGGCGGCGATTAATCAGCGCGAAAAGATTTTCCAAATCAGCAACGTAGAAGACATTAACGAATTCGAGGAATTGCCGCATAGCCCGCATCGCACGCGAGCTTTCCTGAAGATTGAGGACGGCTGTAATAATTTCTGTTCGTATTGCATAATCCCTTATGTGCGCGGTCGTGTGAGGTCGCGGCGGTTGGAAAGTATTCGGGCGGAATGTCTTCAGCTTAGGGCGGCGGGCTACAAGGAGATTGTCTTAACGGGAATTCATATCGGAGCATATGGACGAGACCTTAGCGGCAAAATTAATCTGGTCGACGCAATAAGAACTGTCTTGGACGCGGCGAATCCGTTAAGGCTTAGGCTTGGTTCGCTTGAGTCGGCGGAGATGACTGACGAGCTGATTGACTTGCTGAGGACTGATTCGCGGATTTGCAACCATGTACATTTGCCGTTGCAATCGGGTAGCGATGAAATCTTGCGAGCAATGCACCGCCCCTACACGACGAAAAGTTTTGCGGAATTGACTGCGCGGCTCGTCGAAGAGGTTCCAAACGTTTCAATCGGCACGGATTTAATCGTTGGCTTCCCCGGCGAGACTGATGAAAACTTTTCCGAGACTTTAGACTTCATAAAGGGGCAGCCGTTCAGCAAAATTCACGTGTTCCCGTATTCGGCACGGCAAGGAACAATCGCGGCGACGCTTCCTAACCAAATCCCGCCGCAGATAAAAAAATTCCGCGCAAGTCTGGCGTTGGAAATGTCGCGGGCTAAGTCGAAAGCTTTTTCCGAATGTTTGATAGGCAAGACAGTCGAGATAATCGCGGAGACTTCTCAAGGCGGCTTCGTCGACGGCTTGACTAAAAATTATGTCCGCGTTTATGTGCCCGATGATAATCTTCCGCTCGGCTCCGTCTTGAACGTAAAGATTGAACGCCTTCACAAGGACGGCGTCGCAGGCTTTTTTCGCTAGACTGCGTAACCAATTCCTGATTGGAACGTATAAGTTGCAGAAAACAATTTGGAGGCGATAACAATGACAAAGGAAATCTTGAAAGACGAAATCCTCAAGGAAGAACAGCTTAACCAAGTGGCGGGTGGCACCATCGCGGAATCATATGATGATGCTGACCGTTTTGAGGCATTGGGAGTCCATGTTTATTGCAACGACCCCGGAGTTCCCTTGAACGATTTATATACGGAGACGATGATGACTTTGCAGGACACGTATCAGAAATTCGGAGTGAGAGCCATGACTTATGGCGACGACCATAGAGCGAACATATATTTTGTCGACGGCAAGGAAGTCAGCCGCGAAGACGCCTGGAAACACATCAACGCACAGTTCAACAAGTAAAAGCATAATCGGGATAACAAAAGCCCTTCGGTGGTATCGTCGGAGGGTTTTTCGTTTGACGGCGGAAAATTTTTTGCTAAAGTCTGTAACGCAATCGGAAATCAAACGTATAAGCTACAGAAAACAAAATCACAGAGCACATCAAAGGAGATTGATAACAATGGCAAACGAAATTTTGAAGGACGAAATCTTGAAGGACGAGGAACTCGATCAAGTCGCGGGTGGCACTTACGCTCAAACCTTCAACGACATGAGCAGGTTTAGTAGAGAAACGGGTTTCCAATTTCACGGCTCCGACAGCAACAAGCGCGAACAGCTCCGCGACATCCTCTTCAAATGCGGCGTCAAGATTAAAGACCACGGCGGCTTCAGCGACAACGAATACTATCTTCTCGACCGCCAAGGAAACAGAATCCGCTCCCTCACCGAAACCGAAGCCCTGAATACCGCAATTCACAACTACAGGAACGGCGATTTCATCTGCTAAAAGTCTAGTCACGAAAAAAAGCCCCGGAACAAATCGTCCGGGGTTTTTTGTTGCAAAGTTTATTTATTCTTCGGCTCGCGGGGTCAAATCGGCGGGATTGAGCTTGCCAAGCTTCTTGCGCTCCGCAAATTCAGCCGTCGCCGTGAAAAGTGCATCGCTCGACGAGTTCAAAGCCGTTTCGCACGAATCTTGCAATACGCCGATGATAAATCCGACGCCAACCACTTGCATTGCTATATCGTTGTCAATTCCGAAGCTCGAACACGCAACCGGTATCAAAAGCAGTGAACCGCCCGCAACTCCAGACGCTCCGCACGCTCCAACCGTCGAAATTATGCAAAGTAGTAAAGCTGTCGGCATATCAATCGAAATTCCTAACGTGTGCGCCGCCGCCAAGCTCAAAACCGCTATTGTTATCGACGCGCCCGCCATATTGATTGTTGCGCCTAACGGAATCGAAATCGAATATAAATCCTCGTTCAGACCTAATCTTTTGCAAAGGCTCATGTTGACGGGGATATTTGCCGCACTCGACCTCGTGAAGAATGCATAAATCCCACTTTCCTTGAGCGTCGCGAAAACTAACGGATATGGATTGATTCCTAGCTTGAAAAATACGATTATCGGGTTCATGATGAGTGCTACGCTGAAAAATGCTCCCAAAAGTACTGCTAACAGCTTCGCATAGCCTAAAAGGGCGTCAACGCCGCTCGTAGCTATCGCATCGGCTACTAATCCCATTATTCCGAACGGCGCGAAGCGAATTACCCATTGAACGACCTTTGTAACCGCTTTTGCTAAGTCCGCAAGCACATTATGCAGTTCGTCGCCCGCATGTCGGAACGCTAGACCCATTATCACGCCCCAAGCCAATATTCCAATGTAATTTGCCGTCGTCAGCGCGTGAATCGGGTTATCAACTACGTTCATGATGACGTTTTGCAAGACTTCGATGATTCCGCCCGGCGGAGTTATCGTCGTGTCAGCGTCGATTTGCAATTTTAACGTCGTCGGGAATAAAAATGACGCCGTGACCGCCACTAGCGACGCTAAAAACGTTCCGAGCACGTAAAGTTGGATTATCGGCTTCATTGTCGCGTTTGATTCCGATTTTTGGCTCATGGCATTCATTACCAGCACGAAAACTAAGATTGGAGCCACGCCCTTTAACGCACTGACGAATAATTTGCCGAAAACCGCGATGACAGGTACCACTGCCGGCACGAATAACGCTAAAATGATTCCAATCACCAATCCGACGGCAATTAGTTTGATTAGAGCCGTCTCGCCGTAGACTTTTGCAACTTTCGATAACAATTTGCACCCTCCTTAAAAAATTTCCGTTGCATTATACAACCGAATCACTTATCACGCAAATTTTATCGCCTCGCATTTTCGGTGGGCTTTTTTTTGTTATAATGGCGGCGGAGGGAAGATTAATGCATAAAATTTTGGAAGAAGCACTTCACGACACAACGATTTTAGAGGCGGCGAAGAAATTTTCAAGGCGCGGAGAGTTTTTAATCTATGGCGTGACTGGTTCGCAGAAAGTTTTGCCCGTCGCGGCGGCTTACGAACTAAATCCGCGACCAATGATTATTTTGGTCAGCGATAGGGAAAAAATTTCCGCCTGGCATGACGATTTAACCGAATTATCCCGCGCCGAGGTCGTCGAACTGCCCGAACTCGATTTAATCGACGTAAACGCCTCAACTATCGGTATCGAACGTAAATCTAAGCGTTTGGAGGTCTTAGCTCGTCTTTTGCGCCGAGAAAATCTAATCGTGCTCGCAACTACCGCCGCCGCCGTAAAAAAAGATTTTTCGCGGCAGGATTTCTTGAATCTTCAACTGCAACTCAATATCGGACAAAATTTATCGCTAGAAGACTTTTTGCTTAAGCTTGACGAATTCGGCTACGAACGCGCTGATGAAGTCGACGCAATCGGAAAATTCAGCGTGCACGGCGGCATTGTCGATTTTTTTCCGATTAATGAGCCGTCACCTTGCCGTGTGGAGTTTTTCGGCGATGAAGTCGACTCACTGCGCGAAATTGACTTCGATACGCTCCGTTCAAAGAAAAAAATTCAAGCCGTAACCATTCTGCCTATTAAAAACTTCTCTAAGACTAGCGAACCAGTCCTGACTTGCTGTGAAACCATTATTTTTGACGAGCCGGCGCGGATTTACGAGGCGATTAACAATTTGAACGCCGAAAATCCCGACCTCAAGAAAAAAATCTTCACGTTCGCCGAATTAGTCCAAAGTGCACGCTCAAACACCCTGATTTATCTTGAACTCATGCTGAAGAAGATTAGATTTATTGAGCCGACTGAAAACTTTGGTATCACCGCCGCTAACGTCATGAGCTTTCAAGGTCAAACTAAAATTTTCTTGGAAGAAGTCGCCCGCCTCACCGAACTTAACCAAAAAATTCATATCCTGTTCGCTAGCCAATCTAAAATGCTCGGTTTGGAAAAACTTTTGGCGGAAAATAATTTAAGCGGCGTAAATCTGCAAATCGGCACCATTAGCGACGGTTTCACACTCCCAAACGTCAAATTAACCGTCCTGACTGAAAAAAATATCTTCGGCGGACAAATTCAGCGGCGAAAAAAGACTTTCGAGGGCGCGGGCGACAAAATTAAACATTTCAGCGACATTAAGCCCGGCGATTACGTCGTTCACGTCGATAACGGCATTGGTAAATATCTCGGCGTCGAAACTCTCGAATTTGACGGGCAACGCAAGGATTTTCTCCAAATTCAATACGGCGGCGCGGATAAACTTTATATCCCCGTCGAACAGGTTCAATTTCTGCAAAAATACGTTTCAGACGATAACGTTGCCCCGAAATTGTCGCGATTGGGTTCCGGCGATTGGATTAAAGCAAAATCTAAAGCCTCAGCCGCCGTCGAAGACATTGCCGAGAAACTTTTAGAGCTTTACGCGCAACGCGAGAACGCTCCAGGCTTTGCATTCGACGCTGACGACGCCACTCAACGCGAATTTGAAGAATCTTTCCCTTATGAAGAGACCGCAGACCAAATTAAAGCCGTCGAGGACGTAAAACGCGATATGGAACGCCCGCAACCTATGGATAGGCTGATTTGCGGCGATGTCGGCTTCGGAAAAACTGAAATTGCAATTCGAGCGGCGTATAAGGCGGCTATGAACGGAAAACAATGCGCAGTGCTCGTTCCGACGACCGTTTTAGCTCAACAGCATTATCAAACGTTCTCGGAGCGATTCAACGGCTTTTTGCCAACCGTAGATGTTATTTGCCGTTTCAGAACGCCTAAAGAACAAAGAATCACCCTTCAAAAAGTCCGCGCAGGGCAAATTGATGTATTAATCGGTACGCACGCCATTTTATCGCGGCGAATTCAATTCAAAGACCTCGGATTGCTGATAATCGACGAGGAGCACCGCTTTGGAGTCAAGCAAAAGGAAAAAATCCGCGCAATGAGCGTTGGCGTAGACGTTTTAACGCTATCAGCCACGCCGATACCGCGAACTTTGCATATGTCATTGGTCGGAGCGCGTGATATGAGCCTAATTGAGACTGCGCCGGCGGAAAGATTCCCCGTTCAGACGTATGTAATTGAAGATGACGACGAAATTATTGCCGAAGCGATACTTAGAGAGATTCGACGCGGCGGACAGGTTTATTTTGTCTATAATCGGGTTGAAACGATAGATATAATGCGCGAAAAGCTGATAAAACTGATTCCAGAGGCAAAAATCATGACGGCGCACGGGCAAATGTCAAGTGAGCTACTCGAAAGCATAATGATGGACTTTTACGAGGGAAGATTTAATATTTTGCTGTCGACGACGATAATTGAGAGCGGATTGGACGTTGCGAACGCGAACACGATAATAATTTACGATGCGGATAATTTTGGGCTAGCACAGCTCTATCAAATGCGCGGAAGGGTTGGAAGGTCGAGCAGAATGGCATTTGCTTACTTTGTGCACCGAGCGGATAAAATTTTGAGCGAAACGGCAGAAAAACGCCTTCAAGCAATGCGGGAGTTCGCACAATTAGGAGCGGGCTTTAAAATCGCGATGAAAGACTTAGAAATACGCGGCGCGGGGAATTTATTAGGCGCACAACAGCACGGACACATAGCGAGCGTAGGATTTGAGATGTATTGCCAACTTTTAGAGGAAGCAGTCAACAGATTGCAAAAAAAATCGGTGGCGAGCGATAAAAATCCAGACCCGATAATAAATTTGCCTGCTGAAGCGTTCATAAATCGCGAATACATATCGAACGCGGGCGACAAGATAGAAATTTACCGCAGATTAGCAGTTGTGCGCGATGAAGTGGAGATAAAAGACTTGCGGGAAGAAATAACGGACAGATTCGGGAAAATCACGGAGCCGGTAGAAAATTTATTGCAAATCGGGCTGATAAGGCTAGCGGCGAAGAATTTAGGCGTAACTTCGGTCAAGGAAAAGGATTTGCGAGTTGAAATAGTCTTCAGCGACGTAAAAAAGTTATCGGCGCAGGGAATAATCGAGTTGAACAGGGAATACAGGCGGGATTTTAAGTTCGTGGAGGACACGCGGCGGATTTTTATAACATTCAGGACGAAGAAAGAGATATTGCGGCGAATATTGACTGCGCTAAGGAAATTAGGCGGCTGAAAATAAAAAAAGGCGAGGCTCGGAAAGAGTTTCGCCTAATTTTTTGTTCAGCGTGCTTGAAACTGGTTTTGGAGCTTTGAAAATGATTTTGGAGCTTTGAAAACGGTTTTGGAGGCTTGAAAATGATTTTGGAGCTTTGAAAACGGTTTTGAGGCTTCAAAAAGGGTTTTGAGGGGCGATTTTAGGTGCAAATGGAAAAATCCAGAATATCGGATTTTTCAGAAGGCTAAATGGCGTCAGGACGCGAAACAACAAAAAAAGCCCCTGTTCAGGGCTTGATATGGGCTGGAAAATCCGAAATACCGGATTTTTCATTGTGTCATTCTTCCTAGCCGAGTTCTTTTGCTTTTTTGAAGTCTGCTTGAGCTTTTGTCTCGTCGCCGAGTTCTTTATAGCAGTCACCACGATGTTTGTAAATCCCTGCATCATTAGGATTGAGTTCGAGTGCTTTATCACAATCTTGAATACAGAACTCGAATTTTCCTAGATTCCAATAAGGGAATGTACGCTTGATGTAATACACAGGATTATTTGGTTAAAGTTCGATAGCTTTGTCATAATCTTGAATAGCTTTCTCAGAATCTGGTAAATTAGTATAAGCATCTCCACGTTTTATGTATGCCTCTACATCATTCGGATTGAGTTCGATAGCTTCATCATAAAGTTTAATTGCAGCTGTATTATTTCCTTTATCAAAAAATCTATATCCTTCATCAAGTTTAATCTTAGCAAGATTACTTAATACTTCAATTTGGCGTTTATTCTTAGCAAGATTACTTAATACTTCAATTTGGCATTTCAAGTCGTCAATTTCTGCGTGAAGAGTTTCATTTTCCTTGCGGAGAGCTTCATTTTGGGATTTAAGGTCGGTTCTTTCCTTAAAAAAGCGAACGAGGCAATTCATAATGTCGTTATCGTCGACTTGAGCAAGGACGGTAGCGCGAATCATCAAATTATCATCAGAATCGAAGGTATTATACTTAACGTCGGTGATATGATAAATTTCGTTGGCGATAGAAAAAATTTCGTCGTCAGGGAAGGTTAAAAGCCTATCGCGCAAGAAGCCGTCGACATAATCGGCGAGTTTGTTTAAAAGTTTCTCTTGAGCGAGGTCTTTAGCGCGGATTTTTACATTTTTAATGGTGTCGGCGTCATTCATAGCACAATCAGCGACGCCGTCATAGATTTTAACGGAATTGGGGGTTGAAGAGTTGGTTTGAGTGTCAATATCGTCGTCAGCAGGCAGTCCAGGCACGAATTTTGAGCTTGCAGGTCGATTCATAGTCATCACTCCTTAAATTTTTAAAAAGAGTTTAGCACACGGCGATAATTAAGACAAGGCTTTGATTTTTTCGTATCCTGTGATAAAATTTCGCGCTAAAGGGGTTGAGAAGGGTGCGAAAGCCGACGCAGGAGCAAATAATAGAATTTTATCACGCAAACAGGGTAATAGACTTTTTAGAAGTGGAAGTGGTGCCTACGCCCGACGGAGAAGCGCGATTGGAGCTATGCGCGGACAATCGGCACGCAAATTTATATTCGATGGCGCACGGCGGAGTTTTAACGACGATGGCGGATACAGCGATGGGTGCGAAGTGTTTAGCGTTAAATAAAAAAGTGGTGACGATTTCGCTAACGATAGAGTTTATGCACGCGGTGATGACGAATACGCCGCGAGTTTTCACGGAAGCGACGGTTTTGCACGACGGGCGGCAAACAATGGTCTGCGAATGCAAAATTCTCGACGCGAAGGGCAAACTTTACGCCAAAGCGAATGCAACGTTCTTTGTAATAGGAAAACTCCTCGACGATTAGCAAATTGTTATGGAGTTCAAATAGGATTTTAATAATCATTGACTAAACTCAACGCGAAAAAACTTTTAGGAGGTCATGGAGATGTTCAAGAAGGTTAAACTGCTCGGCGTGTTGGTTGCGGCGAT
Organism: Selenomonadaceae bacterium; assembly: GCA_017518105.1. GTDB lineage: Bacteria > Bacillota > Negativicutes > Selenomonadales > Selenomonadaceae > Quinella. Next base: position 53,487 of record JAFWWC010000002.1, read on the forward strand.
TATCTTTGCGATAAGCGCAACTGTGGACGCCGCGCCGAACTGGAACACTGGCACAATTCAAGTAACGGGCATGGGCGTTTCCAATCCCGCTTTGGCAAGGACTTCGGCTCATGCGTCGATGATGGCTCGGCGTGCGGCTGTGGCAGATGCTTATCGGCAGTTGGCGGAGGCTGTGCAAGGCGTGCAAGTCGACGCTGAAACAACAGTTGAACAGATGATGCTAACGAGCGACATTGTTAAAACGAGAGTCAGCGCAGTCATCAGAGGCGCACGAATCGTTGACGAGGGCGAACTTGCTGGCGGCGGCTATTCCGTGACTATGGAAATCCCGCTGTTCGGTGGCGCAGGCGGTCTTGCTGAAACTGTCATTGAGCGTCCGACTTATGTGGAGCCAATCCCGATGCCCGCGCCCGATTATCGCCCGCCCGTCGATTACACCCCGCCGACTATCCCCGACTATCAGCCGCCGACCCGTTCAAGCGGCAATTATACTGGTCTTGTCGTCGACTGCAGAGGACTTGGAACGCTTAACCCCGTCATGAGCCCGGTTATCAAAGACGAGAGCGGCGCGAAGATTTACGGACATAAAAACCTTGATTACGATAGAATTATTCGCGAAGGCATGGCGACTTATGCGCAAGACATGAGCCAAGCAAGCCGCGCCGGTTCCAATCCGCTGATTGTGCGTGCTGTTCGTCTCGACGACCTAAACGCCAATCCCGTCCTCAGCATGGAAGATTCAAACATGGTTCTTTACGAAAACAAAAGCTCGCATTTCCTTGAGGATATAGCGGTTGTCTTCCTTTATTAAGAAATTTATCGGCAAGCCTTTCCCGTCCACGCGGCGGGATTTTTTTTGCCCAATTTCGTTGCGGGGGCAACAGCGGCTAAAATTCTGCAATGTTATAATCAGCGAAATTTATCGGAAGGAGGCGCGGCTTGTGCGAAAAGTTTTCTTGATAGCTCTGCTCGTCGGTTTCGTTGCCTATGCGGGACTGAACCTCGCCGAAAGTGTCACACCATATGTCAGCATTGCCGAGGCGCGGACGAGTTCAAACGGCGTGCAAGTCAAAGGTCTTCTCGATAAAAAGATTGAACCTCAACAGCGCGGCGACAAGTTCAACTTCAGCCTACAGGACGAGCAGACGGGCGAGACTATGCGCGTTATCTTCGACGGCATGAAGCCCGACCAATTCGACGAGGCTTATCACATTGTAGCCGTTGGCAAGTACGAGGCGGCGGACGAGACCTTCCACGCGAAGAAACTTCTAATCAAATGTCCGTCGAAATATGAAGGGCAAAAGCCTCAGAGTTAAAGGGGGCTTGCTTATTGGCAGGAAATTTACTTTTAGGCGGCGGCTTGACGGCGGCTCTAGCGGCGATGGCAATTTGCTTCGCACAAAGAATCCCGTCGGCGCGATTGGTCAAAGTCACCGCGTTGACTTCCGCAGGATTTATAACGGCGGCGAGCTTGTTCCTGTGGTATCTGATCTTTGAAAATGATTTCAGCGTCGAATACGTTGCGGCTTACTCCTCAACCACAATGCCGGCTATCTACAAAGTCTCGGCGTTTTGGGCGGGGCAACAGGGTTCTTTTTTATTGTGGCTGTTGATTCACGCGATAACAGGAGCCGTGCTGACCTTCAGGCGAACCTCGGCGGCGGCGTTGGGAATATACTTCTTATTGCAAAGCGTATTAGTCTTCCTAGTCTTAGCGAAGTCGCCCTTTGCAGAACACCCCGCGCAGGTCTTCGAGGGCGTCGGACTCAATCCTTTGCTACAAGATTTCTGGATGGCGATTCACCCGCCGATAATCTTCGTGGGCTACGCGTTGTTAGCGGTGCCGTTCGCGCTAAGTTTAGGAAGTCTCTTAACGGAGGCGGCGTCGCAGTCGTGGCTTGAAGAGGCTCGCAAGTGGACGCTCCTTGCCTGGAGTTTCCTGGGCGCGGGAATATTCATCGGCGGCTATTGGGCGTATAAAGTCCTCGGCTGGGGCGGCTATTGGGGCTGGGATCCCGTCGAGAACTCGTCATTAGTTCCTTGGCTGTTAGCGGCAGTCCTCCTGCACATGATAAACCTTGCGCGGAAGAAACCCGCCGTATTAGCTCAAGCACACGTGGCGGCGACGTGCACATACGCGCTTGTAATCTACGGGACGTTCCTCACGCGGTCGGGTGTTCTCGGCGATTTCTCCGTTCACTCGTTCGCAGGCTCGAATATCGGGATGGCAATCGCTCTGGCTAATGCACTCGTTCTAATCGGCGGGCTGTTAATAATCCTAATCAAGGCGAAGGCTCTGCCGCAAGGCGAACTTTATAAATCATACTCCGACACGTCGTTCATCGTCTTGCTAAGCTGTCTGCTGATAATCTTCATCGCGACGATTGTTTGGATAGGAATGTCAATGCCGCTACTAAGTCAAATGTTCGGCGAGGCGGCTGCGGTCGATTCGGACTTCTACATCAAGAGCACGACGCCGATAGCCCTGACCTTAGCCGCGCTGATGATTTACACGTTCGTGAAGTTCGCACGCATGATAAGCCTTGGCGGAAAGGTCGCGCATATCGGCTTCCTGCTAATGTTAGCGGCGATTGTAATTTCATCACGCGGCGAGACGATTACTCAAGAACTTCAACCGCAAGCCAAAGCATCAATCGCGGGGCATGAAGTCATCTACGAAGGGCAAGTCTTTCAAGAGGACGAGACGCAGAAATTTTACGTCTACACGGTCGACGGCGAAGCAGTCCGCGCACTAACTAAACTACACGGCAACGGCACGGACGCGGCTCGCGAACCGGCTATCTTGAAGAGCTTAAGCGGTGACGTTTACATTGCTCCGCACGCGCCGACGATTGAAAGCGTTCAGGAACTCATGCTAACCAAAGGAGTTTTCGCTATGGACGGCGAGCTTGGCTACACCTTCAACGACGCGCAGATTGATTACGACGACAACGGCAATCCGATTCAAGCGACGGCAGTCATCACGATAACCGACGGCGACTTAGAAGAAGTGATTCACTCGATGATAGTCGTTACGCCTGACGGCGGCTCGTCAAAGTCATTGGAAGTCTTCAATAAGCGGCGGCGCATTCGACTAACGGGCATATCGGGCGACTTGGAAAAGGCGCGGCTTGAACTCTTGCCGACTTATGAAAGACTTTCCACCATGCCGATAACCGCCACGATAAGCACTAAGCCTTATATCTGGTTGCTCTGGCTGAGCGTCGCGGCAATCTGTTTAGGAACGCTGATAGCGATAAAAAGGAAGTGATACTGTTGCCGATATATGAAATGGTCGGAGCTAAGAAGTCTTCCAATATAAAAAATGCCATTTTCGGCAAGGCAGAGGAAGTTGCCGCTAAGATTCCGTCGGCAAGCGCGATAAAAGGTACTACCGTTGATTTAGTCAAGAGGACAGCCTCAGCGACCAAAGAACGAGTTAAAGCTAGAGGCGTTACGGCGGGCGAACTTGCGGTAGGTAGTGCAGTTATAAAGGCTACGACGACTGCGGCGGCAACGGCAGGAGTAACTGGAATCGCTTTGACGGCAGTACCTTGGGTTGCGGGATTCGTTGCGGCTGGGGTCGCGGGCGGCATTCTCAAAACTGTAATAGACGGAACAGAACCCGATGATGATAAGAATTAAGACGAAAAATTTTAGAAGGGAGGTTACGAGATGTGCTTAAAGAGTTTGTTTGAAAGGCATACGCTGAAATGCTTAGCGGGCGGATTCGTCTTGGGCGTGGCGGCGGTCGGCTTTGTACAGTTCGCCTTGCACGCGAGCGGCACGAAGGAATTCTGCGGACAATGCCACTCCATGAAACACGAGGCGGCGACCTTCGAGATGTCAAGCCACAGGAATCAAGATTGCGTCGAATGCCACCTGCCTCACGACAACACGGCGCATTATCTGATTGAGAAGGGGCGCACGGGTATGGTTGATATGTATCATGAAGTCATGCGCGATTATCCCGAACGAATCAAATTGGACGCTGACGCCCGCAAGATGGTCGCTGAAAATTGCGTGCGTTGTCATGGCGCAACAATGTCTTATGTGGAGACTGCGCCCGAAGGAACTCAAGAGGACTGCTTGAAGTGCCACAGCAGGATTGCGCACGGCTCGAATCATTTGGAAGGGGGTATAAAAGTTGAGTAAGATGCAAAAATGTATCGCGGGCGCGCTCGTCTTATGCGTGGCATTCTTCGGACTCATGTTCGCAAGAGTAATCGCCAAGCCCGCCACTAAATTTGAACTGGCTCAGATTCCCGAAGACCAGAAATTAACGCGCATGGGATATGCCAAAGCTTATCCGTTGCAGTTTGAATCGTTCAAGATGACAATGGACACCTCGCCCAGCCCGACGAAATACGGCGGCGCAGACGCGTATTCCCACCTTGTCGAACAGCCCGAACAAATTGAGTTGTTCAAAGGCTATAAGTTCTCAATTCAATACGACGACGACCGCGGGCACTGGTACGCTGGCGTCGACCAACTCAATTCCAAACGCATTCCCGGTCAGCTCGGCTCCTGCATAGTCTGCAAAAGTTCCTACATGTACGACGTTTATTTTAAGCAGAGCGGTTGGGATTTTGCTTCTAAACCGTTTGACGAGATAGCCGCGCCGATTAAAGAGGACGAGTGGTTTGGTTGCTCAAGCTGCCACGACCCCGACACGATGAAGTTGCGCATTTACAATCAAGGCTTTGTCGAATCAATGGCTGAACTCGGTATCGACGTGAACAAAGCCTCGCATAACGAAATGCGCGCTTATGTCTGCGGTCAGTGCCACAACGAATATTATTTCAAGAAAAAAGAGGACGGGCGCGTTCATATGCCGTTCGCCAATGGTCTTGGACCCGAAGAAGAATGGAAATATTATCATGACGGACACGACCCGAAATTTGATGCCGACTGGGTTCACCCCGACAGCGGAGCTGCTATGTTGAAGGTTCAGCACCCCGACTTTGAATGCTGGACGGATTCAGTTCACGCGCTAAACGGCGTCACTTGCGTCGATTGCCATATGCCTTACATGCGCAAGGATGGACAGAAATATACTTCGCACTGGATGACGCACCCGCTTAAGCATTACGATACCGGCTGCGCGAAGTGCCACGACGAATCCTACGAGACGATGCTCCACCGCGTGCAGACGATTAACGACAACACGTTTAAGATTTTGCGTATAGCAGGACAGACGACGGCTCGCGCTCACAAAGTCATAAGGGCGGCGCACTTCGCAGGCGCAACCGATGAACAGCTTGCCGAGGCTCGTCAGCTCGTCCGCGAGGCGCAATGGTATTGGGATTGGGTCTCCGCTGAAAGTTCGATGGGCTTCCACAATCCCGATAAGATGATGAAGTCTTTGGGGCTGTCGATTGACGCGGCGCACAGGGCGATTGAATCTGCAACTGCCGCAGTCAAAGGAGGTCAGCTAGCGATTGAACCTATGCCGACGGAACCTTTCACGGATACGAAGTTCGATGACGCGATAAAGCCTGGCATGGCTCCGCCCGCACAGGCTCCCGCACAATAAACACGAACACTTTTCCCCGATTGAACGTCGGGGATTTTTTTTGCCGTTTTATTAAGCCACGACGTAATCGCGAGTCTGAAAATTTTTTCTTGACATGCGGCAGGTGTTATGGTAACCTACGCAAAGTTTTTGAAGTAAGGATCATTGGAGCAGTACCCAAGTCGGTGAAGGGGACGGTTTGCTAAATCGTTAGGCTCGAAAGGGCGCGGAGGTTCGAGTCCTCTCTGCTCCGCCATAAGGAAAACATTCGCTCTTCAATGAGCGGTTTAAAAAATCGTCGTGCGGAGTAATCTGTACGGCGATTTAGCGTTTAAGGAGGATTTATCAATGGCAAGGATTAACGAAAATTATTTGAAACTGCCCGGAGCGTATCTTTTCTCTGAAGTCGGCAAACGCGCCGCCGCTTATCAAAAAGAAAACCCCAACGCAAAAATCATTCGTCTCGGTATCGGCGACGTGACCCGTCCTCTTCCGCAAGTTTGTATCGACGCAATGAAACGCGCCGCCGATGAGATGGGCAAGGTCGAAACGTTCCGCGGCTATGGTCCCGAACAAGGCTACAGCTTCCTGCGCGATAAGATTGCGGACTTCAATTATAAGCGTCGTGGGCTGGACGTGAGCGCGGACGAAATTTTCATCAGCGACGGCTCGAAGTGCGACTGCGGCAATATCCAAGAGATTTTCTCCCTCGACAGCAAGATTGCCCTCGGCGACCCGGTTTATCCCGTCTACAATGATTCCAACGTCATGGCAGGGCGCACGGGTAATCTTTTGCCCGACGGACACTTTGAAGGGATTGTCTATCTGCCTTGCACCGCCGAAAACAATTTCAATCCTAAGCCGCCCGCCGAAAAGGTCGACATGGTTTATCTTTGCTCGCCGAACAACCCCACGGGCACCACGCTGGATAAGTCTTCGCTTGAGGCTTGGGTCGCTTATGCCAAAGAAAATGATGCCGTGATTCTCTTCGACGCCGCCTATGCCGCTTACATTTCTGAAGACGACGTGCCGCGTTCGATTTACGAGATTGAAGGCGCACGCGACGTGGCGATTGAGTTCCGCTCCTTCAGCAAAACGGCTGGTTTCACGGGTACGCGTTGCGGCTATATCGTTATCCCCGAAGGTTTGACGGGAACGACTTCCACGGGCGAACGCGTTCCGCTCAAAAAGCTTTGGGCACGTCGTCACACCACGAAATTTAACGGCACAAGCTATATCACTCAACGCGGAGCCGAGGCGATTTATTCTGACGAAGGGCAAGCGCAGGTCAAGGAGCTTATCACGTACTATCTTGAGAACGCCAGAATTATCCGCGAGAGTCTGACGGCGGCGGGCTTGACGACTTATGGCGGAGTCAATGCCCCGTACATTTGGCTCAAGACGCCTGATGATATTCCGAGCAGTTGGGATTTCTTCGATAAACTCCTGCGCGAGAAACACATCATCGGGACGCCAGGCGCGGGCTTTGGTCCTTGCGGCGAAGGTTATCTGCGCCTAACGAGCTTCAATAGCCGTGAAAATACAATCGAGGCCTGCGAACGACTGAAAACCTTTTCCTAATAGTTGAGGACTCCAGTCATGATAAATCTTGATTATCTCTACAACCCTGCCGTCGCTAAAGATGACGATCTCTTTAGCATTGACCGCTTCGACGACAAGAAGCTGACCTTTCAAATCATCGATAAGGGAATGATTCTACCGCACAAGGCAATAGTGGACGGCAAACCGACTGCAGATGGTTGGGGCTATGGCGGTCTTGTCGATGGCAACGGTGAGTATATAGCCAGTAGCCACGTAAAATTTAATCCCGGTAAAGGTTATACTCCCCCTCAAGAATCAATTCAACATAGCTCCGAGACCGTCATTTATCTTGGAATGTTTCACAGCACATGGGGACATGTCATTACCGATAATATTAAGCGGCTTTGGTTCTTGCATAGCGAGTTCATGCACCAGTTCAAGGATTGCCCTCTGGTTTATATCCCTTGCATTGGTATGAACCTCGAATATAGGCACGACATCAGGCGTCTACTTGAGATATTGGAGGTTGACCTTGAACGCCTAAGACCGATTACTCAACCAACGCAGTTTGACAAGGTAATCCTGCCTGACGAGTCCTTCTATCTTAGTAGCGAACTGCGTTATACGAAATTTACCGACGAGTACCGTCAGACGATCGACCGCATTAGGCATTTCGCCTTGAAGAACCATACGCCTATTGCCAACAAGAAGTTCTACTTCTTCTACGGTGGCAAGCAAATCGGTGAGGAACGCATGGCAGAATACTTCAAGTCCAAGGGCTATGAGGTCATCACTCACGAGCAACGATTTGATTTCGATACCGAACTCAACCTCCTTATCAACGCGGAAAGCTTTATCTCGACGATTGGTTCAGTGGCTATTAACTCGCTCTTCCTGCGCGATAACATGGAGGCGATTTTTATCCCGCGCTGGGCTGGCGTGTATGATAACTGGTTGCAGACGGGTATTCAGGTTCATCCGCTAAATGCAATTTACATCGCTTCTACACTGTCGGTTTTGAATATCAATCAGGACTCATCTTGCTTCATAGTCAGCGAGCAATTGAAACGCTTCTTCGGAGACAAATGGACTGGTTACTCCGAGGGCGACTTCAAAACTTTCCTAGAGTACCTAACAAGCCCTGTCAGGAAGAATATAGCGATCAACCCGTTTACAAGGAAAATGTACGGCTCGGTCTTTGAAGACTTCTTAGCTCAGCTCAAACGCCGCAAAGACTTGATAGCCTTCTACGACCTGCCAAAGGATTGGGATACGTTCCGCCCGATACTCACCTATCAGACGCACGTTCACATGAGAGGCTGGAATGATGGCTGGAAATTTGAGAATCAGTCTAGCAATCCCCTCGACCAAAAGCTGGAGATTCTGGCAATCGCGCTCAAGTACCCAAGCCACAAGCTATATTACTCGGTATATTTCAACGACAAAGAAGGCTGGTCTCCAGAAGTTATGGCTCCAGAAATGGCTGGTACGGTCGGCAAGCGAAAATCGATTTATGGCATGAGAGTTCGCCTCGATGAGGATGGCTCAAAGGAATTCAATATCCTCTACCGCATGCACAAATTCGACGACACGTGGACACCTTGGGCTAAGAATGGCGAGAATCTTTATTCATATGGTGACAAACTCAACGCGATTCAAATAAAGTTAGAGGCTAAGAATGCTTAAAACTTTTTTAGGCTAATGCGGCTTTAACAAAGGCATGATAAATTTAGCGCAAAGGAGAGTGATGAAAATGAAGATGCCAAAGATTTTATCGGCAATCGCGGCGGCAGTGATTCTGTTTGCGACAAGTTCAGGCGTGTCAGCCGCGCCAAGGGCAAATAACTTTGTTGAAGGCGTGGACTGGAAAAATCAAGTTATCACCGTGACTGGCGAGGGCGTTGCTCCTACTGATGCCGTCAACTACACACAGGCAAAAGGTTTAGCGTCCAAAGCCGCGAAGGCTGATGCTTATCGCAAGCTCGCTGAGATTATTAACGGCGTGCGCGTCGAAGGCGAAACGACAGTTGAGAAAATGCTAACGACTCAAGATCGAATTCAACTGCGGGTCGAGGCGACGATTAAGGGAGCAAAAATTATCGACGAGACTTTCTTGAGCGACGGCGGCTATCGTGTGGTAATGCAAGTGCCGCTGTTCGGCGTGTCGAATTCGTTAGCGGGCGCAGTCCTTGAAAAACCTACAGCAATCGAGCCTTTCCCAAATCCCGTAGCTGAAGTCGCGCCAAGTTCCCTGCCTTACAATTCAACGACGCCAGTCAAGAAAAGAATCGAATACACGTCAAAGGTAACGGTCGAGGAAGAAAATTATACTCCCGCTCCGACGACGCCGACGACGCCTTACAGACCGCCGCTCTCAAGAATGGCAATTCCGTCACTCGATACGATTATCTTGCAGAAAATGCAAAGTTCAATCTCAATGCAGGAGCCGACCTATCAGACAGCTTACAATGCGCCGACGACCTCTCAACCCGTAAGACGTTCCGTAGCCGATTATGCGTCTATGGCAGAAGGTGATTACACTGGTTTAATCGTCGACTGCCGCGGCTTGGAACTTCAACCCGTCATGAGCCCTGTTATCATGAATTCAAACGGCACGAAGATTTACGGGCACAAGAACCTAGACATCGATAGAGTTATCCGCGAGGGCATGGCAGATTATGTTGACGATACTGAACACGTCAGCCGGGCAGGAGAAAATCCCCTAGTCGTCAAGGCGGTCGGCGTGCAGAACTTCAATAGCAATCCCGTCTTGGCAATCCCCGACTCGAATCGCGTTTTGATTGAGAACTACGCTACGAAATTTTTAAAGGACTTAAAGGTCGTCTTCATCTTCGACTGAGCTTTTAACGATAAAAAAATTTCTTATCCCGTCGACGAGGCGGGGCTTTTTTTATGCGGCAAAGTATTTGACATATCCCTTGACAATCTATAAAATAACTCGGTATGTAAGCAAAAGTTTTGGGGGGTGAACGTTATCGTTATTACAATCGTAGCAGTCATTATCGCAATAGTTCTCGGAGCAGTCGGAGGTTACGCGGTACGGAAGAAATCAGCTGAAGCCAAAATCGGCTCGGCGGAGGACGAAGCACGCCGCATCGTCGAAGAGGCACACGAGAAATCTAACGCAGAAAAAAAAGAAGCCATTCTTGAAGCTAAGGAAGAAATTCATAGAATGCGGCAGGATCTCGACCGCGACACCAAAGAACGACGCAACGAACTTTCTCGCCAAGAACGACGCGTCGTGCAAAAGGAAGAGAGCCTAGACAAGAAGTTGGATTCGCTGGAAAAGAAAGAAGTTCTTCTGAGTAAAAAGGAGGCGCGGCTTAACGAGTCGCAAGCACAACTAAACGCCATGCAGGAAAAGGAGGATGCAGAACTAGAACGCATTGCCGAGCTTAGCCGGGACGAGGCGCGAACGATTCTAATGAACGAAGTCGAAGAGGGCTTGAAGCACGATAAAGCACTCCGAATCAAGGAATATGAAACGCAAATCCGCGACGAGGCTGATAAAAAGGCACGGGACATCTTGAGCACGGCAATTCAGCGTTGTGCGGCAGACCACGTGGCAGAAACAACGGTATCAGTCGTGGCACTACCAAGCGACGACATGAAGGGAAGGATTATCGGACGCGAGGGCAGGAATATCCGAACGCTTGAGACTTTGACGGGCATTGATTTAATAATCGACGATACGCCAGAAGCCGTCATCTTGTCCGGCTTTGACCCTGTCAAACGGGAGATTGCTCGCGTCGCTCTGGAGAAATTAATCTCTGATGGACGAATCCACCCTGCGCGAATTGAAGAGATGGTCGAGAAGGCAACCCGCGAAGTCGATAACCGCATGAAGGAGGCAGGCGAACAGGCAACCTTTAAAGTCGGCGTGCACGGGATACACCCTGAACTCGTCAAACTCTTAGGGCGGCTGAAGTATCGCACAAGCTACGGGCAAAACGTTTTAGATCACTCAATCGAAGTGGCGACGTTGGCGGGCATTATGGCAAGCGAACTCGGCGTTGACGTGAATTTAGCAAAACGGGCAGGACTCCTGCACGACATAGGCAAGGCAGTCGACCACGAGATAGAAGGACCGCACGTGACGATTGGCGCGGACTTAGCTAAACGTTATCGCGAAAACAAGGTTGTTATCAATGCCATTGCGTCACATCATGGCGACGTGGAAGCGACTTCGGTAGAGGCAATCCTAGTGGCGGCGGCGGACGCAGTTTCAGCGGCAAGACCCGGTGCACGTCGTGAAAGTCTGGAAATGTACCTTAAGCGGCTTAAGATGTTAGAAGAGATTGCAGAGTCTTTCGAGGGCGTAGAAAGATGCTTTGCGATTCAGGCGGGCAGAGAGATTCGCGTCATGGTTAAGCCCGATAAAATCGACGACGCGGCGGCAACTACTCTTGCTCATGACATTGTTAAGAAGATAGAAAAGGATTTGGATTATCCCGGACAGGTTCGGGCGACGATCATTCGCGAGGTTCGAGTTGTCGACTACGCAAAATAATTCAATACGTAGTGAATGCGTGGTGCGTAATGAATTAAGATTTACGCATTGCGCATTAAAATTTTTCCGTTGATAAAGGAGGTTGGAGCGGTGTTTGATTTTCTGAAAAGGACGAAGAAGCCCAATCCCGACGCCAGTCGGTTGTTGGCGTCAATTTTAGTAGTGTTCCCTACAGTCCAATCAGTGACGTATGAGTCGAAAGGCGAGACGCTTGAATTCTCCTTTGCATTGAACGGGAAATTTACGCAAAATGATTTCGAGAACTTCTTGGCTTACGTGGCGGAGTCATTGGAGACCTTTCACCATCTGGAAGGCATAGGCGGTGCGAAGATTGAACTAAACGTCGAGGGCGTCTACGGCACATGCTTTTTGACTGTTCGGCGGGATGTGGCAACGCTTACTTGTCGGGAGCTATCGCTTTTGACGGAGCTGGCAGTAAATTATTTCGGCGAGAACTTGATTGAGGAATACGACGATAACTTCTTCCCCGACGAGGAGTATTTGATAGCGCAGGAAGATTATTTGGAGCAATGCCTAAATAATATGCGTCAATTGCGAGTGGAAGGGCGGCTAGTCGGCGTGCGGGAGCATGAACGCGTTGTAGTCTATGCCCGATAGGAGGGAGAGAGGTCTTTTGCGTATTCTAATGGTTGGTGATGTTGTCGGGAGACCCGGCAGATATTTTTTTATGGAGCAAACACCTGAACTCCGCCGGCAGAAAAATATTGATATGGTGGTTGTCAACGGCGAGAACGCGGCACACGGCAAAGGCTTGACGCCGAATATTTTCGAGGAACTGACAGGCGGCGGCGCGGATGTTGTAACGACTGGCAATCACATCTGGGACAATCCAAAAGTCATGGAGATTATCGACACGGAACCTTTCCTGCTTCGTCCCGCGAATTACCCCGAAGACACGCCTGGCAAAGGCTTTTGCATTTATCCCGTCGGCAAAAAGAAAATTGGCGTGATTAACATGGCGGGAAGGGTTTTCATGCAACCGCCAATGGACGACCCGTTCAGACTTGGCGATAAGATTCTCAAGTTCATGGAAAAGAATTGCGACGTTATCTTAGTTGATTTTCACGCTGAGGCGACCAGTGAAAAGCTCGCCTTCGCTAATTACTTCGATGGACGAGTTACGGCGGTCGTCGGCACGCATACGCATATACAAACGGCGGACGAAAAGATTTTGCCTAAGGGCACGGCTTATATCAGCGATTTGGGCATGGTCGGCGCGGAGAATTCTATTTTGGGCATGGCGGTTGAACCCGTGGTAAAGAGATTCCTTACGGGGCGTCCGAGCCGCTTTGACGTTGCAGAGGGTGCCGCTATCTACTGCGCCCTGCTGATTGACATTGACGACAAGACGAACAAAGCCGTTAAGGTCAAACGAATCTTTATCAAGCCGCAAGAAAGGATTTGATTTTTTGAAAGATGAACCTCTTCGGGTGGGTATGCTCAGATTGCGGCATAGAATCCCCGAATACTCGGAGCCGCACTTTATGTCATATTCGGCGATAAGTGGCGGACTGTAAAAAAAATATGTTGGCTCTCGGAGAAAATTTGGCTAAATACTGTTAGTCATTCTCCAAAGAAAAACCCTTTGCAATCGGTATTGACGTTGCTATTGTAAGACACGGGACGGATTATAGCTTTAAAATTTTTGAGATTAACATGCGAAACCCTGGAAGCGTCTTTTTTAAGGCGCAGGTTGCTTTTGCCGCCCTTGAGTATCTGCAATATCTTGGCAAGACCATCGAGAAATCTGCGAAATCATAAAGAATGGGCATTGCCCGCCACGATAAAATATATAATAAAATCGCTGGAGTAAGTGAAGGATTTAAATTAAGTATGAAGAATTAACAAGGAAAATAATTTAGACGCAGAAGGAGCCGCAGCAGGTAGAAAACTACTACAACAGAAAAATGCAACAAGGGAGGAGGAGCAATCATGGAAATCCTAAAGGTATCAGCCAAATCTAACCCCAATTCCGTCGCCGGCGCACTCGCGGGAGTCATCCGCGAAACTGGAAGTGCCGAGATGCAGGCGATAGGTGCTGGAGCGCTGAACCAAGCGGTTAAAGCAGTTGCCATTGCACGCGGCTTCGTGGCACCGCACGGCGTAGACCTCATCTGCATTCCTGCTTTTACGGACATTGAAATTGACGGGAGTGAACGAACTGCTATCAAACTTATAGTCGAACCGCGTTAATTCCTCACTCCACCAAAGGATTTATGAAGCCGTGAAGGTGAACATTATCAAAAGTTACGGAGGTAAAGTCAAATGGCCGGCGATTTGCACACCCATACGAATTTTTCGGACGGGTCATATTCCCCCGAAGAGCTCGTGGCGGCGGCGAAGAAAATCGGTCTCCACTATCTGGGTATTACCGATCATGACACGGTTGATGGTGTTCGCCAGCTCTATGAAAACGGGCTTTATCCAGGAAGGGGCATAAACATAATTCCTGGAGTCGAGCTTAGTGCGAATCATCCAGAAAAAGACCTTCACATTGTCGGTTACAACATTGATATTTACAACGAAGCTCTTTTAGAAATGATTGATAAGATTATTGAGGCGCGTTGGGAGAGATTTAGCGAAATTATCCGTATACTCCAAGGCAAAAAGTACAATATTCGTGAGGCAGACGTTTTGAAAATCGCGGGCACAAGTCGTTCAATCGGACGGGCGCACATTGCCAGAACTTTGGTTAAAGTCGGTGCGTTTAAAACTGTTCGCGAGGTCTTTGAAAAGATGCTCGGCAAGGGTTGCCCCGCTTATGTGCCGCGCTATCAGCCCGAAGTCGACGAGATAGTTGAGGTTATTCATCAGGCGGGCGGCTTGGCTATGTTGGCTCACCCAAAACTTATCGGCGATGATGAACTGGTTGAGGAGCTTTGCAAAAAGTTGGACGGGCTGGAAGTCTACTACCCCTGCCACAAGCCCGAAGACACGCAACATTATTTCTTCCTAGCTAAGAAATATCATCTGCTGATAACGGGCGGAAGTGATTTTCACGGTGCGTCTTCACGATTCGTAAACAATCTCGGCGAATTCACGATAAGCGATAAGCTTGCCGAAAAATTCTTCGTCAAGCCCGCAAACTAACAATCGAAAAAAAAAGTAATCCGTCAGCAACCCTGCGACGGGTTATTTTTTTGCCCGCCTATAATTGAATTAAAACCTTGCATATTTTTTTCAGATAAGCTAGAATACGCCCGAAAATATTCTAAATGAGGTGAGCGGCGTTGCGTAAAATTTTTTTTCTAACAGCACTGTTGATGATGATTCTGACGGCTACAGCTTTTGCGGAGGAGACAACCGAAGCTAAAACTCCCGACGAGTCTTCCGTTTCCGAGGAGGCAACCGAAGCCGAGACTCCCGAAGGTCCTTACGTTTACACGAGCGAGGATTTCAAATACTCAATAACCTGCCCGTTTAAACCCCTTGCAGTCGTAGAAAATCCTTGGCAGGAGACTGACAAGCACGGCGAGATGTTAGTCTTCGCAAACGAGGGTATCGACGTTCTTTACGGCTACATTATCCAGGTAGACGCCTTCGACACAAATGAGGTTCCTGACTTCAACAAAGGCTCCGTGATGGCTATTGGCGAGTATCTGGACGGGCTAAAGAAGAATGGCGGCTTCGGTGATGCAAGACTGGTGAACATTACCAAGAAAAATAAGGGCGTCGCCGCTATTACTGCCGAAAAGATTGATGTCATCAATCCGGAGACGGGCGAGGTCGAAGGCGAATTTGTCGCTGACAAGCAGTACATTTATACTTTCTTCCGTACGCCTGAAGGTCGTTGCATAAGCATTCAGCTAATAAGCGCGAATCTCGATGATAAAATGTTCGTTGATACCTATCGCGGCAGCGTAGCCAGCTTCAAGGACAATATCAAAGACAAGAAGTCCAAAAAGGATAAAGATAAGAAGTCAAAGAAGGACAAGGACAAGAAAGATAAAAAGGACAAGAAGAAAGATAAAGACAAGAAATAATCTAGTTGACAAAGCAAACGCCGTGTGGTATAAGTGACAACGGTTTTACTCAAAGGGGTATCGCCAAGTTGGTAAGGCACCAGACTCTGAATCTGGCATGCGTTGGTTCGAGTCCAGCTACCCCTGCCAATCTCGAAATTATTAAAAGCCTGCGTCTTGAACGGCGCGGGCTTTTCGGATTTTAAAGGGGAGGTCACGGGCATGGAAGAAACAATGGTATCGAGTTTTTCGGGGGCACTGAACTTTTTGGCGTTGGGTTTGGGCGTCGTGTTATTGTTCGCGGTGGCTTATCTTTGGTCGAGCAACAGCAATAAGACCGCCGAGCTTGAACGGATTCAATCGGAGCTTAAGCGCATGAAAAAAACTTTGACGGCGTTGCAAGAGAAGGTCAACCAGATACGGGAGCCAAAAGTTATTTCGGAAGTCCCGCAAGCCGAGCCGTTCGGGTTGGATTTATCGGAGCCGCGAAGTTCGAGTATAACGCCGCTGGCACCGCAAGACCCGTGGCTTAACTTCGTCGACGATTATAACAAGCTGGCGGAGGTCATGAAAAATCCGGGGCAGCTCATGAAGTGCGAAAAATTTGTTCGGGAACATAAGCTGAGGATTTTGACTTACGGCGGGGCGATGACTTTCCGAACGGCAATCGATGTTAAGGACAGCGGCTATTGGGCGTTCAAGTGCGGGCTTGATGAATATGCGGTCGTTCCAAACCCGATGAACCCCTGCGACGAGGAACTGCACGAGCACGGCGGCATGAAGGAGATTTACGCGCTGAACTATCAGGACGGCGTTTATCGGAAGTACTTCGTTAAGTTGCCGGCGATTGTTGATTTGAACGTGGACGGCACTTGGCAGATAAAAAATCCTGGCGTTGTGAATTTGGAGAGGAAATGACATGAAAAAGTTTTTTGCAATGATGTTCGCGTTGATGATTTTTATGACGGGTTGCGGCGAGGTTAAGGAAGTTCAAGCCGACGTGTTGCCGCCGTCCGACCCAATCGAGGAGCAATTAAACTCGATGACGCTAGAGGAAAAGGTTGGGCAGATGGTTATGTTCGGCGTCTATGGCACGGAGCTTAACGAGGACATAATTTATTCGCTGAGCAACTTCCATTTCGGCGGCGTTATTTTTTTTGATAGGAACCTTGAGAGCGTCGCGCAGGCTAAGAAGTTCGCTGAAGACATTGAGACGGCGGCTAATCAGAAAGCTCCGCTTTTCTTTGCAATCGACGAGGAAGGCGGGCGCGTCGCTCGCGGCAGAGATTTTTTAGAGGTCGCCCCGTCGCAGGAAAGCATCGGTCAGAGCGGCGACCCAGCCAACGCAACTTATTGGGCTAAGCACAACGCGACGATTCTAAAAAGTATCGGCATGAACATAAACTTTGCGCCCGTGGCGGACGTTGGTAGCCGCGATACTCGTTCCTTCGGTGACAACCCGCAACTTGTCGCCCAATTCGTCGACGCCGCCGCTAAAGGTTACGAGGCTGAAAATTTCCTATACACGCTGAAGCACTTCCCCGGCATCGGCAAAAGTAAGATTGACCCGCACAAAGAAGTTTCAAGCGTCGAGGACAGCAAAGCTATTCTTGACGCTGAAGACCTGCCGCCATTCAAGAAAGTTATTCGCGAGCACGACAACTCAAGATTTATGATTATGGTCGGGCACTTGAGATACGACGCACTAGACCCCGTGAACTCGGCGAGCCTGTCCCCTGCCGTCATGACTGGTCTTTTGCGCAACGAACTGGGCTTTAGCGGCGTGGTGGTTACCGATGATTTGGAGATGGGCGCGATTAAGAACCATACGGACTTGGCTAGCTTGGGCGTGCAGATGATTAAGGCGGGCGGCGATATTGCGCTTGTCTGCCACAATTACGAGAGCCAGCAGATTGTTTATCACAGTATCCTTGCGGCGGTTCGTAGCGGCGAAATTCCCGAGCAACGCATTAATGAATCCGTCCGCCGAATTTTACGCATGAAGGCGCATTTGTAATCAGGAGGTAGTTTTTATGTTAAGGCATATCTTTATCGGGACGTTCAAGGCGGACATAAGCGGCGCGATTAAAAGCAAAGTTCTCGTCGACCTGCGGGCAATGCGTAGGAAAATCCCCGGCATCATCTCGTTGGATGCAAACTTCAGCACGGGTTGGGTCGGCAGTGAAAATTCCGTAGTCATGACAGTTGACTTCGCGACCAAGGAAGACTTTGATAACTACATGGCGCACCCTTACCACGTTGACCACGTCGCGAAGTTGGGCGAAGCTTATATTGCCAGCTACGTCGCCGCGCAGTTCGAGCTATGAAAGTTTCAATCGCACAATTCAAATCGGAACTTGGCAATGTAGACGAGAATTTTTCTACGGCGGCAAGGCTAATCGAGGCGGCGCAGGGTTCGGACGTGATACTTTTGCCGGAGCTTTGGTCGACGGGATATTATCCCACGCCAGTTGAGACTTTCGCGGACATTGACGGCGTTAAGACTAAAGAATTTCTCTGCGCGGCGGCTAAAAGGTTTTCCGTGAACATAATCGGCGGCTCAGTCATCGTCGAGAGCGGCGGGAAGATTTTCAATCGTTGCCACGTCGTCAATCGTCGCGGGCAAATCGTCGCGGCTTACGACAAAACGCACCTGTTCAGCTTTGCGGGCGAAGATAAAGTTTTCAATGCAGGCGATAAGATTGCGACGGTGGAGCTTGACGGCGTGCGTTGCGGCGTGGCGATTTGCTATGACCTACGTTTCCCCGAATTCATAAGGAAGATTGCGTTGGCGGGTGCGGAGATTATTTTTATCCCTGCCGCGTGGAGCTTGAAACGTTTGACGCCGCGACAGATTTTGACTAAGGCGCGGGCGATTGAAAATCAAGCCTTCGTGGTCTTCGCGAACTCGTCTGGCAAGTCGGAGGTCGTCAATCCCTGCGGCGAAGTCATTGCCGAGAGTGAACGCGGCGAAGAACTCTTGACAGCTCAAATCAATCTGGACGAACGCACAGAAGTTATCGCAACTATGAATCTCCTTGCCGACAGGAATTTGAGCGTTGATTGAACGGAGGCGACGACATGACTAAGCGGGACGGCGGCATTGTCTACGAGAAATTAGTCTGGGACGACGAGGAACCTTTTGACACGCAGACCAATCAGCCGACTGACGACCTTAGGGAAATTTTTAAGGCTATCTTCGGCGAACGCGACGTTTGGGAAGTCATCGACCGGCAGGGCAACAAGCAGAGCAATCGCTTGACGCCCACGCAAAAGAAGATGTTCCTTAAGCTAGTTTGCGACGGCAAGTACACCGAGTCCGATTTGATTTTTATCCGCGCCGTTGAGGATTTTTCTTCGGGCTTTGCGTTCACGCGGGACGCCTTCTGTTATGGCGGCGACTTTCGCAAGCACGTGACCAAACCGCTTGAAGAATTCTTCGACAAGCTTAAGCGACTAAGCACTGAGTATTGGAACAGCATTCCCCGCCTTGAGCGCGGCTTTGTTAAGTATCATGACATCACGGGCGTTGAGTTTGCGGGTTGGGATTCGTCTTTGTTGGAACGCAAGGAGGCTGACGACCTAACGATTAACTTTGCATTGCATGCCCCCGAACTCAAGTTGCTTAGCTTTGAAGACGAACACGGCGTTCCGCTTCGTGCGGCTACTTCAGAATGGATGCTTATAGGACAAATGGAGCAAACTTCTTTATGGAGAGAGATTGACGACATGCCGCATTGCCTTAAGATTGAACGCGGCAAGCTTAGGAGTTTTCTTATCGACCGGAAGACGCTTTGGCAGGTTGGAAAGTTCCTTGAGTTCGTGAAGGCATGAAAATAGAGCCGCGACTTTTGCCGTGGCTCCAGAATGTGTAGGCTTTGTTTTGACGTAGTTCGCGGGTTCATCTTCGAGCTACGTTTTTTTGTCTACGTTTCTTAAGACTTGGGGAAGTCCTAAGCTGTGTAGGATTTCTGCGACGGACTCGCGGGTTCATCTTCGAGCCGCGCCGCCTGCCGTAGAACGAGCTACCTGCTTGAGACTTGGGGAAGAATCTAAGCGGGCTTCTCGTCCCTTAGATTTTACGACGTTGCTTTGACGATTCGCATAAAAGGTAACGACCTCAGCTGATCAAGCTTTAGGTGAGCCGCCGCCTTTCTGCGAGCCTTTCAAGCTCCCAAGCGTCGAAATATATAAACCTGCTCCGAACATTCGCGGGCAAGGGTAACCTGGAAAGCCGAACCCAATCGCTTGAGTTCTCCGGGCGGGCGAGTGATCAAATCGCCGCCTTCAAAGTTAATCGGCTAGGACTTTTGCCCTAAGCCGCCGTGATTTTATAACCAATATCCCTTTCGTGTCAATACTTTAAATGAAACCGCCCTGAACGTCATTCCGCCTGCAAAAAGTCTTCGATAGCCGCCGAGATAACCTCTTCGCCGAAGCCACGAGCCGCTAGGAATTGCCACGCCTTAGCTTTGAAGGTCTTATCGTCCGTGCTTTTGAATTTCTTTTCCAAAAGACGAGTCGCCGTTAAGCGTTCGTGTTCGTCGGCGTCGTCGGGGATAAGCTGTTCGATAAAACTTTTGTCAAAGCCGCGTTGCATGAGCTTATAGAGAATCTGCCGCAAACTTAGCTTGCCTTCCTCGTAGAGATTTTCAAACTGCCGCCGGCACGTCTCGTCATCGTCCAGGTAATTTGCCTGCTTGAGCTTGTCAATCGCCGCGTCGACCTCGGAAGCCTCATACTTCCTTATAAGCAACTTCCGTCTTAGGACTGTCGAGCTTTGGTCTTGTCGTGCTAGCAAGTCCGTCGCCTTCTGCAGGGCGGTTTTGTTTTGCTTAGTCATCTTCGTTAAAAGTCTCCGCGTCGGCGAATTCCTCTTCCGTATCAGCCTCCGTAGACGCAATCGGCTTTATCGATTTCAACGCCGCCTCTTGAATCTTATCTTCAATCTCCTTTGCTAGGTCGGGGTGTTCGGTCAAATATTTCTTAGTGTTCTCCTTGCCGTTGCCGAGCTTCGTGCCGTTGTAGTAGATGTACGCGCCCGCCTTGCTTAGTATGTCGAACGCAACGCCCATATCGATAAGGCTACTTAGTTGCGAATAGCCCTCGCCGAAAATCAAATCGAACTCAGCGGCGCGGAAGGGCGGCGCGACTTTGTTCTTTGAAACTTTAATCTTAACGCGATTGCCGACCTGCTCCGAACCTTGCTTAATCGGTTCGCCCTTCCTGACCTCAAGCCGAATCGTCGAATAGAACTTCAAGGCGCGTCCGCCCGTCGTGACTTCTGGATTGCCGAACAAGACGCCGACCTTTTCGCGAACCTGATTGATAAAGACAACGATTGTATCCGTCTTGCTGATGACGCCCGCCATTTTACGCATCGCCTTGCTCATCATTCGTGCGTGCAGTCCGACTTGCGCATCGCCCATTTCGCCATCAATTTCACTCTTTGGAACGAGCGCGGCGACTGAATCAACGACGATAATATCAACGGCACCAGAGCGAACCAACGCTTCTACAATGTCTAGCCCTTGTTCGCCGGTGTCGGGTTGGGAGAGCAGAAGATTATCCACGTCGACACCGAGCCGCTTTGCATACGTGGGGTCGAGGGCGTGTTCTGCGTCTATGAAAGCCGCCGTGCCTCCCTGACGTTGAACAGCGGCTATCATGTGCAAGGTAACTGTCGTCTTGCCGCCGGCCTCTGGTCCGTAAATCTCGGTTATCCTGCCGCGAGGAAGTCCGCCGACCCCCAACGCAATATCCAGAGGCAAAATCCCCGTAGACAACGCTTTAATATCTTTGCGCGTCGTGTCGTCGCCCAGCCGCATGATTGCCCCTTTGCCGAATTGCTTTTCGATATTCTTCATCGCCGCCGCTAATGCTTCTTGCTTCGTCATGATTGCGCTCCTTTATCATCTTATTTTTGCCGTGATTATATCAAAGAGGTGCGTGATTGTAAAACGACAACAAAAAAGACCGCTGAACGTTTGCTCCGCAGTCTTAAACAACTAACCCTCTACAATTAAGCAAGCCCGCGTTCCTTTGCCGCCTTCATGTAGCCTTGATAACGTGCACTGCTAGGACTTCTGCGCCAACGCCTAAGTTCTTCGCGCAACTCTTCGCGGCTCATGCTCATTCCCTCGCGATAGTATTCTTGAATTTCTTCTGCCCATTCCGTTCCTTTGTTATACAAGTCGCTGAAAAATCCCATAATAATTCCTCCTAACCTTTGCTGACCTTGATTTTATTCTGCCCATATTCGACACTATAGCGTTTGCCGCAACCGGGACAAGTGCCGCCGGTGCGTTGGGGGCGGGGCGTGTCGATTGGGTATGAACCGAGCTTGCGCCCGCAGTGCGGACAATTCACGCTCTTTGAAGCCATAATCATTCACCTCCTTTGTTGGAAAAAATCTTGTCTGCTTTCTCGAATTGCTCAAGCATTTTATCCATATCATCGTTAAGCTTTTTCATTACCTCGAACGATTCTTTCATGTCGCTCCAAAAATTTTTCAAGTCCGATTTGTAAATGCCGTCAATGTCGGTGAGCAACGCCAATTCCACGTCCAAAGCTCTGGAAATCCTTATCAGCATGGGCAGAGAGATTGTTTTATTTGTGGAAGCGTTCTCGATTTGCGACAGGTAATTTTTATTGATGTTCAGCTTGTCGGCGAGTTCTGCTTGGGTCATGTTCCTCAGTTTACGAAAGCCAGCAATACGCATTCCGATACAGCGCATTTCGGCTTGAAAATCTTCCTTCATGTGTTCTCCTCCCGACCTTTGTTTGATAAATATTCTACCAAAAATTTCCCCGTTGTCGATTAACTGAAAGTCGTATTCCTACACCCTTTAGATACACTTCAAGAGATATTCTGCGGGCAATCCGAAAATTTCAACGAGCTTGGCTTTATCTTTATCCGTGAACCGAAGTTTACCATTCATTTTGTCTGAAACAGTACGATTTGCCAAACCTAAAAGTTTTGAAAGAGATGTATAAGAGAGGTTTCTTTTGTCCATTTCCTCCAATAAATTTTTATAAGGCGTCGCGCCGCGTTTAACCGCCGATACCTTAGCGTTTTCTTCATCTGTATGATGTCGACCTGACCAAGACTTATTTCCCATATGCGCCATTGACATTTTTGCTTTCGATTCTGTCGTATGACATTTGCCCCAAAAAGGATTTTTATCGCCCATGACCGCCGCTG
Source organism: Selenomonadaceae bacterium (assembly GCA_017518105.1). Taxonomy (GTDB): domain Bacteria; phylum Bacillota; class Negativicutes; order Selenomonadales; family Selenomonadaceae; genus Quinella. The sequence continues at coordinate 76,262 of JAFWWC010000002.1, forward strand.
ATTTTTTAACTCGCGTTTCAGTGGAACAAAGGCGTCCTAGTGAACCTTCGCCGCCGTTATCTCGATTGTACCCGTTTGGAGCTTTGCATTTAAGTTCGGCAATCCAGAACATTTCACGCGCATTGAGCTGTTCGAGCGTAGCACACTCTTCGATAACTTCAATCGTAAAATTCCCTATACCGTACTTGCGGATTGCATTGCCAATAGCACTGTTCGCAACCTTATGTTGATTAATACGCCTTCTGAGTTTCTGCTTTGTCTGCCCGACATAAGGTTTTCCGTTGAGTTTATTCGTGATTTTGTAAATGATTCCGTATGCCATGATATTAAGCCCCCTGTTTGACGGCGCGGCGCGAGCGTGCTAGAATTCCAAAAGCTTTACAGAGGCTCTGCCGCGTGTGATTGGTTTCAACGACTTAATCTTACACGGCAGAATTTTTTTGTCAAACAAAAAAGCCGCCGAGCGTTTTGCCCGACGGTTAAACTTTTGTCTTACATGTAATCGATGGAAGATTTCTGTTTCTCTTGCTTCATAAAGCCCAGTTTCTTAGCGACCCACTCAGTTATAACGAACAGCACGGGGATAACGAAGATTCCTAGCATCGTTGCGAAGAGCAGACCACCCACGACGCAAACCCCCATACTATTGCGAGCCGCCGAACCTGCACCAGTCGCCACAGCCAAGGGTAAGCAACCGATTATGAACGCAAAGGAAGTCATCAGTATCGGACGCAAGCGCAAGCCCGCCGCCTCAATCGCCGCCTTGACGGGGGGCATTCCTCTATCGACGCGCACTTTTGCGAACTCGACGATTAGGATAGCATTCTTCGCCGCCAACCCGATTATGGTTATAACGCCAATCTGGAAGTAGACGCTATCTTGCAGTCCGGCGTTTTGCTGACCGTTGTTAAGAAACGCCTCAAACCACGCCATGAAGTATTCCGAGAAGACCGCGCCGAAAAGTCCCGTGGGCACGCTCAGAAGAACCGCATACGGCACCGACCAACTTTCATACAGCGCGGCGAGCATTAGGAAGACGAACACCAACGCCAACGCTAAGACTTGCCCAGTAGAGCTTGCCGCTTTCTTTTCTTCGCGAGACTGCCCCGACCACTCGATATTGAAGCCGACGCCCGCCTCCTCGTTGACGATTTCTTCAATGGCAGCCATCGCTTGACCGGAGGAATAACCTTGCCCCGCGTTACCCTGAATTGTAACCGCACGCGCCGCATTGAACCTTGAAATCTGCGTTGGACCTGTTGAAAGTTTTGGCGTGATTAAACTCATGAGCGGAACCATTTGCCCGCCCGAACCTTTGACGAAAACGAACCGAGCGCAGTCCGCCTCCGAACGATAAAGCACGTCCGATTGAAGCATTACCTTGTAAGTGCGCCCGAACTTGTTAAAGTCGTTTACTTGCATGCCGCCGAAATTGACTTGCAGAGCCGTGAACACGTCCGAGAGTTTCACGCCGAGGAGTTTAACCTTTTCGCGGTCAATCTCGTATTCGACGGTCGGGGAGGCAATGTTAAAGGTCGTGCGCACGCCTTGCATTTCCGGACGCTGATTGGCTTTGGCGACGATTCGTTTTGTCAGGTCGTCAAGCTCCGTGTCCGTGTGCCCTGCCATGTCTTGAAGTTGCATACTCCAGCCGCCGACGTTGCCTAAGCCGGGCAGTGCGGGCGGGTTGAAGGCGATAACCTGAGCTTCAGGAACAGTCATTGCGCCGAGCCTAAACATTGTCCCGATACACGCATTAACCGACGCATCCTTGCCGCGCTTAGTCCAATCCTCCAGACCGCAGACGATAATTCCCGCGCTAGGCTTCGCGCCGAACGACAGAATATCAAAGCCCGTAATCATCATGCAGTTCTTTAGCCCAGGCATTTCCTTCATAACCGCGCCGCCGAGCTTGTCAATCGTCGCAACGGTGTGATTCATTGAAGTTCCTTCGGGCAAGTTTATCGACGTGAAGAAATATCCTTGGTCTTCTTCAGGAACGAACGTAGACGGGAGCCGCTGATAAATCATTCCCGTCACACCGACGATAATCAGCAGGAAGACTATCGCGAGCTTTGAACGCTTGATGAACGCCGCGACGATATTAATGTAAGAATTCTTCGTGCGGTCGAACCAGTTGTTAAAGGCATTAAAGAACTTGTCAAAGAGTCCCTGCTTTTTGTTGGGGTCCTTAGGTTTAAGAATCATGGCGCAAAGGGCTGGCGTCAAAGTCAGCGCGACGAACGCCGATAAGCCCATTGAAATTGCGATTGTCAGCGCGAACTGCCGATAGAGGACGCCCATCATACCGCCCAGGAAAGCAACGGGCACGAACACCGCCGCCAAGACGAACGCAATAGCCACGACTGGACCTTGCACCTCGTCCATAGCGCGTTCGGTTGCGTCCACGGGTTGAAGTCCTTCTTCCATGTGGTGTTCGACGTTCTCGATAACGACTATTGCGTCGTCGACGACTAGACCGATTGCCAAAACCATTGCGAACAGTGTTAGCGTATTGATTGAGAAGCCAAGGACTATGAACGCCGCGAACGTCCCGATTAACGACACGGGCACGGCGAGTAGCGGAATAAGCGTTGCCCGCCAACTTTGCAGGAAGATAAAGATAACCAGCACGACCAGAACCAATGCCTCAACGAACGTGTGAGCAACTTCATTAATCGAGGCGCGGATATAATCGGTGCTGTCGAAGATTTCGCTGATAAAGAGGTTGGGCGGCAGGTTCGGGCGTTGCCGTTCGATAATGTCTTGCACGCCGCGGACAGTTGTCATTGCGTTTGCGTCGCTGGTTAGCTGAATACCGAAACAAACAGCCGGATAGCCATTGAACTTCGCGACGATATTATTTTGGCGTTGCCCCGGCTCGATTCGGGCAACGTCCTTCATGTAAACAAAGGTGCCGTCGTCATTCGCCTTGAGGATAATGTTCTCGAATTGTTCAATCTCCGTGAGACGCCCTTGAACTTTGCCGGTAAATTGTTTCTCTTGACCTTGCGCCAGAGGCATTGAACCGATTGTGCCAGCCGCTGCTTGAAGGTTCTGTTCGTTAATGGCGGCTGAAACGTCCGAGACAGTCAAATCATATTCGGCGAGCTTGTCGGGATTGAGCCAAATACGCATTGAGTAATCGGAGCCGAAGATTTGAACATCGCCCACGCCGTTGACGCGTTTAATCTCGTCCATTAGATAAATATCGGCGTAGTTCTTCATGAAGGCGCGGTCGTATTCACCAGTCGGCGAGTACATTGACAGGAACAGAGCCATTTCATTGGACGCCTTACGAGTCGTGACGCCTTGCCGCTGAACGTCGGTTGGCAAGCTTGCGTTGGCGATTGCGACGTTGTTTTGAACTTTAACAGAGTCCATGTCTCCATCAGTGCCTACCTCGAAGACGACTTGCAAGCTATAGCGTCCCGTGTCGTCGGAGTTGGAACTCATGTAGTCCATACCGTCAGTACCGTTTACTTGCTGTTCAATGACCTGCGCGATAGTCTCATTGACGACTCCGGCATTAGCCCCCGTGTAAGTCGTGCTAACTGAAATTGTCGGCGGAGAGATTTGCGGATATTGCGCGATTGGCAGTTGCATTCCCGCCAGGATTCCCACGAGCGTAATTATCAGCGCAATGACTATCGCGAATATCGGTCGGTGGATAAAGAATTTTGCCACGGGTCAACCACCTCACTTTCCGCGCAAGTTATCGGGTGCGTTCGGATTTGTATTTGGTGCAGTGAGTCCCGCGTCCGCGTTATAAGTGCTAGTGACGTTCGCCAAAGTGAATCCCATTTCGCCGGGCGTGACAGTCTTAACATCAAGTTCAATGCCCTCGCGCAAATTCGTCAAGCCTTCTACAACAACAGTATCGTCCGTGCTAATGCCGCTGTTCACGACGAAATAACTTCCGATTTGGTCGCCAAGCTCCACGGTGCGTGCCTCTGACTTGTTGTCCTTGCCTACGACCATAACGAACGACTTGCCCAAAAGCTGTTGAACGGAACGTTGCGGAACTAAGATTGCATTGGGAATGACTTCACCGGTTAGTTTGACGCGGGCGAACATGCCGGGCATCAAAAGACCGCTGGGATTAGGGAAAAGTGCTTTCATGATAAGCGAGCCGGTGTTGTTTGCAAGCTCGCGGTCGACCTCGACGATACGCCCTTCAAAGGGATATTCCTTGCCGTCGGAAAGAGTTATCGTCACGTCGATTGGGTTATGGTCGCTTTGCATGTTCTGAACCGTCATGAAGTGCAGGTAATCCGATTCGCTGATTGAGAACTGAACAAAGATTGGGTCGGGCGCACCGATTGTAACCAGATTGGTCTGCCCCGATGATACGAACGTCCCGATTGACACGTCGTCGACTCCGAGCTGACCCGACATCGGCGCGTAAATTTTTGTGTCGTCTAAGTTCTCTTGAGCAGTCCTAAGGGCGGCTTGGCAGGCGTAAATTGCCGCCTCGTTTGCCTCGCACGTCGCCTCGTCTGCGCGAACTTTTGCCGCTTGAGTTGTGACGGCTTGTTCGGGGATTGCTGATTCTTTGAATAACTGCTCATTGCGCCGTAAGTCCGTCAAAGAGTTGTTGTAAGTTGCTATCGACTGCTGAAGAACCGCCTCGGCTTGTGCTAAATCGGCTTGCGCTCGGAGAACGGCGGATTGATATTGCCGCGAATCGATTTGATAGAGCAACTGCCCCGCCTCGACGTATTGCCCGCCGACGATATACTTCTCTACGACATTGCCTGAGACCTTTGATTGAACCTTAACTTCCTCCGTGCCGACCAAATGCCCAGCGTACTCACTTGCTAGCGGCGTGTCTCGTCGAATGACCTTCATCGCTTTGACTTGCGCCTTTTGAACTTGAGCTTGCTGTTGCTTATCGTCGCCGCAACCGCCGAACAGTATCGAAGACGCGGCGAGGATTGCCGCCATTGTCGTCAATTTGGCTTTCGATAAAACCACTTCGACCCCTCCCATTTTTCTGCGTATTTGCTAAAGGATTTTAAGGTTTCGGCGGCTAAATGTCAATTTGAACTTGCGCGAACAATAAGCTATAATGCGGGCGGGAGATGATGTCTTGAAAAAGATTTTTAAACTAAACGGCGGTCGAAACCTCAAGGTCGGCGGCAAAACTCTGGTTATGGGTATCTTGAACGTCACACCGGATTCTTTCTCGGACGGCGGTAAGTATTTCTCGGTAGAGGCGGCGACGGCTCATGCGGCTCAAATGATTGAATACGGCGCGGATATTATTGACATTGGCGCGGAATCCACCAGACCTAATGCCATTCCAATCAGTGCAGAGGAAGAGTTCGCCCGCCTTGAAAAAATCGTACCTGCGGTGAAAAATCTCGGCGTGCCAATCTCAATCGACACTTACAAGCCCGAAGTCGCCTCGCGTGTCTTGCAGATGGGCGCGGATATTATAAACGACGTTCACGGCTTGGAAGATGTGCGCATGATTGACGTTGCCAAAAAGTTTAACGCCCCAGTCGTCGCCATGCACAATGAGAAATGTTCGGACGCTGACATTGTCGAAGACGTTAAGAAGTTCTTTCGGCGCACAGTAAAGAATTGTTTGGAGCACGGCTTAGACACGACGCAAATTATCTTCGACCCTGGTATCGGCTTCGGGAAGACTTACAGCGATGACTTGACGATATTGCGCCGCCTTAGGGAGCTTAGGATTTTGGACGAGCGGCGAATCCCTTTGCTAATCAGTGTAAGCCGCAAACGCGTTATCGGGCGGGCGACGAGACTTAGCCTTGACCAACGCGACGAGGCAACCGGGGCTTTGTGCGTCGACGCGATAACTAAGGGCGTAAATATTGTCCGCGTCCACAACGTCAAGATGATTTCGCGGATGTGTTTGATGATTGACAGATTGATTAAAGGAGACAGGGTAGCATGACGGACAAAATTATTTTGCGGGGCTTTGAAGTCAAAGGGCGGCATGGTTGCTCGGAGGAGGAGCGCAAGCACGAGCAGCCCTTTATCGTGGACTTGGAACTTTATCTGGACTTGTCGCATTCGGCGAAGACTGACGACTTGGGCGACTCTATTGACTATACGCTTATCCTCGACGACGTTAAAAAGATTGTCGGCGGCACTTCGCGCAATCTGATTGAAACCGTCGCCTATGACATCAGCGAATTTTTGCTTAGGCGTTATCTGCTTTTGGAAGGCGTGAAGATTGTTCTTCGCAAGCCCAATCCGCCCGTCAAAGAAAAATTCGCGGGCGCGGCAGTCGAAATCGTCCGGCATAGGCAATGATTTACTATCTGGGCTTAGGGGCGAATCTCGGCGAACGTGAACGGACATTACGGCGGGCGATTGAACTCATAAAAAAAATTCCCGCCGTCAAACTTCAGCGGGTGTCGTCCTTCTATGAATCAGAGCCGTGGGGCGTCGAAGGTCAGCCGAACTACATCAACGCCGCGATAAAGATTGTAACGGAGCTGGAGCCGCTAGACTTGCTTGACGAGTTGCAACGGATTGAATTGGAGCTGGGCAGAGTTCGCCGCGAGCATTGGGGCGCACGCACGATTGATATTGACGTTCTCTACGGCGCGGAAATTTCTTGCGAACGGCTGACGGTGCCGCATAAGTTCCTTTTCGACCGCGACTTTGCATTAGTGCCGCTTAGGGAGATTTGCCCGACGCTTGATTGCAAGTTGCATGGCGATAAAGTCTTCCGCGTGACGGGCTCGCCGATTGATTTTGGACTTAAGCTCGTCGCGTGCGTTGATAAAAACTTCGGGCTGGGCAAGGGCGGTCAATTACTCTTCCGCATTCCTGAAGACCTAAAGAACTTCCGACGCTTGACGCTGGGTCACACGATAATTTACGGACGCAAGACGCTTGAGACCTTCCCGAATCGTCAGCCGCTAGACGGGCGCAGGAACATTATCCTAAGTCGCACGCTGAAGAGTTTATCTGGGGCGGAAGTCGTCGGCAGTGTCGAGGAGCTGTTTAACGACCTCAACGCGGCAGAGGAGAACTTTGTTATCGGCGGCGGGCAAATCTTTAACGAACTCATTGCATACGCGGCGGAGATTTTTTTGACGGTCGTCGACGCTAAGGCTCAAGCCGATACTTTCTTCCCGAACGTTGACGACTTCACCTTGACCGATAAGAAAACCTTTGACGGCTTCGAGTTTAGGAGATATACACGATGAAGAAGATTTTTAAAAACGATTGGGCGGAGCTTTTGAACGACGAATTGAACGAGCCGTATTATCAGGAGTTGCGCAAGTTTCTAATCGACGAGTACAGCACGAAGAAAATTTTCCCGAACATGTACGACATCTTCAACGCCCTGCACTACACGAGCTACGCGGCTACAAAGGTCGTAATCTTGGGGCAAGACCCGTATCACGAGCCAGGGCAGGCGCACGGCTTGAGCTTTTCGGTTTTGCCGGACGTGCCGCCGCCGCCGTCGCTGATAAATATCTTTAAGGAGTTGCGGAGCGACCTCGGCTGCTTTATCCCGAATAACGGTTGCTTGGAGCCGTGGGCTAGGCAGGGCGTCTTGTTGCTCAATGCCGTCTTGACTGTCAGGGCGCACGCGGCGAATTCTCATCGCGGGCACGGCTGGGAGACTTTCACGGATAAGATTATTCGTCTGCTAAACGACCACGAACGCCCGCTTGCTTTTATCCTGTGGGGCAATCCCGCTCGGCGCAAAAAAAATATGATAACGAACCCGCGCCATTTTATCGTTGAGTCGGCGCATCCCAGTCCGTTATCAGCTGACAGAGGTTTTTTTGGCAGTCGCCCGTTCTCCCGAGTGAATCAATTCCTAGAATCAATCGGAGAAACGCCTATCAATTGGCAAATCCCCAACATCTAGAAAGGAGTCGCCCTAATGACAAAGCAAACGATTACTCGAATTCTTTTGGCGGTCTTGATTGTCTCGAATATCTATCTGGTTTACCGCGTCAATGCAAACACGATGTCGATTGCCTCATACGACGCGGGCATTAATCAGCGCACGGGCGTCGGCAAGCTCGAAAGTTTCTGGACAAAATATATCGGCGGCTCCAAAGGTCTCGGAACCTACGAGGACAGAGAGCGAGCCGAAGCCGATAGCCAGAATGCTACTTACGTTCTCTTTGTGCTGGACGCCGTCCTTGTCGGGGCAATGTATCTGATTAACAGGAAACCAAAGCCCAAACCCGCGCCCGTCGACGAGGACGACTGGAGGAGCCCGCGCAGGAGGAGCCGCCGCAGATAATCATTCAAAGTCCCGGCAATAGTAGCGTATCTCGTCAAGCTTCTTGTAAAGGTTATTGCCGGGGCAAGCCGTGTCGTTCAAGTCCCGGTGCCCGACGATAACGCCCCTTTGCATTGGGTCTAGCTTGTAGCGTTGACAAAGCCACGCCGTCAACAGCTTAAGCGAATCCATTTGCACGCTCGGAACTTTAACCAAGTCGAAGTTCCCCGCAACGCAAATCCCGACGGAATTCTTGTTATGTTGATAGGCATGAGCACCGACCGCCAGAGGTTTTCTCCCTTGCTCAATCCTGCCGTCCTTGCGTATCACGTAATGATAGCCAATGCCCGCCCAACCGTTTACTTCCTGGTGGAACTTGTGAATCTCCTCGGCGGAAGAATCCTTATCGCCGTCGGGAAAGCCCGCATGGTGAATCACGATAACTTCAGTTGATGGTCGCTCCTCGTATTCGGTGAACCGCAAAAATAATTTCCTTATCGGCGGCTCCCACGTATCCAAGACGTAGGCAGCCGCTTTTTTGTCGCCTAAAAACATTCCGCACGCCGCCAAAGCCATTGCCCTTAAAAATTTTCTCCTGTCCAATGTGTCGCCCCCTTAGACCTTCGGCAAGACACGCAGAGTTATCTCGCCCGTGAAGTTGTCGTGCCCCGCAAAGGATATGTCGTGATTGCCGGGCGGCACGTCAAGCGAAATCTCCTGCGTCTTGTCGAACTTGTAGCTTTTGCCGCCAACGATAACTTTAATCTGCCCCTGCTTAATCTTCGTCTCGATTGCCAAAGCCCCGCTGACCGTTAAGGACTTTGAATCGCTCGTGTCGTTGTAGTTCTCGCCCGACATTTGAATTTCCGTATCAGTCGACGTAATCGAATGGCTTTCCGTCGAACAGCCGCCCACAATCAGAGCCGCCGCCAACATCATCATGCAAAGAAGTTTTTTCAAGTTTTATCACCCCCGTTGAATCGTAAAGCAAACATCGTAATATCGTCCGATTGTTCAGCCTCGCCCACGTGCTTTGCCAAATCGTTACGAACATTTCTAAGCAACGAGTCCAAACCTTTTGTGCAGTCCGTCGAGTTCATGAAGGCTATCAAGCGGTCTGGCAGATACTCTTCGTCGTCGACGTTCAAAGCCTCGGTTACTCCGTCAGTATAGAGGAAGAGCAAATCGCCGCGTTCAAGATTAATCTTCTGTTCGATAAAGGGAATGCCGTCCATCGGTCCGAGAACAAAATTTTTCTTAACGTCTAGGAAGTCACAATTATTGGTAGCCGCGTGATAGACGACTGGTGGATTGTGCCCAGCATTAACGTAAGTAAATTCTCCCGTCTTGAGGTCAAGCACGCCGACAAAGGCAGTAACGAACATCATCGCCTCGTTGTTGGCGCAAAGTTGCTCATTGGCGGCGGCGACCACGGGGGCAAGTCCGTTCTGCTTATAAAAGCTCGTGGCGAAGTTGTTTAGCACGGTCTTAGCAATGACCATGAACAGTGCGGCGGGAATTCCCTTGCCAGAGACATCAGCGACCGTTATCGCTAGGTGCGTCTCGTCCAAGAAGTAGAAGTCGTAGAAATCTCCGCCGACCTCCTTAGCTGGTTTCATCGTCGCTAGCAGTTCAAAGTCCTCGCGGTTTGGAAAGTCTTTGGGCAACATGCCGCTTTGAATTTCGGTAGCAACGTCAAGTTCCGTGGCAATGCGTTCCTTTTCCGCCGTAACTTTCTTTAGGTTCGCCATTTGCTCTTTAAGCTCGTCAGTCATTGCGTTAAAGCAAATAGAAAGGTGTTCAATCTCGTCGCCGGTGTGAATGTCTAGCTTCTTATCTAGGTTGCCGCTTGCAATCTCGCGCACGCCGTCGCTTAGTTCGTTAATCGGCTTGACGAACCGCCGCGAAAGGTTTGTGCTCATCAAGAACAAAATTATCAGCAACAACACGGGAACAGCTATGGCGATATTGTTCACGTAGGAATATTCCTGGCGCATCTTCTTTTGCAGGTTGGCGACTTGCTGTAGGAAATATGAGCCCGTGCCCGCAGTCGCCCTTAAAACTTCATTCTCTGCGATGACCATACCGAAACTCCAGCCCGTCACTTGCATTGGCGCGAAGGCAAGATAATATTTGTCGCCATTCAATCTGATTGGGACGACATCTTGCTCGCCGTTGGCCATGCGCTCCGCCACCCTAGCTAAGTAAGTGTCGCGCAAGTCGTCGGCATCGCCCACGGCAAGGACTCCTTTGGTCTGCGACGAGAAGACAACTTCGCCGTGTTCGTTCATGACAAAGTTTATGCCGCCCTTAAACATGCTCGTCTTATTGATGTAGTCGTAAATGTCGATGTTTGAGGCATCCACGCCCGCCACGCCGAGGAAATTTCCCGCCGCGTCATAGAAAGGAGCCGACGCCCCGATTTGGTCATAAGAGCTTTCGCCCTTAGCCTCAATCGTGCGATAAAGTTCAGAGATTACAGGAGCATTTTCCCTTTTGGCATGGATATACCAAGGACGCTTACGCGGGTCGAATTCGTAAATGCGCTCGTGGGAAAAATGAACGGTCGCGTTTAAGTCGGTATTGCCGTTCTCGTCGGGGACAAGCCGTGCGCAAATGTACCAGCCCTTTTCCCCGCCAACAAAAGCCGTCGCGTTGTAGTCCATGTAATCTTTCAAGACGTCGGACAAAATGTCTTTGATATTGGCGGCAAGCTCCAGCTCGCGTTGGATTTCGGGCGTGATGTGGTCGCGAATATCCGGAGCATAAATCCTGTATGGCTCGCCCTGCTTAACAGGGTCAGTGCGCGGGTCGGGCAATGTCTTTGGCAAGTAATCATCGGGGTGCTTCATTATCTCCGTTACCGCGTTAGCCAAAATCTCAGCGTCTTCCTTCGTGATGGACATTTCGCGGTCAATGTATTGCGCTTTTGCCTCGGTTAGCTCACCGAGCGTTTGCTTTAGGTGTTCAATCAACAAATCGTCAGCATAGGTCGCGCTCTTCTCGCCGAGCTCAATGCTCATTGCCACCATATCACGCCTTACGATACCACGCCCATAATAAGAGAACGCGCCGAGCACAAGGAACGTAACAAGCCCCGTTCCCAAGACCAGTATCAGTACTTTTTTGTGAATGTTAAGCTTCACTGTCAATTCTCCCAGCCTAGTTGCTTTGCTTAAATCGTAAAGCAAACATCGTAATATCGTCCGATTGCTCAGCCGCGCCGACGTGCTTTGCCAAATCGCCGCGAACATTTCTAAGCAACGTCTTTAAGTCAATCGTGCAGTCCGTCGAGTTCATGAAGGCTATCAATCGGTCGGGCAAATACTCTTCGTCGTCGACGTTCAAAGCCTCGGTGACCCCGTCGGTATAAAGGAAGAGCAAATCGCCGCGTTCAAGATTGATTTTCTGTTCGATAAAGGGAATGTCGTCCATCGGTCCGAGAACAAAATTTTTCTTAACGTCTAGGAAGTCGCAATGATTAGTCGCCGCATGATAGACGACTGGCGGATTGTGCCCGGCGTTGACGTAAGTAAATTCTCCCGTCTCAAGGTCGAGCACGCCGACAAAGGCAGTAACGAACATCATAGCCTCGTTGTTGGCGCAAAGTTTATCGTTGGCGGCGGCTACCACTTCGGCTAGCCCTTCCCTGTTGTGCGTCGAGACCGCGAAATTTTTCAGCACAGTCTTAGCAATGACCATGAAAAGCGCAGCGGGAATTCCTTTGCCAGAGACATCAGCCACCGTTATGGCTAGGTGCGTCTCGTCTAAGAAGTAGAAGTCGTAGAAATCTCCGCCGACCTCCTTAGCTGGTTTCATCGTCGCTAGCAGTTCAAAGTCCTCGCGGTTCGGAAAGTCCTTTGGCAACATGCCGCTTTGAATTTCGGTTGCAACGTCAAGTTCCGTGGCAATGCGTTCCTTTTCCGCCGTGACTTTCTTTAGGTTCGCCATCTGCGCTTTAAGGTCGTCGGTCATGGCATTAAAGCACGTGGCAAGGTGTTCAATCTCGTCGCCAGTGTGAATGTCTAGCTTCTTATCGAGATTGCCGCTTGAAATCTCCCGCACGCCGTTCGACAGCTCGTGAATCGGTTCAACCAACTTAGCCGAAGCCTTATTGCTCACCGTGAAGAAAACGTAAAGCAAGCCCGTGAGCAATATTATCGTGCAAAACGTCATGAAGATATATTCGTCTTGTAGTCGTGAGCTGAAGCCTTCGACTTGAGCAACAAAATATTCTCGGCTTTTCTCTACAGCAATATCAACGTCCTTGCGCAAAGTCAGCGTTCCGAAACTCCAGCCTGTGCTCTCCATCGGCGCGAAGGCTAGGAAATATTCTTCGCCATCAACCGTAACTGGCATGAGTCCGCTTTCGCCGCGCATCATTTTCCATACTGCACGGGCAAATCTTCTTTTGGTTGTGCTTCGCAAGTCTTCGCCGTCAACCATTGCAACAAGCTCGCCTTTGGTGCGTGAAGAGAAAATTACTTTGCCTTCTTTGTTCAGAACGAAACTGGAGCCGTCCGAGCCAATGTCCGTATTATTAATCGCCTTGTAAATGTCAGTATTCGATACGTCAATGCCGACTACGCCCGCCACATTGCCCGACGCATCGTAATAGGGCGCGGAGCAACCGATAAGCTGATATTCGCCGATGTTCATGTGGGCGTAGAGGTCGGAGAAAACCGGGGCATTAGCCGCAATCGCCGCCTTGTACCAGGGACGCTCGCGGGGGTCGTAATCAAAGAACTCGCTCTCCTCGAACGGTAACGGACCATTATTATCAGGGAAGACGCTGCTACTCATAAACCAGCCATGCTTAGAGCCGACATAGCAAGAGGATTTATAATCGATAAAAGAATTTGCAAGCGGCTGGAGCAAAGTACGAATGTTGCTGGCGATTCCAATCTCGCGTTCGAGTTCGGGCGTCAAACCGTTGCGCTTTACGTCTGGACCATAAGTCAGATAAGTTTGCGTGTTGTAAACTGGTTCAAACTGCGGATTGAGGAGTTTAATTGGCTTATAGTCATTTGGCTTGGAGGAGATTTGCGTCATGTTTCTTGCTAAAATTTCCACGTCGGAACGAATCAAAGACGTTTCGTGGTCAATGTATTCCGCACGAGCCGTAGCTAAATCTTCGAGCGTCCTTTTTAGCTGATAGGTCACCAAATTTTCCGTGAAGTTCGCGCCCGCCTTGCTAAGGTCGTCGCCCATCTCCTCCATTTCGTTGCGCACGGTCAATAAACCGTAAAAAGAAAGACCGCTCAAAGTCAAGAATGACAATATCCCCGCAGCCAAGACGAGGACGAGCAGTCTTTTTTGTATGTTCCATTTCATCGAAACAACCTCAGAAAAATTTTTTCATGCGCAGAATATTTTTTCCGTCTGTGTATTCGTAAGCAATTTCGTCGACATTTTTTTTGACAAGGAAGATTCCTAAGCCGCCAACGTCGCGCTCCTCAATGCTAAGGGTCGTATCGGGTGCTTCTTGTTCAAGCGGGTTATAGGGTTTGCCGCCGTCAATAAAAGTCATCAACACGGCGTTGGGATTCTCTTCAAACTCCATGCAGAAAGTCGCCGAACCAATTTCAGGATGATAGGCGTAGCTGGCAATGTTGACGAAAATTTCTTCGATGACAAGTTCGGTCTGCATTACGACTTTCATTGAGCAATCGCGAGCCTCAAGCTTTTCCGTCGCGAAGTCAACGACCGCCTGCAGATTGTCGAGCAACGCATCAACTGTAATCTTTTCCATGAGAAGTCTCCATTAAGCAATCGTCATCAAGCTTGCAAAGCCCGTCATGTCCAAGACTTCCATAACCGCTTCGCTGACGTTGATGAGTTTCATTGAGCCTTGCTTGTTCATGCGCTTTTGGGCGACGAGCAAAACCCTAAGCCCAGCCGAGGCAATGTACTTGAGCTCCGCGAAATCGAACGTCAAATCCGTCACGTCGTTAAGGGCGGTCGTCAGTTCCTTAGAGAGTTCAGGCGCGGAGCCCGCGTCGAGCCGACCGATAACCTTAATAGTCAATGCGCTACCTTGTTGTTCCTTTTTGATTTCCATGTGCTTTATAACTCCTTTCGAGCTGCAATATATTTGTTGACTGAGGCGATAAGTTGCGCCACGTCAAATGGTTTAGCAATGTGATAGTTCATGCCGCTTTCCATGCTCATGCGTCTATCCTCATCGCGAGAGTTTGCACTCAACGCGATTATCGGCAAAACTTTTGCGTCGGGGCGGTCGAGTGCACGAATCGCCCGCGTCGCCTCGTAGCCGTTCATTATCGGCATCTGTATATCCATCAACACAAGGTCATAATAGCCGGGCGGGTGCTTAACAAAAACTTCTACAGCCTCCATGCCGTCAGCCACGGTCTCAACTGAAAAGCCCGACTCCTCTAAAATCGTCTCGGCGAGCATTCGATTGAGTTCAATGTCGTCGACCAAAAGGATTCGATGATTGTAGTTGTCGTCGGCGACGAGTTCTTTGACCTCTTCGATAAAAGTCTTATCTTCCTTTTCGCGATAAATTTTGAACGGCAAGCCCACGGTGAAGGTCGTGCCCTCGCCCTTCTTGCTTTCCGCTTCGATTGAACCTCCCATTGCGTCGACGAGCTTTTTAGTTATCGATAGCCCAAGCCCCGCGCTGATATGCCCCGTCTTTGTTGAAGTCTCTTCGCGTTCAAAGGTCTCGTACATGCGTTTCATAAAGTCTTCTCTCATGCCCACGCCGTCATCACTAATCGCGAACTCGCAACGAATATAATTTTCGTCCTCGGAAGTTTTCTTCTTCCTTGCAGTTAGCTTGACGTGCCCGCCCGGCTGTGTGAACTTAATCGCGTTGTCGAGCAGGGCGGAAAGTATCTTCCTTAAGTTCACGTCGTCGGTATAAACCATCTCTCGCGGCAGATTGATGACACTTTCAAGCGAAATGTTTTTAACTTCCGCCCGACTCTTGAAGGCGTGCACCACGACCATAACTTGTTCTTCCAAGTCGCAAATCTCGGAGCGCAGTTGCGTCTTGCCGTAGGTTATCTTGCTCATGTCTAGGAGGTCATTTACGAGGTTTAGCATTTGCAGGCTACTTTCGTCGACCTTTTCCAGATAATTCTTCAAGAGTTCTGGCTCGTTAATATGCCGCCTTGCCAATTCCGTAAAGCCTCTGATTGAATTTAACGGCGTCAAGATGTCGTGCGAAATGCTGAAGAGAAACGCCGCTTTGATTTCGCTAGCTTGCTTTTCCTTGTCTAATTCCATTTCCATACGCAGCTTCTCCTCCTGAATAAGCCGTCGTTCCGTAATGTCGCTGATAAAAACATAAAAGGCGTCGCCGTGTTCAGGGAAGGTCGCGAAGTGCCCGTAGTCGTCTATCCAACGAATCGAACCATCCTTGCGCGTGATTCGATATTCCACGTGGTCTAGGCGGTCGTTATCGGGGTCGGCGATTTGTTCTTCGATTGACTCTTGAATTGCGTCAAAGTCATCGGGATAAACCATGCCGCGGAAAGTGTAACCTGTCAGCTCCTTGAATTCGTCGAGGTTCTTGCACCCGTAAATATCCAGAACTTCGTTGTTGGCGTAGAAAAGTTCGTAAGGCTCCTTAGCAGAGTAGACGAAGAAGCCGCCCGGAACCTGCTCGGCAACCCATTTCAACATCGGCAAGACCTCATACAAATGCTTCTTGCCTAAAAAACTCGTTCTTCCCATATCGTCTCCTCTGAACTAAAAATTTTTCTGCCATAATAACACAGCTTGTCAATTTTGCAAAAGTTTTTTTCAAGCCGTGGTCATAGATGTTCTTCTAGTTTCAAGATTATGTCGCGAAGCTCGGCGGCTCGCTCGAATTCCAAAGCCCGCGACGCCTCCCGCATTTGCGCCGTTAAATTCTTGACTAAGTTCCGTTTCTGCGCGGGGCTTAATTTTTTTATCAGCTCGCTCGGCGACTTCGGTTTCTTAGTGGACTTCTTAAGCGGCAATTCAATCAGCGGGGCTATCGGCTTTTGAATCGTCTTGGGTATCACGTGAAATTTTGAGTTATAAGCCTCTTGAATTGTTCGCCGCCGTGAGGTCTCGTCCATTGCCCGCCGCATTGAGTCCGTTACCTTGTCCGCGTAGAGGATTACTTTGCCGTGGACGTTGCGAGCCGCCCGCCCGATTGTCTGAATCAGCGACGTGTCCGAACGCAGGAATCCTTCCTTGTCCGCGTCGAGGATTGCAATCAACGAGACCTCTGGCATGTCCAAACCCTCGCGCAGTAAGTTTATCCCAACAAGGACATCGAACGCGCCCGCCCGCAGGTCGTGGATTATCTCCGCCCGCTCCAAGGTCACGACGTCCGAATGCAGATACTTCACGCGGATTTTGACGCCGCTAAGGTAATCGGTCAGTTCCTCGGCGAATTTCTTTGTAAGCGTCGTGATTAAAACTCGTTCGTTCATCTGGACGCGCTGATTGATTTCGGCGATTAGGTCGTCGATTTGGTTTTCAATCGGGCGCACCTCTACGACTGGGTCAAGCAAGCCCGTCGGGCGTATGATTTGTTCGACGGTGTTTTGCGACTCGGCAAGCTCATAATCGGCGGGCGTGGCTGAGACGTAGATTATCTGATTAATCTTGTCGTTGAACTCCTCGAAGGTCAGCGGGCGATTATCCAACGCGCTCGGAAGTCTGAAGCCGTTTTCTATCAGCGAAGACTTTCTAGACCGGTCGCCGGCATACATTGCCCTAAGTTGCGGCAAGGTCACATGGGATTCATCGACAACCGTTAGGAAATTTTCTGGGAAGTAATCAATCAGCGTGAAGGGCGGCTCGCCTGCGTTGCGTCCAGTCAAATGCCGCGAATAATTTTCTATGCCCGAACAGTAGCCCATCTCCTGAATCATTTCCAAATCAAAGCGCGTGCGTTGCTCAATTCGTTGCGCCTCAATCAATTTACCAGCTGCCGTGAAGTTCTCGACCTGCGCGGACATTTCAGCGCGTATGGCTTGCTCGGCTCGCTTTAAGTCGTCAACGTCGGTAACGTAATGGGACGCCGGGAAAATGAAGACTTCATCGCGCCGCCCAATAACTTTGCCCGTCAAAATCTCGAACTCGCTAATCTTGTCGACCTCGTCGCCGAAAAGTTCAATGCGCAGTGCCCGACCGTTGTAACCAGCCGGCGTGACTTCGATTGTGTCGCCGCGAACTCGGAAGTTGCCCCGCTCAATAATCATGTCGTTGCGGTTGTAGCGAATTTCAATCAGCCGCCGCAGAATTTTATCACGCTCAATCACTTGCCCAACCTTAACATGCAAAAGGAGCTTGTAATAACTTTCGGGCGAGCCTAAGCCGTAAATGCAAGAGACACTTGCCACAATGATAACGTCGCGGCGTTCAAAGAGACTGCACGTCGCCGAATGCCGCATTTGGTCAATCTCGTCGTTAATGGAGGCGTCCTTCTCAATGTAAGTATCAGTCGCGGCAATGTAGGCTTCGGGCTGATAGTAATCGTAGTAGCTGACGAAGTAGCCGACGTAGTTATCTGGGAAAAAAGCTTTAAACTCGGCGGCGAGCTGGGCAGCAAGGGTCTTGTTGTGCGCGATAACGAGCGTTGGCAACTGAACCTGTTCGATAACTTTGGCAACGGTGAAGGTCTTGCCCGTGCCGGTCGCCCCCAAGAGGACTTGAGCCTTTAAACCGCCGTCAATGCCTTCCGTCAGTGATTCAATCGCTTGAGGTTGATCGCCTGTCGGTTGAAAGTTTGAAACTACTTTGAACTTTTTCTTAAGCAAAGGATTCACTCCTAACTAAATCGAAGAAACGAAGCCGCCATCCACTGGTCGCACCCAAATAGCCGATGACCTTAGCTAATCCCCGCGCATTTTCAAACTTCATTATAAAAGCTGTCCCGTTCGACTGGTTGATAGCCCGCCTCTACGATGATTCTTTCCAGCGTATCACGAGTGATACCAGTCTTGCCCGTCGCGCCAGCCGCATGAATTATCTTTTCTTCGCCGAGCGTGCCGTCCAAATCGTCCGCGCCAAAGCTCAAAGCCAGCTGGGCAATAGGCAAAGTGAGCATAACCCAAAACGCTTTGAAGTGCGCGAAGTTGTCTAGCGTCAAGCGACTTAGCGCGAGCATTTTTAAATTCTCCCACGAACCGACGCCCCGCAAGTCAAATCGCTTGCCTAGTTCAGTGTTTGCAGGGTGGAAAGGAAACAGCATCATCGCGACAAAGCCGCCGGTCTCGTCTTGAAGCGTGCGCAGTGTCAGTAGATTGTCGACGCGCTCAGCAATCGTTTCGACATGCCCGAACATCATTGAAGCATTCGTCCGCAAGCCGAGCCGATGAGCCGTCCGCATGACTTCTAACCATTCAGAAGCCGAACATTTCTTCGGACAAAGAATGTTGCGCACACGGTCGGATAAAATCTCTGCGCCGCCGCCCGCCAAACTCGTCACGCCCGCGCTAATCAGTTCGCTTAAAACTTCCGCGATTGTCTTGCCGCTAATCTGGCTGAAGTTCACGACTTCGACGGGAGTAAAGGCATTAATCCCCACGTGCGGCAGTCTCTTCCTAACGAGCTTAACGGCGTCTAGGTAGTAAGCAAAATCTTTATCGGGGTGCAACGAGCTGACGATATGAATTTCCTTGACGTGCGCGGCGGAACGAAGAATCTTTTCCACGTCGTCTAGTTCGAGAGTAAAGGCGCGATTGGAGCCGCTCCTGCATTGATAAGCACACAGCGGACAATTCGCCTTGCAAACGTTCGTTAGGTTTATGTGGCGATTGACTGTGTAGAAAATCTTCTTGCCAGTCTTAATCTCCTTGACGCGCCGCGCCGCCTCCGCCAGGTATAAAAGGTCGTTGTCTTCGTAAAGCGCAAGAATATCATCGCGCTCAAGCCGCGCCCCCAACGAAATCTTTTCTTTAGCACGTTGTAAGCTGTCCATCAAATCCCTCCAGTGACGCAAGGTACGCGCCCAGCCTCGCGAATGATTTTGATAATCTCGTCCTCGTCTAGCCTGCGTGGTGAAGTCGCGCCTGCATCGTGCAAAATGTTCTCGCGATGAATCGTCCCGTCAATGTCGTTGGCTCCAAAACTCAACGCCACCTGCGCCACCGGAACTGTTAACATAACCCAATAAGCTTTTATGTTCGGGAAGTTGTCTAGCATGAGCCGCGATATTGCCATAGTCCTTAGGTCGTCCCACATTGTCGTTTGCTTAATCGTCTTCTCAAGCGCGGTATTCTTCGGCAGGAACGGGAAGCAGATAAAAGTTTGAAAGCCGCCAGTCTCGTCTTGCAGGGTGCGCAAGCGGATTAAGTGTTCGACGCGTTCAGCTAGCGTCTCAATGTGCCCGTAAAGCATGGAAGCGTTGGTTTTGATTCCGAGCCTGTGCGCCGTGCGTGCGACGTTCAACCACTGGTCAGCAGTCGCCTTCTTCGGACAAAGAATGTTGCGTACGCGGTCGGTTAAAATCTCCGCGCCGCCGCCCGCGATAGCCTCAAGCCCCGCCGCCTTCAATCGGATAAGAATTTCTTCGACGCTCAAGCCAGATATGTTCGCGAAATGCTGAATTTCAACGCCCGTGAAGCCTTTGATATGCAGTCGCGGAAATTTCTCGTGGAGGACTTCGACAAAGCTTAGATAATGTTCAAAAGTCCAAGTCGGGTGCAAGCCGCTGACGATATGCAAGCCAGATAGGTGCGGGTCGCCGCTCGCCTCCGTGACAAGTTTAATCGCATCGTCAATCGTCATGGCGTAGGAGCCTTTATCACCGACGCCGCGCCCGAATGCACAGAACTTGCACCGCGCCGCGCATATGTTCGTTAAGTTCACGTGGCAATTAACGTTGTAGAAAACACGCTCGCCGCAAATTTTCTTCCTAACGTAATCCGCCAAAGCTCCAAGCCAACTAAGCTCATTGCACGCGAATAAAAATTCTCCGTCCTCACGGCTGAGACGCTCGCCGCTAAAAACTTTCCGTTCAATCTTCTCAAGCTCTCCTCTTACAAACAAACTCTTTCCCTCCGTTCGATTAGTCGCAAACATTTATAATCAAAAAGCCGAGAGCCGTCAAGCTCCCGACTTTTTTTGTTGCAGAGGAAAAATATTTTTACAAGGCACCGCCAGCAGAAGCGACGATATAAGCAACAGCCGCACCGACGAGAGGACCTACAACCGGAACCCAAGCATAGCCCCAATCGGAGCCGCCTTTACCGGCAATGGGCAGGATAGCATGAGCAATGCGCGGACCGAGGTCACGAGCGGGATTCATAGCGTAGCCCGTGGGACCGCCGAGCGACAAGCCCAAAGCCACAATCAAGATACCGACCAGATAAGGACCAAGCCCCGGAGGAATTGCGCCGACAGGTTTGCCGAAAATCATCCAGATAACGAACATAAGGAAGAACGTCGCGATAGCCTCGCACAGGAAGTTTGCCATAGGACTGCGGATAGCAGGAGCCGTAGCAAAGACTCCGAGTTTAGCGGCGGGGTCTTCAGTCTCTGCCCAGTGCGGAAGGTATGCCAGCCAAACTAGAGCCGAACCGACGATTGCGCCAGCGATTTGAACGGCGGAAGTCGCCAAAAATTGTGCGGGGGTGTAAATGCCGACCATAGTCTTTGCGAGCGTGACGGCGGGATTTAAATCGCCTTGGGGAGCACCGAGCGTCGTGGCAGTGAAGACGCCGAGCGTAACTGCAAATCCCCAGCCGAACACTATGCAAATCCAGCCGGCTCCTTGACCTTTGGATTTAGTCAGCGTCATGTTCGCGCAGACGCCAGCACCAAAGACAATCAGAACCATTGTCCCCATAAATTCGCCGAATAAATTATCCATGAATAATACCTCCTCAAGGAGACGGGAGGCGAGTTCCCGTCCCCGAAAAGTTTTTTTAGACTTGAAACTGTTACTCGTCAGAGAGCCAATTCATTGCGTGCTTAACCGCCTTGCGCCAGCCTTTATAGAGAGCGTCCGCCTCGTAGCGTTTCATCTCTGGTTCAAAGCGCGTTTCGAGTTGCCACGCAGATTTAAGCTCGTCTTTGTTCTTCCAGACGCCGACAGCCAAGCCCGCAAGATACGCCGCGCCGAGTGCAGTAGTTTCGACGATTTGCGGACGGTCAACGGGCACGCCCAGCAAGTCAGCTTGGAATTGCATCATCAGGTTGTTAGCGGACGCGCCGCCGTCGACCTTGAGCGTGGAAAGTTTATTGCCGCTGTCAGCCTCCATTGCCTCCAGCACGTCGCGAGTCTGATAAGCAAGGCTATCGAGCGTGGCGCGGACAATGTGAGCCTTAGTCGTGCCGCGAGTCAAGCCGATAATCATGCCGCGAGCGTTCATATCCCAATAGGGCGCACCGAGTCCGACGAACGCCGGCACGAAATAAACGCCGCCCGTGTCCTTGACCTTCTTAGCGACCCATTCGGAGTCGGGCGCACTGTCGACCATGCGCACGCCGTCGCGGAGCCATTGAATAGCCGAGCCAGCCACGAAGATTGAACCTTCCAGCGCGTACTCAACTTTTCCGTCGAGACCCCAAGCAATCGTCGTAACCAGTCCGTTCTTCGATTTGTGAATTTCCGTGCCCGTGTTCATGAGCATAAAGCAACCGGTGCCGTAGGTGTTCTTCGCCATGCCGGGTTCAAAGCAGTTTTGTCCGAAGAGTGCCGATTGTTGGTCACCAGCCGCGCCGCTTACGGGGATTGCCGCGCCGAGGATAGTCGGGACGGTTTCGCCATAGACGCAGGACGACGGCTTGACTTCAGGAAGAATAGCCTTGGGCACGTCGAGATATTTAAGGAGCTGTTCGTCCCATTCAAGCGTGTTGATGTTGTAAATGAGCGTGCGCGAGGCGTTGGAATAGTCGGTGACGTGAACTTTGCCGCCCGTGAGTTTCCAAATCAGCCAGGTATCAATCGTGCCAAAGAGCAGTTCGCCCGCCTCAGCCTTTTCGCGTGCGCCGTCCACGGTATCGAGCAACCATTTAATCTTCGTGCCGGAAAAGTAAGCGTCAATCTGCAAGCCAGTCTTGTCTTGGAATTCGGCGGCGTGCTGAGCTTTGAGAGCCTCGGCAATGGGAGCCGTCTGGCGGGATTGCCAAACGATAGCGTTGTAAATCGGGCGACCGGTCTTCTTGTCCCAGATAACGGTTGTCTCGCGCTGATTGGTTATGCCGATAGCCGCGATGTCGCTGGCGGCAAGTCCGGAGTGTTCGAGAGCCTCTTTCATGACGGCAACCATCGTGCTCCAAATCTCGTTGGCGTCGTGTTCGACCCAGCCGGGTTTCGGGAAATGTTGCGTGAATTCCCTTTGCGCCACGCCGATAATCTTAGAGTTCTTGTCGAAGATGATAGCGCGATTGCTAGTCGTGCCCGCGTCGAGTGCCATTACGTATTCTTTTGCCATTCAAATACCCCTCCTCAAAATTTTTGAAACGCTTTACCACGAAAAATTTTTCCGAGACATCACCTCCTTAAGTATTATAAGCTTAATAGTTTCGCCTTAGCCGCGATGAATTCTTCTTCCGTTAGCATTCCAGTCTGTTTAAGAGTTGCTAAACGTTCCAACTTTGCTAACAAATCATCATCTGCCGCTTTGCTGTTCTTAGATAATTTCGGTGTTGCGTGATTCTCTTTAATCTCAGTTATCATTGCGCGGACGTGCTCAGCAAAAATTTTACAACGTTCTTTGGTAACATAATCTATCTTTGCCTTATTGCCCGCTGAATAGATAATAATCTCACCGCTAATAAAGCCCGTGCTGTATTGGATGGAAGTTATCTTGTCGTAAGGAAAATCTTCGACGCGCAAGCCCCAGCCCATTCCCTTGTCGACGAAAACGAGACGTTTATTTGTTGCAACCAAAATGCCGTTGCCATTTGCGTACAAGCCACGAACGATGTCTTGAATAATTTCGTCTTCCCAAAGAACATTAGGCAACTCCTTAATCTCGCGCTTCGGAAGTTCCTTCAAGTCAATTTTTAAGTCGATAATCTGTTTTTGTACTTGTTCCAAATCGGGCATGTAAGCTCACCTCCTCAATCAATCGTCCTTCACGACGAAGATAATAACCTTGTCGTCCTCAATTTTAGCGATGATTCGATAGTCTCCGACGCAATACCGCCAATAGACTTCCTATTCGCCGCTTAATGCCTTGCCAACCCGACGAGGATTTTCGCAACCCTCAAGATTTTCTTTAAGCCAATTTACTATACGCCTCTGAACTGTGGAATCCATCTTCTTTAATTTCTTGCGAGCGGCGGACGACATCTTCACTTTGTACGATTTCATTTAACCCCAACTCCGATTCAATTTCCTCAAGACTATACGTCACCGGATTTTTCAAGTACTCCGCATAAGCCGCGTTCGCGTCGCGAATATCCTCATCGTCTTCCAGGCGGTCTAGTGCTACTTGCTTAACATATTCCGACAGGCTGATACTTTTTTAGCCGCAAAGCCTTTCATCATTTTAATAGCCTCGTCATTAAAAGTCAAAGTAACTTCGACCATTGTAATCGTGCTCCTTTTTCGTCACAGCGTATAGCGCGAAAGCTCTTCCACCTCGACGCCCACCGCTTTTATCTTGAGCCGATAATAAATATCTTCAGGCTCTAAATATTCAACTGCAACGATGATTAAATTTCCGTCGTCGTAATTGCCCAAAAGGATTTCGCTGTCGAGTTCATCGGAAAAAATTCTGCCGGCAATATCATCGTCATATTCAAAGCGCGAAACGTTCTTGAACGTCACACGGATTAAACCGTTCTTTGGCTCGTCCTTATTATACCACGGTTGCCACCAGAAGCAGAACTCGATTATCAGCGTGAGAACTTTTTTATCGGCGTCGAAGTCAACCTTCTCAATGCTGCTGTCGTGCAGATAATATCTTTCCACGAATTCAAGCGGCGTCATTTAAAATCACCGCGCCTAACCAGTTCGCGAGCCGCCTTGCCCGTCAAATGTTCAATCGTCATCACGGGCACAACCAACGCACTCAACCTGCTTAACTCTTTGGCGCGACGAGCAAGGCTTGCCGTCGACGAATACTTATCGGCTAAGAGTTCCAGCCCGCGCAATTTATCGGGGTCGGCGTCGTCCTCAATAATTCTTATCCGCCCGAAGGCAATCGCGCTACTAAAATACGTCGTGAACTCTTCGGCAACAACTTCATGACGGTCGACGACGCAGAACGAAACTTTATCATTGCTCCTAATGGCGTCGAGTTTGTGACCGGTCTTGGCACTGTGGAAATAAATCTTGTTGCCTTCCACGGCGTAATTAATCGGCACGGCATAAGCGTAGCCCTCGTCGCCAGAAAGAGCCAATACCCCGAATTCGCCTTCACGCAAAATCTTTTCCGCCGTTTCCCGCGACAAGACTTGTTTACTGCGCCGCATTTCCCTGAACATGAACTAGCCCTCCTTAGGCACTGACGCCCTTGCGAATCAACTTCGAGAGCTTATCGGTCTCCTTTTCCACGCTGTCAATCTTTGTGACCTCGTAGCGGCAATCCATGAGCATCTTAATCGCCATGTCGATTTTCCTAAGCGTGAAGTCCTCTTCGTTATCGGCGAGCTTCTTTAGCGATTGGCAACAACTCTTCAGTAGCTCCGCTTTCAACTTCGCACGATACTTTTTGCGGTTTGCAATCTCGGCAATCAAACTCTCCAGCTGTTCAATCGAGTTAATCGCCGCCATGAAATCGTACTTCATCTGCGGGGAAAGCGGTGCCTCCATGTCGTCAGCGTCCATGATTATGCCGCTTTCCACCACTTCCTTAAACCTGTCTACCGTTGCCAATTTAAACCCTCCTCAACTATCTGTCGCGTCTGCGTCTGCCGTCACGAGCATTCTTTAAATCTCTTAGGTCTTTAATCGTCCGCGAATCGCTACGAGGTCTATCGCTACGCGGGCGGTCAAAATTTTTCTGATAGCCACTGCCGCCCCGTTGACGGTCGTCATTGCCCCTAGGCGGTCTATTGTCATTGCGCGGGCGGTCGAAGGTCTTCGGCTTAGGGTTATCTCCTTCGAGCAGGGCGCGATGACTTGCATTGATTCTGCCCTTGTCGTCAATCTCGGTTATCTTGACTTTGAGGCGGTCGCCAACCTTAACGGCGTCTTCGACAGTCGGAATCCTCTTATCGGACAGCTGCGAGATATGGCACATTGCCTCCTTGCCGAAAGAGATTTCCACAAACGCGCCCGTTGGCATAATCCGAGTAACTGGACCTTCGTAAACGTCGCCAACCTTAACCTCGCGCACAATCTGTTCAATAATCTCAATGGCGCGGTCAATGCCCTCAACGCTACGGCTCGTCACGAAAACATTTCCGTCGTCGTTAATGTCAATGTCAACGCCCGTTTCCTCGATAATGCGATTGATAATCTTGCCGCCCGTGCCAATGACTTCACGAATCTTATCAACGGCAATCTTCATGGTGCGGACGCGTGGTGCATACGGCGACAAGTCTGCGGCGGGCTCGCTGATGACTTCAAGCATTTTGCCTAAGATAAAACTTCTGCCGCGCTTAGCTTGAGCCAATGCATCGCTTAGAATTTCTCTTGAAATGCCTGCGACCTTTATATCCATTTGAATCGCCGTGACGCCTTCGGTTGTGCCAGCAACTTTAAAGTCCATGTCGCCGAGCGCGTCTTCCATGCCTTGAATATCCGTTAGTATCGTGTGCGCGTCGCCGTCCTTGACCAGACCCATTGCCACGCCGCTAACAGGACGCTTAATCGGAACGCCCGCTTGCATTAGGCTTAACGTACTGCCGCAAACGCTACCCATTGAACTGGAGCCGTTGCTTTCCAAAACCTCCGAGACAAGCCGAATCGTATAAGGGAACTCTTCAATCGACGGGATAACCGGGACGAGTGCGCGTTCGGCAAGTGCCCCGTGCCCAATCTCGCGGCGACCGGGACTGCGGGCAGGTCTTGCCTCGCCGACGCTGTAGCCGGGGAAATTGTAATGGTGTATGTAATGCTTCGTATATTCGGGTTCGAGTCCGTCAATAATCTGTTCGTCGCCGATTGCGCCAAGCGTCGTTATCGTCAAAACTTGCGTCTGCCCCCGCGTAAACAATCCTGAGCCGTGCGTCCTAGCGAACAATCCTACTTCGCAACTAATCGGGCGGACTTCCTCAAGCTCGCGACCATCGGGGCGAATCTTTTCATGCGTTATCATCTTGCGGACGACTTCTTTTTCCACCGTATGGAAGACTGCGCCAATATCTTTCTCGGCGTTGGGATAATCTTCGGCGGGGAATTTCTCCTTGAGTGCCTCGACGACTTCAGCTTTGACTTCATCGAGTGCCGCCTCTCGTGCCAGCTTGTCGGGATTGCGAACGACTTTATCAATCTTATCCGTTGCAAGCTCCCGAACCGCCTTATCAATATCCTCGTCGGGCTGAAATAGTGTTACGTCCTCTTTCTCTTTGCCGACTGCCGCTTTAATCTCCTCTTGGAAGGCGACGATTTTTTTTATCTCCTCGTGTCCAAAAAGTATCGCCTCAAGCACGACTTCTTCAGGCAATTCCTTGACGCCTGCCTCAACCATCATGACTGCATCGGCGGAACCTGCAACGATTAAATCCATTTCTGAGGCGTCGAGTTGCTCCTTAGTCGGGTTGATGATGAATTCGCCGTTAATGCGTCCGACGTGCACGCCCGCAATCGGGCCGCCAAAGGGAATGTCGCTGACACTTAGCGCACAGCTCGCGCCAATCATGCCGGCGATTTCGGGCGCGTTGTCCTCGTCGAAGCAAATAACCGTCGCGATAATCTGCACGTCATTGCGGAAGCCGTCAGGAAACAGCGGTCTAATCGGGCGGTCAATCAGTCGGCTCTTTAGAATTGCGCTTGTCTGCGGACGACCCTCGCGCTTGATGAAGCCTCCGGGGATTTTGCCCGCCGAATACATCTTCTCTTCGTAGTCGACAGTCAGCGGGAAGAAGTCGACGCCCTCTCTAGGCTCAGCGGACATCGTCGCCGCAACCAATACCGCCGTGTCGCCGTAGCGGACGAGAACCGCCCCATTTGCCTGCTTAGCCATCTTGCCGTGCTCAACGATTAATTTTCTGCCGCCGAGTTCCATTTCAAAAGTATCCAAAGCTTTTTCCTCCTAATCATTTATCACGCCGCTAACTTTCGACACGAATATATTTTTTCCTGTACAAGCCGCCTTGCTTTTGATAACCTTGTTCCTCGAAAGGAGTTGATAGCTTGAAAAATTTATTTGGACTGACACTAGCCGAACTGGAGACAGAGCTTAAAGACTTGCCAAAGTTCAGAGCAAAGCAAATCGCCGCGCACATTTACAAGCACGGGCTGAAGTCCTTCGACGAGATGAACGACTTGCCCAAAGTTTTACGAATTGAACTGGCGGAGCGATACGAGATTAAAGCCGCCGAACTTTTGAAGCGTCTGGACTCGGCTGACGGCTTGACGACAAAATTTTTACTCGGTTTGGCGGACGGGGCGGCGATTGAAGTTGTCCTCATGCGTCACGATTACGGCGATAGCGTCTGCATATCAAGCCAAGTCGGTTGCCAAATGGGTTGCAAGTTCTGCGCCTCGACGCTTAAAGGTCTCGAACGGAATTTGACGGCGGCGGAGATGCTCGGCGAAATTTTTTTTGTCAATGAAGTCCTCGGAAAGGTCGTTGATTCAATCGTAGTCATGGGCACGGGCGAACCGCTGATGAATTACGACGAACTGATTAAAATGCTCCGCCTCCTGCACGAGGATTACTGCTTGGGGCTTAGTTATCGCAAAGTCACTATCTCGACTTGCGGCATTGTCCCCGCCATAAAAAAATTACGCGACGAGAAAATTCCCGTTACGTTATCAATCTCATTGCACGCCCCTGACGATAACTTGCGTTCTGCCCTTATGCCGATTAACTCTGCGTTCGGCTTGAAGAGTCTGCTTGCCGCGGGTGATGATTATGCCCAATCGACTGGGCGGCGTGTCACCTACGAATATATTTTGCTCGGCGGCGTCAACGACACGGAGGAGCACGCCCGCCGCCTTGCCAAAATCTTGAGCGGGCAACTCGCCAATGTCAATCTGATTCCGTTTAATCCCATCGTGGAAAGGACTTTCAGCCCGCCGACGAATCACGCCGTTAAAAAGTTCTTCCACTTCCTGAACACGCACGGCATTAACGCAACCATACGCAAGGAGATGGGAGCCGATGTCAACGCCGCTTGCGGTCAGCTAAAAGCAAATTGGAAGTGAACTTAGCCTTGCTTCTTTAGTTTGGAGCCGCTGATTTTATACGTATCGTCGTCAATGTGGAAGGTCGTCGCCGTGTAGTCTTTAAAGGTAATGGAGCCGTCATCAAAGGTGAGCGTGACGGCTTTATTTTTATACGACGAGGTGAAGTCTAGCCCGTCAAGCGTCAAAGTGTCTTTGTTTGCAAAGCCGAAGATAATATCCTTGCCGTCGCCTTCTTCATAAATGAACGTATCGGCACCCGCGTCGCCCCAAAGCGAATCATTGCCCTTGCCGCCTTGAAGAATATCATCGCCAGAGCCGCCGAAGAGTTTATCAGCCCCTGAACCACCCGACAAAGTATCCTTGCCGTCGCCGCCAGATAAACTGTCATTGCCAGCCCCTCCAAGGAGTTTATCCGCTCCTGTGTAGCCGCTTAAAGTGTCAGCCCCGTCGCCGCCCGATAAACTGTCATTGCCAGCCCCTCCAAGGAGTTTATCCGCTCCTGTGTAGCCGCTTAAAGTGTCAGCCCCGTCGCCGCCATTCAAGCTATCGTTGCCAGAGCCGCCGAGTAATTTATCATCGCCAGAACCGCCTGATAACGTATCTTTGCCGTCTCCGCCATTTAAGCTATCGTTTCCAGTGCCGCCGAGTAATTTATCATCGCCAGAACCGCCTGATAACGTATCTTTGCCGTCTCCGCCATTTAAGCTATCGTTTCCAGTGCCGCCGAGGAGTTTATCATCACCGGAGCCGCCAGAGAGTGTATCCTTGCCTTCGCCGCCCGATAAGCTATCGTTTCCAGTGCCGCCGAGGAGTTTATCATCACCGGAGCTGCCAGAGAGTGTATCCTTGCCTTCGCCGCCCGATAAGCTATCGTTACCTGCGCCGCCTAGGAGTTTATCGTTTCCATTATAGCCGCTTAAAGTGTCAGCCCCGTCGCCGCCGTTCAAGATATCGTTGCCAGCCCCGCCGAGGAGTTTATCATTACCCGTGCCGCCGTTTAAGGTGTCGTTATCATTTCCGCCGCTTAGAGTGTCAGCCCCTGCGCCGCCGAAAAGTTTATCCTTGCCCGCATTGCCCACGAGTGAATCGTTGCCCGCTTCGCCGTAAAGTGAATCGTTCTTGCTCCCGCCGATAATTGTATTGGCTAATGAATTGCCAGTGATTTTAATTGCGGTCGTACGTGCCGAAGCGTCAATGAATTTAACTGCGGAGTCGAGCGTTATAGGAGATTCCGTCGAGTTTGTCACTTTGAGCTTGCCGTCAATGTTGATAGCCGACAAGCTCGCCGCGCCTTGAAGGATTATTTCTTCCGTGCCGACTGTGATTATCCAATCGTCGCCGTCTTCGCTCTTGGAATAGGAGCCTTTGCCGTTATCGATTTGTAGCGTCGAAGTCTCGTTAAAGCCTTGGATAGTGTCGTTGCCGTCGCCCGTGCTGTATTTGAAGGTGACGTTTTCGCCGTCGACGTTCTCGATAGAATCATCGCCCTTGCCGCCGATAATCGTAATGTTTTTGCCGCCGTCATCAAATAAGAGTTCGCCGTTGCTATAACCTTTTGCGTAGTTGGATATGGTGTCAGCTCCGGAGCCGCCGTTCAGCGTGGAGTCTGTGGAGAAGTTACGAATAAAATCTTTGCCCGCGCCGCCGCTTATAGAGACATTGACGCCGCCGCCATCGTTTTTGTCATTGTAAAGCGAGTCATTGCCTGCACTGCCGAACATGGTAACTTTATCGCCCCAATTATATAGCTCATCGTTGCCGTCGCCGCCGTCCATTTTAACGCTATCGCCGCCGCCTTCTACTACGAGTTCACCGTTGCTATAGCCGTTCCTGTAATTAGAAAGCGTGTCTTTGCCAGAGCCGCCAAGCATTGTGGTTTTAATGCCCCAGCTGTACAGCTCATCATCGCCAGAGCCGCCGTCCATCTTTACGCTATCGCCGCCGCCCTGCAATTTGTCGTTCCAGATTAAATCAGCACCTGCGCCGCCTAGCATAGTGACTTTATTGCTCCTGTTGTCTAAGTGGTCGTCGCCGCCGTTCGCATTGATTGAAACGTCCTCGCCGTAATTCCAAATCGAATCAATATCCGAAGCCCCGACGATAGTAACCTTGTTGCCGTAATTATTAATGGAGTCTTCGCCTTCAGCCGCATAAATCTTAACGGAGTTGTCGCTGTTGTTAATGACGTTCATGAAGTCGGCACCTTCAACGTTAATGGTCTTGTCGCTCGCGCCGAGAAGAGTCATCGCGCCGCCGTTTACGAAGTCTATGACGACATCATTATCAACAGTCGAGCGTCCGTAGTAGCCGCCGCCGTCAAAGGCAATGGTATCGTTCTCGTTGTAGCCGTCGATAGTGTCGTTGCCGTCGTCCGTGCCGACTTCAAACTTAACGCCGTTCTCGTTGTAGCTTTTAATGGAGTCGTCGCCGAGACCAGCATTGACAGTTTGTTCCGTTGCATTGCTAAAGATATGAATATAATCGTTGCCCGTACCCGCATTGACTGACGAGACTTGCGCCCCTGTATAAATTGAGTCGTTGCCGTCGCCCGCGTCAACGGTATGATTCTCGGCATTGACATAAAGATAAACGTAATCGTTGCCTGTGTCTGTGATGATTGAGGCTACCTTTGCTGCAGTCTCAATGGTGTCATTGCCCGTGCCCGATTGATTCGTTACGTTGTAAGCATCGGCGTAGAAATGTATAAAGTTATCGCCTTCGCCCGCATCAACAGAAATGTTAGTTCCATAAGCCGTTATGCTGTCGTTGCCGTCGCTAGTGCTAATCGTGGCATTGGAGGCGGAACTTTCAACAGTGTCATTGCCGCGGAAGGTCGTAACCAAGGTATCGTCGCTGTTGCTTATGGTCACGTCGCCCGCCTGCCGAGCCAGATAGCGGAAGAACATATAGCCGCCGTAATACATGAAACCTTCGCTCGTGCCCGTGTTGGTTGGGTCAAGTCCGTCCTCGAAAGCTTGAGCGTCCGTCGAGATGTTTTTTATATCCCACTCGCGGAACTTTTCTGCGCCTACTGTCATCTCCGCCAAACCCTCTTTAAGGAAGCCAGGCAAAGAGTTAATGACCGTACCGAAGATATTTGCAAACATAACAGCGTGCGTAAGTTCATGGGCAACCGTATTACCGAATTCGGAAGTAGCTTTGTCGAGATTGTTTTCCAGTCCGTCGTAGTGTTGCAAGTTAATCGCAAGTCCAAGCTTGAATGTTTCACCCGAATCAGTCCAATAGTTATAACTAGTGTAAGCGAGCGTCCCGCTGTCTTCCGTGTAAAACGTGACGGAGATTTCTTTTACTGTGGCGGACGAATTATCATCGAAGCCGAAATTGTCGTCGTAACTCTCGGCAATGAGGTCAAGTGAGGCAGGAATCCACCACGTGTGCAACCCTTGCCAGATGAACTGTTGAGTTGTGGTCAGGTCGGAAAAAGTTTTCTCGTCGCCGAGCGTAACGGTTAAGCCCCTAGTAGTAAATGACGAGTCAGTAAAGCTCGTATCCAAGTCTCCGTTTTCCGGCACAACGTCGTATTGATCTTTACTTGTCGAGCCGCCCGCGTCCAAGCCGGTTATCGCGCCCGTGTCGTCGGTGTCGTAGTCGATACCGCAAAATCGTTTCAAGAGATCGTCGCCGCTCCGAGCGTTTTTAATATCCTGAATCATCGCGGCTTTGACCTCAGCAAAGCTATTGAACGTCGAACAAGCTTTAATCGCCTCGTCGAGTGCCGCCTCGCCCGTTAGGGTCGTGTTGTCCAACGACTTCATGAACGCCGCTATGACTTCACGTTGCGTCGCCATAAAATCATCTCCTTTCTTTTCCGCCATATTAAACGATTGGGAAGATATTTCAAGCGTCGCTGAAAAATTTTTGACGTTGCGAAAAAGCTTTAGGTGTTGTAGACTGCGAAAAAACTTTTGGAGGCTGAGAACATGTCGGCAAGGATTTTATACGGAAAAGAATTCGCCGCCAAGATAAAAGAATCGGCGCGGCAGGGAGTCGAGGAGCTTAAAAAAGATTTCGGGATAACGCCGGGGCTGTCAGTCATCATCGTCGGCG
The DNA here is from genome assembly GCA_017518105.1 of Selenomonadaceae bacterium. Classification (GTDB taxonomy): domain Bacteria; phylum Bacillota; class Negativicutes; order Selenomonadales; family Selenomonadaceae; genus Quinella. The sequence continues at coordinate 108,766 of JAFWWC010000002.1, forward strand.
AAAATCCCGCGTCGCAAGTGTACGTCCGCAACAAGCACAAGACCTGCGAAGAACTCGGAATCGTCTCGGAAGTCGTCGCCATGCCCGAAGACACGACTAAGGACGCACTCATTGCTAAGATTGACGAACTCAACGCGAACAAAGCTATTCACGGGATATTAGTTCAGCTACCGTTGCCCGCCGCGATTAAGGCGCACTCGGAAGAGATACTAAACCGAATCGACCCGCTTAAAGATGTAGACGGCTTCCACCCCGTAAACGTCGGCAAGCTCGTAATCGGAAGTCCCGCGCTCGTCCCGTGCACGCCCGCCGGCTGTATCGAGATGCTTGACCTCGCTGGCATCGAGATTGACGGCAAACGCGCTGTCATTATTGGCAGAAGTAATATCGTCGGCAAGCCGCTACTGCATTTACTCATGGCTCGTCATGCAACCGTGACTGTCTGCCATACGCACACGAAGAACTTAGCGGAAGTCGCTCGCGAAGGGGAAATTTTAATTGCGGCGTCGGGCAAGCCAAAGCTCGTTACGGCTGATATGATTCGCCCTGGCGCAACCGTTATCGACGTGGGCATTAATCGCATTGCTCCGAAGAAATTAGTTGGCGACGTGGACTTTGACGCGGCGATTGAGATTGCCGGCGCGATTACTCCCGTACCTGGCGGCGTCGGACTTTTAACCGTGGCAATGCTCATGAAGAACGTTGTTAAGGCGGCGCGGCTTCAATGTTTATCCTAATCGTTGCGGCTCTGCTCGGCGGGATAATGGCGGTCGCGCTCGTCTCGATAAAGTTCCTCTTCAGCGAACACATTGCCAAAAGATTTTATCGGCTCTTCGCCCTAGCTGACCTCGCAATCATCGCTGTAATCGTCGGGGGCTGGGCAATCCGTTCGTTCGTGCCAAGTTGGTTCGTTTCAGTCTTCGGCAACTGCGCGACGGTCTTCCTAACGGCTCAGCTTCTTTGCGGCGTGTTCGTAATCTGCGCACTCGTCGTGCGTGGGATTTATCGCAAGCTCCATAAGCCCAAGCCTTTTGACCCGTCAAGGCGGCGGCTCCTCGCTTACGGCATGATTTATCCTGTGATGTCTTTGGCGGTCTCCCTTTACGGCAACCGCATCGAAAAGAATTCTGACGTTGAGAACTTCTACGACGTGCCGATTAAAGACTTGCCGCCCGACCTCGAAGGCTTCCGCATTGCTCAGATAAGCGATATTCACCTCGGCGCGTATTACTCTTTGGAACGGCTAGAAGGTCTCCTTAGCCGCGTCGCCGACTCAAAGCCCGACCTCCTAGCGATTACCGGCGACATTTTCGACGATGTGCCAATGAACCCCGCCGCAATTAAAATCGTCGACGCCTTCACCGATAAGTTCAAGTTCGGCATTTACTACATTCACGGCAACCACGAACACTTCAGAGGCATCGTCGCGATTGAACAGATGATTCAGCAGACGAAAATCCATTGGCTCAATAACAGCTCGTCGCACGTCACCTCTAAGCTTTATGTCCTCGGCGTCGATTATCCTCGCGGTGCACCGATTACCAGTTCAAACGACCCAGAACGCGAAAAAGCTTTTGCCCAAACTCGTAAGGCTTTTGTCGACAAGGCAGCTGAGAACGTCCCCGAAGACGCCGTTAAGATTTTGCTGGCTCATCACCCCGAATTCATCGACGACGGCGCACAACGCGGCTTTGCCCTGACTTTGACGGGTCACACGCACGGCAGTCAAATCGGTATCTTTGGCGTGCCGCTGTTCCCTGTCTTCAAATACACCCGCGGCATCGTCAAGCATGATGATTCAATCGGCTATGTTCACGTCGGCAACGGCTCTTGGTTCCCGTTTAGATTGGGTTGCCCGCCTGAAATCGCCTACTTCACCCTAAAGACCAAATAAGCCCGCCTCCTTGAGACGGACTTTCTTTAAAGCTGAAGCCTCCTTAGCGGGAGGCTTTAATCATTTGCGCAAGACGTTGTACCGATAGAAATAACCTTCGACTAGCAGTTGCCGCGCTGACTTATCCTTTTTGAACTTGACGATATGCAATAAGTCTTCGTGCGCCTTCTTGAGTTCATTACTCTTGTTGAGCCTTAGCATATTGCGGATTGTGGTGATTCGCATTTCGCTGGTTAAGGTTCGGACGAGCTTAGCAATCTGTCCTAGCAATGAATTATGAGCCGCCGTGGAGATTGCCTCATGGAATTCATCATCTGCCACGAAAACTTTTTCCGCGTCGCCGCCGTCGATTTCCTCAAGCAACTTGTGGAGCTGTTCTTCAAGCTGAAATAAATCCTCTGGCTCGGCTTTCTCCATTGCCAATTCCAAAATCCCGAAGTCCACCCACTCGCGCAGTTCCTTTAGCGAATCGATTGAGTCCGATTGGTCAAGAATGATTCCGTAGAGCAGAGGATTAATCATCTTGTCCGAAAAACCACTTGCTACGAACGTTCCCTCAGGTCTGCGAATATCAAGCACGCCGAACGACACCAGAATTTTTATCGCCTCACGAATCGAGTTGCGTCCGACGCCGAAACTCGCTGCCAATTCCATTTCCGTCGGCAACTTGTCGCCTGGACGGAGTTCTTTATAAATCATCGCATAAGTTAAGCGGTCAATCACTTGTTGCACTACCGACGTGTTGTCAATCGGGCGCAAGAAACTTTTTTCAACAACCTCGCCGAGTTCCATAATGGCAACATCCTTTCTGTTTAGAGTACGTTTCAATTATAACTTGCAAACTTTTCCTGTCAAGAAAATAGACCGTGTCCACAGCTGTAAAATTTTGTCTGCAGTCGCTAAGGACGCCGCAAAAGTTGTTTTGCTTGCCAAGGGGCATATCGGCGATTAGAATTCAGCATAGGTTTAACAAGAAGTTTTTTTTGGAGGTGTTATCCATGCAAGAGGCGATGCAAAAATTTGGTCGCTTCCTCAGCGCGATGGTCATGCCCAATATCGGCGCATTCATTGCCTGGGGTTTTATCACAGCACTCTTTATTCCTGCAGGCTGGATTCCTAATGAAGGGCTTGCAGAACTCGTCGGACCAATGGCTAAGTGGCTGTTGCCGCTACTGATAGGCTTCACAGGCGGCGAGGTCGTCAACGGTCACCGCGGCGGCGTCGTTGGCGCGATTGCCACTGCCGGTATCATCGTCGGTACTGATATTCCAATGTTTATGGGCGCAATGATTATGGGTCCTATCGGCGGCATTGCGATTAAGAAGTTCGACGAGGCGGCGCAAGACTCAATCCCCGGCGGCTTCGAGATGTTGGTTAATAACTTCTCGGCTGGCATTATCGGCGGCGTGCTTGCTTGCGCGGCTTACAGTTTCGTTGGTCCGATAGTCTCAAGCATTACGGACGGACTTGCCTCGGCGGTCGGCGCAATCGTCAGCGCGGGACTTCTTCCGCTCGTGTCAATCCTCGTTGAGCCTGCGAAGATTCTGTTCCTAAACAATGCAATCAATCACGGCGTCTTCACTCCGCTCGGCATGCAACAAGCTCAGGAAGTCGGCAAATCGGTCTTCTTCATGATTGAATCGAATCCCGGACCTGGCTTGGGCGTCCTGCTTGCTTACTCACTCTTCGGCGTCGGCAATGCTAGAGGTTCTGCCCCCGGCGCAGTTATCATTCACTTCTTCGGCGGTATTCACGAGATTTACTTCCCTTACGTCCTCATGAAACCTACTCTGATTCTCGCGGTTATGGCGGGCGGTATCACCGGCGTCTTTACCTTGACGCTCCTCAACGGCGGTCTCGTAGCTCCTGCGGCTCCTGGTTCCTTTATCGCGATTATGGCTATGACGGCTCCTGGCGCGTACTTCGCTAACGTGGCGGCTGTCGCGGCGGCGGCTGGTGTAAGCTTTGCAATCAGTTCAATCTTTATCAAAGCGACGGCGGCGGCTGATGCTGAGAAGGAAGACGCACTCGAAGCGGCTCAAGCTAATATGAAGGCAATGAAGGCGGCTAGCAAAGGTCAAGCTGGCGAAAAACAGGTTGAAGGCAAAGACATTAAGTTTATCGTCTACGCTTGCGATGCTGGCATGGGTTCTTCAGCTTTAGGTGCGGCGGCTCTTCGTAAGAAACTCCAGAAGGACGGCTACAAGAACATCACGGTTAAGAACTTCGCAATCGGCAACATTCCTAAGGACGCGCAAATCGTCGTCAGCCACGAGAAACTAGCCGAACGTGCAAGCGCAGACTCTCCGCAAGCCGAGCACATTTGGGTTAAGGACTTCACCAACAACAATGTTTACGACATTATCAGCGAACGCTTGAAGGGCGGCGGCGTATCGGCTCCGGCTCCAGAGGCTGGCGGCGCGGAAGAAGAACCTGCCGCAACTCTCAAAGAAGGCGTCTTGCTTAAAGAAAACGTCAAAGTCGGTTTGAAGTCCGTTAGCAAGGAAGAGGCTATCAAGGCGGCGGGCGAGCTCCTCTTCAAGAGCGGCTACGTTGAAAAGCCGTATATCGAAGGCATGTTGGCTCGTGAACGCGACATTTCAACTTATATCGGTCAAGGCATTGCGATTCCTCACGGCGAAAACGCTGTTAAAAAGCACGTCATCAAGACTGGCTTGGTTGTCATGCAATATCCGCAGGGCGTCAAGTTCTCTGATGAAAACACCGCGCATTTGATTGTTGGTATCGCGGGCAAGGGCGACGACCATTTGGCGATTATCGCGAACCTCGCAACGATTACTATGGAATACTCCGAAGAAGATTTGCAGAAGGCTTACACGACCAAAGACCCGCAAGTACTCTTCGACATGTTCACGAAGGGCTAAAATTTAAAGAAGAGTTCGAGCGCGGCAACGAATTAAAGTTATTGAGTAGCAAGGCGCGACCACTGGATGCAACGTGCACGTTGCCCGCAAGTACTCTTCGACATGTTCACGAAAGGCTAAGTCCATGAAGAAACTTTTGGCAACGATGGCGGCGGCTTGTATCTTTACGACCGCGCAGGTTGCTACGGCTGAAGATTATCCGTCCGTCGAAGAAGTTCAAGCAAAGCTTTCGACGGCGGGCGGAACAATTTTCCCGATTGGCAATCCGAACGTCGCTTACGAAAAATATTTCACGGGTCGAACGTTTTACGCGCCGCTCACGTCGGGACAATCAATGAACGTCGGAAACGTCACCTTCATCGACGGCGCGCATACCTTTTGGCATATCCACCACGGCACCTGCCAAATCCTCGTGACGGAGGCGGGCGCAGGTTACGTTCAAACCTGGGGACAAGAACCCGTCAAGCTGATACCTGGCGTGGTGTTCACCGTTCCCGAAGGCGTCAAGCATTGGCACGGCGCGGCACCCGGTAAGATGATGCAACACCTTGCGATTATGCAAGCAAGCTCGGAAGTCTCGACGGAATGGCTTGAACCCGTCGACGAGAAATTTTTTAGAAGTCTAGAATAGGAGGTTACATTATGAAAAAGGCTGTACACTTCGGCGCGGGCAATATCGGACGCGGCTTTATCGGACTGCTTTTGAGTCAGGCGGGCTATCACGTTAGCTTTGTTGACGTTGCTGCCCCTTTGGTCGACGACATTAACACGCTCGGCAAGTACAACGTGCAAATCTTCGGCGAGGCTGAAAAAACTCTCGTCGAAAACGTCAGCGCGATTAACAGCAACGAAAACCTCGACGCGCTCCTTGATGCAATCGTTGAGGCTGACATTGTCACGACTGCCATTGGTCCGAATATCTTAAAGTTCATCGCCCCGAACATCGCTAAGGGTCTAACTAAACGCGTTGCCGTCAATAAGACGCCGCTTAACATAATCGCCTGCGAAAACATGGTCGGCGGCTCTACCGTGCTTAAAGGCTTCGTCTATCAGAATTTGGCGGACGACATTAAACCCGAAGTCGATAAGCTAATCGGTTTCCCCGATGCGGCTGTTGATAGAATCGTTCCCCTGCAGAAGAATTACGAAAAACTTTTGGTCAAGGTCGAACCCTACGCCGAATGGGATGTTGATTCAAAAGGCGTCGTCGGTGAACTGCCGCCGATTAAAGGCATGACGCTCGTAGACAATCTCGGCGCGTACATTGAACGCAAACTCTTTACCGTAAATACTGGGCACGCCTCCATTGCTTATCTTGCGTATCAGAAAGGCTTGCCCGATATAAGCTCCGCCATGCGTGACGAAGACATTGTTGCCGCCGCCCGCGCAGTTTGGGCTGAGACTTCCGCCATGTTGATTGATAAGTACGGCTTCGACCCCATCGTTCATCAAAAGTACGTCATGACGACTGAGGAACGCTTCAAGAACCCCGAAATCAGCGACGAAGTTACCCGCGTGGCACGTGGTCCAAAGCGCAAACTCTCCGCCGGCGACCGTTTAGTTAGTCCTGCAATTCAACTTATTGAAAGCGGCAAAAAGCCCGCCGCATTGGCTAAGGTCATCGCCGCCGCTCTCAAATTCGATTACGCCGAGGACAAGGAAGCCGTCGAAGTTCAGGAATTCATCAAATCGAACGGTATCGACGCCGCGATAACTCATTTCACGAGCGTAACGCCCTATTCCAAACTATTCGCGCTCATCAAAGCTAATCTGTAATCCTCTGGCACTTACCTTACCATAAAAAATTATCCCCGCCGCTCTTCGCGAGTGACGGGGATTTTTTTAATCGTAGAGGAAGACGACCTTCAAAGCCTTTAAAAATTTCGTCGCATAGTTCTCAACCAAAATCCGATTAGAGTCCTCAAGCGATACGACGGGGTCGCGGTTGAAGTTGTCCAAGGCAACTGCCCTAATGATTAGCGGATTTGTCCCTGCGCGTTCGACGCGTCCAGAGTCGCTTACGTAATCGACCATGCCCATTGCGATAATCTTATCAACGTCAAGGTTTTTGTGTCCGTAAATCTTCGTGCCGTTGATATTCTTAATGGTGGGCGACATTGCGGTTTTCAGCCCCAAGCCTCTGCAATCGACGATTAAGCCAGTGTAGATGCCTTCAGCCATCTCCGCATAGTCGGAAACCATTCTTTTTTTCGGCTGGACGGGCGTTGAAGATTCCGTATCCACCTGAACATCAACATGCACGTTTGCCGAGGCGCATTCGCCGCTAGCACCCGTCGCTAGGATAATCGCCGCCGCCACTGCCGATAAAAGTTTCAATCCTTGCATAAAAATCACTCCTAACTTTCGGCGACAGAATATCACGAGCCTATGAAAACTGCATAAAAAAAACGCCTCGTTAATGAGGCGGGAATTGTCTTTAGTTAGTGTTCGATTAGATGAGAGCTTCCTCTTCGGGGATTTCGTCCCAGTTGATTCCGAAAATCTTAGCGAGCAATTCTTCTTCGTTCGAGGCTTCAACGTCCGCGCTCTTGAAAACGACCGGCATGCCGTCTTCAGGCGTCTTTTCGGTCGTGGCTTCTTCGCTAGCTTTCTGTTCTTCGGCGCGTTTCTCTTTGGCGGCTTCTAAGCGTTCCTGCTGTTCGGTGGAAAGTTTCTCAAGCTGTGCAAAAAGTTTCATGTTGCCTTCGCTGTCAAAGGAGACGCTGAGTTGAGAGAATTGCACGCCCTCGCCCAAATCCTTTTCCGAAAGATTCTTGAGCATATCGACGGCACTGCCGACTTGCCCCATCATTTTTTCGGCGTAATCTTCGTCGGCTGCCATCTTCTCAATCTCTTCGGCGGTGAACATGACCGAATACTCTTTGGTACTGCCGACGGTCTTTGAAGTGTCCATGTCGTTGGAGACGATGAAGTCGTAGTCGCCGTACTTCTTGCGAAGGTTTTCTAAGAAACTCTTAGCCTTGTCGGAAAGCTGCGCCTCGTCGTTGGTCTTAGCGTTCGCCAAGGCATTCAAGCCCTCGTCGGAGATTTCAACGGTCGTATCGCCCATGAAGTTCGTGACGGGATTTTGCTCGGTGTCAGGTTTAGTTGAAGTCGTCGATTGATTGCTGAACTGCACGACGCTTTGATAAGACTTTAGAAAACTCGCGCTGATTGTGTTCAACATGATGTGTCCCTCCCTAACAAAAAAAATCATTCCGTTGTTTGAAGCTGATTTATTATAGCAACCTGCCGCCCGCTAAGTCAAATTCTAAGCGAAATAAAAATTGACAATCAACGGCTCAAAACCCATAATCCGCTTGCTTGAAGCCTTCGCGGCACAGGCGGTTTTAATATAAATCGAAGCCCCCGGAAAGTGGGGTGAGATTATGCGCGTGATTAAGTTCATTGTCCGCGTGACATTGTTGACCGGAGCGATTTTACTCCTCCTCAGCAAAACAGCCGCCTAAGCCCTTCCACGGCTAAGCGACTGTTCTAAGATTAGTTCTAAAAAGTTTCGCAATTTGATTCCCAAATAGACGAGGGGCAAAACCGCCTTCAAGCAATCTCGCCTCGCAACCTTCGCGGGGCATTTTGTTTTGCCGGGCAAATTATAATTGACGCAGAGCCTCTTTGCAAGGAAATTTTCTAAGCGAAATAAAAATTGACAATCGGCGGCTCAAAATTTACAATGACTGCGGAGGTGCGTTAAGCATGAGGTCTAAGAAAATAGCAAAGATAATCTGTGCGGCGGCAGTCGCGACGGCGTTGACGTTTGGAGGTTGTAGCGGCTCTGATACCGATAATAAGTCGGCGGGCGATAAGTCCACGGTAACCCAGACGGCACACACGGAAGCGGCTCCGAAGACGCCTAATCAGCCGGAGAGCAGTGCAAAAATTTCAGACGCGAGAAATACTCCCGCCGTGCGCGTGGCTAGGACTGTTGGTCCGGCGGTCGTCGGCATAACCAATAAAGCGATTGCTCGTGACTTCTTCGACAGGACGTTTGAGACCGAAGGCGTAGGCTCTGGCGTCATCTTCAAGAGCGACGGCTACATCATCACGAACAATCACGTTATCGCGGGGGCAAAGGAGATTATCGTTTCCCTTTCGGATGGCAACACAATCAACGGAACCTTAATCGGAACTGACGAGATGACGGATATCGCCGTTGTCAAAGTCGACGCGAAGAACTTGCCGACGGCTGAACTGGGCGATTCTGATGAAGTCGTAGTCGGGGAACCGGCAATCGCTATCGGCAACCCTATGGGGTTGGAGTTTCAAGGCTCGGTGACGGTCGGCGTTATCAGTGCTCTCAATCGAACGCTGGACTTGAACGACAGACGAGTTAAGCTCCTGCAAACCGACGCGGCGATTAGTCCTGGTAATTCTGGCGGCGCACTTGCGAACGCGGACGGAGAAGTCATCGGAATCAACAGCATAAAGCTCGCGACCAACGGTGTTGAGGGCATGGGCTTTGCAATCCCGATTAACACCGTCAAAACGATTGTCAATGAGCTAATGGAAAAAGGCTACGTGGCTCGTCCTTTCCTTGGCGTAACGATTTTTGATAAGCCCACTGCCGCCCGCTACGGTTATCAGCTGTCGATTGAAAAGGGCGTCTACGTCTTCCAGGTCGCGATTGATTCGCCCGCCGGTCGTGCAGGTTTCCAACGCGGCGATATTATCCTTAGCATTGACGGCAAGGACGTAAACTCGGTGGCGGACGTTCGCAACGGGGTCGCGGCTCACAAGGTCGGCGATAAAGTCAAAGTTCGCTACGACAGGGAAGGGCGCGAGGAGACAGTTGAGGTCACGTTAGAAGAGATGCCTCAGCCTTCCAATCAATGAAGATAAATCTAATCGTAGTCGGCAAGCTCAAGGAAAGATTCTTAGTCGATGGCGTGGCAGAATATCTAAAGCGTTTGCAGAAGTTCGCACGGCTTGAAGTCCGCGAGGTGCCCGAATGTCGCACGGTCGAAGAGGAAGGACAGAAAATCTTATCGCTCGTGCCAAAGGATTCGTGGCTGTGTGTATTGGACGTTTCAGGCGTGGAATTTACTTCGGAGGACTTAGCAAAGAAAATCGCCGCGCTTACCTTAGGCGGCGTGAGCAATCTGACATTTGCAATCGGAGGGGCGTTCGGCTTGAGCGAGGAACTCAGGCAGGCGGCGTCCTTCCGATTATCTTTGTCCAAAATGACGCTAACTCATCAGATGGCGCGGCTCGTCCTCGTCGAACAAATCTATCGGGCATTCAAAATCAATCGCAACGAACCGTATCACTGGTAAGGAGGGCAAGACATGGAGACAACGAACAGCATTGAGAAATCGATATTCGAGTTCTATTCAAAGCGCGAGCTCGTCGAAAACTTTTCATTGGCGGAACTGGTCAACTTTGCACAACAGCGGAATTTGCAGGAGTGGTTCGAGGAAAATTTCTACGCGGCAGAGGCAAAGAAGGTCGCGACGGCAATCAGCAACGAAGCAAGCGACGCGGAGTTAAAACTTCTAATCTGCGAACTGTTCGACTTGCCGCTTGATACTTTGTCGCCGGAGGACGTGGAGGAAATCTCTGCACTTGCCGAGCAAAAACTTTTCGCGAAGACGCCTAAGGAAAATAAGCTCGTCAAAACGCAGAGGGAACTTGTCCGCGCCATTAAAGACGGCGATAAAAAGATTCATCTTTGCGGCGGCGAGTTCAGGATACCGCTTAATCGCAATGGCATTACTTACATTGGGTGCGATAATGCCGTTATCGACTTGGACGAGGAACTTGACGTTGACTTTGACGCCTGCGAGATTTTCCTTGAGGATGTGCAAGTTTATCTTCATCACCCGATTAACATTAAAGCCGAGCAGTCGCACAACGTGAAGATTATCGACGGCTCTAAAAAAGTTCTCGGCGAACGCCCAACGCTCAAGGAGATTGCCGAAGTTCTGCGCGGGAAAAATGCATTCGAGACGCCCGAAGACTTCAAAGCTCGTGTGGAAAAGATTTGCGGCGTGGCAGTCGGCTCCACTCTGCTTGAGGATAAGGATTATGACATTGACGCCGCGCAATTCAACTTCAAGCCGCGTTGGGACTTCGATTATATTCCAATCGTTAAGGACTTCGCCGCCGATAAAAATTTTTCCGTCAAGCTCCAGCCTCACGACGCCGAATCACTCTACAACAACGAACGCAAGCTTCAACTCTTCGCGGACTTCACTTATCAAGGCGGCAAGCTCGCGATTCGTAATCTCTACTTCGCGCCGAAGACTCGCGGCAAGGTCTTGATTGAAGGTTCTTTGCCTGCGGAGGAAGTCTCGTCGATGAGTTCGGGCGGGCTCGGCTACGGTTTGGAAATTATCGCTAGTGTTTGGTTAGGAGATTACTGGACGTGAGAGCCTTTCACACGTTGCGGACGCGAGGCAAGCTTGACGACTTCGAGATATTCACGCTGATACTTTCCGCGCTTGAGTGGCGACGACATAACGGCGAAATCTTTTTGTACACGGACACGGCAGGGAAAAAGTTCTTCGACGAGGCGGGACTGCTTGAGCTTTGGGACGGCGTCGATACTTCCCTTGACGAGTGGTTGCGGCTCGGCATTGACGAAAACATTTTCTGGGCGGGCGCGAAACTCTTTGCCCTGTCGAAGCAACCGTTGCCGTGCGTGATGATTGATTTGGATTTTATCGTTTGGCAGCCGCTGACGTTCGATTGCAAGCTTGCCGTCATTCACCGCGAGAGCCGCGACTTGCCCTGCTACCCCGACGCGAATTACTTCCGCCTGAAAAACTTCACGTTGCCCGCTGATTTGAATTGGACGCTTGACCCGTGCAACGCGGCGTTAGTTTACTTCGGCGATGAAAATTTCGTGCGGCGATACGTCGACTTTGCGTTTGACTTCATGCGGGCGGCGGAGCCTCTGCCCAATCAAAGCGGCTGGGATTTGTTGCCGTATATGGTCTTCGTCGAGCAGAGGTGGCTTGCCATGTGCGCGGAACTTTGCGGCGTCGAAGTCAAAAGCCTGTCTGACTTATCGGAGCTGTTCGGCGGCAAGCAAAGGACATTTACACACGTTTGGGGCTATAAGAAAGTCTTCCGCGAGAACAGAGCGGCGGCAGATAAATTTTGCCAAGACTGCGCCAAGAGGATTGCTCACGACTTCCCAGACTTTTCCCTACAGACAAAAAAAATCGGCTATCTTTAGTGACAGCCGTTTTTTATTTGCGTTAATTATCAATGCGCCTTATGTCCGCGCCGAGGCTTACGAGCTTTTGAACGAGATTATCGTAGCCGCGGTCGATGTGGTGAATGTAGCCGACTTGAGTTTCACCTTCCGCCACGAGAGCCGCCAAGACAATCGCCGCGCCCGCCCGCAAGTCCGTCGCTTTGACTTGACAGCCCGTCAACCGCTCCTGCCCTTCGACGATGGAAGTTCGCCCGTCAATTTTAATCCGTGCACCCATGCGCCGCAGTTCGTCGACGTGCATAAATCGATTTTCAAAGACAGTCTCGGTTACGACGCTCGTCCCGTTTGCAATGGTTAGCATCGCCATGAATTGAGCTTGCATATCGGTCGGGAAGCCGGGATAGGGTAAAGTCTTTATGTCTACGGCACGCGGGCGGCGGTCGCAGATAACTCTGATTCCGTCCACGTCCTCGACGACTTTAACGCCCGCCTCCTTTAGCTTAGCGATAACCGGCTTTAGGTGTTCGCTGATAGCGTTTGCAATGTAAACGTCGCCTTGCGTCATAGCGGCGGCTATCATGTAGGTTCCCGCCTCGATTCGGTCGGGGATAATCGTGTAGTCGCGGGCTATCAACTTCGACACGCCTTCGACTTTGATAACGTTCGTCCCTGCGCCGCGAATCTTCGCGCCCATGATGTTAAGATAGTTCGCTAAGTCGACAATCTCCGGCTCTTGCGCAGGGTTCTCGATAATCGTTTGCCCTTGAGCCATTGACGCCGCCATTAAAATATTTTCCGTCGCGCCGACTGAGGGGAAGTCAAGATAAATCTGCGCGCCCTTCAAGCCTTCGGGGGCAATCGCCTCAATGTAGCCGTGCCCGATAGAAATTTTCGCGCCGAGAGCCTCGAAGCCTTTAAGGTGCAAGTCAATCGGACGGGTTCCAATCGCGCAACCGCCCGGCAATGAAATTTTCGCCCTGCCTAAACGAGCTAGAAGCGGACCCATTATCAAGAAAGAAGCACGCATTCTCCGAACTAAATCATATGGCGCGGTTATATTTTCAATCGACGTGGCGTCGACGTGAAGTTTATTGTTCTGCGGTTCGTGAGTGACCTTAACGCCGAGCGAGCGCAAGACTTCGCTAATCGTGCGCACGTCGTCGAGATTCGGTACTTCGTCCAAGCAAGTCGCTCTATCTTGACCGAGGAGCGTCGCCGCGATGACAGGAAGCACTGCATTTTTTGCCCCGCTGATTTTAACAGTGCCGCTCAATCGTTTGCCGCCTTTTATAATCAATCTTTCCAAAATCTCAATCCTCCCGTCAAACTTTCTCGACGCTAAGGGTTGTGCGCATGACGTTATCGATAATGTAGTTCGTGTCAACCTTGTTGTCGACTTTCTTTGAGGATATGCCCGCCTTCTTGAGTCGAGCCTGCGCACGTTTAGCTTGAGCAATCTCTTGGCGGATTTGCTTTTCTGTCTTAGGCTCGTTCGCCCCGCCGACCTCCACGACTAGCTGATTGTTCTTGCCGGTCTTGAGGAACTCTTTTATCTTGTCTTCGTAGCTCTTGTTTGAATCAGCCGTGACAAGTCCCGCGTTAGCCATTGCCATTGCCTGATTGACGGGAACGAGTGCACCGCCGTGAATCTCCAAAGCTAGATTGCCTTGCCGCGCCGTCAAAGGTACGGTGTAAGGCAGGGTGACTTTCTCGACGGGCTTGCGGTAGGGTTGCAACTCGACTGTAAGATTGACTGTTTCGCCAGGCTTAACGGATTTCTTTTCGGGCGTGACGGAGATAATTGACGCCGTGCGCCGCTCCGCCTCGAATGAAATGTTCACGTCCACGCCGAAGATATTCGACTCCTCTTTAGTATTAGAACAGACGAGATTAAGTGCTTGCATAAGTTCAAGGATTGCGACCTGCCCAACGTCCGTGGTGTTGTAAAACATGTTCTTGCGAGCCAACTCACCGTCGGCAACCGCATTAGTCTTTATGTTGAAGTCGATTTCGACAGTGCTTTCCGCCGTCGTGTCAGCCATCTTGCTAAGGGCAGTATAAGCAACCGCCGCGCCGAGTTTCGGGATTAAGTTTTCGTTGTAAGCAATCGTTGCGGTGTAAGTCTCTTCTTTGTTAAGGGCGTTGTCATGAATAGTCACGGTGATAGGAACGACTGCCGGGAACGTGCCGAGGATACCCGCAATGCCCGAATCCCTATCCTGATTGACGCGACCGATTATGTGCCCAATGCCCGCGAGCTTTACGCCGTTACCCGTGACGCCGCTGACCGAACCGATAACGGAAGCGTCCGTCATGAAAAAATTGACGTTGCCCGAATGCGTGAACGAATGCCCGAATGCTAAAAGCCTTTTGCCGTCCACAGCAGTAACCGTGCCCGTCGCCCCTAAAGAAAAGTCGCCATAGATAATCGCCACGCCCAATGCCGAGCCAGGCTCAAGGGTCGCGTCTAGTTGAATGCCGCGTTCAGGTTTCGTTGCTGATGAGTTCTGCAAATTCTTCAAGCCGAGCTCCCGCTGTAAAAATCTTATCCCGCTTGCGTCGAAGCCGCTGATATATAATGCGTCGACTTCTTCAACCTGTGCAGTGTCTTCTATGTCTTCTGTAACTTCGTCAGTGGAAGCGTCTTTGCTCTCAGGCTCAACTTCCTTTGACTCGTTGGATTTATTTTCTTCCTCCGCCGCCTTGGCAGTTTTGAAGTAATTCACTTGCGCCTTGGGGTCGGGCAACGTCCACAGCTCCAGCATACTTTCAATCGGCGTGATAAAGGCGGTGTAAGGATCCATTTCCTTAAGCGTGGCGGACAGTGCTCCGATAAGTTTGCCGTCAATGTAAACGGGCGAACCGCTCATGCCCTGCAAGATACCGCCCGTGCGCTTTATGACTTCGCCAGAGGTCTGCGCAATGATAATGCGTTTGGAGCCTTTGCCCTCGTCCGTCAAGCCGATAATTTTCACGTCGAAGGATTCAATCTTGCCGGAGCCGTCAACGACCGTATAAGCCTTGCCATTCATGCCGCTTTTGAGCTGGTCGAACGGTAAAATCTCTGGCATAGCTGAGACCTTCAGCGGTGCGACGAAGATTATCAGCACGACGATTAAAAATAATTTCACAAACAACCTTTGCAAGTCTTTCAACTCCATTCCAGATTGCAATCAATAATAACGCGTGAATAATAAATCATTTCGGCAGAATCGTCAACGCGTCCGCTACAAGTCGTTCTCTGCCGTCGCTGGGCTTATTTACTAGACTGCCTTTGAAAAATAATTCCGTGGAGCCGCCGCCGTCCAAGTTAATCGCCTCTACCGCCCCGAAACTGTCCTTGAGAATCCGCGCCCACTCGGTGAGCGTGCAACCTTTGCTGTGAGCTTGCCGCCCGTCGACGACTGCAAAGATATAATCGCCGTATTGCGTGATGCCCACTGCCGAACGCGGCGCACGTCCGATGCGAATATCATTGGGGAATTGCTCGGCGTCCGCAGTAACGTAAATTTCACCGTCCTTAACGAGAGTGGGACCCGCGCCGACGATATGGATTGCCTCGTTGAAGTCTTCGCCGTGCTCCACGTTAATATAATCCTCGTCGAAAATCATCGCGTCGCCGACGTAAACGCCCCTGAAAGCCTCCGCCGCCGCTCCGTGAACGCTGACGATAAATCCGTTCGGAGGAATGTAGTTGTTGCCCTTGTCGCGGAAGATATTCACAACCACGCCGTCCTGCACTACGAATTCCACGCCGAAATTATTCGTGCCAGTCGTCGCACCCTGCCAGCCGTTATAGACGATGACGGAATCGGGATTGCGTTCACAGTTTACGCCGTCGACTACGACTTCTTCCCCATTGAATTGCAAGACGCCCCGATAACTCTGCCGCGCAAAAATCGTGGAGCCGTCCGCCCTGATTCCAATCGCCGAGCGGATAAAGTAAGTTGTGCCCGCCGTCAGCCCGTCAATTTTTGTATTGCCTAAGATAACTCCGTTGGTCGCGAAGTAGCTTGCGTTAATCGTGGCGATTGCGTCGGGCGAATTCATCTGCGAAACTGTCGCACGTCCCGGAATTTGATTCTTAGCGACGACGGGGCGCAGTTGATATTTCTCGTGGTCGGCGATAATCGCAAACGCCATCACTCCATCTTTATGGTAAACCAAAAACTCCAAGCCCTCGCCGTCATCTACGGGCGGCGGCTCAACGGTTTGCGGCGGCTCTTGTCCTTCTTCATAAACTGGCGGGTCGTGATATGCGGGGTCTAGCGGTGGATGTTTTATTTCTTCTTCTGGCGTTGTAAATGGTTCTTCAACTGATTTTGGCTCGGAAGATTCTTCTGGCAAATTTTTTTTAGCCCAAGCTAAGCTCGGCGACGTTAAGAAAAATATTCCTGCCGTCAACAGCGCGGCAACTTTCTTTATCATGAAACTTACTCCTCAAAAAATATTTATTGTCTGCCTATTCTGCCGCCGTGAAAGAAATTCCTTCACAGCAGAAAAAAAGTTACCTCCCGAATTTGGGAGGCAACTTGTAATTTCGTATTAAGCGTGGTGCTCGCTGAGGGACTCGAACCCACGACTTCCTCCATGTGACGGAGATACTCTACCAGCTGAGTTAAGCGAGCCCTAGAAAATCAAATGGTGGGGCTGACAGAACTCGAATCTGTGACCTCCTCGATGTCAACGAGGCACTCTAACCATCTGAGCTACAACCCCACGTCTTTATCAAGACAGGCGCAATTATAACCGCTGCGGTTTAAGCTGTCAAGAAAAACTTTTTACTTAATCTCGACCGTCGCGCCGACTTCTTCGAGTTTTGCCTTAAGAGCTTCAGCGTCAGCCTTCGAGATTTTCTCTTTGACCGGAGCGGGTGCGCCGTCGACGAGAGCTTTTGCTTCCTTAAGTCCAAGACCAGTTGCCTCGCGGACTGCCTTGATGACTTTAATTTTCTCTTGACCGACATTGGCAAGGATAACGTCGAATTCGGTTTTCTCCTCTTCGGGTTCAGCTGCCGCTGCCGCAGGACCTGCCGCCGCTACTGCTACCGGAGCCGCCGCACTCACGCCGAATTTCTCTTCCATAGCTTTGACCAGTTCGCTCAGTTCCAAAACCGTCATGCTTTCAATCGCTTGCATAATTTCTTCTTTAGTCATTATATTTCAGCCTCCATTTTCTAAACAAAAACTTCACACGGATTACGCCGCTTCCTTTTCCTTCTTCTCGCGAATAGCATCGACGACGCCGACGAAATTGCGAATAACAGCACTCAAGACGCCCACGCAGTTTGCAATCGGAGCGTTCATGCTGCCCAGGAGTTTAGCGACGAGTTGTTCACGGCTCGGCAAGTTCGCCAGAGCTTTAACGCCTGCCATGTCGATAACTTTGCCTTCGACCATGCCAACCTTAATCGTCAAAATGCCGGGGTCTTCAAGCTTGTTCTTCTTCATGAAGTCGCAGATAACCTTCGCCGGAGCGACCGCGTCTTCAGCGGAGAATGCCATCGCCGTTGTGCCTTCAAGGTGGGAATCAAGACCTTCAATGCCCGCCTGCTTAGCCGCGATACGGAGCATGGTGTTTTTGACTACTTTATATTGAACGCCCGCCGCACGGAGCTCGCGACGCAGTTGGGTATCAGTCGCCACGTTTAAACCTCTGTAGCTCGTGATGACGACGCCTTTAGCAGAAGTCAGCCAGCCTTTAATCTCGGCGACGACCGCCTCTTTTTTGGGTGTAACCTTACTCGTAACTGCCATAAATTTCACCTCCCCACACAAAGTAAAAATCCTTCGACCACACAGACCGAAGGAAACTTTAACGTCAAAGTTGCTTTCGACCTGAGCAAGCACTTTAATCGGCGTGCCGAACTTGCCGTCTATGGTCTGAGATATTCAGTTTTAGATTTGAATCGGGACGCCCGGCCCCATCGCCGCCGCCAACGTGATTGAACGGATGTATTGCCCCTTCGCCGCCGCTGGTTTGACACGGATTAACGTATCGATAAGCGTCTGATAGTTTTCCTTGAGCTTGTCTTCCTCGAAAGACTTTTTGCCAATCGGGCAGTGAATGTTGCCTTGCTTGTCGGTGCGGTACTCGACCTTACCAGCTTTTTGCTCGCCGATAGCCTTAGCAATGTCGTTGGTTACGGTGCCGAGCTTCGGGTTAGGCATAAGTCCACGCGGACCTAAGAGCTTACCTAAACGACCGATAATGCGCATCATGTCGGGTGTAGCGACTGCCACGTCGAAATCAAACCAGCCGCCTTGAATCTTCGCGACCAAATCATCTGTGCCGACGTAATCCGCGCCTGCCGCTTCAGCCTCTTTAGCCTTCTCGCCCGCGACAAATGCCAGAACTCTTTTTGTCTTGCCAATGCCGTTTGGAAGGACGATTGCGCCGCGAACCTGTTGGTCAGCGTATTTCGGGTCGACGCCCAAGCGCACATGCAATTCAATCGTCTCATCGAACTTAGCCGTTGCGGTTTTCTTTACTAAAGCAACAGCTTCGTCGGCGGTGTAGAACTTCCCGTTCTCGACTAAGGCTTGAGCCTCGCGGAATCTTTTGCTTTGCTTTGCCATTAAATTTCCTCCTTGCGGTACAAACGATTAACTCTCCCGCCTTGCCTGCTTAAGCGACAATCTCAATTCCCATGCTACGCGCTGTGCCTTCAATCATACGCGTTGCCGCCTCGACTGAACCAGCATTGAGGTCTTTCATCTTGAGTTCGGCAATTTCTTGAGCTTTAGCGCGGGGCAGTTTAGCGACTTTGTTTTTGTTGGGTTCGCCCGAAGCCTTTTCAATGCCCGCCGCCTTTTTCAAAAGGACTGCCGCCGGCGGTGTCTTGGTTATGAACGTGAAGGAACGGTCTTCATAAACCGAAATTTCGACGGGGATAATCAAGCCTGCCTGCTGTGCTGTGCGGTCGTTGAACTCCTTAACGAACGCCATGATATTGACGCCCGCTTGACCGAGTGCCGGACCGACTGGCGGCGCAGGGGTTGCCTTACCCGCTGGAACTTGAAGCTTGACGACTTTGGTAACTTTCTTTGCCATTAGTGCACCTCCTTTCAGTAATTAAAGCTTTTCAACTTGGCTAACGTCTAAATCAACGGGCATATCCTCAACCAGAACTTTAAGGCGTTGTTTCTCCGCGTCGATTGATTTAATCGTTGCGAGCCGATTCTCAAAGATGCCGTCGATAATGCGCACGTTGTCATTGACATTAAAGCCGAGGGTGTCATCAACGACGCGACCTTCAATCAGCTCTGTCAAAATTCTTTGGGCTTCTTCTTCGCTTAGCGGAATAGGATCTTTTTCGGAGCCGACAAAGCCCGTAACACCTTGCGTATTGCGAACGACGAACCACGAATTATTATCGACAATCATATCAACAAGGACGTAGCCGGGGAAAACTTTTTTCTTGACGATGCGACGTCTTCCGTCCTTGAATTCGGATTCATCACGCATTGGCACGATAACATCAAAGATAACGTTTTCGAGACCTTGCGCAGCGATTTTGCTTTCAAGAGTAGCTTTGACCTTCTTTTCATAGCCAGAAAAAGTATGAACGACGTACCAAGCACGTCCAGAAACACGTTCCGAGCTAGTTACTTTTTTATCCATTGTAACTTTTCCTTTCAGCCGAGAATCAGGCGGAACAGCTTAGCAAAAGCCGTATCGCAACTCCAAATCAGCACACAGACGATTACAACCGCAAGCCCCACGACGCCTGTATAAGAGACGAGTTCTTTATTGGTTGGCCAGGAGACTTTTTTTAGTTCGGTGCGGACTTCCCGGATAAATTGAATGACGCCCTTTTTTTCGTCCTTTTGCTCCGACATTATTTGGTTTCCTTATGCAGGGTGTGCTTCTTGCAGAAACGGCAATACTTCTTCATTTCGATTCGGTCTGGAGTATTCTTTTTGTTTTTGTTTGTCCTGTAGTTGCGGTTCTTGCATTCAGTACAAGACAAGGTGATGTTCGTCCTCATGATTCGTCCTCCTGTTTATTAATTGAATAAGCCCCTTTTCAGGGGCGTTAATCTCAAGTGGTAGCGGCGACTGGATTTGAACCAGTGACACTCCGGGTATGAACCGAATGCTCTAGCCAACTGAGCTACGCCGCCGCTGGAGCTGATGACCAGGATTGAACTGGTGACCTTATCCTTACCAAGGATACGCTCTACCGACTGAGCTACATCAGCGTTGGTTGCGGAGGAAGGACTTGAACCTTCGACCTTCGGGTTATGAGCCCGACGAGCTACCGACTGCTCCACCCCGCGACTCTTGTCATGAACACTTGCCCACAACACCGCGCATGTTACCATACGCTTTTAATTTTGTCAATAAAAACTTTCTAGCAGGATATTACTAGTTATTGGATTGTCAAACATGTGTTACATTGGCTAAGTAGCGTAGCATTATTGATTTATAATATCGCGCTTGTTCTGCGGAGTAAGTTTTCTAGATTTTTTGCTGATTTCCTTAAGACTGTTTGTGAATACAGTCATTATTGCCCTATTGAGCTTACTACCGTCAAGGTTTACGTTGGTTGCAATTCGATAGTAGTTTTGAAATCCAATATCCACTAAATTGTATTTCCGAATCTCTTCCAGCATATTTTTTCAGTCTAGATCTGGCAATTCGTTTAATCTGGGAGGCAAGAGCGTCTTTATGTTTTACAACTGTTTGTCTCTGATGTGAGATTTAACGACCTTTTTACCGCCTTTGGAACGAGTTTTAATTTTAAAACCGAGGAAAGGGGCATTAGATTTGTGAAAGTTTCGCCGTTCTTTGTCCTCTAATACAGCTCATTGTAGATATTTTCATTTCTCTATTCCCATTATTGGATAAAAAAATAGAGCCCGCCCTCAAGACGAACCCTCAAAAAATTTTAAGCCGTGACTGCGTTGACTTTTAAAGTGAGCTTTGACTTTTTGCGAGCGGCGGCGTTCTTATGAATCGTATTGTTAGCCGCTGCTTGGTCGATAGCCTTATGAGCCGCTGGGAGAAGTTTTTTAGCCTCTGCCGCGTCGCCCGCCGCTACTGCCGCCAAGACGAGCTTTTGCGCCTTCTTCATGCGTGTTTTCTCGAAGATATTACGGGCGCGGCGTTTGGCGTCAACTCTCATGCTTTTAATCGAGGATTTGATATTCGGCAAGTCATTCACCTCCTTAAAGATTTTTTAAAGCTGTGGCAGTGTATCATAGCGCGATTTAAATTGCAAGGGAAATTACATTGGCGCGAGCAACAGATACGCCGAAACTAGAGCCAAAGCAACGAACAATCCCGCGAAGACGTTCCGTTTAAATCTCAAGTCTTTGCCGACGGTCTCCAAGTCTGCCGCACGTGCTTTGACAAAGAAAAATATCGCCGCCGCCAAAAGTAATAGCTCAACTGCCGCCGTCAACGCAACTTTATCTAGGTGCCAGAGCTTAAAGCGAGCCTGCATGAACTTTTCTCCGCCGTGGAGCAATACTGGAGCCAGATTCCATTTTAGGAACTTGCCGTCACTTTCGACCATGTCGGCGTTGTGGCTGTCGGCGGGATAGGGCAGTTGGATTGTAAAATCGAACTCGACAGTATTAAACGCCGTCTGCGTCATGAAGTCGGCTTCGGGCGGAAGGTTCAGCGGCGGGTTCATCCAATAAAAGTCAAAGTCGTACATGTCGAAGAACCAGCCCTTGCGTCGAGAAACGCCCTTGTTCTTGCCGGGGTTAGCCTTGTGCAAATCGCCAGCAGACTTTGCGAACGTCTCCACGTCGGGATAAGTTTTCTTGAATTCGTAGCCGCGCAAGTTGCCTTCGACAATGGCATTGGCTTTCAAGTCGGGATTAGTCCGTTCGTTGGTAGCCTTCCACTCTTCAATCTGCCGAATCACAAGCGGATTGCCGATGAACTTGCTGTGCTGAATAACCGAGCCTTCTTTTGTGATTATCAAGTCGAAGTCCGCCTGAAAGCAGCCCGCGCACGTCAAGCAGACAAGACTTAGCACGGCGATAAAAATCCTTTGCATTTAAATCTTGCTCTCCCCGACCTTGTCGAACGTCTCCAAAATCTCGCGTTCGGGTTCGGCGTCGAACTTGCTGACGAGGTAAATTGCAATCAGCGCGAAGACGAAGCCCGGAACGATTTCATATAGCCCGAAGAGTGCAAGTTGTTTCCAAACAAGCACAGTGACGCCGCCGACGATTATCCCAGCGATGACGCCGCGACGGGTCGTGCGTTTCCAAAACAGGCTCATAAGCAACGCCGGACCAAATGCCGCGCCGAAGCCCGCCCAAGCATAAGCCACCATGTCGAGGATAAAACTATCGGGATTGAAGCCGAGGAACACCGCGATTGACGCGATGATTAAGACGGAGGCACGCGATATCCAAACCAGCTCCGCTTGGTCGGCGTCTTTACGGAGCAAAGTCTTGTAGAAGTCTTGCGCGAAAGCCGACGCCGCGACCAATAACTGACTTGACGCCGTGGACATGATAGCCGCGAGCACTGCGCTTAACATTAAGCCGGCGATTATCGGCGGGAACAGCTGATTCGTCATGACTAGGAAGACAGTTTCGGCGTTGGTGCCTTCAAGCGGTGTCGTTAGGTAGACTGTGCCGACCATGCCGATTGCGACCGCCGCCGCTAAGCTCAAGATAACCCAAGTCATTGCGATGCGCGTTGCTTGCGGTAATTCACTCGTGGACTTAATCGCCATGAACCTAACTAAAATATGCGGCTGTCCGAAGTAACCGATACCCCATGCCAAAAGCGAGATTAATTCAATCGCGCCCATAGTCGAGCCGTCAGGTTTAGTCAGCGGTTGGAGCATCGACTCTTTGTAAGCGGAGATAGCCGAGACCGTATCGCCGAAGCCGCCCAAACTCATTGCCGCGCAGGTCGGAACGATTAGGATTGCAAAGAACATCATCACGCCTTGGATAAAGTCCGTGCGACTGACAGCGAGGAATCCGCCAATCAGCGTATAGAAGACGACCGAGCCTGCGCCGAGAAAGATTGCGTATTGGAAGGGCATACCAAAGACCGTTTCAAAGAGCTTGCCCGCCGCCACGAAGCCCGACGACGTGTACAGGATAAAAAATATCAGGATAAAGATTGCCGGAACGATTCGCAGAAGGTTGCTCGTGTCGTGGTAGCGGTTCTGCAAGAATTCGGGGAGCGTCAACGAGTTGCCCGCAAGTTCAGTATATCGCCTGAGACGAGCCGCCACGAATTGCCAGTTAGCCCACGTGCCGATTGCAATGCCGATAGCAATCCAGCCCGCATTGAGTCCGGCGAGATATGCGAAGCCCGGCACGCCCATAAGCATCCAGCCGCTCATATCGGACGCCTCCGCACTAAGCGACGTGACCCACGCGCCGAGCTTGCGGTTGCCTAGGAAGTAATCGCTCATGTTCTTCGTGCGCCGGTAGTAGTAAACGCCAATCGCCATCATCAAGCCGATATACAGCACGAAGGCGTTGATAATCATTACATCATTAGTCAAACAAAATCATCTCCTCTCTATAACCGCGCCATTATAACCGCTTATTCGGCAGCCCGCAAGGTTTTTATAACGTAGCTGGGCAGGGCGAAGGCTCCCGCGTGAATTTTCGTGTTGTAGTAATTCGTCTGCAGGTTAAGCGAGTTCCAGCGGGCAAAGTTGACATCGTGGGTCGGGTGAAACTTCTTCGACGCAAACCCGAATAGCCATTGCCCCGCCGGATACGTGGGAATGTGAATCTGATAGACGCGCACGACTGGAAAGGACGTTGCAAGGCGTTTATGTGCTCGTTGCATGGCGGCGGCGTCCAAGGAGTAAAACGGATTCTCGTGCTGATTAATCATGATTCCGCCTGCGTGCAAGGCGTTAAAGCAGTTGCCGTAAAATTCTTTGGTAAAAAGCCCTTCGCCCACGCCGAATGGGTCAGTTGAGTCTACGATAATCAAATCGTACTCGTTGGCTTTGCGGCGAATGAACTTCAGCCCGTCAGCAAAAAAGATTTCGACGCGGGGATTATCGAGGCAAGCGGCAGTTTGCGGAATAAATTTCTTGCAGGCACGCACGACCGTTTCATCAATCTCCACGAGGTCAATCTTCTCTATCGTGTCGTATTTGAGAAGCTCACGTGCCGAGCCGCCGTCGCCGCCGCCGACAAGTAAAACCTTTTTGACGTCTGGATTAACGCACAACGGGACGTGCGTAATCATCTCGTGATAAATGAACTCGTCGCGTTCGGTTATCATGATTCGCCCGTCGAGGACAAGTATCCGCCCAAATTCCGCCGAGTCAAAAATATCTACGCGTTGAAACTCGCTGACTTCGCTGAACAGTTGCTTATCGACCTTCAACGAGAAGCGGACGTTAGGCGTGTGTTGCTCGCTGAACCAAAGCTCCATTTAAAAACCTCCTGACATGTGATAAAATATTTTAAAGGAGTGATTGACATGAGTGAAGATAGAAATTTCCGATACGAGGAACTAATCCTAAACGAATTGCGCGATTTAAAAACTGAAGTGCGCGATACTCGAAAGGAATTAAATCAACGCATGGACAGAATCGAAAATCGCCAAGACAAGCTCGAAGCTAAGCTTGAAGCTCTCGATAAGAAGGTTGATTCCAAAATTGAAGCTCTCGATAAGAAGGTTGATTCCAAAATTGATAAGCTCGAATTTAAGCTGGAAGAGACACGCAAGGAACTTAAAGCCGCCGTGGAAAATTCGCAGAAGGAAATTCATTCTTCGACGCGCCACAGCCAAACTTTAACGGCAACGATTGTAAGTATTGTCGTCGTCGTTATTTATTCCGTTTTGACGCATTGAAATCATGAACGACATCAAATCTAGGATACGAGAGCTACGCGCCGAGCAACGAGACCGCGAACGCTACAATAAAAATGTGCGCGAACAAATCGAACGGGAGGAACGCAAGCTGATTCTAATGGATAGGGAAATGGAAAAGATTCGGCAAGACATTCGCGACCTCAAAAGCACGATACGTTATCTGCGGGAAAACTTTACGTCGTCATGACTTGCAAGCGTCTAATCGTCATGTCTTCGGGTCCGGTAATCTGGCAGCCCTTGCGCTTAGCGTAGCGGATATAATCTAAAATCTCGCGGGTGATTCTCTCGCCCGGCGCAAGTATCGGAATGCCTGGAGGATAGCACATCAAAAATTCCGCCGCCGTCTTGCCTACAGTCTCTTTAAGCGGCAGGGAAATTTTATCGGCGTAGAAGGCGTCCTTGGGGGCGGCGTCTACAATCGGGTCAATGTACTCGACCTTCATCAGCCGTGACGGGTCTTTGCGATAAATCCTTTTTATGTCCGCCAACGCACTTACGAGCCGTTCAATATCCTTGACACGGTCGCCGACGGAAACATAAGCCAAAACGTTTGCAATATCTCCGAACTCAAGCTGAATGTCGTATTCGTCGCGGAGAATGTCATAGACCTCAACACCCGCCAAACCAACCGCCCGCGTGAAGATTGAAAGCTTCGTTACGTCGAAATCGTAAACCGCGCCGCCGTCAGTCAGCTCCTTGCCATAAGCATACCAGCCGCCTAAGAAATTAATCTCGTCGCGGGCGTATTCGACCAACTCAATCACCTTGTCGAAGATTTCAGAACCGCGCAAAGCCAAGTTCCGTCTCGAAATGTCCAAGCTTGCCATGAGCAGATAAGAACCGCTCGTGGACTGCGTGAGGTTTATAATCTGATGAACATAGCCGGCGTTGATGTCCTTGCCCGTCAACAGCAATGAACTTTGCGTAAGCGAGCCGCCGGACTTGTGCATAGAGACCGCAGCCATATCCGCGCCGACCGACATTGCCGAAGGTGGAAGCTTATCGCTGAAATAAAAATGCGTGCCGTGCGCCTCGTCCGCAAGAAGTTTCATGCCGTGCGCGTGGGCGACTTCGGTTATCGTCTTAATGTCGGAGCAAATCCCGTAGTAAGTCGGATTGTTTATCAAAACGGCTTTGGCGTCGGGATTATTTTTTATGGCGGCGATGACTTCCTCGACCTTCATGCCCAAAGATATTCCTAAGCGTTCGTCGACTTGCGGATTGACGTAGACGGGCACGGCTCCGCAAAGAATCAGCGCGTTAATCGCCGAGCGGTGGACGTTTCGCGGCAGAATTATCTTATCGCCAGGCTTGCACGTGGAAAGAATCATCGCTTGCACCGCCGAAGTCGTCCCGCCAATCATAAAGAAACTATGTGCCGCCCCGAACGCCTCCGCCGCTAAAATCTCCGCGTCCCGAATCACGCTGACTGGGTGGCAAAGATTATCCAGCGGCTTCATCGAATTGACATCGACATCAAGGCACGCTTGCCCCAAGAAGTCCGCAAGCTCCCGATTGCCGCGTCCGCGTTTATGTCCAGGCACGTCGAAGGGAACCAGCCTTGCCGCCTTCATCTTAGTCAACGCCTCCAGTATCGGGGCGCGGTCTTGCGTTAAGTATTCGTCTCTCAAATTTATCACCCGCATTAAATAAAAAGCAGGCGACCTTTTACAGTGCCCGCTTTTTACTATTAAGTTTGATTAGCCTTAGTCCTCGCCCCTCAATTATAACGACGCATTGGAATTCTTGCGGCGGCACTCTCATAATCAATGCCCGGCGGAACGTACAGAACGATTTTGCTTGAAACCATTTCCGCCCGCCCGTCAATCATGTAGACAGCACCGATAACGAAATCGCCGATACGTTGCTGTTCGATTTCGTCCACGCCCTCGAAATTCACGATAACTGCGTTGTGCTTTAAAAGGTCGTCGGCTATCTGCTTAACTTGGTCGTCGTACTTTGTCGGGGCGTAGATTTTCATTGTGAGCTGAGGAGTTTTAACGACTGCTAGGCTCGGTCTTACGGAAGGATCCGAAGTGTTACTGTTGTAAGCCTCGTAACGGACGCCGCCCATACTCGTTACGCCGTTATCAGCTGTGCTAACCATGCCGCCCGTATGCGTGAACTTCATCGACCCGTTGCCGAAGTTCTGTCCAACGCCTATTGCTTGCTTGTCCGCCTGGAAAGTCTGCGGGGCAGGCTGTGCAGGTTGTTGCTTAGGTTCCTGCGTGGTCTTAGGTTCTTCTGCTTTGGCTTCGGCTTTCTTAGTCTCCTTGATGTCTTCTTCGTCGTCTTGTGGCGGCTCCAGCGGCATGATTATATCCGTAAGTTTCCTTATCCAGTCCATCACTATCATACAATATCGCCCTTCCAATAATTTCTTTGCTCTTTTGTAAGCGCGCCCATTTTATCATAGCATTTTACAATTTGCAAAGGGTTTTTCAAGTTTTTTTCAGGCGTCAATAAAAATCTTTGAGCTTAGCAGAGCAAGTCGGGTGGCGGAGCTTGCGCAATGCCTTTGCCTCGACTGTCCTGACGCTATCGCCGCTGACTTTGAACATTTTAGCGACCTCGTCCGTTGTGCGTGATTTGCCGTCTTCCAAACCGAACCTTAGCGATAAAACTTTTCTCTCGTGCGGCGTCAACGTGTTCAAAACTTCGCCGAGCAGTTCATTCATCTGCAAATAATTCAAGTGGTCAAAGTGCGTGGGCGTTTTGCTGTCCTCTACTAAGTCCGCCAACGTCAAACCCTCGATGAAGTCGCCCTCGACCGCGAATTTATCTTTATCCGTATAAGTCCTCTCGTCAATCGGCGTATCAAGCGAAACCGGCGCGGTTGCTTCCATTTCACGCAAGCCACGGACAATCGCTTTCTCGATGCATTCCTCCGCGTACTCGATAAAAGACTCTGAACCCTTCGTGGCGAACTTCTTAGCCGCCGTCATCAGTCCGATATTGCCTTCTTGAATCAAATCCGAGAACGAAACGCCGTAATCAGTATAATTCCGCGCAATGTTGACGACCAGCCGCAAGTTTGCGTTGACTAAATCCATTTGCGCATCTTCGTCGCCGTCCGCCGCCCTAAGTAGCAACGTATGGAACTCTTGAGCACTTAGCAACGGTATCTGCCGCACTTCCTCAAGATATATTTTCACGTCCTCCGAAAATTCATTCCCCATAGCTTACACCGCCTTTATCAAAGAATTTTTTTCTGTGTTCGATAAGGCGGCGGTCAAATCCTTCACGCTCAGCAATTATTTTCGTGCATTCTTGGCTAAACGTCCGCGGGTCGTGCGGTCTAGGATTGCTTTGCGCAGGCGTATGCTCTTTGGCGTGACTTCTACTAACTCATCATCGTTAATATATTCCATTGCCTGTTCCAAACTCATGAAACGCGGCGGCACAAGCCTAATTGCCTCGTCAGAGTTGCTCGCTCGGATATTCGTCTGGTGTTTTTGCTTGCAAGGGTTAATATCAATGTCCATCTCGCGGGAATTCTCGCCAACTATCATGCCTTCATAAACTTTTTGCCCCGGCTCAATGAACATGACGCCTCTATCCTGCAAATTGAATATTCCGTAGCCTGTAGTCTCTCCTTGCTCGAATGCAACCAGACTTCCGCGACTGCGTCCAGGAATATCGCCTTTATATGGCTCGTAACCGTGGAAAACGTGATTCATTATCCCGTTGCCCCGCGTCGACGTTAAAAGCTCCGACCTAAACCCGATAAGACCTCGCGCAGGGATTAAAAAGTTCAGCCGCATATAGCCCGCAACGTTTTGCATGTTCTTTAGCTCCGCTTTGCGGCGTCCTAAGCTTTCCATGACGGTGCCCATATAATCTTGCGACACTTCTACTGTTAAATTTTCTATCGGCTCGTATTTTTGCCCGTTGATTAGCTTGTAGACGACTTCGGGCTTGCCAATTTGCATTTCGTAGCCTTCGCGGCGCATCGTCTCAATCAAAATCGATAAATGCAGCTCGCCACGCCCGCTAACTTTAAAAACGTCCGCTGAATCCGTTTCTTCTACACGCAAGGCAACATTTGTTTGCGCCTCTTTGAAAAGTCTGTCGCGTATGTGGCGGCTCGTGAGGTATTGTCCCTCTTTTCCCGCGAATGGACTTGTATTAACCCCAAAAGTCACACTCAAGGTCGGCTCATCAACGCGAATACTCGGTAAAGCCTCTGGATGTTCGGCATCGGCAACCGTATCTCCGATTGAAACTTCACTTAAACCAGTCAACGCGACAATTTCCCCCATTTGCGCTTCAGGAGTCTCAACTCGGTTCAATCCGTCGTATGTGAAGACTTTTCCTACCTTAGCCTTCTTCATGCCGTGTTCGCTAATCATCGCAATCGTCTCGCCCGAACGAATTTTGCCGCGTTGCACTCGACCTATAGCAATTTTCCCGACGTAATCATCAGCCTCAAGCGTCGTGACGACTAATTGCAACGGCGCGTCCAATTCTCCGGCGGGCGGCGGTATTTCCTTAAGTATCGTTTCCATTAGCGGCTGTAAATTGTGGCTTTCGTCGTGAATGTCTAGCTTTGCAATGCCCTGCTTAGCCGCCGTATAGATTACTGGGAAGTCTAATTGCTCGTCGTCGGCGTCTAGCTCCATAAATAGTTCTAAAACTTCGTCGTAAACCTCATCTACGCGAGCTTCGGGGCGGTCTATCTTGTTTATCACGACTATTGGCTTTAATTTATGCTCCAGTGCCTTGCGAAGGACGTATTTTGTTTGCGGCATGGGTCCTTCAAAGGCATCGACGAGTAAAAGTACGCCGTCGACCATATTAAGCACTCGTTCGACCTCTCCGCCAAAATCCGCGTGCCCTGGCGTGTCGACTATGTTAATTTTGACGCCCTTATAAATAATCGCCGTGTTTTTGGATAGAATCGTAATGCCGCGTTCGCGTTCCAGGTCGCCTGAGTCCATGACGCGTTCGGCTACCTGTTCATTCTTGCGGAAAATATGACTTTGCTTAAGCATTGCATCAACCAGCGTAGTTTTGCCGTGGTCTACGTGCGCTATGATTGCTATGTTCCTGCGTTCGGAATTTACTCCCATTTTATTGCCTCCTTTTTGAACTTCGCTATTATACGTTCAATTATTTTCCCTTGCAACAAAAAAAATCCCGCCTCATCATCGGGATTAAATTTTTCCGCTAAGTTTTATTGCTTTTTGAGTTTAGAACCGCTGATTGCGTAAGTGTCTTTATCAATGTGGAAGGTCGTTGCGGTGAATTCTTTAAAAGTAATGGAGCCGCTGTCGAATGTAAGCGTAACAGTGCCTTTCGACTTACTATAAGACGAGGTGAACGACAAATTATCTATCGTGAGCGTGTCGCCGTCCTCAAATCCGTAAATAATGTCTTTGCCGTCGCCTTTGGCATAATAAAACTTGTCAGAACCCGCATCGCCCCATAAAGTATCGTTTCCGGTGCCGCCCCACAGTGAATCATTGCCAGTGCTGCCTTTTATGCAGTCATTACCTGAACCACCATACAATTTATCATTGCCGGAGCCGCCACTTTTTAGTCGCTACTCAAATTCGTTCAAAGTAATTCATTAAATATCTTGCGACTTCATGGCTATTATTTTGATTAGCGAGAATATAATCTAAAATGCTTTTGAAAAAGAAAGCGGCAACTGGAATATAATATCCTTTGATTTCAGCGGGACAATTTACTGATAAAGAAATGTAAATGGATTTAAAATCATCTAAAGTTGCATTATATTTGTCAACGGTTTTTTTCTGATGCTCATTTGTGATGCAAAAAGCATAAAGCTCATTAGAAATGATTTCATATTTACTCGGCTGACTAAAAGCTTTGTTTAAATCACTATAATCTGTCGGTTCTTGAGCTAACCTTGAAAGTCTTGACATAAGTCGATGTGCTTCGATAAATTTACGGTTTACAAAAGTTCTATACAAAAAAAATATCACAACGAGTAATAGCAAAATCAATAAAAAATCCAATTAAAAAGCCTCCTAACTATTATTCAAAGTACCAACCGAAAATATTTCTGATTTTGACCTTAAAGCCGTCCAAAACGTCAACTGGTATCTCCATTTCAATTTTAGCGCGTTCGTCTTCGGAAATTTGTAGTAATTCGTCATCGCTCCAATTTTCATATTGTCCGCCGAGTTCATATTTGCCGTCGCGAAGCAGATAAACATCAATATTTTCTCTCCACGGGTCGATAATCCAATATTCGCGGACTCCGTTGCGTTCATAAACGTCTTTTTTTATGCCAACGTCTCGTTTCATGGTTGAGCGCGAAAAAATTTCTGCAACCATATCCGGGACGCCATTTAGTGTCGCATTTTTATCTGCGAATAACTTTTTGGCATTTTCCGCGCTGACAAAGATAAAATCAGGGCGAAATAAACTGCCGTCGGGGAAGTGAACATCAAAATTATCTGCAAAAGCCATTCCGAGCCTTTTTATACTGGCATAAGTGCCAATGAGTTTGATTAAATTAGCAGTAACATTAACATGCCTCATTCCGGGACTTGGTGCCATAATTTTTTCCCCCTCGATAAGCTCATAATCATCGCGAGTATCGAAAGCAAGCATAAAACCGCCTCCTAACTAAAAATAAATCGACATCGACAAAATTTTTGCCTTGAATACCTCCTTTGAGACTGAAGAGCTAAGAAAACAAAACTTTCAAGCCAATTATCCCATGCTACGACCGATTGTCAAGGATTTTAGTAAAAATTTTTGTTTGAGAGGAATTTTACGGCTTGAGAATGATTTTGGAGCTGTGAAACTGATTTTGGAGCTTGAAAACGGTTTTGAGGCTTCAAAAACGGTTTTGAGGGGCGATTTTAGATGCAAATGGAAAAATCCAGAATATCGGATTTTTAAAAATGGTAAATGGCGTCATTACGCGAAACAACAAAAAAAGCCCCTGTTCAGGGCTTGAGATGGGCTGAAAAATCCAGAATACGGGATTTTTATCCGAAATACCGGATTTTTCAGTTGGGCAAAAAAAATCCCGCCACATTGACGGGAAGAAAAATTTTTATTTCATGGCGCGGAGGATTTTTTCTGCGACGCCGTGCATTTTCCTAAACGAAGTCGAACAAGCCGCGACCCTAACGCCCAACTTCAGCGGCACCGCAAAGATTAAATCGTCGTGGAGCTTCTGACAGACGACGGCGGGATTGTCGGCGGGCACTGCGATAAAGAATCCGCCCTTATACGGCACGACACGCAATCCGCAAGCCTTAGCCTCGTCAACGAAAACATCTGCGCGGCGTTTGACCATCTCATAAAGGGCTGTGCGTTCATTTTCGTAAGTCGGCAACAAATTTTTATCGGCGGCGAGCTTAACGAGCAACGCTTGCGCCCCGCGATTGATATTCGACCACGTGGCACGGCATGAATACTTGCTAACGTCTTTGAACTCGTCGATAACCTTTGAATTGGCGGAAATACCGATTAAAGCTCCCGTCCGTTGCCCGTAAAGCGTAAAACTTTTCGACATGCTGAACGAAATCATCACGAACAGATTATCCGGAAGGTCGCTAAACTTCTTCATAAAAGCTCGCGTGGAATTTTTTTCGCCGGCGAAGTCAATGTAAGCAATATCGACGAGCAGAGAAATCTTTTTGCCGGTAGAAGTCTGCGCTTTGAGCACGTCGAGGACTTTATCCCATTCATCGTTGCTTAGGGCGTAGCCCGTGGGGTTATGTGCGGGCGAATTGATAATCACGAGCAAAGAATTTTGTTTTTTCAAGAGGGCGTCGACCTTAACCGCAAAATCGCTGATATTGAAGTTCAAAGCGTCGTCGAAGAGCTTAAAAGTCTCCAAACGCTTGCCAGTCTCGTTGCAAATCAAATCATACGTTCCCCAACGCCAATCGTGAGTTAAAACGGCGTCGCCGCGTTCAGCGTAGTTTGCAATGGCGTGATGAATCGCTCCGGTGCCGCCAGAAGTCGCCACAGCTCCAAAAAATCCGTCAGGTTTGTTTTCGGCGAAGGTTAAATCAATTACGGCGTCCAAATAAGCGGGCAAACCGGAAATCGGCGCGTAGCTAACCAACTCATCGAATTCCATAGCGCGAAAAACTTTTTCGACGGTCGGGAGCGTCGCGAGCTTGCCTTCTTCGTCGAGAACAACGCCGATTGTCGCGTTAGTAACTTTTTCTGCCCCGTGAAGTTTTATTGCCTCGTTGCAAGCCTGGTTCGCGTCGAAAATTGCGTCTTTTAACTTTCTACCCGCCGCATGTGTTGCTGTCATATTTAAAAAGCCTCCCAAAATTTTTTCCGCGCCGATTATATCAGCTTGCGGGCGTTTAGCAAGTTTTCCGGGCATGTATTCAGGTATTCATTGACAAACTCCCCACGATGGCGGGGGATTCTGCTATCAACAATACTTGCCCAAAAATTTAGGTCTTACGGTATCTCCTGCAAGGGTCGTTGCCCCAACCCTTCTTGCAAAATGTTTATTGCCGCGTTTCTGTCTCGGTCGTGTTCCACGCCGCATTTCGGGCATTTCCATTTGCGAATCCTTAAATCTTTTACTTGCGGATTCTTTTCTCCGCAGTAATGGCATATCTGACTTGACGCAAAATATCTCTCCACTTCAATTACAACCGTCCCGAATTTGCTTGCCTCGTACCTTAATATTTTCACGAAGTCACTAAAGCCCAAATCTAAAATTTTTCTGCCCCAAAGTCTTTGCATTCCTTTTACGTTCAAATTTTCAATGCAAATCGTGTCGTACTCAAGGCAAAGTCTTCGCGCCAATTTGAAGTGGAAATCGTGCCGCCGATTCGTCGTCTTCTTATACACTCTTGCAAGATTCAACCGCGCTCGTCGTCTGTTATTTGAGCCTTTGCACTTGCGCGACAATTCCCGCGACGCTTTGGCTATCAGCTTTGAACTGTTCGAGAAAAACAGCGGGCTTGTTATGTCTTTTCCGTCCGATGCCGTTAAAAACTTTTTTAATCCGAAGTCGAAACCGACGCTTTGACCTGTTCGCGTTTCTACTTCAAAATTTTTGGCGTCCGTCACCAAGTAAACGTAAATATCGCCCAAAACTGTCCCGCTTTATCGTCACTGTCTTAATTTTTCCACTAATCCGCCGTGACTGAAAGTATTTGTATCTTTGCCCGTTGATTGTAATCGTACGGTTGTCTTCATCTAGTTTCCAACCCGTTTGTTTGAGTGTGAACGATTTATAACGTTTTACTTTTTTGAATTTCGGCGGCGAACAGCGAATTTTACGGTTTAAATTTCCGAAATACAAATCAAAGGCTTTGTTGATTCTTTCTACAACATCTTGCACTGCTTGTGAGCCGAATTCCAAAAGATATTTGAACTTCGCGATTTTCTTTAGCTTAGTCAAATGTTTTTTGAGCTTGTTTTGATTTAAAAACTTGCCAAACAATTTGTAGTAGCGATTGTGGAGGGCAATGCAATGATTATACGTCAAAGCCGCCGCATTTATCTGCATGTGGAGTTTGGCGTTGTGTTCCGACTTATAGAGTTTGAAACAAAATGTCTTCATTGCATTCATCCCCCTGTTACACAGTTTAGCATTAAAAAAACAAAAACAACGTGCGCCTTATATACTCTTACGGCGCGGATGATAAAAAATCCCGCCTTTCGACGGGAAAAAGTATTTCAGCCCATGTGAACGCCTTTAACCAGAAGACGAGCCTTAGCTCTGGCGAGTGCCGCCTCTGCTCTGTCAATATCAATGTCTTCGTGGGCTTTTGGCGACTGTTTATAAGCTGTGACACGTTCATTAGCGCGTTGATAAGCAGATTTCGCCCGCTCAACGTCAATATCGTCAGGAATTTCCGCCGCGTCCGCTAGGATTGTAATTTTATCGGGCGTGACCTCCATAAAGCCGCCGCTGATAAAAAGTTTCGTCTCACCGCCGCCTTCCTTAATGCGCATTGCGTGCGGGATAAGCTCCGTCAAAAGATTTGCGTGCTTGGGCAAGATTCCCAGCTCCCCGACAATCGAACGGGTGATTAGCATGTTAATATCTTTTGCGTAGACTTCGCCTTTGTCGGGCGTGGCAACCTCAAGCAGGATTGTGGCCATAAATCACGCCTCCTTGAGTTTCTCAGCCTTAGCAACGGCCTCCTCAATGCCGCCGACCATGTAGAATGCCGCTTCGGGCAAGTCGTCGTATTTGCCGGAAAGAATTTCTTTGAAGCCGCGAATCGTATCTTTGAGCGGGACGTATTTGCCGGGCGAACCCGTGAAGACTTCCGCCACGAAGAACGGTTGCGATAAGAAACGTTGAATCTTTCTTGCGCGGCTGACTGTCAACTTGTCGTCGTCGCTAAGCTCTTCCATGCCGAGTATCGCGATGATGTCTTGGAGTTCTTTATACTTCTGCAAGACCGCCTGCACGCCGCGAGCAACCTCGTAATGTTCGCGCCCGATGACGTTGGGGTCAAGGATACGGCTTGTCGAGTCGAGCGGGTCGACTGCGGGATAAATGCCAAGCTCCGCGATTTGACGGCTAAGAACTGTCGTTGCGTCAAGGTGCGTGAACGTCGCAGCCGGTGCCGGGTCAGTCAAGTCGTCTGCGGGAACGTAGACAGCTTGCACGGACGTTATCGAACCGCGCTTAGTGGAAGTGATACGCTCCTGCAGTGCACCGACGTCGTTAGTAAGAGTTGGTTGATAACCGACGGCGGACGGCATACGACCGAGCAAAGCCGAGACCTCCGAACCTGCCTGAATGAAACGGAAGATGTTATCGATGAACAGCAGAACGTCCTTGCCCAACTCGTCGCGGAAGTATTCAGCCATAGTCAAGCCGGTCAAGCCGACGCGCATACGAGCTCCAGGCGGCTCATTCATCTGCCCATAAACCAAAGCAGTCTTATCGATAACGCCGGACTCCGTCATCTCCGACCAAAGGTCATTGCCTTCGCGGGTGCGTTCGCCGACGCCAGAGAACACCGAATAGCCGCCGTGCTCCGTTGCTATGTTGTGGATAAGCTCCATGATGATAACCGTCTTGCCGACGCCCGCGCCGCCGAAAAGTCCAGTCTTGCCGCCGCGAGAGTACGGAGCAATCAAGTCGACGACCTTAATCCCCGTCTCCAAAATCTGCGTTGAAGTCTCTTGCTCTTCAAACGTCGGGGCTTTACGGTGAATCGGGCTCCAATGTTTGTTGCCGACGGGCTTAGGGTTGTTGTCGACGGTTTGCCCCAAAACATTGAAGACGCGCCCTAAGCACTCTTCGCCGACGGGGATTGTAATCGGTGCGCCAGTATCCTCCGCCTCCATGCCGCGAACAAGTCCATCCGTCGAACTCATTGCTATGCAACGGGTGACGCCGTCGCCTAAGTGTTGCATGACTTCCGCGACAAGGTCAATCTCCACGTTGCCTGACTTACCTTTTATAGTTACTGCGTTCAAGATTTCGGGCAGTTCGCCGACGGGAAATTCAATGTCGACAACCGCGCCGATAACTTGAACCACTTTACCTTTCGCCAAATGTATTCAACTCCTTTATTCAAGCGCGTTGGCACCGCCGACAATCTCGTTAATCTCGTTGGTGATGCCCGCCTGCCTGACTTTGTTGTAGAAGAGATTGAGCCTGCCGACGAGTTCTTGCGCGTTGTCAGTGGCGTTGCTCATTGCGTTCATTCTGGAGGACAGCTCCGACGCCGCCGAGTGAAGCATTGCGCCGTAAATTCTCGTGGCAA
This sequence comes from Selenomonadaceae bacterium, assembly GCA_017518105.1. Classification (GTDB taxonomy): domain Bacteria; phylum Bacillota; class Negativicutes; order Selenomonadales; family Selenomonadaceae; genus Quinella. The sequence continues at coordinate 145,254 of JAFWWC010000002.1, forward strand.
TTCTGCGTGGCATGAACTTATCCAACAGCGACACGACGTCCGGCTCGTAAATGTATTCCTCTTTGAGATTCGCGCTTGCCTTTGCGTAGTCGTCAGTGACAATCGGGAGCAACGTCACGTCGTCGGGCACGCAACTTATCGCCGACTTGAACTGAGTATAAATCAAAGTCACGTCGATAATCTCGCCGCTCGCGAACCGTTCCATGACCAAATCGGTAATCTCTTTGGCGTACTTGTATTGCGGACGCTCGCTTATGCCGTGATAGCTTTTGATGATATTATAGCCGCGTTGCTTAAAATGAGTGGTCGCCTTCCTGCCGACCGTGATAAGTTCGATTCCGTCAATGTAAGCCGCGTCGTTGTATTCGCGGGCAACGGAGACATTGGTACGGGAATCCGCGCCGCCTTGACGAGCCGCCGCCTTAGCCACGGAGCCTGTAGCAGTCATTTGACGCTGTTGCTTTGGAGTCCGTTTACCCGCCGGCTTAATGCCCTTTAGCGCGTCGAAATTTTTCTTGTGGAAGTTCTCGTCGTCGCCGTCATCATCAAGGGAAGTGCTTGCCTCGGTGCCGTCGTACTCAATCGTATCGTGCGCCGACTTGAAGACGTTGCTTGCAAAAGAACCCGCCAGCCCCTTATCCGACGCAATGACGATAAACAAGAACTTTCCCGCGCCCTCCTGTTGTTCAGCAATGAGTTCGTCGCGTGTCTTTATGAACGGGTGCTCGTACTCTTGCCCGCGCATTTGAGACATAACCCGCCGCATGATTTCCTTAGTCTTGGCGACGTAGGGGACGTTCGACAGCAGAGCATCACGCGCCGCATTGAACCTCGAACGCGCTATCATGTCCATGGCGTTGGTTATCTTCTGGATGTTCTTGACGCTTTTAATCCGGCGGCGTATGTGTTGTAAATTTGCCATTTACGCCACCGCCTCATTCCGCAACCTTGTAGGTGACTGTCTCTTTAAACTCGGTGATTGCCGCCTTCATCTCAGCCTCAAGTGCGTCGTCAAGTTTCTTCTTCTCCGCAATCTTTTTGCCGATGTCGGGATGATTAGCGTGCATGAACTTGATAAAGTCATTGTGGAAGGTTACGACTTTGTCAACGGGAATATCAGCCAAGAAACCTTTAACCGCCGTGTAAATCGTCAAGACTTGGTCTTCAACGGCAAGCGGCGAGTACTGCGACTGCTTAAGCGTCTCAACCATGCGTGCGCCGCGGTCGAGTTGAGCCTTAGTCGCCTTGTCGAGGTCGGAGCCGAATTGCGCGAACGCCGCCAGCTCTCTGTACTGCGCAAGGTCAAGACGCATTGTGCCCGCAACTTGTTTCATTGCTTTAATCTGTGCACTGCCGCCGACGCGAGAGACACTCAAGCCAACGCTGATTGCCGGACGAATGCCGCTGTAGAAAGAGTCGGTCTCAAGCATGATTTGCCCGTCCGTAATTGAGATAACGTTTGTGGGAATGTAAGCGGAAACGTCGCCCGCCTGAGTCTCGATAATCGGCAAAGCAGTAATGGAGCCTGCGCCGAGTCTGTCGCTTAACTTCGCGGCGCGTTCCAAAAGTCTGGAGTGCAGATAGAAAACGTCGCCGGGATATGCTTCACGACCCGGAGGACGCCTCAACAGCAAGGACATTGCACGATAAGCCGCCGCGTGCTTAGTCAAGTCGTCGTAAATGCAAAGGCAGTGTCCGTGCTTCTCGTACATGAAGTATTCCGCCATAGTGACGCCCGAATACGGCGCGAGGTATTGGAGCGGGGCAGAGTCAGCAGCCGTAGCCGCAACGACGATTGAATATTCCATTGCGCCATGGTCTTCCAACGTCTTGACGACGCGGGCAACTGTCGACGCCTTCTGACCAATCGCCACGTAGACGCAGATACAGTTTTGACCCTTCTGGTTAATGATGGTGTCGATGGCGATAGCCGATTTGCCAATGCCGCGGTCGCCGATAATCAATTCGCGCTGACCACGACCAATCGGCACTAGTGCATCGATTGCCTTTAAGCCCGTCTGCAACGGCTCATGAACTGATTTCCTGTCCGCAATGCCAGGAGCCTTGAACTCAACGGGACGAGCCTTAGTCGTTTGAATCGGTCCCTTGCCGTCAATCGGACGACCGAGAGCATCAACGACGCGCCCAATCATATTTTCGCCGACCGGAACCTGCATAATCTTGCCCGTGCGTTTAACGGTGTGACCTTCTTTAATTTCGTTGTCGCGACCGAGGATAACCGCACCGACGTTATCTTGCTCAAGGTTAAGGACGAGACCAAAAATATCGTCGCCGAAGTCGAGCAACTCGCCCGACATAGCCTTATCTAGCCCGTGAATGTGCGCAATGCCGTCGCCAATCTCAATGACCGTGCCGACCTCGTCAACATTCAAGTCAACGTTGTAATTCTTAATCTGTTCCTTAATTATGGCAGTGATTTCATCTGGATTTATCTTCATATTTGTTTCGTCACCTCAAATTCCTATCGAATTGACTGACAAAGAGTTTTGCAAGGCGCGTAGGCGACCGGCAGCTGAACCGTCGATTCGCTTATCGCCAATCTTTAAAATGAGTCCGCCCAAAATCGAAGCGTCCTTATGAGTGCGAACTTTGACCTTGCGTCCCGTCAGCGTCGTGAGCTTTTTGATAAGCGCGTCTTGTTGTTTCTTGCTTAGGGTAAAAGCCGTTGTCACGTCCGCGATTAAAATTCCCTGCTCCTTGTTCTTCAGCGATGTAAAAATGTCGTGAATCTCCTTGAAGACGCCGATACGTTTCTTATCCACGAGGAGCATTAGGAAGTTCATGACGGTTGCGGAGATTTCTTTATCGAACGCCCGCTTGAGTAAATCTTTCTTGGCTTGCTGAGGGACAAGCGGATTTTGGAAGAACTTCACGGCTTCTGGAATATCGAAGACATCAGCGCGAATCCTGCTTAAGTCTTTGTCGTAGCCGTCAAGGTTGTTCTCGTCCTTAGCAATCTCGAAAATCGCCGTGGCATATTTGGAGGCAAGCTGAATGTTAAGCACGTTGCCACCTCATTTCATATCCGCGAACATGTTCTTATCAAGCTTGGAAATAAAATCGTTGACGAGCTTGTCGTTCTCTTTGGTGTCGAGGTTTTTGGAAACGACCTTGCCAGCCGCCGCCAAACTAAGCGTGACGATTTGCGATTTCATTTCCTCAAAGGCGCGGTTGCGTTCGTTCTCAATCTCGGCTTGCGCAGTCTGCTTCATGCGTTCGATTTCCTTGCGCGTCTCGGCTACTGCGGCGTCGTGTTCTTGACGGGCGGTTACGTTTGCTTTCTCGACGATGGCTTGAGCTTTCTTTTGCGCGTCGGCGAGCTGTGCTTTGTATTGCGTCAAGGTCTGTTCGGCGGCTTTTTTATCGGCGTCCGCTTGTTCTAAGTCGTTGCGGATTTTGTCCGAGCGTTGTTGAAGGAGCCGCGCCACTGGTTTATAAGCAACCGCACGCAAGATGACGACCAGAATTAAGAAGTTGAGAATTTGCGCGAGAATCGTTGCGTTAATTTCAATCAAAACAAATCACCCCTTTAAGTGCGCCTCTCGCGTTGCGCATTAAAGAAGCGGGTTGGCGTAGAGCATGATGAGTGCTACGACCGTTGCGATAATCGCCATAGCCTCGATTAAGCCGACGGAGATAAGCGTATTGGTGAAGAGCGTATTTTTGGCTTCGGGCTGACGGGTGATGCCGTCGATGAATTTGCTGGTAACAAGACCGTCACCGACGCCCGCGCCGATTGCCGCCAAGCCCATAGTAATACCTGCTCCCAAAAGTGCTGCTGCTACCATAATCGCATGTTCCATGTTAATAAATCCTCCTTAGACATAAAAAAATTATTCTTCGGCGTGGTCTTCCCTTACAGCGTTTGCAAGGTAAGCCATGCTAAGCATTGTGAAGATAACCGCTTGCACACAGCTGATAAAGATACTGAACGCCAGCCACGCGACCGACGGTATCGGCATCCAAATCGGCATGAGCTTAAGCAAGACGATGATTAGGATTTCGCCCGCGAGAATGTTTCCGAATAGACGGAAGGCAAGCGTTATCGGCTTTGCGATTTCTTCAATCATGTTGATGATTACGAAGACCGGCGTTGGTTGGAAGAAGTGCGCGATGTAATGACCGCCCTTGAAATACAAGCCGAGACAGTGGACGAGCACCACGACTAACAGCGCAAGCCCCAGCGTCGTGTTTAGGTCGTTAGTCGGCGACGCCATGAGCGGCACCAGTCCGATTAAGTTGCTCGCAAGCAAGAACATAAACAGCCCGACGATTAGCGGGGCAAGACTTCTGCCGCGGCGACCCATCATTGCATCGATTTGACTGTGGAGCCATTCGATAATCATCTCGACGAAGATTTGCCAGCCTTGCGGGACGACCTTTAAGTTTCGTGTGGCAAGGCACGCGACCGCAATCACGATTATCATTGCTAGCCACGTCATTTTTAGCGTCTCCCAGTTGAACGTCAAGCCGAGGAAAGTTATCGTCTCGCGGACACCAATTTCATGCATACATTCACCTCCTTTGCTTAAGACTTTCGAGCGGGCATCCCACCCCCTTTATCTCATGCGCAATCATATCACGCGCAGATTTTTTTTCTGTGATAAAAGTCTCCGGGCTAAAACTTTCTTTTGACCTCGGAGCGAGCCAGGACAAATAGCGTTACTAAGTAGAATACACCGAAGGACACAGCCGCCGCTAAGAATAATTCCGTAGCGATATGCACGGCGACCGCCAAGACTGCGAAAACCATTCCGAGCCGCAGGAGCAATCCGACTAACATAATCTTCTTAGCTTGAGGCGCGGGCGAGTTCGCGGCGGCTTCTAATCGGGCGGCGGTCGACAGCCAATAAAAAAAATTCAACAACGCACCGATTAGAACTGCTCCGCACAACTTGAGCTGCCCCGCTGAAATTAATTGCATCGATAAGACTGCCGTGACTCCTAGAAAAATTTTCCACTCTTTGATAAAAACGCTAAGTACCTGTCTCATGCAAGCACACTTCGACGCCATAACCGTTTTCCCTTTCCTGCGAAAAAAATTTTGTCGACGCTAAAAAACATTAATGCTATAATAAGCGGGAATTTTTCTGAAAGGGGGCTAAGTCTTGCAGAGACAAAGGACTCTGAAGAGCAACGTTTCTTGCGTCGGCGTCGGATTGCATTCGGGCAAAGAGGTTCGCCTTGAGCTTAAGTCTGCCGACGTGGACAGCGGGATAATTTTTATGAGGACAGATTTACCTAACCGCCCAAAGATTCACGCGACCGCCGCCAACGTCACGGCAACTCTTCGGGCGACGACTCTTGAGGAAGGCGGCGCAAAAGTTTTCACGATTGAACACCTTATGAGCGCGTTAAATGCTTGCGGCGTCGATAACTGCCTGATTGCAATCAACGCGGAAGAACCGCCCGTCCTTAGCGGCAACTCGATTGACTTCTTTAAGATGATTAAGGCGGCGGGCGTCGTCGAGCAGAACAAGGAACGCAAAATTATTCGCGTCGAAAAAATTTACCGCGTCGACGGCGAGGAGGGCAAGCGGTTCGTTATGGCTGTGCCCTATGACGGTTTCCGCGTGAGTTTCGTTTCAGTCAATCCGCATCCGCTTATCGGAATTCAGTACGGCGACTACGAGATAACCAAAGACATTTACGAACGCGAAATTGCGCCGGCTCGGACGATTGCTTACGAGAAAGAGATTGACACGTTAAGGGCAATGGGCTTGGGGCTGGGCGGCACGTTTGAAAATGTCATCGTTTACAACGACGAGGGCTGGCTGAACAAATTAAATTATCCCGATGAACTCGTTCGCCACAAGATTTTGGACGTTATAGGGGACATGAGGCTTGCGGGAATTTTGAAATGTCATATCGTGGCGTCGGCTTCGGGTCATGCCCTTAACACTCAGCTTGCGAAGAAAATTTACGCGGACTTCAATTAAAGGAGCGATATAGATGGTATTGGAAATCGAAGACATTATGAAAATATTGCCGCACCGCCCGCCAATGCTCTTGGTGGACAGAATCCTAGAAATCGACCCGTTCCAGTCGGCGACGGGCTTAAAAAATATCACAATGAACGAGCCGCAATTCGCCGGACATTTCCCAGGGCACCCGATAATGCCGGGCGTGTTGCTTCTTGAGGCAATGGCACAAGTCGGCGGCGTGGCTATGCTCTATCCCGAAGAACACCGCGGGAAAATTGCGCTCTTCGGCGGCATGGACAACATCAAATTTAAAAAGATGGTCGTGCCTGGCGATACGCTCATAACGAAGGCGGAGATTGTAAAAGTGCGCGGGCTATTCGGCGTGCTCCACACGGACGCTTACGTTGATGATAAACTCGTTGCCGTAGCGGATTTTACTTTCGCGCTCAGAGGAAGAAATGAACTCTAAATGTGCTGTTCAGAGGTAAATGGAATGATTAAATTTGAAAGCAATGGAGAATTCGTCACCAAAGGCGGCACGAACATTCACCCAAGCGCGGTCGTCTCTGAAAGTGCTCGGCTCGGAGAAAACGTCACGATTGGACCCTATTGCGTGATTGGCGACGAGGTCGAGATTGGCGACGGTTCGATTATCGGTCCGCATGCAGTCATCGAGAAGTGGACGAGCCTTGGCAGGGAATGCAGGGTTTATCAATTCGCGTCGGTGGGTGCCGCACCGCAAGATTTAAAATTCAAAGGCGAACGCAGCTTTACAATCATAGGCGACCGGACGACAATCCGCGAAGGCGCGACGATTCATCGGGCGACGGGTGAGGATAATGAAACTCGGATTGGCAATGACTGCTTGCTTATGGCTTATATTCACGTGGCGCACAACTGCACGCTCGGCAATCACGTCATCATGAGCAACCTAGCAAGCTGTGCGGGTCATGCCACCGTTGAGGATAGAGTTGTTATCGGCGGCATGGCGGGCGTTCATCAGTTCGTTAAGATTGGACGCAATGCGATGGTCGGCGGCATGAGCAAGCTCGTCCAAGACGTGGTGCCTTATACAATCGTTGACGGACACCCCGCCAAAGTCGTCGGCTTAAACAACGTCGGAATATCGCGGGCGGGCGTTCCCCTTGAAAGTCGGCGGCTGATTAAAAAGGCGTATAAGATTCTCTATCGTTCGGGCTTGAGCTTGCCGGAGGCTATCGCGGTCATTGAGCAGGAGGTTGACTCTTGCGAGGAGGTCGAACACTTCCTTAGGTTCTTGCGTAATGCTGAACGCGGCATTTGTCGTGAACGTCGAGACTTTGAAGATAAATAACGGAGGTCATAATATGGAAAGGCTAGGGATATTGGCGGGAGCAGGCAAGTTGCCAGTCGAATGCGCACGCGCCGCCCAACAGCTCGGCTACGAAGTCTACGCCGTTGGACTTCTTGCCAGCAGTGATACGCAAATCGCGCAGTTCGCCAAGGATTATCAATTCATCAGCGTTGCACAACTTGAGGCGATATTGAACTACCTAAAGCAAAACCAAATTCAAAAGGTCACGATGATTGGCAAGGTCACCAAGGAGCTTTTGTTCAACGGCGCAGTGCAACCCGATGCGCGTATGTTGCAACTTATCATGAGCTTGCCAGATAGAAAAGACGATACGATTATGATAGCGTTTGTGCGCGAGCTTGCTAAATCAGGTATTCAAACCTTCGACCAAACTAAGCTGATTAGAAAGCTCATGCCGCACAGAGGGACAATCACCCAACGCGAGCCGACTGAACAGGAGCGGCAAGACATGGAATTTGGTTTCCGCATTGCTAAGGAACTCGGACGCTTTGACATTGGGCAGACGGTCGTCGTCAAAAATCGGGCGGTAATGGCTCTTGAGGCTATCGAGGGAACGGACGCTTGCATTGAGCGCGGCGGACTTTTGGCTTGTGGCGGGGCAGTCGTCGCGAAAGTCTCTAAGCCGCAACAGGATAATCGCTTCGACGTGCCGACAGTCGGCTATCACACGGTCGAGAATATGGCTAAGGTCGGGGCAGTGGCTTTGGCTATCGAGGCGGGCAAAACTCTTCTAGTTGAGCGCGAACAGATGGTTTCCTTCGCAGACGCCAAGGGAATTTCAATCGTCGCGATGTGAGCGTCATGAAAAAATTTGTCGACGCCTCGGCTTGTACGATTATGCTTGTGACTAAGGGCGCGTCGGCTGATGGTAGCGTTTTCGTCACGCACACCAACGACGGCTTCGGCAGCGACCCTAACGTTGTCTTCGTGCCCGCGAGAAATCATAAGCGCGGAAGTCTTCGCCCCGTCTATCCGAGTTCCGCCGCTTACGACGAGTTGCCCGAATACAACTGCTTTAACGTTCCGCACCTTGTCGCACCCGAACGCGGCGACGCTCATCATCACCCCGGCAAGCCCGCGACCAAGGCGATTGGTTATATTCCCGAAGTCGAACACACCTACGCTTATATCGACGCTGATTACTCCGTCATGAACGAACACGGCTTGATGCTCGGCGAGTGCACTGACCGTAGCGCACATTTACCGGAGTTTCAGTATAAAGAGGGCGGCGGGATATTCTATTCGGCGGAGCTGGGACGCGTTGCCTTGGAACGATGCAAGACTGCTCGTGAGGCGATTAATTTAATGGGCGCGTTGATTGACGAGTACGGGCTTTACGGCACGGCGGAGACTTTGTTTGTTGCGGATAAGGACGAGGGCTGGATTTTTGAAATGCAACCGACGCCTTCGGGCAAGGGCGGCTTTTGGATTGCGGAGAAAATTCCAGACGGGCATTTCTCTATTGCGGCGAATCAGCTTAGGATACGCGCCATACGCGAGGGCGACCCGAATCAAATCTTTAATCCGAACTTGCCGCAGATGTTGGAGGAGGTCGGCTGGACGGCTTACGACGCGCAAGGCAATTTGGATTGGGTTAAGTCTCTGCACGCCGACGAATGGAATCATCCGTATTACTCAATGCGGCGGGTGTGGCGTGGGCTTAGTACGGTTGCCCCGTCAATGAACTTGTCGCCCGTCGTCAGCGATTGGGACTCCGATTATTATCCGCTGAGCGTGCGCCCCGACAAGAAGTTGACGCTTAACGACTTGATGAGCTTGCACCGCGATTATTATCAGGATACGGAGTTTGACCAGTCGGCTAGCAAGTTCGCGGGGCTGTACGGTTCGCCATATCATTACGAGAACGAGAAACGGACTGAACGCGCTATCCTCTCCGCCAAGACGAGTTATTCATACGTCGCGCAAGTCAATGACAAGTTGCCCGCGCCAGTCTGTTGGGTGTCGATTAACACGCCGCTTGAAAATCCCTACGTGCCATTCACCGTGGCGAAGATGCCCGACGCTTATCATCATGCCTTGCGGGACACTTACGACGCCTCGAAGATGTTCTGGGCGTCAAGTCAGGTCATGGCTCTGGCGCAGGGTTATTGGAACGTGATGAGCCCGATTGTTGCGGAGGCAGTCGAAGAATCGGAGTGCAACTCCCTTAAGCTCGTCGAAGAGTCGCTTAACCTGTCCAAAGATAAATTCGCCGCGACCTTGAATAAAAATGCCGTCAAAGTCTTCGAGGACTGGAAAAGGCTCGGCGTACAGCTTTTGATTCAGTATGACGGCGGGGCGGGCGTGAAGTACGACGAAAGACACTTGCCCGCCTCCGAAGCCCCGACTAAGTATTGAAGCGACGACATGATTAACGCTGAACTTTCCGCGTTGATTGGTGACGTGCTTGGACTGGGCGTGATTGTTTTCAAGGACGGGCGCGAGGTCTACAGCTACTTTGGCGGACGACGACACCTTGCCCCCGATAAGCCGATGACTCGCAGGACGTTGCTTAGGGCGGCAAGTCTGTCGAAGATGTTCACGGTCTTTGCTATCATGCAACTCATCGAACACGGCAAGTTAAACCTAGGCGACGACGTGAGCAATCATCTTGGCTTTGAGCTACGCAATCCAAATTTCCCCGACGTGCCAATAACGTTTGAGATGCTAGCCGACCACACGTCCTCTTTGCGCGACGGGCTGATTTATTCCCTGCCGCCGCATTGCAAGCTTGAGGAGTTCTTCACGGCGGACGGCAACCACTTCGCCAAAACGGAGCCTGGCAAGTACTTCCACTACTGCAATCTGAACTACGGCGTACTCGGCACGGTCATTGAACGCATTTCGGGCGAACGCTTCGACCTTTATCAGCAGGAACATATCCTTAAACCGCTGGGCATTAGTGGCGGCTACGTCGTCAGCAACTTCGACGCGGAAACTTTTGCTCGGCTCGGCACGCTTTATCAGCCGGACGGTCATGGCGGTTGGGTTGCGACGATTGACGATTACGAAACTCCGCCGCCGAAAAATTTTATCCGCGTGCAGAATCCCTACGCCCCCGCCGCTTATGGCTCGTTCGACGTGGGCAACTACGTTATCGGCACGAACGCTACAATATTTTCTCCGGCGGGCGGCTTGCGACTTTCCCTTGAAGACCTCGCCAAAGCTCTGCAACTTCTTATGAATCGCGGCAAGCCCCTTATCAGCCAAGAATCCTTCGACGCGATGATTACTCCGCATTGGACATTTGACGGGACTAACGGCTACACGTTCGGCGGCGTTATGGAGAATTACGGCTTGGGCACGTACCAAATCGGCGGCACGAGTAAAGGGCGGCTTTGCAAGGATTGCGCGGTTGATTTAATCGGGCACAGCGGCGAAGCGTTCGGAATGATTTCGGGCTTGTACTTCGTTCCCAACACTCAAAGCGGCGCGGCGTTCATGATTAACGGGGCGACGCTCGCGGCGGGCAAGTTCAGCGCGTGCTATCTTCTTGAAGAAGGCGTGATGAATCCCGTTTGCAAATATATTTTCGGGAGTGGTTGATATGAGATTGCCGCAATGTGAATTACCTTCGACGGGCGGACAAGAAATTTTATTCGTAAGTGGAGGACGACTTCCGAGCCGCCAATTTTTTTTGAGCATAGCGAACGGGCGGAAGATTATTTGCGTCGACAAGGGCATTGAGCTTTGCAAGGCGTGCGGCGTCGTTCCAAACTTTTTAATCGGCGACTTCGACAGCGCGAATCAATCTGCAGTCTCTTGGGCGCGGGCTAATAATATTCCCGTCGAACGATACCCCGCCGACAAGGACTTCACTGACACGCAACTTGCCCTAAACCGAGCGGCTGAACTTTTCGGAGAGCACACCGCGATTTTGACTGGTTGCTTTGGCGGACGCGTCGACCACCTCTACAGCACGATTCACACCTGCGCGACTTTGAATAGGGCGATTGTCCTAGCCGATGAACGCGAGATTATTTTTTATCTGCACGGCGGCGAAGAGGCTACGATAAAATTTTTTAAGACGCCGTTTGCCGTGTCCTTATTGCCCATGACGAGTGCTTGCCGAGGAGTCACGACGAAAAATCTGCATTGGGAACTGGACGGCGCGACTTTGACGCAAAACTTTCCGAACGCGACGAGCAATCGCATTGAGCGCGACGAAATTTTTATCAGCGTCGGAGGCGGCGTGTTAGCTGTCTACCTTTGCTTTGCCGAATAAAAAAATCCGACGAGGTTAAGCCCCGCCGGATTCGTGGTCAATCTTTAATCTCAGCTGTTTATCAGTTTCTTGTAAAGTTCAATGTACTCGTGCGCGGAATTCTTCCAGCTGTAGTCGCTATTCATGGCATTGGAGGAAATCTGCAACCAAACTTCAAACTGCGCGTAGGTCGAGAGCGCACGCTTTAGGGCGTACATCATCTCATGGGCGTTGTAGTTCGAGAAGACAAAGCCGTTGCCCTGTTTGGTGTACTTGTCGTATTGCTGAACGGTATCTTTCAAGCCGCCAGTTTCACGGACGACCGGAGCTGCACCATAGCGCATGGCGATTAGCTGACCAATTCCGCAAGGTTCATAGTTACTCGGCATAAGGAAAATATCGGACGAGGCGTAAATCCTCTGCGCCAGTTCATTCGAGAAATAAATATTCGCCGAGACTTTCTGCGGGTATCTCCACGCCAGCCCCTTGAACCAATCCTCATAGACCTTATCGCCTGTGCCCAAAAGAACAAATTGGAAGTCCTCATGCTGCAAGAGTTCGTCCATCATGCGCACAACCAGGTCGAGACCCTTAGCCGCAACCAGACGAGTAATCATAGAGACAATCGGAATCTTTCTGCCCTGCGGAAGCCCAAGAAGCTCCTGCAGTTTAATTTTATTCTCGCACTTTTTATCGAACGCGGCGTAGGCGTCGGAGGCGTCATAGTTCACGAACAAATCTTTATCAGTCGCGGGATTGAACTTGTCGTAGTCAATGCCGTTGACAATGCCGTACAAATCATCTTTGCGGCTACGCAGGAGCCCGTCGAGGTGTTCGCCGAAGTATTCGTATTGAATCTCCTGAGCATAAGTCTTGCTGACGGTCGAGACGTAATCGGCGTAGATGATGCCGCCCTTCATGAAGTTGACCGCGTCATAGAACTCAAGGTCACCATTGTTGAAATATTTCCAGTCGAGTCCCAATACGTCGCCCATTATGTCTTTGGTGAAGACGCCTTGATACTTCAGGTTGTGGATGGTGTACAGCGTCTTGATATTTTCGTAGCGTTCGTCGCCTTGGTGTTCAAGCTTAAGCAGGACGGGAACCAAGCCGGCGTGCCAGTCGTTAGCGTTGATGACGTCGGGCCAGAAGTCTATCGCGGGCAAGCAATTCAGAACTGCACGGCTGAAGAACGAATAACGCTCCGCGTCGTCGTCATAACCGTAGAGTCCTTCGCGGGCAAAATATTCCTCGTTGTCCACGAAATAATAAATCACGCCGTCGAGTTCATACTTGTCTATGCCGACGTACTTCGTGCGCCATGAAACTGGTATCGTCCCGTCGTACAAGTGCTCCATGCCTTCGCGATATTTCTCGCCAATCTTGCTGAACTTCGGCAGAATTACGCGAACATCTACGCCTTGCTCCTTGAGTGCTTTTGGGAGCGAACCCGCTACATCAGCCAAACCGCCCGTCTTAATAAACGGTACCGCCTCAGACGCCACATATAGTACTTTCATTTCAATAACTCCCTCCTGTTTTCTCTTGTTGTTGGGAAAAAATTTTTTTAGTTTAATCCGCCGCCTGCCTTAGGTATATCGTTGCTAACGGCGCGATTCTCACCTTGATTGAGTGACTTCGATTTTGATAACCCTTTTCCTCTGCCTCTATTACTCCATTTCTTATCCCCTTGCCCCCGTACTCTTCCAAATCTGTGTTAAACACTTCCTCATATTTTCCTGCTGACGGAACCCCAATTCGATATTCTTCTTGTCCTTTGGCACTGAAGTTGCTTAGTACTATCAAATACTCCGAGCCGTCTTCTGCCTTGCGCAGGAACGTTATTATGCTGTTTTCGTTGTCGTTACTCTCTATCCACTGGAAACCGTTCTTATCGAAGTCCACCTGCCAAAGAGCTTTGTTATCCAGATAGAATTTGTTCAACGCCCGCGTATATTTTTTCAGCCGCCTATGCATTTCGTATTCTTCGATTAGGAACCAATCTAAGCTTGCTTCTTCGTTCCATTCGATGAACTGCCCGAACTCGCCGCCCATAAACAGGAGCTTCTTGCCAGGGTGCGCCATCCAGTAGCCAAAGAAACATCTTAAGCCCGCGAACTTTTCCCAGTAATCGCCGGGCATTTTCTCTATCAAAGACCGCTTGCCGTGGACTACCTCATCATGACTTAGCGGCAGGATAAAATTCTCCGCGAACGCATACATGAACGAGAATGTTACTTTGTCTTGATTCCACTTGCGATATTTCGGCTCTAGGCTCATATACTCTAGCATGTCATTCATCCAGCCCATATTCCACTTGTAGTTGAAGCCCATGCCCCCCATATAAACCGGCTTGGAGATGAGCGGCCATGCCGTTGACTCTTCTGCCATCATCAACGCTTGCGGGTGATACTTGAAGACAGTCTCGTTGAGTTTCTTTAGGAAGTCCACTGCCTCAAGATTGCCCGTGTCGCCGTAGCGATTCGGTGTCCATTCGCCCTCCGAGCGTCCAAAATTAAGATACAACATATTCGCCACGCCGTCAATTCTTAAGCCGTCAATGTGGAATTCTTCAAACCAGAACAGCGCATTTGAGATGAGGAAACTTTGAACTTCCGTCCGCCCGTAGTCGAAATTGATTGTACCCCAGCCGCGATTCTCTGAAAGTTGCGGGTTGTCCGATTCGTAAAGATTGACGCCGTCGAAGGTGCGCAAGCCATGTTCATCTTTGCAGAAGTGCCCCGGAACCCAATCCATTATCACACCGATATTATTTTTGTGCGCAGTCTCGACGAGGTAGCGGAAATCATTCGGCTCGCCATAACGGCTCGTCACTGCATAATAGCCAGTCGTCTGATAGCCCCAAGATTTGTCTAGCGGGTGCTCTGTCAGCGGCAGGAACTCTATATGCGTGTAGTTCATTTCCTTGACGTATGCAATCAACTTGTCGGCTAGCTCCCGATAACTCAAATAATCGTTGTCGGCGTTGCGTTGCCATGACCCCGCGTGCACCTCGTAAATCAACATCGGGTGCGAATAAGACGATTGACGCTTTTTACGTTCTACCCACTCATTATCTTGCCAATCGTAGCCTTCGAGGTCGTAGATTTTCGAGGCGGTGTTCGGGCGTTTCTCTGCCCAAAATCCGTAGGGGTCGTCTTTTAGGATATGCGCCGTGGAGTTGGGCGGAAGGATTGCGTATTTGTAGAGGTCGCCTACCTTTAGTCCTTCGATAAACGTTTCCCAAATCTCGCCGTCTTCCAGTCGAATCATACTATTAACGCGGGTATCCCAGTTGTTGAAGTCGCCGACCACACTGACCGACTTAGCATGCGGAGCCCAAACTGCAAAACGCACGCCCCTTTTGCCGTCGCGGGTAAGGAAGTGAGCACCCATCATTTCATAAGCCCGATAATTAGTCCCTTGGTGAAAGAGATATAGGGCGTATTCACTCAAATTGGATGTTATCATAAAACTGCCTCCCTCCCGCGCAAGCAAGTTATTGGATCTTACAAGGCTTGATATTCCAAATCTCAGCGGCGTATTCGTCAATCGTCCTATCGGAAGAGAATCTGCCGGAGTTGGCGATATTCATAGCCGCCGAACGGAGCCAACCGAAGCGGTCAGCATAGCGGGCATATATCTCGCTGTGGGCGTCGATGTAGGCGTTGAAGTCCTTTAGGATAAAGAACTCGTCGTTGCCTTGAATCAAATAATCCCTAAGCGAATGGAAATTACCGTAAGTGCCGTCCGTTAGCCTATCGACGACCAGCCGTGCGTTCGGATTGCTCGTGTATTCGTTCCACGCGCTATATGTTCCTTTTTCGTAATAGGACAAGACTTCTCCTGCCTTGAGTCCAAAAATAACTATGTTATCGTCGCCGACTGCCTCGCGTATCTCGACGTTGGCGCCGTCAAGCGTTCCAAGGGTGATAGCCCCGTTCATCATGAACTTCATATTGCCCGTGCCAGAAGCCTCTTTGGAAGCTGTGGAAATCTGTTCGGAAACGTCCGCCGCAGGATAAACAATCTCGCCAATAGATACGCCAAAGTTCTCTATGAAGACCACCTTTAGACGCCCGTCTATCGCAGTGTCGTTGTTAATCTTGTCGGCTATGGCATTGATGAGGCGTATGGTCTCCTTGGCGATATAGTAGCCAGCTGCAGCCTTGCCCCCAAATAGATACGTCGTCGGGAGCGGCTTATAACTGGGGTCGTGCTTCAATTTGTCGTACTGCCACATGATATGCAATGCGTTCATGAGCTGCCGCTTATAAGAGTGAATCCGCTTTACCTGTATGTCGAAGATTGTTTTCGGGTCAATCTCCAGCCCCTGATGTTTTTTTATGAAAGCCGCTAAGTCCGTTTTGCGAAGAAGCTTTATCTCGTCAAGCTCCTCAAGTACCTTCCGGTCGTCGACGGATTCGTTAAAAAGGTCGAGTTGCTCAGGGTGCCTATGCCAAACCCTAGAGCGGATTGTGCGGTCGATAAGGTCGGCAAGCTCCGGATTATTGCCCATAAGCCAGCGACGATGAGTGATGCCGTTGGTCTTGTTATTGAACATGCGCGGCCAATACTCGTAGAAGTCATGAAGGGTCGTGGATTTGAGAATGTCCGAGTGAATGCGAGCGACGCCGTTTACGCTGTGCGAACCCACGATTGCCAGCCGCGCCATATGCACTTCGCCGTTCTCGATTATCGACATCGCACGGAGCTTTTCCACGTTGTTAGGATAACGCGCCTTGACGTATTCGAGATGGCGGCGGTTGACCTCGTCGATGACCATATAGATACGCGGCAGGAGCGTTTTGAACATATCGACCGGCCACTTCTCCAAGGCTTCGGGCATAATGGTGTGGTTAGTGTAAGCGACGACGTTGCGGGTAATAGTCCAAGCCTCGTTCCACTCGAGGTTGTGTTCGTCGACGAGGATGCGCATGAGTTCGGCGACGCAAAGAGCGGGGTGGGTGTCGTTAATGTGAATGGCGATTTTCTTATCGAGGGCGCGGATATTGCCACCGGCGCGGACGTAGTGGCGGATAATGGATTGAGTACCGGCCGAGACGAGGAAGTATTCCTGAATGAGTCTCATGCGCTTACCGTCGTTAGAGGAGTCGTCGGGGTAGAGATATTCGGTAATGGATTCGACGAAGTGGCGGTACTCATTTTTAGCGCGCATCTGCTCATGAGTGAGCATGCCATAATCGGAGAAGTCGCGATTAACCTCGGCATTCCACAGGCGGAGCGTATTAACGGTCTTATTATGATAACCGACAATCGGCACGTCATAGGGCACAGCCATAACAGTCATTGCGTTTTCGTGCACGAGCTTTAGCGAGCCGTCGGGCTGTTCCTTCATGTAAGCGTTGCCATTGAACTTGACGTTTATCGACTTGTCAGGCTTGCGGAACTCCCAGGCGAAGCCGTCGCGGAGCCAGTTATCGGGAATTTCGACCTGTTGCCCTTGAATAATCTTCTGCTCAAAGAGTCCGTATTGATAGCGAATACTGCAACCATGACCGGGCAGACGATGCGCCGCCAAAGAATCGATAAAGCACGCCGCCAGACGCCCTAAGCCACCATTGCCGAGCCCAGCGTCCGGTTCTTCCTCAAAGATTTCGTCAAGGTTCAAGTCGAGGTCTTCGAGGACTTCGCGGAACGCTTCATCAATGCCGATGTTAATCAAGTTCGACTTGAGGAGCCGCCCCATCAAGAATTCAATCGAGAAGTAATAAACCTGCTTCTCTTGCCTGTCCATGTAAGCTTTGTTCGTCTTAATCCAGTTTTCGGAGATGAACTGTTTGGCGACCGCCGCGACCGTCTTGTAAATCTCGTTCATGGGCAGTTCTTTGATGTCGCGTCCGAACATGATATGCGCCGAGCTGATGAACCGCGACTTGAGTGCTTCCTTGAGTCTTTCGTACTCTTTGCTGTGTGCCGTCTTGCTTATGTTGTCCCTTGCCAAGTGTATTCCTCCTTTTGCTACAAGATTAGCGTATTTCTGCGTGTCATTTTATCAAACAGAAAAAAACTTGGCAACATTGATTGAAATTAAATCACAGCAAACGGCGAATCCTTACGCCAAGGCAACCCCTAGGTAAAAATTCGCCGCTGATGTCATTGCTTAACTTTCAATGCTTTAAATTCTTGCTTTCTTCTTGACAATGTAAGGATAGTTTTCCGCGCCTTTGAGCCAGCGATTTTTCGTGATGATAACTTCCTTATCGCAGATGACGTTTTCGACGCGAGCACCCTCTTGAACGTCGCAACGTTGCATGAGGATAGAATCTTTGACGACTGCGCCTTTGCCGACGATGACGCCGCGGAAGAGTATGCTGTTTTCGACGGTGCCGCGAATTTCACAGCCATTAGCGATAAGCGAATTTTTAACGTTGGCAGTTTCTTTATACTGAACGGGGACTTCGTCCTTAACTTTTGTAAAAATCGGGCGGTCGTTGTTCATGAAGAGTTCTTCCCAAACTTCGGGCTTGAGGCAGTCGCGGTTGGCTTCGTAATATTCCATCGTCGAATTGATATGGGCAACGTAGCCTTCGTGCTTGTACGCGCTGATTTTGAATTCACCCGCATGACGAATCAAGGCATCAAGGAGGAAGTCTTGCCCGCCGCGTTCATAGGTCGAACGAACGAGATAAGCGAACGTCGGAACGGGCATGAGGTATGCGCCCATAACGTCCTTTTGTCCCTTTTTGATTGCAGGAACTTCGGCGAGGTCAGTTACGATACCGTTGGTGCTGGTTTCGATAACGACGCTCTTGCCGTCGCGGTCGGTCTGCGCCTTGGAATAAACCATTGTAATATCCGCGCCGCTCTTCTTGTGGAAGTCTACGACGTTTTCAAAGTCGATGTTGTAAATGTAGCTGGCGTTGGTCAAGAGGACGTATTGTCTGCCGCTGAGTTCTGCGAAGTCGAGGTTGGCGTAAATGTCCTTGAGGTCGCCCTTGCGTGAATCGTTATCGGGCAGAGCCGCGGGCAGATAGGTCAAGCCGTCACGACGACGAGCCAAATCCCAATCTTTACCGGAGCGGATATGGTCGAGGACTGCGCGGGAGAAATCGGGCAGAAGGAGACCGACTGCGCTTATCCCCGAATTAACCATGTTAGAAATAGCGAAGTCCACGAGACGATAGCGACCTGCAAAGGGCAGAGCCTCAACCGCACGAGTCGCCGCCAGCTCTCTAATCAGACTGTTGCCTTCCTGAAGATTTATGATCCCCACTACTTGTTTCAATTCAAAGCACCTCCTGAAGTGCAGACGATTTCCAAATTAAGCGTTGGTATTGTTCGCACCGACGACAGCGGCTTCGGGAACGACGAAAATTTCGCCTTCCTTGCCTTCGACCCTTGCGCCCGATTTGATGACTGCGTCTTGAGCGATAATCGCATAGTTGACGATTGCGCCCTCTTCGATAACCGCCGACGGCAGGACAACCGAGTTGGTGACCTTCGCGCCTTTGCCGACGCGCACGCCCTGGAAGATAACGCACTTATCGACGTCGCCTTCAATCTTCGCGCCCTCGTTAATCATGGACTGCTTAACGGAAGCATACGGTCCGACGAAATGTGGCGGCAGTGACGGGTTGGACGAGAAAACTTTTTGGTCGCCCTTGAGGTCGAACGGCGGCTGGTCTTGGAGAAGATCCATATTTGCCTGCCAGAGACTTTCAATCGTTCCGACATCTTTCCAATAGCCGTCAAAAGCATAAGAGAACATGCGCGAGCCGTCCGCGAGCATTTTCGGAATCAAGTCGTTGCCAAAGTCGTGCGTCGAATCTTCCTTAACGCCGTCTTCTTCGAGGTACTTCTTAAGGAAAGGTTTCGAGAAAATGTAAATGCCCATCGAGGCGAGATTGGATTTGGGTTCTTTCGGTTTTTCTTGGAACTCGGTAATGCGTCCAGTCTCTTTATCGGTGACCATGATACCGAAGCGCGGAGCCTCTTCCCACGGAACCTCGAAGACGCCGATTGTAACGTCAGCATTGTTCATCTTGTGAGCTTTGAGCATCCACGAATAATCCATGGTGTAGATATGGTCGCCGGAGAGAATCAGGACGTAATCGGGGTCGGCAAGGTCGATGAAGTTGAGATTCTGATAGATAGCGTCCGCCGTGCCGCGATACCAATCCGCGCCCTTTTCGCGAGCATAAGGAGGAAGAATGAACACGCCGCCGCCCGTGCGGTCGAGATCCCACGAGCTACCGCTACCCAGATAGTTATGAAGTTCGAGCGGCTTGTATTGAGTGAGCACGCCAACTTTTTCGATACCCGAATTTGCACAGTTAGAAAGCGGGAAGTCGATTATGCGATACTTTCCGCCGAACGGAACTGCCGGCTTCGCAACGGTTTTCGTCAAGGCCTTGAGGCGGCTACCCTGCCCGCCGGCCAATATCATTGCCAAGCACTCTGTCTTTCTCATAGAATAATCCCCCCTGAACGAAATACAACCTTCAACACTTCCGAAGCAAGGCTTCATTGGCTCTGCATTTCTACGCACCGTTATTTTTTCCTGCCAAAACTTTCAGAAAAAATTATTTCTCAACAGACAAAAAAATCCCCTCCGATTTGGAAGGGAATAAAATTTTTTACATAGCATCAATCAACGATCCCGAACCAAGAGGATAACCTTGAGCACTTGATAAAATTTCCCAGCCTCTAACGAAATCTTTGTCTAAAGCAAAGCTTTCCTTGCTTAGCAAATCGAAGGGAAAATTCTTCTTAAGAAATTTTTGTGTCATTATAAAGAAAACGCATTTGCCTTGAGAAAGTTTCATTGCGTCGATTAGATTTTGAATGGAGTCTTCGTTTTCGGCAAGGATAATTAATTCATCTTCACATATCAAGAAATATTTTTTCATAGAATCAAAGGAACGTGCCTTACCAGAAAGAGTAGCGGAAAGCTTTGCTGTTTTACTATGCAAATAGTTGTAGGTTGCTGAAAATCTCTCGTAAAGCCTACCGATGACATCCGCGTTGAGCCATGGCGTTTTAGCGAAACACTCCTTCCACAGTCGGTTTAAATCATCGTTCATGTTAATATGCAACGTTTCTCCCAAACCAATATAATGATAAAATTTTTCCCCCAGAGTATCTCGCCTCTTCCATGGAGTACCTCCTGTATCACGATTGAACTTTGACGGCAACATTACAGCATTTGCTGAGAAACAGTAGTTAAGAAGAGCTGGATCTGGTCATCTAAGATGTTGAGGATTTTCTTCAAAGAACTTCAGTCCAATAGCTATAATATCTTCTTTGCCGCGCAAAACTCTCAAGTTCATTAATATCACGCCTGAGTTAAAATAATCCTCGTCTCTTACAATTCCTCTGAGACTTATGAGTGGAAAACGAACAACCCAAAGAGGTTTATCTTCCAAGTCGATTTGCTAAAGTTCGTTTATATCCAGATTAACGATAATGTCGACGTCGAAGTAAATTGCCTTTT
Source organism: Selenomonadaceae bacterium (assembly GCA_017518105.1). GTDB lineage: Bacteria > Bacillota > Negativicutes > Selenomonadales > Selenomonadaceae > Quinella. The sequence continues at coordinate 166,214 of JAFWWC010000002.1, forward strand.
CTATATCCTTCGGCAGAACAAAAGGAATAAACACTTGATAAAATGCACCTATTGTAAATCTGCTTTTATCAGCATTTGGAAACCCTTGATAAATTGCCTTAATTCTATCCGCGCAGAGCCCCTCGACATTATAAAACTCTATGAGCTGATTATACCGTTCAGCGATGCAAATAAATTTCTCGCGGTTGTCTTGCGTCAACGTATTGTCGTGTAAAATTTGGATATAAATTGACTGGGGAGGTTGCAATTTTCAAAGATTGAAAACATAGCTGTATCCGCGAACTTTGCATAACGTCCCGTCTTATCTTTAAAACAAAAGCAAACATGAATCATATCCTGATTAAAGGAAGTACTTATGGACGCTCTCTACCTTATATCAGGTATCTCAGTCTGACGAAGGAATTAGCCGTCGTTCTCGTTGTTTGACTGCTGAATCATGGAATCACTCCTTCTTTAGTTGTCGAGAAAAGATTTGCAGTATTACAATCAACACCGCGCCGATAATCGTTCCTGGGATTAAGCCGTCGAGTCCACGCATAAACGACATAAAGATTGGTGTGCGCATGTGAGCGAACGTCTCAACCATGGAGCTTTGACCAATCGTAGCCGCCATGACCAACGCAAAGCAAATCATCTTCGGAAACTTCTTTAGGAAGGCTGTCATTGCCAACATAAACGCGGGGTGCCCGAAGAAAATTTCTTTCGAGCGTGGGCGGGCGTAAAAGACTTGCTCAAGCAGGGCACGGATTTTTATTTCCAGCCCCGAAACCGGCATCCCCGAAGTATGTCCGCTCCTTGCAATCAAGACTACGAACGCGCCGAACACAATCATTAACGCTAGCAATGCTTTGACGCTGACGGATTTGTTGAGGAGCTCTTTTATCTGCTGAGTGGCGGGGACGTTCTGTCTTACCTCGTCGACGATATTAAACCTCTGCAGGAACGCCACGCCAACCAATACGAGCGGCAAAACGAACGTCAGCTTTATGCCGCGGAATATTTCAAACTCCAAGAAATACGACACGTCCGATAACGCGCCCGACAGGTACGCCGCGCCCGTCATCGACATTACGCCCGTAACGAGCAGTGCAAAGCCTGAAATCCAAATCAGTTGCAACGTCGACAAGTTATCTTTGAGCCGCATTGCCCGGTTCTGTACGCGGATTTTGTATTGAATCACTCGGAGCAGGTCGAGTTGCCAGATTATCGCTAAGGCTGGAAATAAGTTTGCACTCATGAACGCCGCTAGCAGTCTGACCTTGCCGCCCGCGCCCATTAGGATTGGTGCCGCCGCAATGATAGCTAACACGATAAATAATTGCAGTTGGAAGCGTCGATTGCGATTGAACCGCCGCGAGATTAACGACAAGTACAAGACGCCCGCCGCCACGACTCCGATTATCACCAAAGCCCGAAGGATAACGTTAGGATAGTAATTGTCGAAGGTGCTTGCCTTGCCGAAAGTAAAGCCGTCGTGTTCAAGGACATCATGCACTGCGCGGAAGTATTTCAAATTCGTTTCAAGCAAAGTCATTTCGGGTTCGGGCTTCTCGTAAATACGCAGAAGGTTGATTCGGATATTGCGTTCCCTGTCCGTGGTCGACCAACGATTAATCGCCGTGGGCATATCAAGCTTAGGTTGCTCGTCCTTTGGAATTGCGTAGAGGCGTGCGACGTGATTTTTGCCGATTTTGTTTGCTAAGTAGTCCATGCCCAGTTGCGGATAAAATTTCAGCTGCGTGAAATGTTCAATCACTCCGAAGGTCAGATTGCGTTGCTTGAAGTGGCTCGCCGTCAGGTCAAGAAAATTCGACGCGCCCAGAACCTCCGGACCGTCGAAGACAATTTCTGATATTGGATAGTGTTCAATCCTGCTGAAGAAGAATTGCACGTTCTCGGCGGTGCACTTATTGAAGTTCATCGGGCGGGCAAGGATATTAAATCCTGCGGCGCGAGCCTTGTTCATCTCGTCGTGCGGCAAGCCCAAAGGCATTTTCATTAGCTCGCCGAACTGCGCTTTGACCTCGATAACCTCAATCCCGCCGACGGAAAAAATTTTAACGCGGTTCTCGCCCAGCCGCTGAATAAGTGCTTCCTTAGTGTCGTAATAACTTTCCAAGTCGCCGCCAATAACGTAAACCCACTTCGGAGAAATTAGGTCAAATTCAATCGTCTGCCGCCAAAGGTCATTGTTAAGCGTGCCGCTCTGATAGTTCGCTAAGATTTCACTGCCCGCCAAAGCGAAAACTTTTCCTGAACGGGCAAGCTCCTCAAGCGACGAATCATAAATTGCAAGAGACGTTATGCCCGCCTCCTTGACTTGCTTTAAAACGTCGTCTAGCTCCAGTCCTTCGCGCTCGGCGAGGTCAACGATATTTTGATAGTCAACCGCCATATCAACCTGCATGTTCTCCGACTCGACGAAATATCTTTGCCCGGCGATAATCAGCGCGGCGAACAGTCCAATGCAGATGACGATTACAAGCGTCCTGTTGTAAGTAAATTTCTTCATGATTTAATTCCGCGTCGCCGTGACGAACGTTTCACCCTCCCGCATTTCGACCGTCCTGAATTGCATACCGAACGGCATTTTAACTCGTTCCGTCAGATTGAAATCGTGCAGGAATTTATCGAGATTGACGCGGCGCAGGACAGCGTTTTCAATGTTAAGTGTGTTCATTTGGAAGTAAAGGTCGCCATCGCGGGCAACAATCTTTCCGCCGATTTGAACATCCGCTTCACGTCCGAGGATTTTAATCTTGCCAGCCGCTCGAATCTCTTCAGGCTTCATGACGACTTGCGGGTCTTTCAACTGGTCAACCTTCTGCGCTAAGAAATCTCTTAAAGCGTCCTCCGTGATGATGCCGCTAAGTTCCAGACTGCCAGCCGACTTCAAGACGAGATTGGTACGCTCATCACGGCTTATGCCGTCCGTCGGAAAGAGAAGCTCTTTAACGTCAATGTGAATCGTCGTGCCGTCCAGCACCGCCTGCTTTAGTTGAAGGTCGCCAATGGTGGCGTTGTCGGCTGTGCAGTGAATCTTATCGACGTAGCCCAAAGAAATCTTTGCACTCGGCAGGGCGTCCAGCGTCAAGGTAACCTCCTGCGCCTTCGTCAGCTGAATGACTTTATCCTTAAGATAGTTCGTCAAGGCACGCGGCACAGCGAATTGAGCAAAGGCTCCAACTGCTATCAACAGGACGACTATCACGGCTAAAAATTTTTTCATCGTTGATACCTCAAATCTTGACATTAGCTTTGGCGGCAAGGAAAGCGCGTATAAACGGGTCAATCTCTCCGTCCATGACAGCTTGAACGTTGCCGGTTTCCTCACCCGTGCGAAGGTCTTTAACAAGCTTGTATGGTTGGAAGACGTAGGAACGGATTTGGCTACCCCATTCAATCTTCTTTAAGTCGCCCTCAAGCCCGGCAATCTCCTGCTCCTTCTTCTCAAGCTCAAGCTCAAAAAGTTTAGCACGGAGCATCTTTAAGCAACGCTCGCGGTTTTGAATCTGAGACCGCTCGTTTTGACATTGAACGACGATACCCGTCGGGATATGGGTCATGCGCACGGCGGAGGACGTTTTATTGATATGCTGACCGCCCGCGCCGCTCGCCCTGTACGTGTCAACGCGAACGTCCGCCATATTTATATCGACCTCGACCGCGTCATCAATCTCCGGCATGATGTCGCACGCGCTGAACGACGTATGACGCCGCGCATTTGAATCGAACGGCGAAATCCTAACCAAACGATGAATTCCCTTTTCCGACTTCAAGTAGCCGTAAGCGTTGTGACCTTTGACGAAGACCGTAGCCGACTTAACGCCCGCCTCGTCGCCGGGGAGCAAGTCAACCGTCTCGACTTCGAAGCCGTGCCGCTCCGCCCAACGAACATACATGCGCAGGAGCATTTGCGTCCAGTCTTGAGCCTCGGTGCCGCCCGCGCCCGCGTGCAACGTCAAGATTGCGTTGTTTGCGTCGTAGGGTTCGCTTAGCATTATCTCCAGCCGCAAGTTTTCCAAGCCGTCCTCGATTGCTTTTATCTCTGCGGCAATGTCCGCCTCCTGCGAAAGGTCTTCTTCCTCTAATGCCAGCTCCAAGAGTATTTGCGCGTCGTCGAATTTCGCCACGAGATTTTTATAAGTCTCAATGCCTGACTTAACATCGTTGAGTTCTTGGGTTATCTTCTGTGCGACGTCGGGGTTGTCCCAGAAAGTCGGCTCGCCCATCTTGTATTCAAGCTCGGCGATTTTCTCTTCCTTGCGAGCTATGTCAAAGTGAATTCCCCATTTCGTTCAGCTTGTCGCGCAGAGCTACCAACTCCGCCTTCCTATCCTCAAGCATTAAATCACATCCTTTTTAGTTTATTTGAGGTCTTTGCCCTTGTAAATAAATCTCGTCATCTTTCAGCCAAAATGTCTGCGTGTAGTCGAATTTTTTTGTATCCGTCTCAGCAGAATTGATAGGCTCCAATTTAATTTGAATTGCGCTTAGCTTTTGCCCGTGGGAATAGATTGCCTCACCGTTTTTAGCCCACGGCGTCCACGTGCCGTCGAACTTATGTATACGGTAGAGGATATCGAATTCCTTTGCTCCCTTCTCGTCAAGCCGAACTCTCATGCCGTAAATTGATTTTGCTTTGCCAGTCGTGCCTGCTATTTCGGGAAACGTTACTTCCTGAGACCAGCCTTCCGCTTCGTCGTAATACACCGAATAAAAGACTTTATGACCAGGAAAATTTATTTTAACGGCTTGAATGTCGAATTTGTCCTCTAGAAAGCCGCTTATTTGCTCTTCGAACTGACATGTGCTCCAGCCTTTACGCCCGACATGCGTCTGATAGCTGAGCGTCGGCTGGAACGTCTCCCAACCTTTCGGCATACCACAACCTTTAATCAAATCTTCGCGCCGCTTGAGCTGTGAAATGAAGTCTTCCAGCACAGGATCGTAATATTCCTTTGCTTTTTGATTAATATTAAGCCCTCTTCCTAGACCATCTTTAACGTATTGCAGGAAGTTCTTGAAGTCCTCCTCGTCGTACCCGATCCATTTGTCGCCGAATAAACGTTTCAATTGCTCACTGATTATGTAAAAAGAAGTACCAAATAAACTAAGGGTCGAATCTATGTAGTTGGCATTAACCGAATTAACTTGATTGACTGCCAGCTGAAAATAATTTGTAGCAGTATTTGCAAGACGAGGAATAAAAATTGCTTCCGTGCCGTCGCGCAGGAAAAGAGAATTATGCGAAGCGGAACCAAGAGTGGAGGCAAAACTTTCGCAGTTTATCAACCAATTCAGTTGTTCGTCGAGTGTGAGATTCTCTGGCTGGATTATCTCGTAACCCTTAGATTTGAAGTATTCAGCGAGCCTATCTTCACCCATTTGCCTTAAGCCGTGAAAATAATAAAACTTCTTGTTGGCGACAGGTATTCTATTTTTCATAGCAAAATCTCTTATACGATTAATTGATTCGCGATATTCGGCAGTAAATTTTCCAATTGCAAAAGAACTGTTCGGCAGAATAATTTTATCAAATTCCGTTGGTTCGGTTATAAGTCTGAGATTATCAACGTCGACCTCCAAAATCTCCAATAATCGCCTGAAACTTTTATAGCTTTCAAGAGTGAAGATTTCTCTTTTGGTGCAGAGAAGATACACCAGCGGACAATTTTTAAACTGGTTCATGAGTTCGCTTTTTAAAAACCAAATCCGCTGAATACCATCGGTGATAGCGTGACCCCACGTACTATGAAACATTCCAAGATAAATGACTGTCTCAGAACTATGTTGAATTGATTCTGGGGGGGGGGTATAAGCTTGACCAGCACCAGAGTTTACAAAACTTCTTCGAAGATAATTTCCGCTTCCATCTACGATACCACCAAATCCCCAACCGTCTTGAGAATATTTACCGTCAATCGTCTTTTTATATGGAAGGATAGTTCCGTTGTTTACTACTTCAAATCCTAACTTCTCGTCTTTCTCGTCTAAAAAAAGACTTTTGTCTAAGTAATTTTTTACGGCATCAGTAGGGTTATAAAGATATTCAACATTAACCATAAAAACTTCCTCCTTAAAATTTAGACATAATCTTAGCGTTCTCTGCGGCTGATAAGCTCGGCGAAAATTTCTTCAATGCGGTCAAGGTGTTCTCGAAGGTGTCAGCTAAAACCAACTCGACGCGCCCGCCCAAAAGCCTCTTCGCCTGTTTGAAAACCAAGCGATAATCGGGACTGGACGACACTAAGACATAACTCGACGCCAAATCCGAATGAGCCGCCCCAATTATCTCCGCCAAGGAAGGCGACGACTCCTCCGAACCCGCAACCAAGATTGAGGCTCCCGCGTCTTGAAGTTTCTGTGCTTCGACTGAATCCTTAGCTACGGCAAGGGCGGCGACTTTCATTATGGCTTCGTGGAAAGGCAAGGCGTGTACTTCGCTCATGTTGATTATCTTGACCTCTGACAGCGGCCCCCAACCGATTGCTTGCTCCAAAGTCGTGCCGACGTGATCTGTGTGCAGATGAATATCCAAGCCGCCGTGCGCCCGTTCGACGATTGAAAAGCTACTGAAGTCCCGCATTTGCCGTTCAAGCTCTGGCAAGTTCGCCTTAGGATTCTTTACACGCAGGCGCACGCAATACGGTCGCACCAAATCGTTGCGCGGGTCGGGCATGTTCTTATGCGTCCCCAAACCGAGCGACAGACTCACGGCGGGCGATACAAAGTTTCCGTCGATTCCCTTCAAGCATCCTTTCAAGAAACTGAGCATGATATTTGCGCCCGCGTCGTTGAGACCGATTACCTCGACTGCCGCCTCGCCCGATTGAATTGCCTTGTACAAAATCTCGACTATTGGCACGCCGTCCCGCACTGCGTGATAGGCTCCCTTTGCTACCGCCTTTGCCACGGAGATAAATGGGCTTTCCGGTTCTTCTGGGATAAGTCTTTGCGCGTAGAGTATTCCGTATTGGAAAGCCTTGCCGAACTCCGAACCCGTCGCGTCGTACTTGCCGACAAGCCCCGCACTTATTCCGCGAAACATCTGCGCAAGGACAACGCCCGCATTGCCACGAGCCCCGAAGACCGCCGCCGTTGAAACCCTGCGAGCCAGTCCGCCGATTGAATCATCTTTGGCATCGGCAAGGGGCATGACCGCCGCCCCCATCGTCCGCAAGATATGTGTGCCCGCTAACGTCCCTGCACCGCTTAGACCGTTTATCGTTTCGTACTCCAAAAGAAATTCACTGTACGCGCCGGCTACCATGCGCTTGAAGTCTCCGCCTGTTATTACTTCTCTGCTTCCAGTCATGTTTACACCGCCTTTTTTACATCGCTTGAAAGGATTATCCCCTTAATTCGCGAAGTAAACGCAATAACCTTTAATGCAAGGAGAAAATTTTATGGCAGATAAAATCATTGACGAGGAGCTCAAACCGCGACGCGGACGACCTAGGAAAGATGATAGTACTAAACGCGGACGACCAAAGAAAGTTTCAACCGAGATAAAGCCTAAGCGCGAACGACGGAAGATTGATTACAAGACGGACGGCAAAGAGAAAATTTTTGCCTTGGACATAGGAACGCGTTCGGTTATCGGGATTGTCGCTGAACAAGACGACGACGGGCAAATGAAAATTATCGCGACGCATAGGCTGGAGCACACAAGCCGCGCTATGTTGGACGGGCAGATACATGACGTGCCGCAGGTCGCCGAAGTCATCATACGCGTTAAAAATTTTTTGGCGGAGCAAGTCGGCGAACTCAAAAGCGCGGCAATAGCGGCGGCGGGTCGTGCCTTATACACCATGACTGCCGAGGCAACTCAAGAAATCAACGGCGTCATCACCGATGAGATTCAAAGCTCTCTGAACTTTGCCGCTGTTCAACTTGCTCAAGCTCAGCTAACGAACGAGAAGAAGATTGACGCTAAGATTTATTATTGCGTCGGCTTCAGCATCATAAGTTACGAGCTTGACGGCATCAGACTTAAAAGTTTGGTTGGGCAACGCGGCAAGATTGCTAAGACAAAAGTTATCGCGACGTTCCTGCCGCGGCAAGTCGTCGACTCAATGCAGACTGCCTTGCACTATGCCGGACTTGAGGTCAGAGCTTTGACATTGGAGCCGATAGCCGCAATCAATGTCCTTGTCCCGCCGAGTATGCGTCATCTTAATATCGTCCTTGTCGACGTGGGCGCGGGCACCTCTGACGTTGCGATAACCAAGAACGGTTCAGTTATTGCTTATGGCATGGTACCTTTGGCGGGCGATGAAGTCACCGAGGCAATCAGTCAACGGTTCCTGCTCGATTTCAATGTAGCCGAGGAGATTAAGCGCAAGGCGACTAACGGGGAAGGCGCGACCTTCAATGACATTCTCGGACGCCCCTACGACTTGACGGCGGAAGAAATTCTCATGCCGATTAATGAACACGTCGTGATGATTGCCAACGCCATTGCCCGAACGATTCTGGAACTAAACGGCAACGACCCACCGCAAGCACTGTTACTGGTCGGGGGCGGCGCATTGAGTCCAAACTTAAATAAACTCGTCGCCGAAGCCTTGAACATGCCCGCAGACCATGTAGCCGTTCGCAAGCCCGATAGGGTCGAAGGCATTAAGAACATTCCCGCCGCCTTGCAATCGCCCGACGCCGCCACCCCGCTTGGTATTCTCAAGGTTGCGTCCACGGATACTTTCCACTTCTTCAACGTGACGATTAACGGGCAGGAGATTAACCTATTCCACTTCCGCGAGCTGACTGTTGGCGACGCTATCTTGAGTGCGGGCATTGATTACAAGAAGTTCAACGGCAAGCCGGGACTGGGCGTGGGCATTACTCTTAACGGCGAGAAGAAATTTTTTGCGGGAACGATGGGAACTCTTGCTAAGATTTTTGTCAACGACAAGCCCGCGACATTGGAGACGCCGCTTGAAGACAACTGCCGCATAACGATTGAGGCGGGCGAGGACGGAGTAAGTGCGCAAATTAAAATCGACGACATCATAGCAATCGAGCCGACCTTTACAGTCACGGTTAATGGCAAAGAATTTTCCGTTGCGCCAAAGCTCCTAGTCAATGATGAAGTCAGCTTGCCGAGCCGCACGCTTTTAGACGGCGACGATCTAAACACGAAGACCAAGCGGACTGTCGGCGAACTCCTAAGGCTTGCGAACTATCCGCCCGCCGGCAAGAAGATTCATTACACGCTGAACGGCAGCAAGGCTCACTACACCTGCACGCCAGACATTTACCTAAACGGCGACCGCGCAGACGTTTCTGACGTTCCCAAGGCGGGCGATGCGATTGAATACGTTGCCAACGACGCTATCAAAGTCGGCGAGATTATCAAGGACGAGAGCCGAGCCAACGCCGTGAAGATTTTCTACAACGGCAAAGAGTACAAGATACCGACGGCTACGACGATTCTTTTAAGCGTCAATGGGCGCGTCTCGACCGAAAATACGATTGTTGAGGACGGCGCGGAGATTGTCTACGAACGCGAGGAAAAAATTTTCGTCATGGTCAGCGATGCCCTGCTTGCCGTCAATTTCAAACCGCCGCCCGCCAAAAGCCGCATGAGTTTTGTAATCAAGGTCAATGGCGTGCCCGTCGAGTTCGCAGACCCCGTTAAAAGCGGCGACAAGTTGGAAGTCATCTTGAAGACCCCCGACGGCTTAGAGTTCAAACCTCTTGACGATTTGGAAATGCCTGTTCGTTAGGCGACGACCTTTATCGTTGCTAAGGTTGAATCACCCATGCCGATGACGTGTCCTTGAGCCTGGCGAATCATCTCGACGACTTGCGCGGAAATTTCTTCGCCAGGCATGAGTAGCGGTATCCCTGGCGGATAGAACGTCACCTCCTCGGCGCAAACTTTCCCGACGGCTTCAATCAATGGGACGACCTCGGAGGGCAGGTAGAAAGTTTCACGCGGGCTGAGTTTGGCAACGGTGATTCCCTTCGGCAACAGGGGCGGCAAGATTTTTTTCGGCGTGCGTCGCGGCAAATGTCTTAGGGCGTTGAGGAGTCGGGAGATTGTCTCGGCGTCGTCAGCGAAGGTCACTAAGAACAGAAGATTCGCCGTGTCAGACAGCTCACATTGAACGCGGAGTTCGCGACGCAAAATCTCTTCCGCCTCCTGCCCTGTTAGCCCCAAGCCTTGAACGTTCACAGTAATTTTTGTCGGGTCTAGGTTCGTGCCTTCAAAGACTTTAAGCCCGAAAAAATTTTTTATCTCTGCACGGAGCCGCTTTGATAGCTCGACTGCCGCGCAGATTTTTTTTTGTCCGTCGAGTTGCATTTGAAGTCGGGCAATGTCTAAAGACGCAAGTAGTAGTTGATTGGGGCTGGTCGTCTGCAGGAGGCTTGCCGCCCGCTTAACCCGTTCAACGTCTAGGAAATCTTTTCTTAACATGAGCATTGAACTTTGAGTTAAGGAGCCTAGGATTTTATGCGTCGATTGCGCGGCGAGGTCGGCTCCTGCCTCCATTGCTGAAGGTGGTAGCTCGTCGCAGAAAGTCAGATGCGCCCCGTGAGCCTCGTCGATTAAAAGAATCATGCCAGCCGCGTGTACGAGCTTAGCAATCCTAGGCAAGTCCGCCGCCACGCCATAATAGTTCGGAGAAACTAACAGCACCGCCCGCGCTTGCGGGAATTTTTTTATGGCGCGTTCAATCGTCTCGACGCTGACATTGAGCGGCAGATTAAATTCGTCGTCGAAGTCCACGGGCAAGAAGATTGGAGTTGCGCCCGATAAGATTAGCCCCGCGATAACTGACCAATGAGCATTGCGGGGAATCATCACCAAATCGCCCGCCTCGAGCGTCCCGAATAACATTGCTTGCACTGCGGAGGTTGTGCCGTTTACCATGAAAAGACACTCGTCCGCGTGCCACAGCCTAGCAGCGAGGTCTTGAGCCTCCTTTATGCAAGAGTGCGGCGCGTGCAGGTCATCAAGCTCCTCCATTAGTGAAACTTCTTGCCGTAGTCCTTCCACCGTCAAAAGTTCGCGCAAAAGTTCATGTGCTCCGCGTCCTTGTTTGTGCCCTGGCGTGTGGAAGGGTATCACTCCGTCCGCCGAATATCTTTTCATTGCCGCCGCGATTGGTGCGCTGAAATTTTCCACTTTTAATTTCTCCTTCGCATGATATAATTCCGTTGATTATAAAGACTTAGCAGGAGGACTTCAAACGTGATAGACAACTCGAACAATGGAGAGGAATATATCGGGCGACTAAAACCGCTGGCAGTTATGGCGACGCTTATCATTGCGATATTGATTGCGCGGGTCGGCTATCTGCAACTCTATGACGGCGAATACTACGCACACCTAGCCGACGGCAACCGCATAAGGATTATCCCGACAATGGCTCCGCGTGGCACCTTCTACGATAGAAACGGTCAACTGCTCGTCACGAACCGTCCAGGCTTCAGCGTCTCACTCTTGCCTTTGACCGAACCCATTAAGCCCGAAGTCGTCGAACGCGTTTCCAAACTCCTAAACGTTCCCATCGAAGAGATTCAGCAAAGGATTTCCGTTCACTCCGGCTTCGACCCAATACGCATTCGCCCCGACGTTTCTCAAGACATCGTAACGATTATCGAGGAGCAAAAGGACTTGTATCCAGGCGTTGTCATAGAAGTTCAGCCGATTAGGAACTACTACCTAAAGCAGGAGGGCGCACATACGTTCGGATATGTCAGCGAGATTTCCGACGCCGAACTTGAGACTAAAAAGGAAGAGGGCTACAAGTCCGGAGACATCATCGGCAAGTTCGGCTTGGAGCGCGTCTACGATAAGGAGATACGCGGCGAGAACGGCGGCGAGCAAGTTGAAGTCGACGTGGCGGGCAAGCCCGTACAAATCCTCGGCAAGAAGGAGCCTAAGCCCGGCTACGACCTAATCTTGACGATTGACCGTGATTTACAAATGGCGGCGGAGGCGGCTGTCGATAACATGTTGGCTCAGTTGAGTTGTCACGCGGCGGCGGCGGTCGTCCTTAATCCTCAGACGGGCGAAGTCTTAGCTCTGGTTAGTCGTCCCGCTTTCGACCCGAACCTTTTTGCTCACGGTATATCAACCAAGGATTGGAATGCAATCAACAACAACCCCTATCACCCGATGGACAACAAAGCGATAACTGGCGAATACCCGCCTGGCTCCACGTTTAAAATCGTAACTGGCACGGCGGCTTTGGCATCGGGGCGCGTCGCCCCTGACGAACTAATCTTTGACGGCGGAACGCATTGGCTTGTTCCAAAAGGCAACGCGGGCGGCGAGGCTCTCGGCTGGCTCGACTTCCACGCGGCGTTAAGTCACTCCGATAACGTTTACTTCTATGAATGCGGCAATCGTTTGGGGGCTGACCTTCTGGAAAGTTATGCTCGTATGTTTGGTCTCGGCTCCGTCACGGGGATTGATTTGCCTTACGAGTCTCCGGGGCTTGCCGATTGGAAAGAATACAAGTGGGATGTCTATCACGATGAGTTTTATTTGTCGGAGATAATGGACGCGGCGATTGGGCAAGGCTTTAACCTCGTGACGCCACTTCAAGCTGCAATGGTCATGGGCGAGATTGCTGCAAACGGCAAACGTTATAAGCCGCACCTCGTTAGGCAAATCGTCACGCAGGATAAAGAAGTTATCAAAGACTTTACGCCCGAACTCGTCGGCGAACTGCAAGTGGAGCCTTGGGTTATCGAACTGGTTCAAGCGGGCTTGCATGATGTCACAGTCAACGGCACGGCGGCAAGGAACTTTATCGGCTTCCCCTATGACATTGCGGGCAAGACTGGCACGGCGGAGAATTCGCAGGGCACTGACCACGGTTGGTTCGTCGGCTACGGTCCTTTTGACAATCCGGCAATCAGCGTGGCGGTTATCGTCGAGCAAGGCGGCTTCGGGGCAAGTTCGGCAGTTCCAATCGGTCGGCAGATAATGGAGGCGGCTTTTAATCTCATGGTTCAACGCGGGGAAATGACTGCCCCTAATCAAGGAGGGAAATGACATGCGGAAATTTTTGGCGGCAATTGTCTTGATGATTCTGTTCGCGTCGACAGCCCACGCCGAGATTAAAACTTACACGGGCTACGGCGAATACCTCATGACGGACGAGACTATTGACTATGCAAAGGAGCAAGCCGAGCTTTATGCTCAACGCGACGCCTTAGAAAAAGTTTGCGTCTTCGTCAAAGGGCAGTCGCTGATGATTGACAACGAACTAACCGACGACGAAGTTACGACGATAAGCGCGGGCGTCTTGCACGTGACGGACACGAAGTTTTCATTGGACATGGACGAGGGCGGAATCTTAATAAAATCGTTCGTCACGGCTCAGATTGACACGGCGGAGCTTGAAAAATTGCTTGAGCAGGCGATTAAAGAGCGTCGTTAGTCTGGTTGCAAATTTCGTTGTCAAGCGGCATAAAACCCCTAACTTTAGCTAAGGGGGATATAAGCCGCACGATTGAAAAAAATATTTTACGCGTCTATAATGTGGAAAACTTTTTTGATAAGAGGTGATAAGTAAAATTCGGGGACAGACCAAGCGTAAAAGGCAGTTCAAACTATGCCCGAAAAACTACTGCAGCAGTGGCCGAGCCTTTCGACTCCTGTCGCCCGCCACAACGCCTAGAGGGAGGGGCAAAGATTAGCTGTAATGGCGGCACTCCAGCGTAGGACAGATAGACTTTTTGGGTTGGGACAACGACCCATGCAGGAGACACCGTAAGACTTAAATTTTTAAGCAAGTGTTGAAGATAGCACAATCCCTTTCGTGGGGAGTTTGTCAAGATTTAATAGGAGCCAACAACTAAAAAGGAAGTGATTTAATGGACGCACTAATCCTATCGCGACTGCAGTTCGCAATCACAACTATCTATCATTTCTTATTCGTTCCGGTGACTTTGGGCTTATCAATCTTCGTGGCACTGCTTGAGACGTGGTACATCAACAGCGGCAGTTACGAGGAGCGAGTCAAGCTTAAAAAGCTCGTGAAGTTCTTCGGGACAATCTTCCTGATTAACTTCGCAATGGGCGTTGTAACTGGTATCGTGCAAGAATTCCACTTCGGTATGAACTGGTCGGAGTATGCACGCTTCATGGGCGACATCTTCGGAGCACCGCTCGCGCTTGAGGCTCTAACTGCCTTCTTTATCGAGTCGACGTTTATCGGGCTATGGATTTTCGGCTGGGACAAGCTAAGCGAGAAACTTCATTGCTTATGCATTTGGATTGTCGCTTTCGGTAGCAACTTGTCGGCGTTCTGGATTCTCGTGGCGAATTCTTTTATGCAACACCCCGTCGGCTATGCGATTGAAGACGGACGCGCAGTCATGAAGGATTTTGTTGAGCTAGTCACCAATCCTTATGTCGTCGGTGAATATTCTCATGCATTGTTCGCGGGAATTACCACTGGCGGCTTTTTAGTTATCGTCGTGAGTGCGTGGAAGATTGCAACTGACGAGGCGTCGCGGGAAATGTTTATCAGGACGATGCGCCGCGCAGTCCTCTACACGATGCTCGGCGTGCTCGGCGTCATGGGGTCGGGTCACATGCACGCGCAGTATCTTGCCGAAGCTAATCCAATGAAGCTTGCATCATTCGAGGCTTTATGGGAGACGGAGAACCCTGCGCCGTTCGCAGTCGTCGCTGACATCAATCAAGAGGCGGGACGCAACGATTTTGAAATTCTTATCCCGAAAATGTTCAGCTTTATGGTGCACAACTCTTTTAGCGGCGAAGTCAAAGGTATCAACGATTTGCAACGCGAAGCAGTCGAAAAATACGGGAGCGGCTATTACATTCCCAACGACGTGCGCGGCATGTTCTGGAGCTTTAGGGCTATGGTCGGTTCGGGCGGCGCGTTATTGCTTATCGTCTTCGTGACGGGCGTTTTAGTCTTCTTCTGCCGAGATAAAATCCGCGAACATCTCTGTTGCCTTAAATTTATGCCGATACTGTTGCCGTTGCCATTTATCGCGAACTCTGCGGGCTGGTACATTGCCGAGGCGGGTCGTCAGCCGTGGATAGTCGTCGGCTTGCAGAAAACAGCTTTGGCAGTCAGCCCGAATCTATCTGCGGGGGAGGTCTGGATAACGTTAATCGGCTTCACGGCAATTTATCTGTTCTTGGCAGTCTTAGCAGTCTTCGCGGCGGTCATGTTCATTCGGCGGACTAAAATCACTTCTGAGGAGTGATTACAATGATTAACGCAGAAGAAAGAATTACAACAGTTGAAAGACGCGTTGATAATCTTGAAACTAAATTTGAAATGTTTATGCAGGAAATGCGCGACTTTAAAACTGAAATGCGCGACCGTGATAATCAGCGAGCAACTGAAATTATGGAAATGCGCCAAAAACATGATGCCGATATGAAAGACATGAATCAACGTTTCTATGCAAAGATGGACGCTATGGACACAAAAATTGACGGAATAAGTAAGCACGTACAAAATTTGACGGTCGCGGCGATTGTCGGTATCGGTGCGGCTGTTGCAGGAATTGGAGCGATTGCTGTAACGGTTATTTATTCAGTTTTGACCCGCTGAAAGGGAGTGAGGATTATGGATTTAAATATCGTCTGGTTTATCTTGATAACGGTGCTCTTCACGGGGTTTTTTATCCTTGAGGGCTTTGATTACGGCGTGGGCATGATGATGATTGGTCGTCCGAAGAATGAACGCTCGCAATTTGTCCGCGCAATCGGTCCCGTGTGGGACGGCAACGAAGTTTGGATGATTACGGCAGGCGGCGCGACTTTTGCGGCTTTTCCGCACGTCTACGCTACGATGTTCAGTACATTTTATCTTGCGCTGTTCCTGATGCTTCTGGCGTTGATTATGCGCGGCGTCGCCTTTGAATTGCGCGGCAAACTTCAATATTCCGACTGGATTAACTTCTGGGACTTCGGAATCATGTTCGGAAGTCTCGTACCAGCTCTGCTCTGGGGCGTGGCGGTCGTGAATCTCCTTCGCGGCTTGCCAATTAACTACGAAATGCATTACGTCGGAACTTTCTTTGACCTGCTTAACCCGTGCGCACTCGTCGGAGGAATTTTCTTCGTGCTACTGTTCGCCTTCCACGGCGCAAACTTCTTAGCACTCAAAATCGCCGATAAAGCCCTTGTCGAAGACTTACAACGCAAAGCAACCTGTCTGGGCATTACGACCTTGATTATTTACGTGATGTTCGCCGCCGTCGCCGCTGTCGATACTGATATTCTCGCAAAACTTAGCACGGTCATATTTTTAGGGATTTCGATTGGCGCGTTGATTGCAAGTTGTGCGGCGGCTCATGCCGGCAACGCTTGCAAGGCTTTTATCTCCTCGACGCTCGGTATTGCTTTCCTAACGATTGGTTTCTTTAACGCTTTGTTCCCAAGATTGATGGTTTCGAGTATTTCGCCCGAATGGAGCCTAAACATTTACAACGCCGCCTCCACTCCCCACACTTTGACGCTTATGACGATTGCGGCTCTAATCTTCGTCCCGATTGTCCTTATCTATCAAGCTTGGTCTTACAAAATCTTCAAGGAACGTGTGACGGCTTCTGATGTTCACTATTAAACCCGAATCAAAAAAAATCCTCGGCGAAATTGTCCTCTGCAAAGTCGTCGAAGGATTTTTTATTTTGCTCGCGGCGGCGGCTCTGATTAAGTTCATCAACTCGCCGTCAGAAAAATTTTTATTGGCGACGTTCGGATTGTTCGCGGTCAGATTCATCTTATCGGGCATGACGGAAAGACTTTTCGCCCGCCTGTCAGTCAATGTCCAAACTTCCTTCCGAAATTCAATCCACGAACAGATTTTTATCAAAGAAACTCAAAGCGGCGAACTCCTAACGCTGATATTCGATACCGTTCAAAGTTTGGACGACTTCTTCCTGAAGGTCGCGCCGCAAATCGCCTCCGCGATAGTCTTCCTGCCGATATTTTTTATTTGCGCGGCGTTCACCGATTTATTGACGGCTGGAATCTTGCTCGTGACGCTGCCGATTGCCCCGCTTTTGTTATGGCTGATTGGCAAGGCTACCGCTGAAAAAAACGCTCGCGCATGGGCTGAACTCCAAAAATTAAACGCAGACTTCCGCGAATTACTATCCGCAATCACAACGCTTAAAATGTTCGGACGAATCGACGCGGGAGCTAAAAAAATTCATGAGGCGTCGCAAAAATCATCGGCGGCAACTCTCGACGTGCTCAAATTGGCTTTCGTGTCGTCGTTCGCCCTAGAATTGATTACAACGTTGTCAATCGCATTGGTCGCTGTGACTTTGGGGCTTAGATTGGTCGCCGGCAGTGTCGAATTCCAAGCGGCGTTATTCTTGCTACTGCTCGCGCCCGAATTCTTCTTGCCAATAAGGAAATTTGGCGTAGCCTTCCACGTGATGATTTCGGCTCGCGAATCACTCGCACGACTGAAAACTTTTTTAGTTCATGCAGATAAAGTCGTTGGCTCCGCCGGGAAAATTTTAATGCCGCCGTCAATTTCATTCGTCGACGTGACTTTTACTTATCCCAAAAAAAAATCGCCGGTACTTAGCGGCTTAAATTTGAAATTTTCTGCGGGAAAGGTCACGGCTTTAATCGGGGACTCCGGCGCGGGCAAATCGACAGTCTTAAAACTTCTGGCGGGTCTTTTAACACCGACGGCTGGCGAAATCTTCTGGAATGACTTGCCGACCTCGCGAATGGAAAAAATTTCTATGCTGTCGAAGGTTTCCTACGTTCCGCAAGCCCCGCACCTATTCGACGCGCCTTTAATCAAGAATTTCACAATGTTTGACACCCTCGACGCCGCCGAACTAAAAATTTTACTCGCCGAACTCAATTTACCACTCGATTTGAACTCGACGCAAAAACTTAGTCGCGGACAACTCCAACGCCTCGGCTTGATTCGCGCCATATTAAAAAATTCGCCGATTATCCTACTCGACGAACCGACTGCCGGTCTTGATGAACTCACAGAGCAAAAAGTTATCAACTTGATAAAAAAAATATCGCCGCGCAGGACGATTATAATTGCAACTCACCGTTTAGCAGTCATCAACGCCGCCGACGAAGTAATTCAGCTTTAGCCCACTGAAACTAAAACCGTTTGCAAAAAGACAACGAAAGTTATACAATCCCTTAGCAAAAGGCTAAGATAGGATTTTAGTAAGCTAAAGTCTCGGCGTTTCTTGGAGGAGGTAAGGAGGCTGAAATGGTAAGAAGAGGAACTTCAGATAGCAGAAACAGATTGGGCGGCGGACGAGTTTGCGCGGGTTGCGGTCGACCGATAAAAGGCGGCTTGTATTGCGAACCTTGCCTAGAAAAATTTCGTGAGCGGGCAAAAGTCCAGGGCGAGCGCATGGAAACTCTTAAAAGCAACATATTAAAGCGGGTCGCCGAGGGCAAGGACGAGAATTTAATCTTGATTGTCAACAGCGACGAACGCAACTTGAGCATAACAAAAATTGTTCTGGAACGTGGCTTGGCGGATTTTAAAATCCTCACAGCGAACAATCCTTTGACGGCGATTAATACGCTCGTCAGCCGCGAAATAAGTCTTGTCATCTTGGACGCGGATTACAATGGGCTGGATATGTTGCGGCGCATTAGAGACGACGAACGCTTTAAGGGCGTGCCAGTTATGATGATGTCTAGTTCGACGCGGCGGGAGATTGTAGCGGACGTTTTTGCCCTCGGCGTGCAAGATTACGTTACGAAACCCTGCGCCCCGGCAGACTTAATCGGGCGTGTTAGTAAAGTTCTCAACATCAAAGAGGAAGCCGCGCCCGCCATTGAAACGAAACCGCAGAAGTCGTCCTTCCGTATCATGCTTATCGACGATGATATTTTCGACCTGAGGCAAGAGCGGGAACGGCTAAAGAATCGTTTCCCCTGCCAAATCACCACGGCTCAAAGTGCGGCGGAGGGCATGAGGCTTTTGGAGCAAAACGGCGCGGACTTGGTGCTTGTAAGTTTGGATATGCCGTTCGTCAACGGATTGAAATTTTTATCGCTCGTCAACAGCAACACTAAGCTTAGCAATATCCCCGTGATAATCATGACGGACACGCGAGACTTTTCCGTTATCAGCGAGATTAACCGCTCGTCAGCGGCGGGGCACGTTCTCAAACCGAATATCCCAGAGGACGGACTTGCCTTTATCGAATCGAAGCTCCGCAATCTCAGATAATCGAGGTGAAGTCTTTTGGCGGCTGATAAGAATTTGTTTCTGTATGACGTGGCGATTGTCGCGATTTTGAAGAACGAGGGACATTATCTTAAAGAGTGGCTCGACTATCATTTGCTTGCTGGAGTCGACCACTTTTATCTTTATGATAACGAATCGACTGACGATTACTCCGAGATTATCGCGCCGTATGTCAGGGCGGGCTTGGTCACGAGCAAATATTTTCCGGGCGAGTCGATGCAGTTCGCCGCGTATGATGAGGCTGTTCGGGATTATCGGTTCGCATGTCGATATATGGCGTTCGTGGATTTGGACGAGTTCATTTATCCCAAGACAGCTCAGACTGTCGCGGAGGTCGTCGACGATATTTTATCGGGTGAAGAGACGGCGTCGGGCGTGGCGATTAATTGGTAGCTGTTCGGCTCGAATAAACAGAAGTCAGCGGATTACTCACGGGGCGTCTTGGAGAGGTTCACGCGGCGGGCAAAAAGTGATTGGGTCGTTCCCATTCCAAATCGCGACATACCCGGCGGCAATGCTCAAGTTAAGACAATCGCCAACCCGCGTAGAGTGAATTTCTTTACGAGCGCGCACTTCCCGATTTACTTCGAGGGCTATCACTCCGTCAACGAACGCGGCGGGCGGGTCGATAACTATTGCAATGAGCCAGTCACGGCGGAGAGGCTTGCGATTAATCACTACCACGTTAAGAGCCGCGAGGAGCACCGGCAGAAGATTTTAAAGGGGCGGGCGGGCAAGCAGAGTACATATCTTGATGATTCGTGGTTCAAGATGTACGACCGCAACGAAGTCTTCGACGAGGGCATATTGAGCTATCGCATTGCCCGTGAGGCGAATTTTTCTTTTGAGGAGGACAAAGCTAAGCTTGCGCGTCTGAAACGTGCCTTGACTAAAAATTTATCGGCGTGCGCATCGGGTGCTAAGTTACCTTTGGAGACTGCGTTGACTTGCCGAGCCTTGAGCACTTACCTTAACGAACAGATTTACGAGGAGGCGTCCCTTGCCGCGATATTTAAATCCCTAGACGGCATGAAACTTTCAGAGGCGCGGCTCCTTCTAAGCGACCTGCCGAACCTGTTAGCTTTGCCCTATCCTATCGCCGCTGACCTCGGAAAGGTTTCGATAAAAATCATTTCGTACCTAATGGACTTCATGCGCGAGCGGGAGCTTTGGCGGGACTATTCGGACTTGGATTATTTGCGGCGATTCCTAAGAACTTTAAGGAGTTGAGACTTTGCTTTTAGTAATTGACATTGGAAACAGCAATATCGTTATGGGCACCTACAGCGGAAAAAATCTGATGAAGCATTGGAGAATCTCGACGGACAGACAGAAAACCGGCGACGAATACGGCATGTTGATTAATGACCTTTTCCACTATCAGGGCGTGAAGATTTCTGACGTGAAGGACATAATTATTTCGTCGGTCGTGCCGCCAATGGTTGTGCCTATCGTGAAGATGTGCGAGCGTTATTTTAAGATTCGTCCGCTAGTGGTCGGACCAGGTATCAAGACGGGTATCAAGCTTAATTACGAAAACCCGCGGGCAATCGGGGCGGATAGGATTGTTAATGCCGTGGGAGCCTTCGAGCAATATGGCGGACCGCTGATTGTGATTGACATTGGCACGGCGACGACTTTTGATGTTGTCTCGGAGAAGGGCGACTTCCTCGGCGGAGTAATTGCGCCGGGCATCGTGGCTAGTGCGGATTCTCTGTTCAACTCGACGGCGAAACTTCCACGCATTGAACTTATTCCGCCCAAAAGTGTCATCGGGCACAACACAACGGCTTGTATGCAGTCGGGAATCATCTATGGCTACGTCGGGCAGATTGATACGATTGTAGAAAAGATTCGGGCGGAAATGGGCGCGGGTTGGCACGCAAAAGTTATCGCGACGGGCGGGCTTGCCAAGATGATTTACCGCGAGTCCAAGACGATTGACAAGATTGACCACTTCTTGACGCTTACTGGCTTGCGCGTCTTGCACGAGCGTAATTCCCAATGAGCAACGTGACGTTGCATCCAGCGGTCGCGTCGAAGTCTCCGATAGTTCGTAGACAGTTCCCGCGCTCTGACGTTGTAGAAATCTTCCAAAAGCCAATCTTCCTTGCACCGATGGCGGGAGTCACGGATACGGCGTTCAGGGTTTTGGTTAGGGAGCTACTCGACAACGACTTTAAAGGCTTGCTGATGTTTTCGGAAATGGTCAGCGCGGCGGGCGTCCACTATCGCAACGAGAAAACGCTAGCCATGCTTCGGACTGTCAAAGAGGAGCGACCAACGGCAATTCAAATCTTCGGCTCGGAACCGGCAATCTGCGCTGAGGCGGCGGCTTATGTCGAAGAACTCGGCTCGGCTACCGTCATTGATTTTAACTGCGGTTGCCCTGCGCCAAAGATTTTCAAGAACGGAGAAGGCTCCGCATTGATGAAGAACCCCGCGTTGCTAGAAAAGATTCTGTCCGCCATAAGACGAGCCGTAAGCTTGCCCATAAGCGTAAAGATTCGGCTCGGTTGCAATGAGATTAACGCCGTGGAGGTCGCTAAGCGTGCTGAGGCGGCGGGCGTCGACTTCATAGCGGTACACGGCAGGACGCGTGAGCAATTCTATTCGGGGGCGGCGAACTGGGAAGAGATTGCCCGCGTCAAAACCGCCGTCAAAATTCCGGTCATTGCCAACGGCGACGTTCGCGACTTCGACAGCTTGGATAAGATTTTAGCGACGACTAAAGCCGATGGCGTGATGATTGGTCGAGCCGCGCAGGGCAATCCGTGGATTATCAATCGTTTGCTGAAATATTTCTTGACGGGCGAACGACTGGAGCCGCCGACCATAGATGAACGAGCCGCCGTCATGCGTCGCCACCTGCAGAAGATTATTTTCTACAAGGGCGAACGCGTCGGCGTCTGCGAAATGCGAGCCCATGCCGCGTGGTACACTAAGGGCTTGGCGGGCGGGGCGGAACTTAGGAATCAGTTTAACCGCGCCGAGACTGCTGAAGACTTCTTAAAGATAATCGAGGGTATCAATGGACGATAAGACACTGACCGCGCAAGTCGCCGAACTCAGGGAACGATTGCGCGAGTGGAAAAGACTTCAAACAGAAAAGGAGAAACGTAAAATGGCTGAAGACAAGGACAAGAAACCTTCCGTGTGGAGCACCTACACCGACGACGACAAGGCGGCTATGGAGAAATTAGCGGCGGGCTATATCGACTTCATAAGCCGTTGCAAGACCGAACGCGAGAGCGTCGTCGAGACGATTAAGCAGGCGGAGGCTGTCGGCTACAAGAACCTTGATGACGTGATTAAGTCGGGGACGCGACTCAAGGCGGGCGATAAAGTTTATTGCGTGTGCATGAAGAAGACAGTTGCCCTATTCCAAATCGGGACGGAGCCGCTCGAAAACGGACTAAAGATTTTGGGCGCACATATCGACACTTGCCGGCTTGACCTAAAACAGAATCCGCTTTACGAGGACGGCGGGCTTGCTTATCTGGATACGCACTACTACGGCGGCATTAAGAAGTATCAATGGGTGACGATGCCGCTTGCTATGCATGGCGTGGTTGCCAAAAAGGACGGACGCGTTATTGAAGTCGTCATTGGCGAGGCGGCGAGCGACCCAGTCTTTTGCGTGACGGATTTATTGATTCACCTGTCGCAGGAGCAATTAAAGAAGACAGCCGACAAAGTCATTGAGGGCGAAAAGCTCGATGTGCTCGTCGGCAATTACCCGCTCAAAGAGAACGACAAGGAGTCAATCAAGAAGGGAATCCTCAAGTTGCTCAAGGACAAGTACGACATTGAGGAAGAAGACTTCATGTCGGCGGAACTTGCACTGGTACCGGCGGGCAAGGCTCGTGAACTCGGCTTGGATAGGAGTATGGTGCTCGGCTATGGACAAGATGACCGCGTTTGCTCTTACACGTCGTTGATTGCAATGTTGGAGGCGGCTAATCAAACTTTTGGCAAAACGGCATGTTGCTTGCTCGTCGACAAAGAGGAGATTGGCAGCTACGGCGCGACGGGTATGCAATCGTTCTTCCTTGAGAATACGCTTGCCGAAGTCATGAACGCTTGCGGGCAATACTCGGAACTTGGGGTTCGTCGTGCGCTTAGGAATTCATTCATGCTTAGTTCGGATGTGTCCAGTGCCTTCGACGCCCTTTACGCTTCGGCTTATGAGAAAAAGAACGTCGCCTATCTGGGCAAAGGCATGGTCTTTAATAAATTTACTGGTTCGCGTGGCAAAAGTGGTTCAAGTGATGCCAATGCTGAATACGTCGGCAAGCTTCGCGCAATCCTCGACAAACACAACGTCAAGTATCAGTTCAGCGAGCTGGGCAAGGTCGACCTCGGCGGCGGCGGCACGATTGCTCACATGATGGCTAAGTACGGCATGGAAGTTATCGATAGCGGCGTTGCAGTTCTAAGTATGCACGCGCCTTGGGAGGCAACAAGCAAAATTGACATCTACGAGACGAAGAAAGGTTACGCCGCGTTCTTGACGGAGGTTTAAAAGATTTTCAAAGACTACAAAGCTTGGGTTCTCGACTTCGACGGCACGCTTACTCGGTCATGGCTCGTGCGGTTGTATATGGCTGTGTGGCTGGCAAGTTACTATTTCCTTCGACCGTGGCGGCTGAGGGAAATTTTTATCTTGCGGGATTGGCGGCGGCTCAGGGAGGAGCGGTTCTGCGCTACGGAGGAAAATTTCTACGAGCTACAGCTTGCGGAGCTTTCTCGGCGATACCAAATGTCTGCGGGGCGCGTCGAAGAAATTTTGCGGGCGTGGCTGATTGAGCGACCTAGGAAAATTCTGCGGCTCTGCGTGCGGAAAAAAGTTCTTGCCGCCGTCAAAGCTCATCAACTGCACGGCGTGAAGATGATAGTTTACTCGGACAATCCCGTTCGCGAAAAGTTGATGGCGATAAATTTTTCCCCCGATGCTAGCTTCTGTGCTGATGAACTGTGTTGCATGAAACCCGACGCCCACGGCTTGAAAAAGATTTTGTCGACGTTTGAGCTTGTCCCCGATGAGGTTCTTTATATCGGCGACCGTGACGACCGCGACGGACTTTGCGCAAGGGCGGCGGGCGTGAATTATCTTGACGTGAAACAGTTTGAGGCGTTGAGTTGTCAAAAAATTTTCGGCTAGATTATTGCAACTTTGATTGTTGATATGTTAAAATGCAGGCGTTTTTTAGGAGGGGCTCAGTCCCCGCGAATCTGTGAAATATTTTTAGGAGGTAATGTGAAATGCCATTGATTACAACCAAAGCTATGTTCAAGAAAGCTTACGAGGGCGGCTTCGCTATTGGCGCATTCAACGTCAACAACATGGAAATCGTTCAGGGCATCACCAGTGCCGCAGCCGAGCTTCAATCTCCTGTTGTCCTCCAGTGCTCCGCCGGCGCAAGGAAGTATGCTAATCATCAGTACCTCGTCCATCTCGTTCGTGCGGCTCTTGAAGTCAGCGACATTCCGATTGCTCTGCACCTCGACCACGGTCCGGACTTTGCGACTTGCAAATCCTGCATCGACGGCGGCTTTACGTCCGTTATGTTCGACGGCTCGCACTACTCCTTTGCAGAGAACATTGAGAAGACCAAAGAGGTCGTCGAATATGCTCATGCTCACGGCGTAGTTGTCGAGGCTGAACTTGGTCAGCTCGCAGGCGTTGAAGATGATGTTTCCGTTGACGCCGACAAAGCCCACTACACCAAACCGGAAGAAGTCTTCGAGTTCGTCGAAAAGACTGGTTGCGACTCCTTGGCTATCGCTATTGGCACCAGCCACGGCGCATTCAAATTCACGCCCGAACAGTGCACCCGCAATCCTGAAACTGGCGTCCTTGAACCGCCCGAACTGCGCTTTGACATTCTCGCCGAAATCGAAAAGAAGATTCCTGGCTTCCCGATTGTCCTTCACGGCGCAAGCTCCGTCATTCCGAAGTACGTTAAAATCATCAACGACAACGGCGGACAACTCAAAGATGCTGTTGGCATTCCTGAAAACCAACTCCGCAAAGCGGCTAAGTCGGCTGTCTGCAAGATTAACATCGACTCCGACCTGCGCCTTGCATTAACGGCTGGTATCCGTGAACACTTCGTGCAGCACCCCGAACACTTTGACCCGCGTCAATATCTCTCGCCCGGTCGCGCATACATCAAAGAACTCGTTGCTCACAAGATTAAAGAGGTTCTCGGCTCCGACGGCTCTGCACCGGCTATCATGGAACTTGCTAAAGAACTTAAGTAAGATATTATCAGTCTCGAATAAAAAGACCGCTCTTCAATCCGAGGAGCGGTTTTCTTTTGCAAATATACTTCGCACGTGGTACAATCTGCAAAATCTTTTGGAGGCAACGCGATGATTAAAATTATTTTTTGCGACATGGACGGCACGCTCCTAACCAGTGCAAATAAATTGCCCGAAGGCTTCGACGAGACGATTGCCGAGCTTAAAAGACGCAATGTGATTTTCGCCCCGGCAAGCGGTCGGCAATTTTTTTCGCTGATTCGTTCGTTCGATAAGTATCGCGACGATTTTTTATTCCTTGCTGAGAACGGGACGCTTGTCATCTATCGCGGCGAAGAGGTCTTCAGCAGTCCAATCGGCTTCGAGGCGGCGCGGAAAGTTTTGGCGGCTAGCGAAGACTTTGGGGATATTCTGCGCGTCTATTGCGGCAAAAAGGACGCTTACATTTTGCGCACGCAGGACACGCCCGAATATCAAGCCGAGCTTTTTAAGTACTACACGCACGCAATCTTCGTTGACAGCTTCGATACGGTCGACGACGTGGCGTTGAAGGTTGCCCTCTACGACAAGACTGGGCATTCAAAGGAAAATATTTATGACAAGCTGGAACCGTTCTATAACTCGTTGCAAGTGGTCTTGAGTTCAGATTATTGGGTTGATATCATGTCGCCGAGCATTAATAAGGGCGTGGCGGTCAAGAACGTTCAGCGCGTCATGAACATAAAGCCTGAAGAGTGCGCGGCGTTCGGCGATTACCTCAACGATTACGAGATGATTCAAGCGGTCGGCTATGGCTTTGCTATGGCGAATGCTCATCCCGACTTAAAGGCGGTCGCCAAGTTCGAGACGACGAGCAACGACGAGGCAGGAGTAATCGCGGGAATTCGGCGGCTAATTGATGACGGATTGATTTGAACGGAGGAATTATGGTAACGGCAGTCTTTCCCGCCGCAGGCTCAAGTAAACGCATGGGCGGCGGCGTAAATAAAAATTTGTTAGAGCTTGCGGGCGAACCGATTTTGCTTCGGACGCTGAAAACGTTTTCTAAGGTCGAGCGGATAAACTTTTTAATCGTAGCTGTTGCCGCTCACGAGGTCGACACGGTCGAAGGACTTCTGCGCGGCGCACAAGGATTAAAGCCGTGGCGAGTGACAGTCGGCGGCAGTGAACGGCAATATTCAATCGCGAACGGCTTAAAGCTCCTGCCCGACGACGCGCGGATAGTTTTGGTTCACGACGCGGCACGCCCCCTAGTCACGGTGCAGACGATTAACGAAGTCATAGACGCGGCAGAACAATTCGGCGGAGCAATCGCGGCAATCCCCGAAAAGAACACAATCAAAGTTATCGACGCAGAAGGATTCGTCAGGTACACACCGCCGCGGGCTGAATTGGTATCAGTGCTGACGCCGCAAGGTTTCCGCCGAGAAATTTTGTTGC
Organism: Selenomonadaceae bacterium; assembly: GCA_017518105.1. GTDB lineage: Bacteria > Bacillota > Negativicutes > Selenomonadales > Selenomonadaceae > Quinella. The sequence continues at coordinate 193,132 of JAFWWC010000002.1, forward strand.
AGGCTTACGACAGGGCGGCAGAGGAAAATTTTTTGGGCACAGACGATTCAAGCTTGGTCGAGCGGCTCGGCATTCGGGTAAAAGTCGTGGCGGGCGGCTATCAAAACATAAAAATCACGACGCCCGAAGACATTCGCATTGCTGAAACTTTTTTGGAGGCTTGAACGTGGATAAACAGCTTGAACTTATACGGGAGTTGCAGGGCATAGCGCAGGCGGGCTTGTATTACTGCGATAATAAGTTTTGCCACGAACGCTACGAGAGGATACGGGAGATTGCGGCTCAAATGTTAGCGGAGCGGACGGACTTGCCGCTTGCGAAGGTCAAGGATTTATTCTGCGACGAGGTCGGGTATCAGACGCCAAAGGTCGACACGCGGGCGGCGATATTCAAGGACGACAAAGTTTTGCTCGTGCGCGAGGCTGACGGACGCTGGGCAATGCCGGGCGGTTGGTGCGAAGTTGGACTTTCGCCCGCCGAGAGCACGGTTAAAGAGGCTAAGGAGGAGGCGGGGCTTGATTGCCTCGTCGAGAAAGTTATAGCTGTGCAAGACCGCGACAAGCACAATCACCCGCCGTATATCTATGGCATCGTGAAAATCTTTTATCTGTGTAGGGCGACGGGCGGCGAATTTATTCCGAACCTTGAGACGACGGAGCGGAGATATTTTGCGGAAGACGAATTGCCAACGCTATCTGAAGAGAAGACTACAGCCGAGCAGATAAAGCTTTGTTTCGAGGCAGCACGGGCTACGACTTGGGAGACGCGCTTTGATTGACGGAGGAAAACAGATGATTCGATTTGGTATCGGCTATGACGTGCACAGGCTCGTGCCGAACAGGAAACTAATCTTAGGCGGCGTGGAGATTGAACACCCGCTCGGACTTGAGGCGCACTCGGATGGCGATGTTTTGATTCACGCGATAATTGATGCGCTATTGGGGGCGGCGACGCTCGGAGATATAGGTCAGCATTTCCCTATGACGCCGGAATTTAAGGACGTGTCAAGCGTCGAACTGCTAAGGCGGACACGTGAGCTTATCGCGGCTAAGGGCTATTTCGTTGGCAACGTGGATTCGATAATCGTAGCACAACGCCCGAAGCTCGCTCCGCATATCCCGACGATGCGTCAACGTCTTGCGCAGGTCTTGAAAGTCGAATTGGACGCCGTAAGCGTGAAGGCTAAGACGGAGGAGCGGCTCGGCTTCACGGGCAACGAACAAGGAATTTCAGCATACGCGGTAGCAAGTCTTCAAAGATAATCAACAGTCGAGGTGGCGGCAATGAAATTTTTTTCGCGCATAAAGAAAGACATTCGCGTTATCTTTGAGCGCGACCCTGCGGCAAAGAGCGTGCTTGAAGTTGTCTTGTGTTATTCGGGACTGCACGCGATTTGGTTGCATAGAATTTCGCACGCCCTCTTTAAACGCGGCTGGATAGTCTCGGCTCGGCTAGTGTCGAACTTCTGCAGGTTCTTAACGGGGATAGAGATTCACCCCGGCGCGACGATTGGCGACGGACTGTTCATTGACCACGGCACGGGAATTGTTATCGGGGAGACGGCGGAGCTTGGTAAGAACGTGACGCTTTATCAGGGCGTGACCCTCGGCGGCACGGGCAAGGAAAAGGGCAAGCGGCACCCGACGATTGGCAATAATGTAGTCGTGGCGACGGGCGCGAAAGTTCTCGGCTCGTTCAAAGTCGGCGACCATGCTAAGATTGGCGCAGGCTCCGTTGTTCTTAAAGAGGTTCCGCCCCATGCCACGGTTGTTGGCATTCCTGGACGAATCGTTGTCCTGCATGGCAAGCGCGTTCACAATGAGGAAGAATATCGCGAAGTCATTGCAGAACTTTGCAAGGCTCGCGGCTACGACATAAACGACCCGAACGTCCGCGCCGAGCTAATGGAGGAACTTGACGTTGATTTGAATCATGACATCTTGCCCGACCCCGAACGCGAGATGATTGAAGTTGCCCTGCGACAGATTCAGCGGCTTGAAAGTCGAATCGCCGAGCTTGAGAAAGAACTTGCCGCCGCCCGCGCAAAAATCTCCGCCGAGGCTATGCGCACCTCTTCCCTTGAAGTCACCTTGACGGAGCGCAAAGTTGATTTGAATAAAACTAAGGAGTGATTGCTTATGATTAAAGTTTTTAACACGATGAGCCGGTCGAAAGAGATATTCAAGCCGCTAGTAAAGGGCGAAGTCAGTATCTATTGCTGTGGTGTCACGCCGTACAACGCGCCGCATATAGGAAACGCTAGACCGTTCGTGACGTGGGATATGATTCGTCGGTTCTTCGCCAAAAGCGGCTATAAGGTTCGCTACGTGCAGAATTTTACAGACGTGGACGACAAGATTATCAAGACCGCCAATGAACAGGGCGTCACGTGGAAGGACGTTTCCGAGAAAAACATTGCGACTTACTTCAAGAGCATGGACGCCCTCAACGTTCGCCACGCAGATATTTATCCGAAGGTCTCCGAGACTATGGAAGATATTATCAAGCTGATTCAAACTCTCGTTGACAAGGGCTTTGCTTACGTCCTAGAAAATGGCGACGTGTTCTATAGCGTCGAGAAGGATAAGAGCTACGGCAAGTTAAGCGGACGCAAGCTAGCAGACATGATGGCGGGTGCCCGCGTTGAAGTCGACGAACGCAAGCATCACCCGATGGACTTTGCACTTTGGAAAGCTGCTAAGCCCGGCGAGCCGTCGTGGGATAGTCCTTGGGGCGCGGGGCGTCCGGGTTGGCATATCGAGTGCTCGGCAATGTCTTTGAAGTATCTGGGCGAAAAATTTGATTTTCACGGCGGCGGTTCAGATTTAATCTTCCCGCACCACGAGAACGAGATTGCACAAAGTCAAGCGGCTCTCGGCGATGAGAATTCTTTTGCACAGTATTGGTTGCACAACGGCTTCATCACGATTGGCAACGAGAAGGCTAGCAAGTCTAACAAAGAAATGGTTCGGGCTAAGAAGGGGCTGTTCACCGTCGAAGAGATTCTAGCAAAGTACCCCGGCGAGGTCGTGCGCTTGCTCCTTTTGCAGACACATTATCGTAGCCCGCTTGAATTCGACGAAGAACGACTTAAAGAGGCTCAAGACTATTACGGCAAATTGGCGAAAGCTTATTGGCAGCTTGACGAGTTGGCAAGGATGATTCATGCGGGCGAATTCATCAAGGACACGGGCGAGAAAAACTTTGCGATAACAGTCAGTCCTGCAGGCGGTTTGGTCGAGGAAGGCGAGCGGCTCTTATCGAACTTCTACGCGGCAATGAGCGACGACTTCAACAGCGCGTTGGCGATAACCCACATGTTCGAGCTTGCCAAAGAGGTCAACGGCTATTATGGCGAGTTCATCGGCGGGAAGGTTTTGCCCGTGACGATTGACGGCGACATTATCTTGCGCGTCCGCGATATTTATTTGGAGATGGCTCAGATAATCGGGATATTTGAACAGCCCGTGCCAGTCGAGAAGGTCGATAAGACTTCGGACGATTCGCTTGTCGATTCGCTGATGAAAATTATTTTGGAGCTAAGGCAGGAGGCACGCGCCGCTAAGAATTGGTCAGCGGCAGATAAGATACGCGACGAGCTAAAGGCGGCGGGGATTGTCGTCGAGGACACGCCGCAAGGTGCCGTATGGAAGAAGATTTAAGAACATTATCGCCTTTGGTCTTAGCTCACGTCGGGGACGCTTATTTTAGTCTTTACGTCCGCACGCGTCTTTTGCAAGTCACGCACAACATCACGCACCTCCACGACCTAAGCGCAAAAATTGTCTCGGCTCCCGCGCAGGCGAAGACTTATCACGCGATAGAAAATTTCTTGACGGACGAGGAACGCGACACCTTCCGCCGAGGACGCAACGCCAAAAGTCATGCTCCGCGCAAGGCGACTATTACCGAATATCACGCGAGCACCGGATTTGAAGCTTTGCTCGGCGACTTGTTCCTTAGAAAAAATTTCACGCGGCTTGATGAGATATGCGAGCTTGCATTCAAGGAGGCTTTGACTTGGAAGATTTAATCTCTGGTCGGCAATGTGGACGCAAGCTTGCAAGCTTGACCCAGCGGTCGCGGCGGACTCAGCAACGGTTCGGACGCAATGACCGCGTTCGTACGCAACCATTGCTAGCTTAAAGTTTTGGAGGACTTAAATTTTGGACGACAACTTAATCTTTGGACGCAATGCCGTCGCTGAGCTTTTGAAGTCAGGACACAGCGTCAACAGAATTTTAATCGCAGAGGGCAGTCGGGACGGTTCGATTCAAAAAATATTTGCGCTTGCCAAAACAGCGGGCGTTGTTGTAGAATTTGCAAGCCGTGACAAGCTCGACAAGCTCTGCGGCGGACGTCATCAAGGCGTTGCGGCTTACGCGGCGGCGGCGGATTATTCGACGCTGGAAGAAGTTTTGGAGCTTGCCGAGAGCAAACACGAGCCGCCGTTCATAATCCTGCTGGACGAGATAGAAGACCCGCAAAACTTTGGAGCAATTCTTCGGACGGCTGAGGCGGTAGGCGTACATGGCGTGATAATTCCAAAGCGTCGAAGCGTGCAGTTAAATGCGACGGTCTTTAAAACGTCGGCGGGCGCGGCGCAATACGTCAAGGTCGTGCAGGTCACGAATGTAGCCCAAACATTGAAACGGCTACGCGAGGTCGGCTTAAAGGTAATCGGCTCCGATATGAACGCGGAACTTGACTTTAAGCAGGCGGACTTGACGGGCGGGCTTGTCTTGATAATCGGCAACGAGGGCAAAGGCATGAGGCGATTGACGCGGGAGAGTTGCGACGAGCTGATAAAGATTCCGATGGTTGGCAAGATTAATTCTCTTAATGCGTCGGTGGCGGGAGCGTTGCTCATGTACGAAATATTTTTCCAGAGACGGTATAAGCAATGACAAAGAAGCGACCGCATTACTTGGTTGACGGCTACAATCTGATTCACGTTTGGCAAGAGATTAACACGAGCGACTTGGCGACGGCGCGTGAATTCTTGATTCGGAACCTGCAAGAGTACGGCGCATACGAGAAATTTGAGATAACGCTGGTCTTCGATGCCGCACGCAGCGAGGACGAGGAAAGCGTTGAGGTCTACGACGATTTTTTCCGGGTGATTTACAGCGGCTATGGTGAGACGGCTGACGGCGTCATTGAGCGGCTAAGTTATGAGGAAGTCCGCAAGCGACGTGAGGTTCATGTTGTAAGCTCGGACGCGACGATTGAGACTGTCATTTTGGGGGCGGGCGCGTATCGTCATCCTTCGCGAGAATTTTATCGGGCAATCAAACGGGCTAAGCAACATTTACGCAAAGAGTATCTGGGCAACGTGACTTTGCCAGTTAAGCGCAATGAGGTCGGTGACAGAATCGGCGCGGAGGTTTACGCTAAGTTGGATAAACTTCGGCGCGGCAAATAGCAAATTTTTTTTACTTTAAGGAGTGTGATTATCTGTGGCAGTAACGAAAAGGATTTTCCAAATGGCTAAGGAGTTCGAGTGCGACGAGAAAGAAATCATGAATTTCCTTGCCAAACAGGGGGTCAAAGTCTCGAATCGGCTTAGCGCAGTCAACGAGGAAACTTATAACATGTTGAAGGAAAAGTTCATGGCACCGCCGCCCGCCCCCGAACCGGAGCCTGAACCCGAACCCGAAGTTAAAGAGGTCACGCCTGCAGAAACGCCCGCCGAGCTGACCGAACAACCTCAGCCTGCACCCAGCGGCAAGAAGAAAAAGAAGAAGAATAAACAGCCGCAACCCGCCGAACAAAATTCTGAGCAAGCAGAGCAAGCGCAAGAGCCGCCTCCAATGAAAGTGGTTTCCGAGGAAAAAGTCGCGAACATGGGCAAGCGGACTCAAACTGCGCTCTTTGAAGGAATCATGGCGGGCAACGAGTTCATTCAGCATTATACGCAGGATTTCGGAAGCGTCGTTGATTCTGATGGCAAGAATAAACCGAAGCCGCTCTTGTCGTGGAATATGGACACGTGGGGCATTCTCTACAACATGAAGTTCGATTACCCCGACTCCTCGCCCGTGCGCTATTGGCAGTCCGTCGCTAAGCTGATGACTAGAGCTTTCAAACTCCTCAACGCCTTTGGCGTGAAGAACAAGGAATCCTTAGCCCAGATGCGGGACGCGATGAGCGAAATCGGTAAGCCGTATCAGCCGCGGGAAATCTTCACGGACGAAGAGAACCAGAAATTCGCCGAGCAACAGCAGTTGCTTTTCCAGACGTTCGGACATGGCGTGGGGCTTGTCAATGATAATCTCTACGACCTTAAGCTCAAAGCCGAGCGCATGAAAGTTCAGTGCGAGCGGGCGAACTTCCTTGACTACGCCACCAATCCGAAAAACGAGTTCAGAGGCAATGAATGGATGTGGGTGCCCTTCGACCAGTTGTTGGAAATGGTTGTTTTCAGTATTCGTGGCGTCGTTCGTCGGTTCAAATTCTATTACGCCAACAAGGAACGCATTGACAACATCAACAAGAGTTTCTTTGAATGGCTCGACGGCTATGCACAGCTTAAGGAGCAGGGAGCCGACGCCGCGAAGTTGGAAAAGTATCTTGAGCTTGAGGAGAAATTTGTAGAGATTGCCGAGTTCATGTCCTTTGATAATAATTTGGTTGATTATAAAAAGGTAAGGCAGGGCAAGCCTACGGTCTTCGATACGGCGGTTGAGCTTTTGCAGGCTTATCGGGATAATTTGGACGACCCGGACGCCGAGCGCAACTTTAAATATAAAATCCGCGGGCTGACCAACATAATCTACAAGCCTAAAGAATTTGTCTTCATGTACAGGTTCGGAGGTTTGGAGCCGCACAAGGATTATCGCCCGCCCGAAGAGATTGCCGCCGCTGAGGCTAAAGCCGCCGCCGAAGCTACCGAACAAAAAGAAAACCCCGTCGCTGTCGACGAGGCTTAAAACTTCTTCAACCCCAGAACATGTGCTTTTTCCAAAAGACGACCGCCGCACAGATTGAGGCAAGCAGGGCAATCGCAATGACGATGATAAAGCCCAAATTGTTTTCGGCGAGCGGCACGGGCACATTCATTCCAAAGAAACTGGCAATGACCGTCGGAACCGCGATTATAATCGTCATCGCCGCTAGGAACTTCATAACCATGTTCTGATTATTTGAGATTATCGATGAAAATATATCTGCCATCTGCGAGAGAATTTGGCTGTACATCTCAACCATTTCTCTCGCTTGTTTATTCTCAATGATAACGTCCTCTAGCAAGTCTTCGTCCTCTTCGTAAATCTCCAAGATTCCTTCGACGGTGTGATTGTTCCTGAGGCGCAGGAGCTTATCAAAGACCGCGTCATTGGAACGCAACGACGCATTGAAATACGTTAGACCCTTTTGCAATTCCATGAGCCGCAGAATATCCGAGTTGTGCATTGAGCGGCGCAGTTGCTCTTCGATTTCGTCGGAGAGCTTATTTATTTGCCGCAGATACCGCAGATAGAACGTCGCTGAGCGATACAGTATCTCGAATAAAAACCGCGTGCGCTTGTACGTGTGGAAAAGCCGCGCCGTTCGCTGATTGAAACTTGCCATGACGGGCGTCTCCTCTAGGCAAACGGTGATGATGTATTGCTTAGTCAAGATGATTGCAAGTGGCAACGTGTCGTAGCTCTCTTCCTCGTAGACAATCGGGACGTTCGTTAGAATCATGACGGATTCTTCCTCAACGTCCAAATGCGAGCGTTCCTCCTCGTCGAGCGCGGCACGGAGAAAATCTGGTTCGACGTTCGTTAGCGCACTGACCTCGCGCAGTTCATAAGGCGTCGGGTCGATGATATTTATCCACGCGCCCTTCTGCAAAGTTTTAAGCGTCAACTTCTCCAAGTGTCCCGACTCCTGCGATTTGTAAATTTCAACCAACGGTATCGCCCCCTTCCTTGAAGTCATTTTACTACATTTGCTTTGTTGCGTGAAGGAAAATTTTCTGCGGCGTGTAAGTTATCGCTTGCAAAGCTTGAGGATGATTCGTTCCAGAGCCTCGACGCCCGCCCGTCCGAATTTCAAATCGAAGTCCGCCTCTGCCAGTTCGATGAAGACTTCTTCCAAAAGTTTTTCCGAATAACCCTTAGCAGTCTCTCCGACCTTCTGGGCAATGTAAGGATTCATTTCAAGCGGCTCACCTAGGCGACGACCGACGACACCTTGAGCCATGAAAAATTTTGCGCGGAGGAGGCGGCGCACGTGATTGGCTAGGAGCGTCGTTACGAGCGGGATTTTGGTTGGAACTTTGGCTTGCAACTTCAAAAGGTAAAGGGCTTTCTTGGGCTTGCGTTCGTCTATGGCGTCGGTTAAGGCGAAGTTCGAGACCTCTGGCGGCGCGAGCATGTTGCGTCGTAAATCAGCCGCTGTTATCTCCTTGCCCGCGACGTTGAGGGCGACCTTGTCCAATTCGTTTTCCAGATACCACAGCGAAATTTCTGGAAGGATTCCCAGTCGTTCGTTAAAGTGCCGCCTAGCCTCTCCGCTCATGACTTTTCCCAACGATTTAAGTTTATCGTTCAACCAATCGTCGACTTCCCACGGGCGCAAAGGGTCTGCCTCTAGCACGTCGCCGACTTGGGTTATAATCTTGTAAAGCTTGCGACGCTTATCCGCCACCTTAGCCGTGAAGATTACGTAATTCGTCGGTTGCATGTCGCGGAGAATGTTTTCGAGGCGTTCGGATTTTTTCTCCGCGCTAAAGAAGGCGGCGTTCTTGACTAGGACGACATTGCGGGCGGCGAAAAACGGCGCACTATCAATCGCGCTTATTACGTCGCTTAGGGCGGGTTTGGTATCGCAGTCGATTGTCACTAGCTCCGTTGTCCTGTCGACGCTGAGCCGCGATAAGATTTTGTCCCGCGCCTTATCGATGAAGAAAGTTTCCTCGCCGGCAAGCAGATAGACGTTCTTTATCCCGCCGTCGAGTTCACGCATAAATTCTTTGAACTTCACGCTATCACCCCTTAATTGATTGGAGATGTTTGAAATGATTCTTCGAGACGTTCACGCCGAGATTGACCTTGACGCCCTGCGCCACAACTTAACGGCGATTCGTCAGCACATTAACCCGGCGAGCAAACTCTGCGTCGTCGTCAAGGCAAATGCTTATGGGCATGGTGCCGTTGAGGTCTCCAGAGTTGCTGTTGAGTGCGGCGCGGACTTCCTAGCCGTTGCCACCGTCGAGGAAGGTCTTGAGCTTCGCCGCGCAGGCTTCAGCTTGCCGATTCTGATTCTAAGCTTGATTCCCCTTGATGCAGCTAATACTGTCGTTGCCAATGATTTGACGCAAACCGTTGCCGACTTTGATTTAGCCGCAAGATTATCCGACGCCGCCGCGAGTTTCCATAAGACAGCCAAGGTTCATTTGAAGATTGAAACGGGCATGGGGCGTATCGGAGTTGCTCCAGATGAAGCGGTTGCCCTTGCCGAAAAAATTTCCCGTCTGCCGAGCGTCGAGCTGGAGGGAATGTTTTCGCACTTCGCGGACGCTGACTCGCCTGACAGGACGTTCACCAATCATCAAATCGAAGTCTTCAAAACCACTGCGACTAAGATTCGGGCGGCGGGCTTTGGGATAAAGCTTTTGCACCTGGCAGAGTCCGCCGCGATTCTCGACATCCCCGAAGCTCATTTCGATATGGTGCGGTCGGGTATCATCAATTACGGGCTGTATCCTTTCGCCGACATTCGCCGCACGATTGACCTTAAGCCCGTCATGAAACTCGTAACGCGCATTGCGTATCTTAAAAAAGTTTCGGCGGGTGTGTCAATCGGCTATGGTCGAGAATTTGTCGCTGAGCGTGATTCGTTGATTGCGACGCTCCCCATTGGCTACGCTGACGGTTATATCAGAGCCTACAAAGGTTTTCATGTTGAGGTTCGCGGGCAACTGGCTCCGATTGCCGGACGCGTCTGCATGGATCAAACTATGATTGACGTAACTGACCTTGACGGCGTGAAGGTCGGCGATGAAGTGATTCTCTTTGGCTCGGATTTGATTTCAGCTGACGACGCCGCCCGCCACTTAAAGACGATTAATTACGAGATAACCTGCCTAGTTTCTGCGCGGGTGCCACGGCTTTTTAAATCGGACAATCTACTTGTAATTTAAAAATCAGTCGTTTATAATGCGCCGTGAAAGGAGATGTTGTAAATGGTAGGCTACACGCTACGCCAAGAGCGCGAGCGGCAGAACTTAAAAATCGAAGACATTGAGCAGGGTACGAGTATCCGAGCCTCTTACATAGAAGCAATCGAGAACGGAGAATACGACAAGTTGCCCGGCGCGGTTTATACCAAAGGCTTCATCAAGAACTACGCGAAGTTCCTAGGTATGGACTCTGACGCCGCAGCTAAAGAATTCTCCAAAGACTTAGCGGAACTTGCAGGCGAAACGACGACGGAGGCTCCCGAAGAGACTAAGGAGGCTCCTCCCGTGCTCGAAAAGAAACCTAAGCCAAAGACTGAAAGCAAACCCGTGGGCTATTCAATCCAAGACAAGGGGCAAGGTTCTTCGAGCAAATTAATCGTGGCGGCAGTCGTGTTGATTGCAGCGATAGCGGGCGGCTTGTGGTCATGGCTGACGAGTTCGGAAGGCGACGTTGCGACAGTCAATCCGCCGACACAGCAGACGCAACAGACACCGCAACCCGTTGAACCGGAGCCGGCTGATAATCCTACGCCCGTAGCCAATGCAAATCCCGTGCCGCCGCCGAGTGATAAGGTCGAAGTGCAAGCGCGTTTCAATGATCGTTGCTGGGCACTTGTTACGGTCGACGGCGCAGTTGTTCAAGAGGGCGTCATAGAAGGCGGGCAAACTCTTTCATGGGAAGGAAAGGACAACATAACCTTCCGACTGGGCAATGCGGGCGCAGTTGAATTCTTCCAGGGCGGCAAAAGCTTAGGTGTGCAAGGCGCGATTGGCGATGTCGTCGACAAAACTTTTACAAGGCAATAAAAAAATCCTCGCCGCTCTCAATGAGTGACGGGGATAAATTTTTAAGGTGATTGATATGATTCAGCAGCAAGAAGAACAACCCGTGCGCATTTCGATTAACGATTTGATTTACGCTCAGCAGAAAGATTTGGGCAAGCGCATGGACAGATTAGAACAGCGCATGGACAGATTGGAGCAACGTATGGACAAGCAAGACGAGAAGATTGACCGACTCGCTGATAAGATTGACGCCTTGCACAACGAGATTAAAGCTTCCACCGGTCACATTTCAATCGCTAACATCTCGACCGTCGGCATTGCCCTCGCCGTCATATATTCTGTCCTGCGTTAAGCTTATTTGATTGAGTTCAAACGTTCGGCGATGGTGTAAGCGTCCTCGTCGCCGGCAAGCGGAGAGATAATCGGCTGATTGCCCAACATGACGGTGCCATTTTGGACGGTCGCCTCTTTTTTATTTTGTCCGTTATGATAAGCCGCCGCCAAGTTGCCGAGCACGAAGTAGGAACGCTCCGCACTGGACATGGTATCGGACGCCGCAACCGTTATCAAAGTCTTGTTGTTCACGGTGATGATTCCGTCCTTAGCGGTTACGTGCTTGCCGCTGTACTCGAAAAGCTTCTGAACGTAAGCATCGCGGCGTTTTGCGCTGTCGGGGTGGTCGCTGGGCAAGAAGATTTTCTCCAAGCCCGAACGCTTGCTATTGCCTTCAAGCTCGACAAACTTTTGCATGACCGCCGCACAGGCTCCGGGATTGTAATTTGTGTGAGTCATGTAATCAAAGCTCAACATATCGGCTTCGGTCTCGAACTTCCTAGTACCGTGCGCAACCGAATGATTGAACGCCAAGCCCGCAATAATCGAAGTCAACTGCCCGCCGCCAATCGCCGAACCAACAGCCGTGCCCGCCAAAGACGCTATGACTTGTTTTTGCAGAACCTTCTTGTTGCCCTTAGCGACGTGACTTCTTTGCCCGTGCCCCATTTCATGACCGACAATCGCGGCAATCTCGTCTTCGCTGGTAATTTGATTGAACGTGCCCTCGTTGACCATCATGACATGCCCCATCGAGCAAGCGGCATTAACTGAAGTTTGCGCGGAGACAAAATAGATATACGGCTTCTCTTTAATGGTCGGGTCGACTGCGGCAACACCCTTGGTTAGGTTCGCCATAATCTTATCGAGTCTTTCTTTGTACGCGCTGTTTTGACTGACGCCGTATTTTTGCTTGAAGGCGTCGAAGAGTTCTTGGCGACCTTGCTCGGATTCGTCGTAGTGTCGTATCATCTTATTAAGCTGGGCGTTTTGTTGCGAGGCACCGATAAGAACACTGCCCACGCCGATAATAGTTTCAGCCGTGCCCGCCGAGGCGACAGGAGCCCCTATCGTCAAAGAGACGCCCAAAGCCGCCGCCGCGACTGCCGCCGTAATTTTCTTCTTTAAGTTCATGACAATCTTTCCTCCTGAAAAAATTTTTTCTTCATGATAGCAGAAACGGTTCGCCCGTGCAAAAATTTTTTTCGCGGCTTGAAAGTCTGAATTTAATCTGGTAAGATAGGCGCAATTAATTTTGAACAGCGGAGGGTGAAGGCTTATGGCGAGGGTTTGGGCGCGAGCACCGTCCTAAAGTATTTGCAAAGGGCAAAGGTGTCTGATATAATCGGCGGCGTCAAAAAATAAGGAGAGTTGCATAATGATGAAATTGGAAAAGAAACAAGTTAGGCTCGTGAGCATCTTAATCGCGGTGATATTCATCGGCTCGGTCGTGGCAATCGCTTTAACGCAGACAGGCAACATAGCGTCGGCGGCGAGTTCGTCAAGCGTAGGGACGATAGACTTTCAGCAGGCAATGGCGGCTCACCCCGACGTACAAAATCTGCAGGGGCAAATGGAAACGGCAGTTGCTGACATTAAAAAGGAGTTCGACGAGAAATCTGCCGGCATGAACGACCAAGAGAAAGCAGATTATTACATGCAATGCCAACAGCGGCTCGCGCAGAAACAACAGGAATTGCTTGCACCGATTGAAAATGCAGTCAATGCGGCAATCAAGAAGGTAGCCGACAAAAAAGGCTTGGCGGTCGTCATCGACAAGGCGGCAGTCATCTACGGCGGACAGGAAATTACAGCTGACGTTATCGCGGAGCTCGGCAAGAAATAATTTTCGGGACTAGGGACTAGGGACTAGGGAACAGTTCCCAAGCCCTAATCCCTTTTTTGTTAGGGGGCGATGTGTTGGATTACAGAGTGTTGGCGGCGTTGATGATTGCGTTAATCGGCGGCGGTCTCTACCTTTATCAAACGCCCGAAGTGCCCGCCGAGCCCGTCGACAAGAAAGCCGAAAAGCCCATCCAAGAAAATCACGGCGTCGGAATAATTGACATAGAAAGAATCCAAGCAGCGCACCCCGAAGGCGGATTACTCGACGAACTGCGAGCAAGAGAATTGCGGTTGCGTCTTGAGCTTAACGAGGCGATGAAGGTCGTAGCTCTGCCAAAGCCGGAGCCGCCCGAAACTAATAAGGAAGTCTTCGACGAGGCGGCGTGGCAAAAAAACGCTCAACTTGTCGTCAGTCAGCTCGCCGAACTGGAAAGCCGTAAAAAGTTGGCGGCGGAAGAGTATCGCAAAAAGTCGGAGCCGCATTATATTGAAGAACGCAACAAGATAAACGACAGCTACCTCAACGAACAGCTAAATATTCAACTCAAACTCGATAACGCCGATAACTTGCAACTGACGCAGGAACGGATTAACGAACTTTTGCAACAGCTGGAAAAGGTGCAGTTTGAACGAAACAACCTTCAGAAAGAATTGCTTGATAAATGGATGGCGGAGATTGAAAAATACGCGAACGATTCTATTGCCGAGGACGAAGCACGCCTAAAGGCAGAAGCAGAACGATTAAAGGCGGTCATGGAAGAACAGACGCGGCAAAAAGAATCAGAGGTCACACAGCGCAATAAAAAGTTAATGGAAGATGCCTTGCGGGAAATGGAAGGGCGGCAAGTCAGGCGACGTGAACTCCTAACCGAGCTAAACGAAGTCAGCAGGGAACGAGCCGAGCTTGAGAAAAAGATTTTGGACTCGATAGTTGATAAGGCGACGATGCTGGCGGCGGTTCATAGGTTGGAAATGGTTTTCGTCAAACGCAGACCCGACGAGTTAAAAATTTTGCGGCGGCGCATTGAGTGGAACTTTGAACTAAAGCAGCCCGAAAAAGTCGGAGCCGTCATCTTCCCCGGCAAGGACGCAAAAGATTTAACCGACGACTTGATTAAGGAAATGAACAGACTTTGATTGGAGTGTTTATAGATGAATGTTGGAAAGAAATTGGCGGCGGTGGCGTTGCTAGCGTCGTCGCTCATAATAGCTGGTTGCGGCGAAGGGCAAATAGGAGCCGTGGACGTGGAAAAAGTCATGGCGGAGGCTCCGCGAGTCAAAACGCTGATGACGGAGGCTCAAGGCAAGGTAACCGAGGCGCAACAGAAATTCGAGCAAGACACCGCCAATAAAGAGCTATCTGACGAAGAGGCTATGAAGATTCAATCGGACTTTCAACGCAAGCTTGAGGGCATAAATCAAGCCTACGCCTCACAAATTAAAAGCCGTATGGACGTGGTGATTGATGAGATTTCACGAGAGAAAAATATTGACGTGGTGGTAAACAATTCGGAGCAACAGAAATTAATTTTCCACGGAGCGATTGATATAACTCAGGACGTTATCAATAAAATGCAGTGAGCAGGCGATACTATGGAAAAATTTTTACACGAGATAGCCGAGCTTATTGGCGGCGAGGTCATAGGCGAGCGCACGACAAAGATTAGCGGTCTTGCGAATATCACTATGGCGCGGGCGGGCGATTTAATCTTCGCGGTGCCGCCCCACCTAGACGAGGCTAAGACTTCGGCGGCGGCGGCAGTGCTAATCCCACTCGACACGGAAAACTTTCCAAAGCCCGCAATCAAAGTCAAAGACCCGCGGGCGGCGTTCGCGACGTTGCTTGAACTATTCACGCCTAAGCTTGAGATTCCAAAGGGCATAAGTCCAAAGGCTCATCTCGGCAAGGGCGTAAAGCTTGCTGAAGACGTGACGATTATGCCGTTTGCGGTCGTCGATGACGGGGCGGAAGTCAAAAGCGGCGCAGTGATTTATCCGCATGTCTATATTGGACAGCACGCGACGATTGGCGAGGATACCATTGTTTATTCAAGCGCGACGGTTCGTGAGTTCTGCAAAGTCGGCAAACGGTGCGTGATTCACTCTTCGGCGGTTATCGGCTCGGACGGTTTCGGCTTCACGACTGCGGGCGGTGTTCATACAAAGGTTCCGCAGGTCGGCAACGTTATCATTGAAGACGACGTGGAGATTGGGGCGCATGTCGGAATTGACCGGGCGGCGATGGGTTCAACGATTATTGGGCACGGAACTAAGATTGACAACCTAGTACACATTGCGCATAACTGCAAAATAGGCGCGAACTGCTTAATCGTAGCCCAGACGGGAATCAGCGGTTCGACGACGGTCGGCGACAACGTGACCTTCGGCGGGCAAGTCGGGACGGTCGGGCATATCACTATCGGCGGCAATTCGGTTTACGCGGCGAGGTCGGGCATAACGAAGAACATGCCAGAAAAATTCTTCGGTTGCGGCTTCCCGATTCAAAGTCATAGCGAGTGGCTCCGACAACAAGCGGCGTTAAAGAAAGTTCCAGAGCTGATAGAAAAAGTCCGCCGCCTCGAACGCGAGCTTGAAACTTTAACTAAGTCTTAACATAAAATGCGATTAGAACGATAAGAGTTTTAACGGAAGGAGTGATTTCATGGCAAAAAGGAAGAAGAAAATTTCCTCGGACAAGTCTGCCGCCGAGCCAGCTGTGGTAAAGCCTGCCGCTGTCAATTTGTCTTCGCCTGCAGTCTCGATAATCATTCCTCTGTACAATGCGGCAGAATTTATCGGCGATTGCTTAGACAGTCTATTAAAGCAGACGTTCCAAGACTTTGAAGTAATCGTGATTGATGATTGTTCGACTGACAACAGCGCGGCGATTGTCAAAGGTTACGTGTCGAAGTTCAAAGGGCGACTAAAGCTCACAAAGACCAGTAGCAATTCGGGCGGCGGTAGCGTGCCACGCAACAAGGGTTTGTTCTTCTGCAAGGGCGAGTATGTTTTCTTCTTGAACGCCGAGGACTTCATCTTGCTGACCGCCCTAGAGACTTTGTACACTGTGGCAAAGAAAAATAATGCGGACGTAGTTTATTCGGGAGCTTACTACGATTTAAGGCAAGCTGATGATGCCTACGTGCAAAGAGACGGAAAAGGCGAGCAAGCCCTAAGAGAAGCCCGCGAAGACAAATCGTCCCTAAGCGGCATGGAGCTTAACAAAAGCCTTCAGCAAGTCATCTATGAAGGATACTTTTGGAGCATGTGGACAAGATTTATTCGGCGTGAATTTCTGATTCGGAACGAAATCACTTTCCCAGAGTTAAAGATTGGCGGCGACTACCTCTGGACGTTGCATATCTGTTGTTGCCCGAAAAGATTTTGGCGAATCCCGACGCCGCTTTACTTCCGCAGAAGTTTTGCTGGCAAGACAACCCTGCCGGAATCTCAGCTGAGTTTGGCGTTTGTCGATTGGTTAAAGGCGTTAAAAAACCTTTCCAGCCGCCTCAAAGTCTTAAAGGATAATCCTGCCTATTGCTACGAAGCGTCGAAGAATTATTTTAAGTCTGGGGTCGTGAATAAGCTCATCAAGGCGCAAGGTCAGCTGAAAGTTCATGAGCTTTACAGCACTTTATATGGCGGCAAAGAGCTATCTGACCCGACGCTAGCGTTTTTTTTTAGCGCAATCAGCGACACCACCAACGACGCAAAAAGTTTAAACACGGCAAGGACTCATGATTCAACGCATCCTTTAATCTCGGTGATTATCCCGCTGTACAATGCGGCGGAATATATCGGCGAGTGCCTGGAAAGTCTTTTAGCGCAGACCTTCCAAGCCTTTGAACTTATTATTGTTGATGACTGCTCGACGGATTCGAGTTGCGAGATTGTTGAAAGTTATATCCCTAAGTTCGGCGGACGTTTGAAGCTCTATCACATGGAAGAAAACACCGGTAGCGGGGCGCGACCGCGCAATAAGGGCTTGTACCTTTCAAGCGGCGAATATATTTACAACATGGACAATGACGACACGTTGACGCGAACGGCTTTGGCGGAGCTTTACTCCTTGGCTAAAGAGTATGACGCCGACGTTGTCTATTGCGAAAAGTTTTACGAGGTGAATCCCGATGGCACGAACAGGAAAGTGCAATGTCTTCAGAAGGGCGGGACGGTGGATAAGCCGACGCTTGAGGACGAGGACTTAAAGGCGAGAGTCAAATCCATAATAGACGACAGATATTATGTAGTGCCTTGGCTGAAATTGATTCGGCGGAACCTGTTGATTGACCATGAAATAATCTTCCCTGCATTGAAGATTAGCGACGATAACATTTGGCATCAAGGGCTGTTGTTTTACGCAAAAAGAATTCTCCGCGTGCCCAATATAGTTTACAATTACCGCCTGACGGAGACTTCGATTATGCGGGCAAAGAAGACGCCGCAGGTTAGAATGAACTTTTGGATAGACCCCATACTGCGTGGCTTAAAATATCTCGATAAGCTGATGAGCGGGCACGAGTTCTTCAAGGAGAATCCTTACTATCGCTACCTCGTCTTGAAAAAGTTCATAAGCGTAAGGTTCATTCGTATCTTGTCTTCTAGCAGAGAGCTGACTGATGATGTTGTTTACGAGACGATAAAGGCGGAGTACGGCAAATATTTCGGCGAGCATGATGTTTTGATTTCCTGCTTATGCACTTATATTTGCGAACAGAATAAAGCCATGGCGGAGACAAAGAAGGAGTCGCACCAAATCAAAGGCAGATTTGAAGATGATAAAGAACTAATCCTTCAGCAAGCCGCCGAGATTAAACGGCTACAAAAGAAGATTGACTCTATGGCGTTGCTTATCAATCAATCGACTTGTGCAATTTCGGTTGTGGTTCCTCTGTACAATGCGGCGGATTATGTCGGCGAGTGTCTGGAAAGCCTTTTGATTCAAACGTTCCAGGACTTTGAAGTAATCGTGGTAGACGACTGCTCGACGGATAACAGCGTTGAGGTTGTCGAAAGTTACCTGCCGAAGTTTGACGGACGGCTCAAGCTCACCAAAACGGAAAAGAATTCGGGAGGCGGCGGTTATGTCCCGCGCAATATCGGCTTCAAGCTGGCGGGCGGCAAATACGTTTACTTCGCGGACGCCGATGATTTTCTCTTAGGCACGGCTCTGGAAACGTTCTACACGGCGGCAGAGGAAAACAATACCGACATTGTCTACACGGCGGCGCACTACTACTTGGAAAAGCCTAACGACGTTGCAGTTTTAAGGGACGGCAAAGGCAAAGAGTTAGTCGCGCAGGGCATAGAGGATAAATCAGCTTTAATCGTCGACGACGCGGCTAGAATTCTTCACGAGCTGATTTTCGATAGAGGGTTCTCTACGGGCTGGGCGCATTTCGTGCGGCGGGACTTCCTGCTTCAGAACGCAATCACCTTCCCCGAAATCCTCAAAGCCGGCGATTATATCTGGGTTATCAACATGTATTGCTACGCCAAAAGGTTCTTGCGGCTCACGACCCCGCTTTACTTCTACCGACGCTATAACGTCAATTCCGTTTCCCAATCCAAGACGGCGAATACTTTTTCTAACTGGGTGCTGTCGTTCGCCGATTATGCAAAGGCACTTGGCGAGCTGTCGAACAAAATCGAAATCCTGCGGGAGAATCCAGCCTATTCTTACGAGGCGTCGACGCGATACTTTAATTGGTGCCTTAACCGTACCAATGACATGCGCAAGGATTTGACCGACCAAGATATTTACGAGATTTTGTACCGCGAATTCGGCAAGATTAATGCTTCAAACAACTTGATGGTGCCGTTCTTCTTCTCCATGATTGACGCCGCCAAAAAATCGCGGGAAGCTAATTCTCAAAACATTAAACGCTTGAAGAAAGAGATTGAACAGCTCAAGAAAGCCAACACGACACGGATTTAAGGAGGAGAGCACAATGAAAAGATTCCTAATCGTGGCGGCGGCAAGTCTGCTAATCTTTGGCGGACAAGTTGAAGCGTCGGTTGCTGACTTGGATAAGCCGCTTGAGACGCAGGAGCTAGGTAGTAGCAGATGGGCGCACTTCCGGGATAAGTATCTTTTGGGGCGCGAGACTGAGAACGAACGCCGCGACCGTGAAGAGTGGGAACGCCGGCACCGTGAAGATAGGCGTCGTCATCGTGACGATTACCGCTACACGCCGCCGAACCCGCCGCCGTATTATCGGGACGGAAAGCGATATTATCCGCCGCCCCAACGGCAAAGAGACGGCAGACGTTATTATCCGCCCAATCCGCCGCCCACTCGTTATCGTTAAAAGGACGGTGACACCTCATCGAATACAGGTGCTTAAAGCTATTGAGCTGGCTGATTTGCCTGTTGCCGCTGAAGTTTTGCTTGGCACTAGGGCGAGGCTTAGCGCGCTTGATTTGGGTATTCCTGCCAGCCAAGAGGAAAAAGCTTGCGACGGAGAATATCCGCCACTGTCTTAAGGTTTCTTCGCAAGAAGCTGAACGCCTAGCCCGCGAAAGTACCGTTCAATGCGGCGCGCTGTTTATGGAGGTCTTATCCTTCCCGAAACTCAAAGGGCATATGGCAAATCACGTTAAAGTTATCGGGCTGGAGCATTTGACGCGTTACAAGAATTCCTCCAAGCTCGGCGCGGTGATTATGACTTGCCACAGCGATAATTGGGAGCTTATGGGCGGTGCCTTCGCGCAGAATGGAATTCCGCTCGTCGGCGTGGCGAAGAAGCAGACTTCCGAAGGCGCGGACAAGTTCATCAACGAGTACCGAACGCTGATTGGCATGCACATAACCTATCGTAGCGGCGTCCGCGAGATGTACAAAATGCTAGACGCGGGACATTTTATCGGGCTGATAATGGACCAAGACGTCGGGCGCGATGACGGCGTCGTCGTGAAGTTCTTCAATCGGGCAACAAACTTTGTGACTGGCGCGGCGAGTATGTCACGCTTTAGGAAGGTTCCAATCTTCCCGGCGTTCATGCATAGGAATTCGGACGGAACTCACACGCTGGAAATTTTCCCGCCGCTACAAGTCGAACGCTCTTCCGATAAGCACGCCGATATTAAGCAGATGACTCAGCGGCTTGCGGCTTTGATTGAAGAACACGTAAGAAAATATCCGGCGGAATGGTTTTGGCTGCACGACCGCTGGAAGTCGATGCGCGTTGAGTTCGAGCCGGAGGAGGTTGCTGACTTTGAAAAGGTTTTGGGCATTGATAGTTGTCGCGCTGGTGATTCTGTCCGCCGAGGGGCAAGCGATTGATTTGCCTGTGACTAGTCCTTTTGGCTGGCGAATCCATCCCATTTCGGGCGAGTGGAAGTTTCATTCGGGCGTTGATTTAGGTTATGCGTACGGGGCTTATATCGGTTCACTCTTCGACGGGCAAGTCGTCATTGCTGACAATCTCGGCGACGGCTACGGCTATCAAGTCCTGATTTACCACTCCGCGCTTGACGCTTACACCCGCTACGCCCATTGCTCGACCCTTCATGTTGCGGCGGGGCAATCGGTCACTGCCGGACAAATTATCGCGCAGGTCGGTAGCTCCAGCTATTCCACGGGCCCGCATCTTCATCTGGAATACATCATCAAGGTTGACGGCGTCTATCAATATGCCGACCCGCTTAGCCTGTGGCAGTGAAAGTCGTGGGGTGATTCTCATCCGAAAAACTTAAATGTTAAAAACTGAATAGCTTTTACTTTAAGAGTCGGGAACGGCTCTTTTTTAGTACAAAGAAAGGAGTGCTGGAAATGAGTTTCTTTGACGTACATAACAGCTGGAATGAGTACGTGGTACGCAATCACGAGACCAAAGCGGTGCGGATATTAATGGCGACGCTCATCCATCTGAACAACAAGAATCGGAACCGCGGGTTTGAGACGACTGACCGGGATTTGCGGGATATGTCGGAATTGAGTTTCGGGTCGATAATCACGGCTCGTCGTCGGCTGATGGAGCTGGGATTCGTGGAATGCGACGCCTCTGCCGAGGCTCCGCGCAGGGGTTCGCGCTACAAATTGGTAGCAAAAATTGGAGCAAAAATTGAAGCAAAAATTGGAGCAAAAAGTGGAGCAAAAAGTCCCGACGGAGGGCGTCACGACGCGGAAAATCCGCCCCCTAAGAAATTAAAGAAAGGAAGAAAAGAAAAAGAAACCTACAAAGAAAAAGAAAGCCCGAAGGTCGAGGAGTTCTATCGGGTGGAAAACGAGCCGGACTTTGAAGCCTATGCGGACGCTCTGGCGGAGAAGCTGGCGAAAGAAAAACAAGCGGCTAACGAACCCGAAGAAGACTTCCCGCGGGCTAAAGACGAGCCGGACTTTGAGGCATATGCGGACGCTCTGGCGGCGAAGCTGGCGAAAGAGAAACAAGCAGCTAACGAGCCTGAAGAAGACTTCCCGCGGGCTAAAGACGAACCGGACTTTGAGGCATATGCGGACGCTCTGTCGTCGAAGCTGGCGAAAGAGAGACAAGCGGCTAACGAAGCCCCCTTTGAGCCCGAAGACGAAACCGACCTTGAGGCGGAAGAACCTCCGCCGGAAGACGAACCGGACTTTGAAAGCACAGACAAAATCCCGACGCTCTACGAGAGTGATTGGGACGATATAGACGAAGGAGGAACCACCGATGACGAATGCAGAATTTTTGGAGAGAGTGCCCGAACCGTGGCGGGAGCAGGCGGCGATTTATTCGGACGCGATGAAGGACTTGCCGCCGGAGGAGTATCAGCAGAGCTTGGAGCGGTTCGTGCGGAATGTCTCAATGCGGAACCCAGACGACGTGCCCTTGACGCCGGCACAACGGGAGGCGGAACTTGCGAAACCGCCCAAACCTCAGCCGAAGAAGAACGACATCGTGGCGGCAATTCGGGCGCAGCTGAAAGCGGAGGCTCCAGCGCGGGAGGCGCGGTATCAAAAGGCAGCACGCCCGCTGAGCAAAAAGTATGGATTGGACATCGAGTCGGACAGGTCGCGGCTGAAAAAGTTAATCGCCGCCGGACAAAGATTAGAAGTCTGCGCAAGATGTGCGGGAAATTGCTTCTTTCCAGAGGTGCGGGAATTCGAGACGTATTCAATCAGCGCGACAGGGGAAGTCAGCTGGGTGCCGTGCCAGATAGAGGTCAAGCGGCGCGTCGCCGAGAAAATCCCGAAGAAGTTTGCCGCTAAGACGTTCGACGATTACGAACAGACGCCCGACAATAGGCGAGCCATCGGCATGGCGCATTGGTTTTTGGACGGCGGCGACCGCGGGCTTTATCTTTACGGCGGCGTGGGCACGGGCAAAACGTTCTTGGCGTCGCTGATTGCCAAAAGATTAATCCAAAGCGGCAAGTATGTCCAATTTCGGAACATGCCCGCGCTTTTGGGCGACTTGAAAGAGACGTTCAACAATCCGCAGCTGTCGAGCCAAACGGTCTTGCAGAAATTCCAAACCACCGAGGTTTTGATTCTCGACGACGTGGGAGCCGGCAAGCTCAGCGATTGGAACGTGGGAATTCTTTTTCAGCTGCTGAATCAGCGCATCGAGGCGGAAAAGCCGACGGTAATCACGAGCAACTATTCGGCGGAAGAATTACTGCGGAAAATAAGCGCGGTGCCGTATGTGGACGCGCAGGACGCGAACCGGATAATAAGCCGACTAAAGGGCGCGTGTCATTTCGCACATCTGGGCAATCGCGACAGGAGGCAGTGATAATGGCAGTAAGACCTAGCTACGTTGTGCGGCTCGAAGTCTTACGGGGATTGATAGCGGGCTACGGTTCTCAGCGGAAAGTGGCACGTCAAGCGGGCGTAAGTTGGAACTGCATGCTGCGCGTGCTAAGGGTCGGGCGGGCGTATCCAAAGACGATAATCAAGCTCAGTCGGCTGTTCAAAGTTCCGGCGGAAGAACTCGTTTGCGGCGAATGTCCACCGCTAAGGCGGAAGTATAAAAGCACGTCAGTTAGGATAAAGCGCGGGAAACTCCTCGGCGCGATATTGGACGTAGCCGAGAGCATAGCAGAGTTTAACCGGCGGATAGGAATGTGCCAGAGCACGCTTTATCGAATACTAAAACGGCGGCGCACGAAAATAAAGACGCTGGAAAGAATTTGCGCGGGGCTGAACCGTCCGGCGGAAGACTTTATCGAGGAGGTGGATTTATGAGCTACGCAATCGCAGTGGACGTACTCAAAGAATTAATCGGGGGCTACGGTTCGCGGCAAAAGGTCTGCCGTGACAGCGGGGTATCGGATAGGTGCCTGCGCGCAGTGCTGAAAACGGGCAGGGCATATACTGCGACGGTGCGGCGGCTGGAAAAATTATTCCGCTTGACGAAGAACGCGCTGATTACTGGTCACGTGAAGCCGGATAAGAAGTCGCATGTTGGGCGACCG
>JAFWWC010000023.1 GCA_017518105.1 Selenomonadaceae bacterium
AAACCTAAAACAGGATTTGAAGGACGAATTTGAATTTATTTTCGGCACTAACAAAGATTTCTTTAACCCGATGGACGAAAAAAAGACTTTCAGCGTTATGAATGAAAGAGGATACTATATAAATCAAGAACCGACGCCTGAGCAGAAGAAAATATTCATTGAAACCATTTGCGGCAGAGAATACGATGAAACTGCCTTGATTCATCTAAGCGTTCGTATTAAGAGAGATTTTTATACAGGTGGTTTTAATTACGACGGCTGGGCACTTACAATGGATGCATTCTTTGTTGGCGGAAGATTTGTGTTCAATGGTGATAGGCTTGATAAAGTTCTTTACAAAGATATTAAAGAAGTTTGGACTGATTTCACTATAGTAACAAAAGATAGTAAATGTATTAGCGTTGAAGTACTTAATGGCTTTCAAATTTACGTTGGCTTAGGAAAGAACGGATTTTTTCCACTAGATAGAAGAACAATGTCTAAGCTTGGACGATTTTTGAACTTTGCCAAGAACTTAACCTAAAAATTTATCTCGAAATTAAAAAAAGCCCTTCGGCGAGCGTCGGAGGGCTTTTTTTTGCTCAAAATGAAAAAATCCGTGGCTACGGACAAAATCCGTGGTGGCGGATTCTTTATTTTCCTCCTCCAAATTTCCCCCTGATTCTTGTAGGGGGCGAAAATGCCGCATACTGACGCGACCTAAAATCCATGGGGGCGGATTTCTCGTTTTGAACGTTCACAGAGGCATTTTTTTTGCTATAATCGCTCTCGGAGGTGTTCAATCATGTTTTTCGACGAAATTCGCACGCTCAGAACTATCAACGAGGCTCCTAACGATTTTACTGTCAAATTTTTCCTCTATATCGCTGTGAATCAGCCCCAAGACGGTATCAAAGGCTTCAGAGTCAATAAAAAACAACTTCAAACCGATTTGAAACTCTCTAGAACCGTTTTTTTTGATTCTTTGCGCTGGTTGAAGGATAATTTGGTTGTTCAAGAGCTTAAATTGGCTTTGGAGTCCGATTTCATGGTTAATCCCGTTATCGTCATGAATAATTGCAATCCTGATGAACGAATTAAGGAATGGAATCGCCGTTGCAACCTCGATTCAGCTCGTGAAATCCGTTTGCGTAAAGAAAAACGCCATCGCGAACTCAAAAAGCAAAATCAACAGTAAAAATCATTTCAAATCAAAAACCGACAAGGCATTTTGCCCTGCCGGTTAATTTTTTTATAAATTATTTCTCGCTGTTAAGGGATGTACTCAACGGAACCATAATTTTTTCGTCGTAGCACTTGAAAGCGTCATCAACTAGCTTTTTATCCGGCGAAGTCGTCAACGCGCTAACAATCGGCACGATAATTAAGCCAGCTAGCATTGCAATCGCGCCAGAATTAATCGGAGATTGCATTATCGCGGGAAATGCGGGACGAATTAACATATTTGCCGCCATAAGCACGCTTGCGAAGATAAAACACGTCCAGCAAGCCGAAGTTGTGACTTTTTTGGAGTAAAGCGAGTACATGAACGGCGCGAGGAACGCTCCAGCCATTGCGCCCCAAGATATTCCCATTAATTGTGCGATAAAGTTCACCGAGCTTTTATATTGAACCAAAGCAAGCACTGCCGAGATTGCGATAAACACTACGATTAAAATTCTTATCAAAAAAACTTGTTTTTCGTCGCTCATGTCCTTTGCGAAGTTTCCTTTTATCAAATCTAATGCCAAAGTTGACGCAGAGACGATTACGAGCGATGAAAGCGTTGACATGGACGCCGATAAAACTAAAATTACGACTAAAGCAATCATTCCGTCCGATAATCCGCTTAACATTGTCGGAACGACCGAATCGAAGCCGTTAGCTTTAATATCTATCTGGTCTGAGAATAATCTTCCGAAGCCGCCTAAAAAATAACAGCCGCCAGCAA
The DNA here is from genome assembly GCA_017518105.1 of Selenomonadaceae bacterium. Taxonomy (GTDB): domain Bacteria; phylum Bacillota; class Negativicutes; order Selenomonadales; family Selenomonadaceae; genus Quinella. The sequence continues at coordinate 1,931 of JAFWWC010000023.1, forward strand.
CTACGAACGCAAATAAAGTTGAAATGACCGTTCCTTTTTGAATTGCTTGTTCATTTTTAATCGCGTAGAACTTCTGAACCATTTGAGGCAAGCCCCAAGTACCTAACGAAGTTAAAATTACGACGAATAACAAATTTAACGGGTCTGTTCCGAAAAATGACGCAAATATACCAGGCGTCGAGTAATTTTCATCAGTAACACGCGATAAACCGTCTAAAGCAGCCATAAAACCGCCTTTGCTTTCTAAAACAGCGTAAATAACCGCCGAAATACCTGCGAGCATGACGACGCCTTGAATAAAATCGTTAATCGCAGTCGCCATATAGCCGCCCGCAATGACATAAACCGCCGTCAAGACCGCCATTAGCAAAATACAAACGGAATAATCGATACTGAACGCCATTCCGAATAATCTTGATAATCCGTTGTAAAGTGAGGCTGTGTAGGGTATCATAAAGATAAAAATTATAATCGCCGCGCCGATTTTGAGAGATTTTGAGCCAAAACGCTTTTCAAAGAACTGCGGCATAGTAGCGGTATCAAGATGACGAGTCATAACGCGAGTTCTTCTGCCTAAAATGAACCACGCCATTAAAGAACCGATTAAAGCGTTGCCGATGCCCGCCCAAGTCGCCGCAATGCCGTATTTCCAGCCGAATTGCCCCGCGTAGCCGACAAAAACAACTGCAGAGAAATAACTTGTGCCGTAAGCAAAAGCCGTGAGCCAAGGACCGACATTTCTACCGCCCAAAACGAATCCATCAACGTCTGTGGCGTGTTTTCGGCAGTAAAGACCGATACCAATCAAAACTGCGAAGTACAAAACGAGTAAAACAACTTTCATAAAAAAAACCTCCAAAAAAACTTAAAAGGAGTGACCCGCAATGATAATCGACATGCACACGCACATTTTTCCAGAAAAAATATCTGCTGAGGTTTTGGAAAAGCTAAGTATCGTAAGTCATAGCAAATATTTCAGTGACGGTACGTTAAACGGCTTAAAAAGTTCAATGGACGCCGCGCAGATAAATTTTTCGGTGATTTTGCCGGTAGCGACGAGTCCAAAGCAGGTCGAAAAGATAAATTCCAGCTCCGCCGCGTTGAATGAGAAGAATTTTGGCGAAGGAATCATATCATTTGGCTGTATTCACCCCGATTACACGAATTATCGAGAAGAATTGAGCCGCGTGAAAAATCGCGGGCTAAAGGGTATCAAAATCCACCCCGTTTATCAAGGTACAAATCTTGACGACTTAAAATTTCTGCGAATCATCGACCGCGCCGCCGAATTGGGATTAATAGTGGTTACGCACGCGGGATTTGATATAGGTTTTACTGGAGTTGTTCGTTGCAGTCCACAAATGGCAAAAAAAGTCGTCGATGAGGTCGGGGACTTTAAATTTATCCTTGCGCACATGGGCGGCTGGAAGAATTGGTCGGAAGTCTTAGAAATTTTATCTGGCACGGGAATTTTTATCGATACGTCGTTTTCAACGGGCAAAATCATTCCGCGCAGTGATTTTCATTGGCGCGAGGAAGATTTAAAGCTTTTAGACGCTAATCAGTTCATGAATTTTGTTAAAATCTTCGGCGCAGATAGGATTTTATTCGGCACGGACAGCCCGTGGACATCTTCGCGGCGTGAAATTGACTTCATAAGAGCCTTGCCACTTGCCGACGACGATAAAGCTAAAATCCTCGGCGGTAATGCTCAACGTCTGCTGAAAGTTTGAAGGTTACAAAGTTTTTTCATTAAGGTATGTTAAGCTTGCAAAACTTACGTAGAAAAATTTTCACGGAGGGGAAAGCAGATGTTTGAATTCGACGAGAACACATTAGACCAGTTCGCGAAGATAAAAGTAATCGGGATAGGCGGCGGCGGGTCTAATGCCGTAAACAGAATGATTGAATCGGGCTTAGAGGGTGTAGAATTCATTGCAGTCAACACGGATTCGCAAGCGTTGTTGATGAGCAAGTCGCCAAAGAGAATGCAAATCGGAGAGAAATTGACGCGAGGGCTTGGAGCGGGTGCTCGACCCGAAATCGGAGAAAGAGCCGCTCAAGAAAGTCGCAATGACATTCTCGAAGCCCTGCGCGGGTCTGATATGGTCTTCATAACGGCTGGCATGGGCGGCGGCACGGGGACTGGTGCGGCACCAGTCGTTGCGGAGTGTGCTCGCGAAGTAAACGCGCTGACCGTAGCGGTTGTCACTCGTCCATTTGCCTTTGAAGGTCCTAAGCGTAAAAAAAATGCCGATATGGGCATTGAAAAGCTAAAACAGAACGTCGACGCGATTATCACTATCCCGAACGATAGACTGCTCCAAATCGTAGACAAGAAGACGACGATTAATAAAGCGTTCCTCTTTGCCGATGATATTTTGCGTCAAGGCGTCAAGGGCATTTCGGACTTAATCGCGGTGCCTGGTCTAATCAATCTGGACTTTGCGGACGTGCAGACGATAATGAGCAATGCTGGAGAGGCGTTAATGGGCGTCGGCGAGGCTACTGGCGATAATGCGGCAGTCGAGGCAGTCAAGAAGGCAATCGCTTCCCCGCTCCTTGAAACTAGCGTAGATAGTGCCCGCGGAATTCTTCTAAACTTCATGGGCGCACAAGATAATTTGCCGATGATGGAGATTAACGAGGCGTCAACGACAGTTCAAGAAGCGGCGCACCCCGATGCAGAAATTGTTTTTGGTGTCAGCGTCGATGATTCGCTCGGAGAAACGATTATCGTTACGATTATTGCAACGCGCTTTGGAGACGAGCAAGCGTCCGCCGAACCCGAAATCCCGCCGACGAAGTTTTATCCGCCGCCCAATCAGCAACAGCCTAATCAGTCACCGTTCAATCAGCAGCCCTTAAATCAATACAATCAGCAAGAGCCGCCGCCCTATAACAGAACTACCCCGCCTAAACAGGATACGCCGCCCGACAATTCGCGTAATCCCTTCCCGAACATAATCCCCGACTTCTTTAATCGTCGCAACAGGAGATGACCTTCAGTGTTAGGAAACAGCTTTGATAACAAATTCATCAAAATAAAAGTGCTCGGCGTCAATACTGCTAGCGACGGAGAACTTTCAGGCGGGCTTACGGCTCTTAATTTTATGTTGGAAAAGAGTTTGCCGGGCGTGAACTATCTGGCGATTGACAGGCACGATAAAAATAACCTTGTCGCTTGCAAAGCCGCCCATAAGTTCCGCCTGCTTGACATGGCTGACGAGCGGACTTTGATTCGCAACCTGCGTGGCACAGATTTAATCTTCGTGATGGCGGACGAGGTTTGGGAAAATATCAAAGCCGTCGCGATTGCCGCCCATTGTGCTAAGAAGTCTGGCGCAACGATGATTTTGATTGCGGGCGGGAATTTCCAAGACGCCGAAGACGAAATTATCTTCGATGCCGTGATGAAGTTGCCGAGTGAAGACTTTGACACCAACGCCGCTAAAGTTGTCGAGACCTTTATTGCGGCGATGACTCTGCCGGGCTACCCAAAACTTGACTTTAGAACGTTCGCGGAGTTCATAAAAGATTCTGCGTCAATTGTCGGCTACGGTGAGGCAAAAAATTCCGTCGCCTTCGCTGCCAATCGTGCCTTGAAAAATTTGACAAGCACCGAGGACAATTTCAAAGCGTCGACAAGAATCCTATTCAGCGTGACGGCTCCCAAAGAAAAATTTTCGTTGGACAGGGCAGAAAAACTTTCCAAGCTCGTGAAACGTTACGCACCCGCCGCAGAAGTCTCATTTGGCTTTTCAGTTGATGATTTGCTCGTCCGAAAAGTGAAGTTCCTTATCCTAGCCGCCCAATAAAAAAGTTCTCTGCGGGATCGCGGAGATTTTTTTATTTGACAGGGGCAACACGTTCCTATAAAATCCTCAGCATGAAAGGAGGCAATACTATGGACGCCAATTTGAAAATTATTCTGGATGATTACTTCGAGGGAGCCGACAAGCTCAAGCCCAATGTTTTTGTACACGTGCGCGATAATCGAGAGGTTGCACCGCTGGTCGACGCTTACTTCAGCGAAACCGAACCGAGTACGCTAATCATGTCGGACAGCCAAGACATTTTGGAAGGCGATATTCTCGTTTATCCGAAAACGCGCCAGTTCTGCTACCTCGATGACATTCGCCACATCATGGGCAAAGGAATTTATATCGTCCACTACCACACGAAATATCAGCGCAAATCTCACCCGTTTGACGAAGACTAATCAACGTTGCCAATAAAAAAACTCCCGTCGATTTGGCGGGAGAATTTTTTTGCTCAAATGTCTAAGTTCTTGACGAGCAATGCGTTATCCTCAATGAACTGCCTACGCGGGGCAACCTGATCGCCCATTAGGATTGTAAAGAGTTCGTCAGCCTCCACGGCATCTTGAACTTCCACGCGGAGCATTGTGCGCGTCATAGGATCCATCGTCGTTTCCCAGAGCTGTTCGGGATTCATTTCGCCCAAACCTTTATAACGCTGAACCGTCGCCCCGTCGCGCCCGACCTCGTCTAGCTTTTTGGAAAGTTCTTCGTCGCTGTAGGTGTACCAATGATTTTTGCCCTTGCGTATCTGATAAAGCGGCGGCTGAGCAATGTAAACGTGTCCGTGTTCGACTAGCGGCTTCATGTACCGATAAAAGAACGTCAAAAGCAAAGTCCGAATGTGTGCGCCGTCAACGTCCGCGTCCGTCATGATGATTATCTTGCCGTAGCGTCGCTTGCTTAGGTCGAAGTCGTCGCTTATGCCCGTCCCGAACGCCGTTATCATCGTGCGTATCTCGGCGTTGGCGAAGATTTTATCTAGGCGTGCTTTCTCGACGTTCAAAATCTTTCCACGCAGAGGCAATATAGCTTGAAAGCGTCTATCGCGCCCTTGTTTAGCGGAACCGCCCGCGCTGTCGCCCTCGACGATATAAATTTCCGCCTTGTCCGGGTCTTTAACGGAACAATCCGCGAGTTTGCCGGGTAAGCTTGAGACTTCCAAAGCGTTCTTGCGTCGGGTTAGTTCACGAGCCTTGCGAGCCGCCTCACGAGCACGCGCCGCCATTACCGCCTTTTCGAGTATCTGCTTAGTTATCGTAGGGTTCTCCTCGAAGAATTCGCTTAAGCTTTCGTTGACGACGGCATTGACTAGCGACCGAATCTCCACGTTGCCAAGCTTAGTCTTAGTTTGCCCTTCAAACTGCGGATTGTGCAACTTGACGCTGATAACCGCCGTCAGCCCTTCGCGCACGTCTTCGCCGCTTAGGACGCTATCATTATTTTTCAGCAGGTTATGCCGTTTAGCGAACTCGTTAGCGACTTTGGTCAAAGCCTTCTTGAAGCCGACCAGGTGCATACCGCCTTCCTCAGTGTTTATGTTGTTGACGTAGCTGAAGATATTTTCCTGATAAGCGTCGGTGTATTGCATGGCGACTTCGACAACAGCATCATCTTTGCGCCCGTTGAAATATATTGGCGTGGGATTAATGGCAACCTTTTTGCGGTTTAGGTGCTCGACGAAAGACTTAATGCCGCCGTCGAAGTGGAATTCTCGCGACGACTCGCCGCCCTCGCGTTTATCAGCAAGCGTTATGGTTATGCCGCTGTTTAGGAAGGCAAGCTCGCGGAGCCTATGCTTTAGCGTGTCGAAGTTGAATTCCAGAACCGTGAAGATTTCGTCGTCGGGCAGGAAGTGCACCTTAGTGCCGGTGTCCTGCGCCGTGCCAATGACTTTAAGCGGGCTGACCGTCTCGCCGCGTGAAAAGGCTATCTGATAAATCTTGCCGTCGCGCCTAACTTCGACTTCCATTGACTTGGACAGGGCATTTACGACGCTTACGCCCACGCCGTGCAAACCGCCGCTGACTTTATAGCCGCCGTCCCCGAACTTGCCGCCTGCATGCAAAACAGTCAAGACGACTTCGACCGCAGGCTTACCGCTCTCGTGCATGTCTACGGGAATGCCTCTGCCGTTGTCGCTTACGGTTATCGAGTTGTCCGCCTCAATCGTAACGTTAATATCGGTGCAGAAACCCGCTAACGCCTCGTCAATCGAATTGTCCACGACCTCATAAACCAGATGATGAAGCCCGCGTTCAGACGTGGAGCCAATGTACATGCCTGGGCGAAGTCGCACAGCCTCCAAGCCTTCTAGAATTTGAATCTGTTCCGCGCTGTAATCGCCTTCGACCGTCTCGACTTGTGCGGCGGATTCATCGAAATGAACTTCCACTAACTCATCGTCGTCTTCCTCGTCATCGTCTTTGGGAATCACGGCGGGGATTTTATGTTCGTTAGGCTCGTCTTCTGGTTCGTCGCCGAAATCATCAACCGTATAAATTTTTTTCTCGTCCAAAGTGTCTACCTCCGTTTCTGGCGGCAAGTTTATCACAAAAAATTATCCGTGACAAATTCTTGCGCGGCAGTGTATACTCTCGCCAAGGAGGTGCAGATTAATGGACGTAAAGATTTTAAAAGGGATGCTCTTGAGTTTGGCGACCGGCGACGCTTTGGGAGTGCCCGTTGAGTTTGAATCGCGCAGAAGGCTTAAAGCTGACCCCGTCAAAGATATGCGGGCGTTCGGCACGTGGAATCAACCGGCGGGCACCTGGTCTGACGACACGAGCCTGACGATTGCGGCAATGGAGAGTATCGCTCGTCTCGGCAAGATTGACTACGAAGACATCATGGAAAATTTTCTGCGCTGGTACGAACGCGACGACTTCACGGCGACTGGCGAACGCTTCGACATAGGAAACACGACCTATTCGGCTATCATGAGGTTCAAGCAAAACTTTTCGCCGCCGACTAAGTGCGGTTTGACTGACGAAGGCTCCAATGGCAACGGCTCATTGATGAGAATCCTCCCCGCGACGCTTTATCTTTACGGCACACGCGGCAAGATTGCTGGCGACGAACTCAAAATCATTCACGAGTTCAGCGCGTTGACGCACGGGCACATTATAAGCCTTATGGCTTGCGGGATTTACTCACTGATTGCCGCTAAGCTCCTCGACGGGAAAAATATTTCGGAAGCACTCGCGCTCGGCATGAACGACGCAAAGATTTTCTACGGCTCGGACGCGGCGTTTAAAAATTTCTCGCGGCTGTGTGATGAAAACTTCGCCGCCCTCCCCGAAGACAAAATCTCTTCGTCGGGCTACGTCGTGCACACGCTGGAGGCGGCTCTTTGGTGCCTGCTTAACACCGACGATTATAAATCTCTCGCCCTTAAAGCCGTGAACCTCGGCGGCGATACTGATACGACCGGAGCGGTTGCTGGCGGCTTAGCGGGAATCGTTTACGGCGTTGACTCAATCCCGGCGGATTGGCTCAAGATTTTAAAGCGGCGTGATTATCTGGAAACTATCTGCGCGAACTTCAATGCCGTGCTGTAAAAGCAAAAAGCCCGCCTTGGCTATTCCGAGACGGGCTTTTTATTTGCGAACAGTCTTAGTCGTTTTTCGGCGCGATGTAAAGTGCTTTCGAGTTGTAGAGTAAAAATCTTGCCTTGAAGAAAGTTTCTAGCTGGAAAAATAACTCTGCATTGGCGTCATCAAGTTGTTTGTCGAACTTTATTTTGCTTTCCTCAAGGAACTGGCGATAGAAAACTTTCATGCTCAAAATAGAATTCGTCTGCTGGTTAAACAACAATTTCGCGGCATCTTGAGCCTCCTTAGTAAGAATATCGCTTTGTTTTTCATCTGGGAATTTAGCGTCGCGTTTCACGGAATATTTTTTGTCGGCAATGATTATCGAGCCGCTCGCATTTTCTTCGAGATAAACAAAAGGCGCGATAACATCTGGTCTTCTTTCCGTGACAAAATACAAGGTAGTAAGCGCATTGGCAAGAAAACGGTCGTTTCCCTTCAGGAAGGAAACATAAAGACCTTTAGCCATGCCGAGGGCAATATTCCACGCCTTAGCGTTTTTTTCTTTGGTATGTAGCTTTTTAAAGGTGACGTTCCTTCTGCCCGCGATTTTTTGACGACAAATTGCTCGGCTACCGTCAGTTGAGGCGTTATCGATTATGATAATCTCGTGGTACTTATAATCCTGCGCAAGGAGGCTGTCTAGGGTTTCAGCGATTGTGGCGGCGTCATTGTTTACGACGAGCAACAAGGAAAATATCGGAGGCATTTCGATATTCTGCAAATCGTGGTCCTTATCGAAGGGAACGTTTATCCACATAGGCAAATCTCTTTTCTCAGCCGACAAAGGCGAGTGCCAATTTTCAACTGTCTTAGCGTCTGACGGGTTTAATTGGAAAGTTTTTTTGCCTGGATTTTGATTGAGCCACGAAGCCCACCAAGAGAAAGTACTATTTGGTTTTATGCAATGCTTGCAAAGGCTCATAAGATAAAGCTCTTCAACATCATTAGCACAGTTCTCAATGAACTCTATTGGCACGTCCAAATGAAGATTGTCCTTGATAAATGGTATGTTATTTGAAAAGACAAACACGGTCAGGTTTTTATAAATCGGCTTTAAAAGGTTCACGCAGTCGCAATATCTTTCCAGCGGCGGTATGTAAGCAAAGGTTCTTTTTCCTTTATAGTAAGGATTATAGACGTAATCGCCGTGACGGAAATGCATTGACACCGAGCATTCAGCGGAAAGGATTTTCTGTTTATATGCTTCGGCATTTGGGTTAAGCGGCTCTTTTAACGTAAGGTCTTTTCTTAGAACGTCGCTAATGTCCTTGAAATATGCTTCACTTATCCACCAGCCTTGAAGGTAGGTATTATCGGGCGCATTTAAAATTTCTTCTAACGAATGATATTTATCTGCCTTCGCTACGAAATATCCTTGCTGAGTCATTGGATTAATCTTTTTTAGAGAGGCTATTTCTTCAGGCGTCGCAAAGGTTGCATTGATATTGAATTTATCTAACCCAAAAGGATGTATATTGGGCGTGTCACGTAAAGAGTTATCGAGCTTCAATTCCGTATTTAGCTTATACGCCAACCTGCGACCTGCCGCATATTGAAAAAGCTGATTGCCGATGCCCCCCGTTATTTTGGTAATTATCAATTCCTCCACCGCCTACCATAAAATTTTGTCCTCAACGGTGATGTCCTCGCCGAACTGCACCTCGATAATTTTAAGCAACGTGTCGGCAATGACAGTGTGCTTGCAACCTATAGGAATTTCTACTATGTCGCCCGCTTTAACGACCCTTTCCACGCCGTCAAGGATAATTCTGCCTGTGCCCGCAATAAAGTTCCAAGCCTCCGAGCGGCGTTCGTGGCTATGGTATTTCATCTGACTGCCGGGATTAAGCGTCACCTTAATTGTCAGGCTCGTATCGTCAGCATCAATAATTTTGAACGTGCCCCAAGATTTTTCCATAAAGCGGATTTGCTTATCCAGATTCTCGACGAAAGGCTTAATGTAACTCGACTGCACCTTATCGGAAATCAAAATGCCGTCGGGCGAAACTGCAACGACTGCATCCTTTAAGCCCATGCAGATTATCGGGACGTCGCCATTGTTTATCACGTGGAGATTTTCGCAAGTCTCGTCGGCTTGTACCTGCCCAATAAAATTCGAGTCGAGGACTTCGGTCAGCGTATTCCAAGTGCCGATGTCCTTCCACTCGCCGACGTAGCGAACGACTTTAATATTTTGCTCGTGCTCAACAACCGCATAGTCAAAGCTGATACTCTTCAACGCGGCGTAGTTTTCCTTAAGCTCGGCGTGCGAAGACGTGCCCAAAAGTTTTTGCGCCTTGTCGAGGAGATAGCCGACCTTGAACGCGAATACACCGCCATTCCACAAGCCTCCCGCGTCGATGAATTTTTGCGCGTCCACGGCGTTGGGCTTCTCCTTGAACATTTTAACGCGGCTGACGTTCTCTTTAGTCTCAGGGATTATGTAGCCGTATTTTTCACTGGGATAAGTCGGTTCAATGCCCATGAGGATAAGCGGTGCCTCGTCTGAAATCTGAGCGGCGAGCTTAGGGAACTTCGCAAAAAAATTATCGTCGACGTAAGGGTCAACAGGGCAGACTACAACAGCTTCGTTTGAGTCGACGCCTTTAACGTCATGAAGATAAGACGCTACCAAAGCTATCGCTGGGAAAGTATTCCGGCGGCAAGGCTCAATCGCTAGGTCAAAGTCTTCGCCGAGATATTTTTTTATGAGCGTCTCTTGCTTTTTAGCCGTGGTGATTGTCACGGGTGCTCCTTCACAGGTGCGGCGGATTTGCTTCAATGTTCGTTGCAACATCGATTCTCTGCCGCTGAATATCTTTAAGAATTGCTTCGAGCGGATTTCATTCGAAAGAGGCCATAACCTTTGACCGCTCCCGCCCGATAATAGAACTATCTGCATAAATCCTCCTTTACTTTATCGCGACGACGTTTAAGCTCATCAATCGCCCGTGTTCAAAGTCCATGTGCGGCATATAAGAGCGGCTGTAGTCGTCGTAATCCGGCGGCAAGAACTCTCGCCAGTCATAGCGTTTGACTTCGGAAAAGCCCGCCGCCGTCAGCAAACCAGATAATCTCTTGAAGTCGTAGGTTTGGTAGTGGAAATCGTATTCGTCATACTTGCTCCCGCCGTGAATCAGTCCCTGCAACTTATCAAGAAAACGCGATTAACCATGCCGCCAGCAATCGAACCCGTCCTTATTCTCGAACGCGGCATATGCTCAAGGAGGTGGCAAGCGTAAATCTCCTCAACCGAGTTATCAGCGAACATATCGAGCTTATCAAGCCTGTTCGTGACGTAATCTACGTGCGGGAACTTCCTAGCGTCGAGGTGCTTATATCCCGGCAAATATCTTTCGCCGCAACCAACATGAAGTTTCATTCCAAATTTCTCTCCTTCAAGAACTCGTGAATACTATAAATTATCTTGTCGAGTTGCCCCCGCTCCAAGCCGTGATGACAGCCGACGTAGAAGCCGTAATGATTAATCCACTCCGCGACGGGATAATCCTTCTCTATGTCGCCGAAGAGTTTCTTATAAATCGGCTGATTCAATAGCGGCATCATCGGGCGCGTCTCGATATTATTTTTCTCAAGCCACTGCGTCACGTCCCGGCGCGTAAACGGTGCATCTTTCCTAACGATAAGCGGATACATCATGAACGAATGCTCGATATAGTCGGGGTACCACGGCAGTTGCAGATAGTCTTGCACGTCCTGCAAATTCTCCGTCAAGTAGTGAGCATTTGCCTTGCGCGTGTCCATTATGAAATCTTTGTTCTCAAGCTGGTCTAAGCCAATCACGCCCTCGAACTCGCCGATTCGGTAGCTGTAGCCGAGCCGAATGAACATGAACCGCTTATCCATTTCCGTTTGCGTGCGGAGTGGGCAAACCTTAGTCGGGTCAGAGGCAACGCATTTTTCACAAGTGCAAGCTCTTCCGTGTGCTAAGAGCGACCGTGATATTTCCATAAGTTCGCGGTCGTTCGTCGTGACAAGTCCGCCGACGCCAGTCGTTATCGTGTGCGCAACGTAAGTACTAAAGCACGCCACCTCGCCGAAACTGCCGACCGTCTTGCCCTTGTACTTAGCAAAGTGAGCCTCCGCACAGTCCTCAATAATCTTCAGGTCATGACGTTTTGCAATGTCGACAATCGGCTCCATGTCGCAGGGCTGCCCGAACAGGTGCACTGGCATTATCGCGACGGTGTCCTTGTCAATTTTCTCCTCAATCAACGCAGGATTAATGTTGTAAGTCCTTGCGTCCACGTCCACGAAGACCGGCTCCAAGCCCGCGTGCAGGCAAGCATTCGACGAGGCAATAAACGTCACGGCAGGGACGAGCACTTTGGATTTGGGTTGCCAATTAAATTTCTCCTTCATCGCCTCCAAGCCGACATGCAAGGCACTAGTCCCGCTGTTGAGCGCGATACCGTATCTTTGCTCATGCAGTTTGGCAAATTCTTTCTCGAACTTATAAACCATCGGACCTTGCGACAGGCGATTTGCCTCCAAAATCTCTTGAACACGCCGCTTGCCGTTGTCGCTGATGAACGCCCAGCCAATTCCGATTTTATTCTGCTTTTGACTGCCGACATGTTTCCGATAAAAATCAACCGTCTGCCTTATGCCGTCTTCCAAAGTCGTCTTAGGACGCCAGCCGAACTTCAACATGCGCGACACGTCAGTTAATTTCCTCTTCATGCCGGCGGGCTTGCTTAGGTCGTGCGTGAATTTGCCTTTGAAGCCGACGACTTTAGCTATCACGTCGTAATAATCATCAACCGAATAATCGACGCCAAGACCGACGTTCATGAGGTCGGGCAGTTCGTCAAAGCGTTCAACGGCTTGCCAAATACAATCCGCTAAGTCGCCCGTGTACATGAACTCCCGCCGAGCCGAGCCGTCGCCCCAAATTACAATTTCCTCTTGCCCACTGTCCACTGCTTGAATAAGCCGCTGAATGACCGCCGGGATAAGATGTGCCCTGTCTCCGAAGAATTTATCCCAACGCCCGTAGATGTTGCAGGGTATCAGCGTCTTGTATTGGAAGTCGGGATTTTCTCGCGTGATGTAGCTACACATTCTGGCGCAGGCAATCTTTGCAATGGCGTAGCCTTCGTTCGTTGGCTCAAGTTCGCCCGTCAAAATCATGTCTTCGGTTAAGGGCGTCTCGTGATTGCGCGGATACATGCACGACGAGCCGAGGTTTATGAACCGTTTAACACCCGCCCGATATGCTCCGTAAATGACGTTGCGTCCCATGTCGAGATTATCAAGCAAGAACTTCAGCGGCTGTTGCATGTTCGCCGATATGCCGCCGACTGTGCCCGCCGCATGAATCACTAAATCAGGTCGATTCTTTTCCAAGTAATTCAACACGGCGTCTTTGTCGAGTAGTTCCAATTCCTTATGGCTCGGCGTCAAGAGTTCATATCGTTTGCTCTGCGGTGCCTCCAAGAGATTGTGACCAACCAAACCGCTTGAACCTGTTATCAAGATTTTCATGTTTAATTTCCTCCTTTCACGCTACTACCTATAAATTTAAAAGGTACGTGTGGAGAAAATAAAACAAATTTGCGCATACGTTGCTTAAGCTGCTTGCAAGGTTTCTGGATTGCTAATCGGGGGGGGGTACCAACAAAATCTTCATACGCGAGCTTTATGCCATCGCGCAGTTCGGTCTTGTACGTCCAGCCCAGAGCCGCCGCCTTAGATACGTCCAGAAGTTTACGCGGGGTGCCGTTCGGTTTGGACGTGTCCCAAAGAATTTCGCCTTTGTAGCCGACAATCTCGGCAACCAACTCCGCGAGAGCTTTAATCGACAAGTCCTTGCCCGTGCCAGCGTTTACAGTTTCATCGCCGCTGTAGTTGTTCATGAGGAAGACGCAAAGATTAGCCAGGTCGTCGACGTAAAGGAATTCGCGCATAGCCGAGCCGTCGCCCCAACAAGTCACGCTTGGCAAGTTATTAACCTTCGCCTCGTGGAACCGCCTAATCAAAGCCGGCAATACGTGCGAGTGCGTCGGGTGATAGTTATCGTTCAAGCCGTAAAGATTCGTCGGCATGACCGAGATAAAGTCCGTGCCGTATTGTCGATTGAGATACGCACAATACTTTAGCCCGGAAATTTTCGCCAGTGCATAAGCCTCGTTAGTCTGTTCAAGCGCGGAAGTCAAAAGACAATCCTCCTTCATGGGCTGAGGCGCAAGCCGCGGATAAATGCATGACGAGCCTAAGAACTCCAGCTTGCGACAATTATTTTTCCACGCGGCGTGAGTCACGTTCATCGCAATCATCATGTTCTGATACATAAAATCGGCGGAAGCCTCGCTGTTAGCACCAATCCCGCCGACCTTCGCCGCCGCAAGGAAAACATATTCGGGCTTTTCCTCGGCGAAGAACTTCTCAACGTCCGCCTGACGAATCAAATCAAGTTCGGCGTGCGTCCGCGTGATGATGTTGGTGTAGCCTTGCCGTTTGAGTTCACGGACGATAGCCGAGCCGACCATGCCGCGATGACCCGCTACATAAATTTTTGAATCCTTTTTCAACGTCCATACCTCCTTTAGTGATTCGTATGATAGCAATACGGTTTTGGCTTGTCAAACAAAAAGCCCCGCCACGTTTGGAGGGGCTGTGATTGTTCATGTCTACGTTGCTATTTGCCTTTGATGTCGGAGGCGCAATGCGGGCACTTCGTCGCGTCGTCTGCTACTACTTCACGGCAGAAGGGGCACTTGCGCGGGTCGGGCGGCGGCGGAGGCGGTGCCGGCATGAAACGATTAACCTGCTTCAACAAGATAAAAATCGCCGTTGCAACAATCAAGAAATCGAGACACACGTTCAGGAACGCGCCATAGGCTATGACTGGTGCGCCCGCTTCCTTGGCGGCGGCAAACGTTTCGTATTCGACGCTACCGAGATTGATATAGAGATTTGAAAAGTCAACTTTGCCGAGCAAAAGCCCGAGCGGCGGCATAAGAATATCGGACGTGAACGACGAAACGATTTTGCCGAACGCGCCGCCGATGATGACGCCGATTGAGAGGTCAATTATCGAACCCCTCATTAGGAATTTTTTCCATTCTTCTAACAAAGTTACTCACTCCTTGATTGACAAAAATTTATCCCTTCTGTAAACTTCACGTGAACCCAGAAATCGCAGAAGGGAGCGTTTAAACGTGAAGGATAATAACAAAAACCCAAAAACTTGTCAAACTGTCGTCTTCTCTGTGTACGTGATCTGGTGCTACAAAACCAATAGGCATTACGTCGGCGTCACACATCGCAAAGTCGAAAAGCGCATTCGCGAACATAAATTCGGCAAGCGGCAATTCCTCGACAAGGAAATCCAAAAAATCGGCTGGGAAAATTTTGATTGGTGGGTTGTCGAAGAACATGTTCCTTCCAATCGTATAACCGAGCGCGAGCAATACTGGGTGGCATTCTACGATTGCGTACACCCCAAAGGCTACAATCGAACAATAGGCGGGATAAAACACCTTAAGCACTCGGAAACTACTTGCGAACAAATCAGCAAAGCTAATCGTGGTAAATCGTCTGCCAAAAAAGGCGTACCACATACTGATGAAGAGAAAGCTAATTTGTCTGCCAAAATGAAAGGCGAAAACAATCCTATGTATGGTAAACACCATACGACTGAAGCCAAAGAGAAAAATCGTCAGTCACATCTTGGCAAGCACCACACTCCAGAAACTATAGCCAGCATCTCGGCTGCCGTAAAGGGGGAAAATCATCCTATGTACGGTAAGCACCACACGACTGAAGCCAAAGAAAAAAATCGTCAATCACATCTTGGCAAGCCCGGTATGCGGGGCGAAAAACATCCCATGTACGGTAAGCACCACAAAGCAGAGACGATAGCCAAAATGCGCGAAAAAGCAAACGCCAGAGATATAAGCGGCAAAAACAATCCTATGTACGGCAAATCACCTGCAAATAAAGGTGTGCCGCATACTGCTGAAACACGTGCTAAAATACGCGAGAAAGCTCTTGCTCAACATGCCGCTAAGAGAGCCGCCAAAGCCGTTGCTGAAGAAAATCTTGCCGCTGCCAATTCGCCGCCGACAAGCCTATCGACTCTACTTGACGCCGTAATACTTCAATAGGGATTGCGTGCCGAGGTCGCCCGCGCCCGCCGCCTCAAGCTTGCGTATCTCGTGAAGAACCATCGCCAGAATCGGGAGCGACGCGCCATAAGCCGTGGCAGTCTCCGTGCCGATTGCTAAATCCTTGCCGAAATGCTTGAGCATAAATCCTGGATTGAAATCACCGTCGAGACCTTTGCGAGCGACGCCGGTCATTTGGAAGGAGCCAGCCGCGCCCGTGGCGATTGCCGAATAAACTTTCTCCACGTCGAGCCCCGACGCCTTAGCATAAGCGAAAGCCTCACACACGCCCGCGAGCGTTCCGGCGATTGCGATTTGGTTGCAAGCCTTAGTCTTTTGCCCCGCGCCCGCTGAGCCTTCGTAAACAATGTTCTTGCCCATAGCCGCGAAAACAGGTTGCAGGGCGTTGAAGTCATCTTCCGCGCCGCCGACTAGGATTGTCAATGTGGCATTGCGTGCCCCGACATCGCCGCCGGTTACTGGAGCGTCAACCGCGTGCAGACCTTTGGCTTGAGCCGCCGCAAAAATTTTCTCGGCTAAAATCGGTGATGAAGTCGTCATGTCCACGAGATAAGCTCCCGCCTTCGCCGAATCGATAATCCCGCCCGCACCCAGATAAACTTGCTCAACGTCCTTGGGATAGCCGACGATAGTTATCACCACGTCCTGCCCCTTAGCGCATTCGCCGACGGTGTCGCACCACTTCGCGCCGCGTTCGATTAGAGCTTGCGCCTTTGACTTCGTGCGGTTATAGACGCTTACATCAAATCCCGCGTCCATGAGGTGCCCAGCCATAGCCGCGCCCATTATCCCAGTTCCGATGAAGCCGACCTTTTTTAATGCAGTCATATTCCTAATCACCTCTTTCACGCGGCGAAGTATATCACGCTGTTTTCAGCTTTTCAATAGGATTATTGACAGGAAAAGAATCAGCAAGTAAAATTGGCGGCGAATGGAGGCGGTCAAGCTTGAAATACAAACGAGTGATTCTGAAGTTGAGCGGCGAAGCTCTTGCAGGGGAAAAAAGTTTCGGCATCTACCCTCCAGTAGTCGAGAGCATAGCCCAGCAAATTAAACGGGTTCACGAGGCGGGCTTGGAAATTGCAATCGTAGTCGGCGGCGGAAATATCTGGCGCGGCTTGAGCGGTGCGGCTAAGGGCATGGACAGAGCAGCGGCGGATTATATGGGAATGCTCGCAACCGTCATGAACGCAATCGCTTTGCAAGACGCCCTTGAGCAGCTGAAGGTTTTTACCCGCGTGCAGACGGCAATCGAAATGCGCGAAGTCGCCGAGCTTTACATAAGGCGGCGTGCGGTTCGTCACCTGGAAAAAGGACGCGTTGTAATCTTCGGAGCGGGCACGGGCAATCCTTACTTCTCGACGGACACGACAGCGGCACTTAGGGCGGCGGAGATTGAAGCGGACGTTATCTTGATGGCTAAGCGCGGAGCCGACGGCGTTTACGACTGCGACCCGAATCGTTTTCCCGACGCTAAGAAGTTCGACTCGATAAGCTACATTGATATATTGAACCTCGGCTTGCACGTCATGGACTCGACCGCTACAAGTCTTTGCATGGATAATCACATTCCGCTTGTCGTCTTCAACATTGACGACCACGAAAATATTTACCGCGCCGCTATCGGCGAAACAATCGGTACGACTGTAGGTTAAGGAGGCATTACAATGACTAAGGACGTTATCAAATCGGCGGAGGACAGACTCGGCAAAACCTTAGACGGCTTGAAGAAAGATTACGGCACACTTCGCGCAGGACGCGCCGCCCCCAGTTTGCTTGATAAAGTTCTGGTTGATTATTACGGCACCTCGACGCCCGTTAATCAGATTGCAAACGTCACTGTTCCCGAACCGCGCATGATTATGATTAAGCCTTATGACAGGAACTCGCTTAAGGACATCGAAAAAGCCATTCAAAAGAGCGACCTCGGCTTGACGCCCAATAACGACGGAACGACTATCCGCTTGCAAATTCCTCAACCGACGCAGGAACGCCGCAAGGAGCTTGTCAAAGTCGTAAGCAAGAAGGCAGAAGAGGCTAAGGTTGCCATGCGCAATATCCGCCGCGACGCTAACGAGTCAATCAAGAAATTGGAGAAGGACAAGCAGATTACCGAAGACGACCGCAAGTACGCTCAAGAGGAAATGCAAAAGCTCCTCGACAAATATATCAAGCTCGTCGACGGCGCGAAGGCAACTAAAGAAAAGGAAGTCATGGAAGTTTAAACTATGTGGGAAAGTGACGCTGGCTTGCTTGCGCGAGTCGATAGAGACAAAATGCCGCGGCACGTGGCAATCATAATGGACGGCAACGGACGTTGGGCAAATTGTCGCGGGCTTCTGCGGAGCGCGGGACATACCGCCGGCGTCAAGACACTCAAAAAGATTTTAAAGACGGCGGTTAATCTCAAGCTTGAGGCTTTGACGGTTTACGCCTTTTCAACAGAGAATTGGAAACGACCTCCCAGCGAGGTTGATTTTTTAATGCACCTGTTCTCGGAGTATCTGGAGCGCGAGAAACTCGAAATGCACGCCAATAACGTCCGCATAAAATTTTTGGGGCGCACGGAGGATTTCGCGCCTTCCCTGCAAAAATTGATACGCGATTCCGTCGAGCTGATGAAGGACAATACGGGCGTCAAGTTCAATGTGGCGGCGGACTACGGCGGGCAAGATGAAATCATTCGTGCGGCGCAAAAGTTATCGCGGCGCGTGGAGCGTGGGGAGTTGTCGCCCGAAGACATTTCCGCAAAACTTTTTGAAGAAGAGCTGGACACCGCAGGACAGCCGCCCGTTGATTTGATGATTAGGACGAGCGGCGATTTGCGTGTCAGCAATTTTTTATTGTGGCAAGCGGCTTATGCGGAGTTTTGGTTCACCGATACGCCGTGGCCAGAGTTCACGCCCGAAGAGTTCATCGATGCCTTGATTGACTTCGGCAAACGTTCTCGACGCTTCGGCGCATTGAACAACTAAATTAAATGAGGAAGTGACGCCTTGCTTTTAAGAATTATCACGGGGATTATAGGCATTGCAATCGCGGCGTTCGTGATTCAATATGGCGGCGCACCGTTCGCGGGCTTCGCGATATTTTTATCGCTTTTGGCTTGGCATGAATATTCCAGCGCGTTCAGGAGGGCGGGCGTCATCACGACTTACATTTTTGGCGCGTTGGCTCTGGTACTGCTCCTATGTTGTGCGTGGCTCGGCAACGTCGAAGAACTCCTAGCCGTCCTAACTGTGAGCATGATGCTAATCTTTCTGCTAACGGTCATCTTACGCGGGAGCACACGACCGACTGACGCTTGCGTATCCGTGGCGGGGATAATGTATATCGGGCTACCGTTCGCGCATTTAATCTTTTTGCGTTTCCTAGCTGACGAACCTCAGCCCGGTGAACCAGTAACAACAGTCCAGGAACTTGCCACGAACAATGCGACGCTCCTCGACAAGCTCGACCTCGGAAAGTTTCTAGACTTCTTGCCGTCGATTGACCTTAGCTTAAATCTGAACGTCGACGCGGGTTGCGCATTAGTCTGGGTGCTGTTCGCGTGCACGTGGGCGAGTGATACCTTTGCTTACTTCGTCGGCTCGGCGATTGGTTCGCATAAGCTTGCCTCGTCGATTAGCCCGAATAAAACGGTTGAAGGTTTCTTCGGTTCAATCGTCGGCACAATCTTAACGGCAGTCATAGTCGGAACGGTTATTTTCGGGTTGCCGCTGATTAAAATGGCGGTGGCGGGTTTCGTCCTTGCGATTGCCGCGACGCTCGGCGATTTGGTTGAGTCGGTGCTTAAACGTTTCGCGGGCATAAAGGATTCGGGATTCTTCTTGCCGGGGCACGGAGGCGCACTCGACCGCTTTGACAGCATACTTTTCACTGCGCCCGCCTTTTACTACTTCGTGATTCTGTCGGGGATAGCGTGATGAAAAAGATTGCGATACTCGGTTCAACAGGCTCAATCGGCACGCAAGCCCTTGATGTCGTCCGTCATTTGCCCGAAGAATTTTCCGTGGAAGTCTTAGCGGCTAATTCAAACGTCGAACTTTTTACGCGGCAGGTTGAGGAGTTCCGACCTAAGCTTGCGGTCTTGGCTGACGAGGCGGCTTATAAAAAATTCTCTGCGCGGAAGATTCAAGGCGTCGAGGTGGCGGGCGGTCGTCAAGCTTTCATAGATGCGGCTGGCTTTGACGGCGTGGAAGTCGTCTTGACTGCTATGAGCGGCTTTGCGGGCTTGGAGCCGACGATTAAAGCCATCAACAGCGGAAAAAATATCGCGCTCGCCAACAAGGAAACTCTGGTCGTGGCGGGCGAACTCATTACCAAACTTGCTAAGGCTCGCGGTGTGAAGATTCTGCCTGTCGACAGCGAACACGGAGCTTTCTTCCAATGTCTGCGGGGCGAAGATTCCCGCTCGATTAAAAAACTTTTGCTCACGGCTTCAGGCGGACCTTTCAGAGGCAAGACTCTTGATGACCTACGCAACGTCACGATTAAAGATGTCCTCGCGCACCCAACGTGGAGCATGGGCAAGAAAATTACCGTAGACAGCGCGACGCTCGTAAACAAGGGGCTTGAGGTCATTGAGGCGAAATTCCTTTACGGCGTCGACTACAATCAAATTCAAGTCGTCGTGCACCCGCAAAGCATCGTTCATTCGATGGTTGAGTTCAATGACGGTTCGATAATCGCACAGCTAGCCGCGCCCGATATGCGCCTGCCGATTCAATACGCTTTAACTTATCCGCGTCGATTGCCTTCGCCCGTCAAGCCGCTGAACTTCTGGGAAATAAACTCGCTGACCTTCGAGGAGCCGGACGTTGAAACTTTCCTTGGTCTGAAGTTCGCTTACGAGGCAGGGCAAGAAGGAGGAACGTTGCCTTGCGCCTTCAACGCGGCTAATGAGGTGGCAGTCAATGCTTTCCTTAGCGGGCGGATAAAGTTCTTAGATATTTACGGCGTGATTGATGATGTGATGTGGCGTCGACCCGTCAAGCAAAATCCGACACTTGAAGATTTGCTGGAGGAAGATATATTGGCTCGTGAGTGTGCAGAGGTATTTATAGAGGAGGATTTGACTTGATTTTAACGATAGCGGCGGCGGTCTTCGTCTTCGGGCTACTGGTTCTCGTCCACGAGTTCGGGCACTTCATAACGGCTAAGATGACGGGAATGCGCGTTGACGAATTTGCAATCGGCTTTGGTCCCAAACTAATCAGCAAGAAACATGGCGAGACCGTTTACTCATTGCGCGTGGTACCGCTCGGCGGCTTCAATGATATTGCTGGCATGGACCCCGCTAACAACACGGCGGGCGACCGCGGCTTTTGCGCTAAACCTGTCCTGTCACGTATGGTCGTAATCCTCGCTGGCTCGACGATGAATTTTATCCTGCCGATTGTGTTGTTCTTTACAATCTTCGCGACGGTCGGAATGTCGGTGCCTTCTACTGAACCCGTAATCGGTAGCATAATCCAAGGCATGTCGGCTGAAAAAGCTGGACTTAAAGAGGGCGATAGAGTTTTGAGCGTCGACGGGCAATCGGTCACGACGTGGAAAGAATTCACCGATAAGCTTAGGCAAATCAAAGAGGGAGAAAACGTTTCACTCCAATACAAACGCGGCGAGGCAATTTCCGAAGTCACGTTGTCGCCGACGTTCAACAAGCAAGAAAATCGAGTATTAATCGGCGTGCAAAGTGAAACCGTCTACGAATCAAAGACAATCCCCGAAGCCGCCGCGTTGTCGATTGACTACACCAAAGACATAACCGTCTACATGATTGAATCAATCGCGAAACTTTTCAAGGAGCCGGAGCAAACAGAGAACCTCGCCGGACCAATCGGAATCGTGCAAATGTCAGGTCAGGTCGCTGAGAACGGATTCATTCCTCTGCTAAAGTTCGCGGCGTTGCTGTCAATCAATCTCGGCATAGTGAACTTGCTACCCGTGCCCGTGCTTGACGGCGGGCATTTCGTGAACTTGTTCATCGAGGCAGTAAGAGGTAAGCCGCTCGGCGCAAAGGCAGTCGCTTACACCCAACGCATTGGGCTTGCGCTTTTGGTAATGCTAATGCTCTTCGCCACGAAAAACGACATTATGCGCATCTTCTTTAAATGAGGTCGGCTTATGCGAAAAATTTTTACAATCGGCTTTACGAAGCTGACGGCGGAGGAGTTCTTCACTTGCCTTGAGCGGAGCCGCGTCAATCGTGTGGTGGACGTTCGACTTTATAACACGTCACAGCTTTTGGGCTTCAGCAAGTTTCCCGACATTAAATATTTTCTGCGCAATCTCTCTGGGATTGATTACGTTCATGATTTGCAGTTCGCGCCGTCGGAGAGAATCTTTGACAGCTACAAGAAAAAATATATCACGTGGGAAGATTACGAGGAGGCATTTGCCGCGCTCATGAAGTCGCGCAACATTGACGACTATATCAGGAAGAATTACGCGGACGCGGAGAACGATTGCCTGCTGTGTGCTGAAGTTTCGCCCGATAATTGTCATAGGCGGCTCGTCGCGGAGAAGATTAAAAAAGTCCTCGGCGACGTTGATATTGTTCACTTGTGAGGTGCGGCGATGAAGATTTTTAAGCTGGTGATTCTCGCTGTGAGTGCTAAGCACAATAATTATTGCGTGGCTGGTGTCGATATTGATTCGGGCAAGTGGATTCGTCCCATATCCGAGCGGACGGAGCTTGAAGAGGCGGTGCCGCTTGAAGACTTGAAGTATCCTGACGGCTCGTGCGTGGAGTTATTGGACGTGGTAGAAATAAAATTTTCCGACCGGTCGGTAGATAATCCGATTCAGCCGGAAAATTTTTTTTATAACCAGAAGTACTTTTGGCAAAAGGTCGGGCGCGTGACGTTGCAGGAAGTCATCGACAAGCGCGGCTACGATTTGCGCGATAAAATCTTTTACAACAATGAACGCTCAATCTTCGGCGTGGACGTGGAGAAAATTTCTGCCCGCGAATCTCTGCTACTCTTGCCCGTGGATAATTTGTTTATCGCCGTCGAACAGGACAAGGAGCATAAGAAATTTTTCGCAGACTTCGATTATCGCGGCAAGAAGTATTTCCGCTTCAGCGTCGGTGATAGAGCCGTCAGAAAAAAATACGAGACGAGCGGGGCGGGAAAGTATTTCTTCGAGGAAAGTGCCTCCGTCGTCTTCAGTATCACGAATCCTTTTCACGCGAACTATCAATGCTATAAGATGCTAGCTCAGATTTTTTAATCGGCAAGCGTGGCATTAAACTTTTCAATCAGCTTTATGGGGCGATAAGAGTCCTTCGCCTGCCGCAAGCCCTCAATGCCCATGTCCTCTTCGCGATTGATATAAATCATGTCCGACCACTCGTGCTCGACGAAACTTTGATTAATCGCCGCATAAATGCCTCGGATAGTCGGGTCTGCCTTCTCGACGTGGATAACTGCCGTGTCCGAATTGAGACGCTCGCCAAACGTGAACGCCACGACCTTATTATCAATCAGAATCGCGCCGCCCTTTAGCTTGAACGCGCCGAAGTGGTCGAATATCTCATGAATCGCCGCTTGCTCGTAGCAGATAAACGGGTTGTCGGGATTGGTGCGCCTGTGCATTTCATACCAAACGTTAAGCTCCTCGCGGCACTTCGGGATAAGCTCTTCGGTTATCGGCAGATATTTCGCGTCGGGATACTCTTTGCGGAAGGCGTTAAGATGATTCTTCTTGCCATGAAACTTTCTGCCCGATAAATTTATCAAATCTTGAGCAAGATAGACGTAATCAAAGCGGTCTCGTTCGGGCGTGATATTGAATTTGGCGTACGGATAGCGTTCCAACTCGTCAGCAAAGATTTTCTCCACGACGACGAACCTAAATTTTTTATCGCCGCGATTTTCCTCCGCTACGTGCAAAATTTTTGTTATCGCCTCCTGCATTTTCTCCTGTGCTCCGATTGGTTGCCACGCCGAAAAAAAATTGTCATTCGTGGAGAAAAGATAGAGTACATCATCTTCCACCGCCCAGCGATAATCACGCATCTCGCGCCACATAAAAAAATTAGTGAACGTATAGCCTGAATGTTCGCAGTAGCGCGACCCGAAAAACTTATCGAACGTCGCCTTATCCGTGCAAGTCAGTTTCTGCAAATTAATTTTAATCAGCTCCCTCAAATAACAGTTCCGCCAAGTGAAAAGCTTTGGCTCCGCCCAATTTTAATCCGCGAACGCAATAATGACAATATGCAACGACTTTTTCCGTCGTGATTTGGGCGCAGTGCTCTTCCATGAGCGATTTTTTTTGTTCGGGTGTGTGCTCTTGGAATAATCCCTGTGCGCCGTGTAAAAATCTTTTCGGCGCGAGTTTCGGATTGCGCGGCGGCTGTGGTTGATAAAGTGAGTAGCCGCAAAACTTTGTTCGCTCGTGATTTTCTTCAAGCTCGACGATTTTAAAGTTCATGCGCCGCAAAATTTCGCGAACCGCTTCTTGCTCCGTGTAGTTTTCCTTCGACCGCCAACAATCTTGAACCGTAATTGCCTCGCCTTGATGATTCGGGTAATCAAAGCTTTCATCGCTTAAAATCAGTTCCCAGATTGATTCGCGCAAAATTTCGGGGTGCCGCTCCTCAAATATCGCCGAGCAGTTATGACATATTGAAATCATCGTTGAGCCGGACGGAAAGTGTTCAAAGTGTTTAATTGCCCGCCACTCATCGCAATAATCTTCGGGCATTCGCTCTTCAAATTCCGTGACCTTGTACTTGTCCACGCAGCAACGGATTATCGGCAGATTGAACCGCTCGCGAACGTAGGCTTGAACTTTGCGACTTAGCGCGGGATATTCTTCCGTGAAGACGCAACTAGCCACGTAAAATTTATCCAAAGTAATCAACTCCCGCCTCGAAAAGTTTTTGGTCTTTATTACCGTCAATATTTTTTGCGACGTATTCGCCAATTCGCTCCGAATGTCCCATTTTCCCTAAAATTTTCCCGCTCGCGTCGGTAATTCCCTCAATCGCCCATGCCGAGCCGTTCGGATTAAAGGGAAGTTCGCTTGTCGGCGCGTTTTTATCGTCAACATATTGCGTCGCTATCTGTCCCGCGTCCGAAAGTCGCTTCAACCAAGCGTCGCTGGCTACAAATCGCCCTTCGCCGTGCGAAATTGGGATTGAATGCACTTCGCCGACCTTATTTTTAGCAAGCCATGGCGATAAATTGCTTGTCACTCGCGTTTTTACGTATTGGCTGACGTGTCGCCCTAAAGAATTATGCGTTAATGTCGGCGAATCCTCTTCCAAATCGCGAATTTCGCCGTATGGCAGCAATCCGAGCTTAATTAACGCTTGAAAGCCGTTGCAAATGCCCAAAATCAATCCGTCGCGCTCTTTTAATAGCTTCATAACCTCTTCCGCGATTTTTGGATTGCGAAACGTCGCCGCGATAAATTTTCCAGATCCGTCAGGCTCATCGCCGCCACTAAATCCGCCAGGAATCATAATTATTTGCGCGGAATGGATTTTTTTCGCCATTATATCAATACTTTCTGCGACCGATTGCGGCGTTAAGTTGCGAACAACGAAAATATCAGGCTCGCCGCCCGCTTTTTTCCAACATTTCGCGCTATCGTATTCGCAATTCGTGCCGGGAAACACCGGAATAAATATTTTCGGCTTTGAAACTTTAATTTTGCTAGAAAATCTGCGCGGAACGTCATAAATTTTATTCGGGATAATCTGCGCGGAAGTCTTAATTTTAGTCGGAAAAATCTTTTCTAGCGGCTCGGAAAGGGCTTTTTTAACGTCGTCAAGCGAAATTTTTTCGTCAGAATAAATTATAAACGGTTCGGAAATAGTTTCGCCCAAAAGTTTAAAATCCAGCTCGCAATTCGCCTCGACAATCAAACTACCGTAATTTTTAGCGAAAATATCTTCAGCCGCGCATATTTTAACGCCAATATCGTTGCCAATCGCCATTTTAGCAATCGCCGCCGCAATTCCGCCGCTCTGTACGCTCATTGCAGAAATTATTTTCCCTGCGCAAATTAAATCGTGAATTTTAGCGAAATTTTTCTTGAGTTTGTCGAAAATCGGCACTCCGTCAACGTCTCGCGGACATTTTATAAGATAAATTTTATTTCCTGCCGCTTTAAATTCGGGCGAAATAACTTTTTCCGCGTCAACCACCGCAACCGCGAAACTTACCAGCGTCGGCGGCACATTTAAGCTTTCAAACGTCCCGCTCATCGAATCTTTTCCGCCAATAGCCGCCACGCCGAAATTTTTTTGCGCGATGAACGCTCCGAGCAATGCCGCTAACGGTTTGCCCCATTTCTTCGGATTTTCGCCCAGTTTCTCGAAATATTCTTGGAAAGTCAGATATGCTTGCGAAAAATCCGCCCCGATTGCCACTAATTTTGCTAAACTCGACGTTACAGCGTCAATCGCGCCGTGAAAGGGGCTTTTTTCCGATATTTCCGCGTCAAATCCGAACGTCATAGCCGTTGCCGTCGTAGTTTCGCCCTCGCAAGGGATTTTCGCGACCATTCCTTCTGCCGGTGTCAGCTGATTCTTGCCTCCGAACGGCATTAACACGGTTGACGCGCCGATTGTCGAATCAAAACGCTCAACAAG
Organism: Selenomonadaceae bacterium; assembly: GCA_017518105.1. GTDB lineage: Bacteria > Bacillota > Negativicutes > Selenomonadales > Selenomonadaceae > Quinella. The sequence continues at coordinate 28,116 of JAFWWC010000023.1, forward strand.
CCCTTTTTGACTGCAAATATTTAATCCGCGCAGATTTTCTAGGAATTTTATATTTTTTTGCGTAGAAATTTGCTTTGGCGACGAAATTTTAGCTTTAACATGCCGTTTAACGCCGTTCGTATCGAAAAATTCGCGGCTTATGCTAACAATTTCCTTTCCGCGCCAATTCATTATCAATTTTCCGCTGTCCGTGACCTCCGCAATTTCATATGCCTCTAAATTTTCTTCATCTGCCAGCGAAATGAACTTTTCCACGTCATTTTTATCCAAAACAACCGCCATTCGCTCCTGACTTTCCGAAATTGCTAGCTCGGTGCCGTCCAAACCGTCATATTTCTTGCGTACAGCGTCCAAATTTATATTCAAACCCGCCGTAAGCTCGCCGACTGCCACTGCAACGCCGCCCGCACCAAAATCATTGCAACGTTTAATCAATTTCGCCGCATTTTTATTGCGAAATAACCGCTGAATCTTCCTTTCTGTCGGCGGATTACCTTTTTGCACTTCCGCGCCGCTTTTCGTCAGCGATTCAGCCGTATGAACCTTGCTTGAGCCGGTCGCTCCGCCAATTCCGTCGCGTCCAGTGCGCCCGCCCAGCAAAATTACCTTATCGCCGGCTTTTGGACGACTTCTAACCACATTTTTAGCCGGAACCGCCGCAATTACCGCGCCGATTTCCATTCTTTTCGCCAAAAATCCTTCGTGATAGACTTCGCGAACCTGTCCAGTCGCCAAACCGATTTGATTTCCGTAGGAACTGTAGCCATTTGCCGCGCCGCGCACAATTTTTTTCTGCGGAAGCTTGCCGGGCAACGTTTCAGCGAATTTTTTATTAGGATTAGCCGCTCCAGTCACGCGCATCGCCTGATAAACGTAAGAACGACCGCTTAAAGGGTCTCTAATCGCCCCTCCAAGACAAGTTGCCGCTCCGCCGAATGGTTCAATCTCCGTCGGGTGATTATGCGTCTCGTTTTTGAACATTACAAGCCAATTTTCGTCACGTCCGTCGATTTTCGCTGTAATTTTTATCGAACAGGCGTTAATTTCCTCCGAAACGTCCAAATTCGATGGCTTAACGATTTTCGCGCCGATTGTGCCCAAATCCATTAGCGAAATATCTTTTTTGCCGTCGCGAACCGATAAATATTCTTTAAAAGCGCGTTCGATGACTTCTGCGCCAGTATCAAAAGAAATTTCATCAATCGCGGTCGTAAAAGTCGTATGGCGGCAATGGTCGCTCCAATACGTATCTATAACCTTAATTTCGGTAATTGTCGGCGGTCTTTGTTCGGTTTCGCGGAAATATTTCTGGCAAAACTTTAAATCGTCGAGATTCATAGCCAAACCGCGCATATTTATAAAGTTTTTAAGTTCAGCGTCGCCTAAGCTGTTAAAATCGGATAAAATTTCAACGTCAGGCGGAATTTCGGCGGAAATTTTCAACGTCGCAGGGATTTTAAAGCTTGCCTCGCGTGATTCAATCGCATTTATCGAGTAGGATTTAATTTTTGCGAAGTCATCAGCCGAAATGTCGCCGATAATTGAAATAATCCGCGCAGAATGAATAATCGGAAGCTCTTTTCCCGTCACAAGCTGAACACATTGGGCGGCGGAGTCGGCTCTTTGGTCGAATTGACCCGGCAAATACTCAATCGCGAAAGTTTTCGTTAAATCAACGTCGGCGGGCAGTTCAAAATAGAAATTATCGACGTTCGGCTCACGAAAAACAATATCGCGGACTTTTTGGAAGTCAATTTCGCTCAAATCTTCGACATCGTAGCGCACGAACAGCCGCAAGCCCGAAATTTTAATGTCAAGCGTGTCTTTGAAGTCTTCGAGGAGCTGTTTAGCGGGCACATCGAAGCCCGAACGCTTTTCTACGTAAATTCTTTTAACCATATGCGCACCTCCAGAGAAATTTTTAATGATTTTAGCACAAAGCGCGGAAATAAAAAAGGGCGAGGCTCTTTAAAGGAGTTTCGCCCGATTTTTATTGCTGAGATTGTTTTTTGAGTTCGCGGCGGCGTCTTTCTTTGTGCAAACGGACTTCACGAGCCGAATCAAGTCTACAACGGCGATTCCATTCCTTAATTCGGGCGTCGCGGTCGCCATCGTTCATAAAAATATACGGATTAACCATGAAATCGGACTCTTCGCCGATTTTAAGCTCATGAATGAACAAATTATCCTTCAACCAGTGCAGAGCGTTGAAAAAATTGGTTCTGGAGAGTTTTAAATCGTAAGCAAGCTGTGATTTAGGGATTTTAAAGCCGCGAGTGCCGTCTTGGGGCTGATGAATGACGATATAGAAGAAAATTTTGATGATATGAGGGTTGGGAGCGTTGTTGAAGAGGCGCAAGGTGCGTTCGTAGTCGAAAAACATTATTGAAACTCCTTTCGAGAAAAATTTTAGGTATTATAGCACGAAAAACGATTTTGAGACTTTGAAACTGTTTTGAAGACCTCCGCGAGCCTAAATTTTGGTTTTGAGGCTTCAAAAATGGTTTTGGCGGCTTGAAAACGGTTTTGGAGCTTTGAAAACGGTTTTGAACCTTCAAAAATGGTTTTGAGGTCGATTTTGAGGTTCAAAACGGAAAATCCAGAATATCGGATTTTTCAAAATGGTAAATGGCGTCAGAACGCTAAGTAGTAAAAAAAGCCCCTTCTGAGGGCTTGAGATAGGCTGAAAAATCCAGCATACAGGATTTTTATCCGAAATACCGGATTTTTCCATTTCGATTGACGGCAGAAAATTTTTTTGCTAAAGTGTGTAACGAAATCTGAATCCTAACGTATAAAGAGTATAAAACAATTTGGAGGCTGATAAATATGGCTGACGAAAAAATTTTGAAGGACGAAATCTTGAAGGACGACGACCTCGACCGTGTGACGGGCGGCACCAGGATTGAAACGTTTCAAGACGGCGACGAGCTGTACAAGCGCGGACTTTTGAGCGCGGAGGACGCATTGAGCTCGGCTCCCGTGCGCGACGTTCTGCACAAAATCGCGGTCTACAAAGACAACGGCAGAATTATCGACGATTGAGCGCGGAGGACGCATTGAGCTCGGCTCCCGTGCGCGACGTTCTGCACAAAATGGGCTACGCGGTCTACAAAGACAACGGCGGCATAATTAACGGCAACATTTACACCGACAAGAGCGGCAACACGATTACCCGCGACGAATTCTGGAAAAATTTCGACGCAGAGAACGGAACGAAGATTATCCGCTAATTCATAACGCAAAACATTAAAAA
>JAFWWC010000024.1 GCA_017518105.1 Selenomonadaceae bacterium
ACACAAATTTTATTCTGTTCCATTGCGCGTCAGTTAAATCTTTGTGGTAAAATGAATTTGACATAAGCAAGACCTACTTTCAAATTCATTTTATCATTGCTTGTGTTTTTCTTTTACTTGACTTTACCAACAACCCCTAGGCGACGTTAAGGCAATGGACGCGCTGATTGATTTGTTCCCGAAAGATAATGAGCTTTTGGACTTCGTGCTAGAGAACGTCAATAAAATCTACGACAACATTTATATCACGAATGCAGGAAGGTTTGCCTTTGGTAGCCTGAGGGTGGAAGAGTATACGCCGCAATATGGCGAGGCAGTCGAACGCCGCAGAATTAGGAATAAGATTTTGCAACTCAAAGCTAAGGAGGCTTGATAGACGATGATTAGGAACGAAAAAGCTTTAATCAAGAAAGCCGAGGCGGGCGACATTAAAGCGATTAAAACTCTGGCGAGACGCTACGACAAAGCGTCCGGACGCTGGACTGATGAACCAAAGGTCGGAGAGAGTGTCAGCCTTAGTGACTTCTTCGCGAACATGGAGCGGGAAGAGAACGAGCCTTGCAAGGAAAAAGCCTTTGAATGGTTTATGAAGGGAGCTGAGCTCGGCGACCCCGAATGCATGTACGAGGTAGGCTATCGAATCTATGACGCGATAGGCTGTTGCAAGGACGAGGAATGGAAATCTCGCGGCAAGAAGTCTTTCGATTGGTATCTCAAGTCCGCGAAGTCAGGCTACGTGCCCGCGATGAGGATTACGGCTTACATGTATGGCGGGTTGTGCGTCGAGAAGAACGAGCCAGAGAGTTTTCGCTGGTACCTTAAGGCGGCTGAACTCGGCGACGAGAATTCTATAGCCGAAGTTGCTAAGTACTACGCAAAGGGGAAGGGAACGGAGAAAAATTTGGCGGAGGCTGATAAGTGGCTCGCTAAGCTAAGCGACGAAGATTATCGGCGCATCCTTCACGAACTTGCCCAAAGTAGCGACGACGATAAAATCATGTGGCTCGACCGGTTAATTGAATTCGGCGACGCGCTTGCCCTGAAGTACAAAGCAGACGTCTACGCGGAAGAGGGAAAATTCCCCGAAGCCTTGGAACTTTATATCAAAGCTGGTCAGGGCGACCCCGAAGGTTACAATCAAGACGTTTTGTCAGAAGCACTTGTTCAGGCGGGCAATATCTACTACACGGGCGACGCGGGCGAGCAAAGCGACGATTTAGCCTTGAAGTATTACAAGATGGCGGCGCACAAGGGATATATCAAAGGTATGATTCACTGCGGCAGATTGATTTATGACCGTGGGCAGTTCAATGAGGCGGAAAAGTACTTCGACTACGCCGCCAATAACCGGGAGCGGTTCCCGTTCGTCAATCGGATAAACGGCGTTGCCCGCGAGTACATTGGGCATATCTGCGCTTGGCGTGGCGACATGGCGGAGGCTTATCGTTGGTATGCTTTGGCGTCGGAGGACTACAACAATCAAGCAATGAAACTCAAGATGGCGGACGCTTACTTCTATGGCGACGGCGTGCCCCAAGACGTGACTAAAGCTCTTGCGCTCTACGACGAGGCGGGCAAGTATTCTAGCCATGAATATTTCTTCGAGGCTCGGACGAAGCTCGCTTGGATTCATGAGCTCGGCGAACTCGTCGATAAGAATTCGACTACGGCTGATGAGCATTGGAAGGAACTGCCGCCCGAATGCAGACCTGAGCGGGCTTGACTCTCTAACCTGTGATATAATTGCCGAGTGTTATTGTAAGTGTGGACGCTCGGCAATTCTTTTTGGAGGTGTTGAACATGAGCGACGAAAAATTTTTCCTAGACGGCGTGGAGGGCATTATCCCGAAGGTCAACGACACGCCCTATAAACGAATCCTGGCTATCGGCGACGTGCACGGGCAGTTTGCTAAGCTCCAATCCCTGCTGAAGAAAGTTTCTATCACGGAAGATGATTTGGTCATTGCGCTGGGCGATTACATAGACCGCGGCGACGGCGTGGCGGACGTCCTCAAATGGGTCATGGAGAACAAGGACAAGAGCAACTACATTTTCCTGCGCGGTAATCACGAACAGATGATGCTGGACGCCTTGAAGTCGAACGGCGCGGACAGAATCACTTGGATAATCAACGGCGGCAAGGCTACGATATTTGCTCTGCGCGAGCTGAACTCAAAGAAGATTATCCCGTTCAATGACATTCTGAACTTCGTAGAGAACTTGCCGCAGGGTTATTCGATTAAGGTCGGCGGGCGAACTTATTTCTTCTGTCATGCGGGCGTTGACTCAGCTAAGCCGCTCGATAAGCAGGACGATTATTTCTTGCTGTGGTCGCGCAGTGAATTCTTCAACACCTACGACGGCGACGACGTGATTATCAGCGGACACTCGCCGATTAGATACTACTTCGACTACGACGCTAACAATACGCGCCCGCTTAAAGTCCCCGGCAAGAATATCATCATGGTTGATACGGGAGCTTACACTCGCGGCGGGCGGCTATCGGCGGTGGACTTGTTAAGCGGGCAATACTGGCAGAGCAATCTGGACGTGCCGGGCGATATTATCTTCGTCTGCAGTGGCAATACGTGCCGTTCGCCCATGGCTAAATATATCATGCGGCACTTGCTCGCTAAGGCTGGGCTAAAGGAACTCTCGGTCGACTCGGCGGGCTGTAATAGCAACGGCGGCTCGTTCATGAGCATTGGCACCTTCGACGAGCTGGTAAACAACAACATTCCATTTCAAGCGCACGTATCCAAGCCTTTCACTAAGCGCGAATACGAAAACTTTAAGCGCGTCATCGCTCTGGATAGTAATGTTTTTAAAAGCGTCAAAGAAATTTCCAAAGGCGACACCGATAACAAAGTTCGTTTGCTTGAGGTCGAAGACCCTTGGATAACGGGCAATTATCACAAAGCCTACAAAGAAATCTTCAAAGGTTGCGCGGCTCTCTTGAATGAGCTTACGGAGGAGACATCATGCACAGAATAATTTTCGTCTGCTACGGCAATACTTGTCGCTCGCCTATGGCGGAATATATCATGCGGCACTTGCTAAAGGCGGCGGGACTTGCTGATAAAGTTCGCGTCGACTCGGCGGGTTGCAAGTCTAGCGGCGAACCTATGAACGCGGGTATTCGCAAGGAATTGGCTAAGAATAATATCCCGTTCGATAATCGCCGCTCCAAAGTCTTCACGGCGCAAAGTTATCAGCAAGCGGATTGTATAATCGCTATGGACGGCGGCATCGTCGGGAAGATTAAACGCAAGGTCGGCGGCGACCCTGATAAAAAGATTCGGCTCCTAATCGACGCGGACGGAAGCCCCCTTAGCGTTGCCAATCCGTTTAACACGCACAATTATTCCAAAGCCTACTCGGAAATCTATCGCGGCTGTGTGGAGCTGTTAAAGACATTCGGCGCGGGAGAAACTTTTATCAACGACGCGGCGGACATTATTCCGAAGGTCAACGACTCGCCCTATAAGCGGCTAATTGCTATCGGCGACGTGCACGCGGCTTTTGATAAGCTCCAGTCGTTGTGGCAGAAACTTTCCGTGGAGGAAGGCGATTTAATTTTGTTCCTTGGGGATTATCTTTACGGCATGGGCGACGGCGATAAAAATGTTGAGACGTTGCATTGGCTCATTGAACACGCTAGGCAAAAGAACATCATCTTCTTGCGCGGCAACGTGGACGATACTTATCTGGATTGCCTCTTTGACGAGCAAGGGAAAATGTTTCGAGGATTCAACAGCCGAGTTGCAAGGGGCATAAAGACTGCCGCTATCAAGGAGCCGTACTTCCCACAAGAGATTTACACCTTCCTGAACAACTTGCCGCTGTCCTATCAAGTCATGGTGGGCGGGCGGCAATACTTCTTCTGCCATGCGGGAATAAATGTCGACAAGCCTCTTAACGCGCAGACGAAAAGTTATCTGATTGACCATCCGCGACTTAAAAGCTTTTACAGAGATTATGCGGACGAGGCGGTTATCGTCGTCGGACACAAAAGCCCGAAGAAAATCTTTGGTAATCCTGCCCTAACCATGCCAGTGAAAGTTCCGCGAAGAAATATCGTAATGCTAGACACAGGAGCAAAGGAAGACGGCTTGTTATCGGCAGTGGATTTGCTTAGCGGACGTTATTGGCAAAGTGAAACTAGATGACACTGGACTAGGGACGCAACCCGGCTCGCATGGACGCGAGCCGCCCCGCGTTTGAATCATGGATGATTCATAGCGGGGAAGACGCCCTTTTCTTTTGTAACTTTTCTTTTGGGCGCGCAAAAGAAAAATTTACCACACGAAAAAAGCCCGTCTCAGTCTTCTTGAAACGGACTTTATTTACAGACTTCCCAACGCTGAATTTATTTGTTGACTTTCTTTTCCTTAATGCGAGCCGCCTTGCCCGTGAGCTTGCGAAGATAATAGAGCTTGGCACGCCGAACGGCACCGCGGCGCACGACTTCAATTTTCTCGACGCGGGGCGAGTGCACAGGGAACATGCGCTCGACGCCAACGCCATAAGAAATTCTGCGGACGGTGAACATCTCACGCACGCCCGACCCCTGACGACCAATGACGACGCCTTCAAAAACTTGGATACGCTCGCGGTTGCCTTCAACGATTTTTGCATGGACGCGAACCGTATCGCCCGGCGCGAATTGCGGAATGTTGTCACGCAGTTGTTCTTTTTCCAAAAGTTCGATGATATTCAATTTTGAGTCCTCCTATCTTTGTCTGACGTTCTTGCCCGCACGCAGAGGAACGCCTTTTAAGCGCGCAAAGTCTAACACAGAAAAATTATCGCTGTCAAGTTGACAAACGCGGCGATTTGTAGGAATATAGGCGCGTTGAAAATTTCATACGGATTGGGTCGAGTGGCGCAAGCCTCAATAGGGAATCCGGTCAAAAGCCGGAACGGTCACGCCACCGTAGCGGGGAGCGACTCTGCAAGAATGTCACTGGGAAACTGGGAAGGCGCAGACGAGCTAGGAGCCGAAGTCGGGAGAACTGCTCGATTAACAATCACCGTTTGACCTGCGAGCGACAGGAAGGGGATTTGAGCTTTATTTTTATTTCCTGCGCCCGCGATTGGGCGTTTTTCTTTTGGCGAAAAGTTTTCCCTTAACGGGGAGGCATTGCTCATACATCTTGCTGAGGACTCAGCAGCTCCCGCTCATTTGGCAGGAGATTTTTTTTGCAATCACAACAAGACACTCGACTAGGGACGCAAACCGGCTCGCATGGACGCGAGCCGCCGGCGTTTGAATCATGGATGATTCATAGCCGGTCTACGCCCTTTTCTTTTGTAACTTTTCTTTTGGGCGGGCAAAAGAAAAGTTTGCCACTTTACCAACGTAGCTTCCTCTGCCAGGCAAGCAAATCTTTTTTCGAGAGCGGCAAATCAATCGACTGCCCATTGTCATAGAAAAATTTTATGCGAATCTCCTTAGCCAAAAGTAAATCCTTTAAGCTAGACTTCGGGAAGTGGAAGAACAATTTATTTTCGTTGCGAAAACCTTTTGGCGTCTGCTTCGTTATGGCATCGACTTCCCAGGGTGCGCCGTCCGTGAAGATAATCGCCTTGTTCAGAAGTTGTGCCTTGTCATAGCGGTAATCCCACAAGCTAAGCGTCGCACTTTCCCAGTTGCCGTCCACGTCGCGTCCAACTTGAAAATCCGTCGCCGCGTATTTGTCTAGAGTCTCTGCTTCGCGGTGGTCATGATGCCACGTGTAACTTGCTCCGAAAATTCCCAAGAGAATCAACGCTACTCCGATTCCCAATAAAATTTTTTGCATGACCAACCTCCGCTTTACTTTACATTCTGCTTACGCTTATAGTACAATACCTGCAGTAATTTTTTCAATAATTTTTTCGGGAGGAGTTCTTATGCTAAGACCTCGTTTTGAAGATGAAGAAGAAGTTTATATCCCAGAAATCGAAGTAGATGAGTCGGGCTTTAACGTCCATGATCGTATTCCTCATTCCAATGCAGGCGTCGCACTCGGCTGGTCGGCATTGGAACAGCAAATGTTTGACATGCTCCTTTTGAATCGATTCGCCGCTGATGATCAAGAATTGCTCGACGAGACGGCACGCACCATTTCCCGCTTGGTCGAAACCTTCGAGGCTCACGAAATCGCCCGAATCATGGCGGTCGCAATGATGTCCTTCCAGCTCGCCGCCGCCGAGGATAAATCCTTTGAAGACGAATACAACAAATACCGCGAATACATTAAGAAGCACCCCGAAGATTTGGAAGAGATTTAATCGTAAGCTCCGCTCCTTGCCGCGTTTGCGGCTTAATTTTTTTTCGGAGGTGATTTCGTGCTTAAAGAAGTTTTGATAGTCGAGGGCAAAGCCGACGTTATCGCCGTCAAGCGTGCGGTCGAGGCGGATTGCATAACTACTGGCGGCTTTCATATCACGCGGCGGACGCTCGAAAATATTTCTGCGGCTTATGAGCGGCGCGGGATAATCATTTTGACTGACCCGGACGCGGCTGGCGAGAATATCAGACGGTTCTTGTCGAAGAAGTTTCCCGACGCTAAACACGCCTACATTCCCCGCGACGAAGCGACCGCTAATGATGACGTTGGCATTGAGCAGGCGACGCCCGAATCAATCTGCAAAGCCCTTAGCAAAGTCCGAACCCTTGAGATTAATCCCCGCGACGAGTTCACGGCGGCGGAGATGATTGCCTTCAAGTTATCGGGCGGCGTCGAGAGTTCCCGATTGCGTGATAAAGTCGGGGCGGCTCTTGGCATTGGTTATGGCAACTTGAAGACTTTCGTTAAGCGGCTGAATAATTACGGCGTGACCCGCGCTGAGTTTATGGAGGCGTTGAAAAATGTTGCATCCATTGATAGCTGACCTTTCGGCGACGCGGCATATTCTGAAGAAATTCAAACTGCGTGCCGTCAAAGGACTCGGACAAAACTTTTTAATCGACGCGGACATTGTAAGGGGCATCGTCGAGGCGGCAGACATCCGAGCGGGCGATGAGGTCTTAGAAATCGGAGCGGGCATAGGGACTTTGACGCAAGGACTGCTGGAGGCGGGCGCGTTCGTCACGGCAGTCGAGGTCGATAAAAAATTGCCCGCCGTGCTCAAGGAGACACTCGCGGGCTACGAAAACTTCCGGCTCGTCGAAGGCGACATACTCAAGATAAACTTAGCGGAACTAATGCCCAAACCGTTCAAAGTTGCGGCGAACCTTCCCTACTACATCACGACGCAGATTTTGCTGACGCTACTGGAAAAGGACTTGCCCGCAACCAAAATCGTAACGATGGTTCAAAGGGAAGTCGCCGAACGCATGACAGCCGCGCCAGGCTCAAAAATTTACGGGGCGTTGTCGGTGGCAGTGCAATTCCGCTCGGAGCCGCGCTTAGCCTTCGACGTGCCGCCCGAAAGTTTCTTGCCGTCGCCGGAGGTCACAAGCTCGGTTGTAGTCTGCGACGTTCGCAAGCCGCCTTTCGAGGTCGACGAAGATTTTTTCTTTAAGGTCGTGCGAACTGCCTTTGCTCAGCGGCGAAAGACTTTGCTAAACTCCTTGGCGTGCTTTGGACGAGAAAAGCTTTTAGCGTCTGGACTAGACGTTAAAAAACGCGCCGAGACCTTGAGCCTTGAAGAGTTCGCCGCTCTCGCAACCGCACTTCAAAAATAACTTTTCCCTTCATGATGACTGTGCTATAATTCGCATATCAAATTATGGAGGGAATTTTTATGGAAGCATTGCACGGCGTGATTAACGACATTAACAATGTTCTTTGGACGTATGTAATCATCATCGCGCTAATCGGTTCGGGCGTCGTCTACACCCTGCGGACGAAACTTGTTCAAGTTCGATTGCTCGGCGAGATGGTCAAGCTCATCTTCGGTAGCGCGGGGCAAAAGACGATTGGCAAAGAGATTAGCGGCTTTCAAGCCTTCTGCGTGTCTACGGCGTCGCGTGTGGGCGTGGGCAATATTGCGGGCGTCGCGATTGCCATTGTCACGGGCGGTCCCGGCGCAGTCTTCTGGATGTGGGTAATCGCCTTCATCGGGTGCGCGACGGGTTTTGTTGAGAGTACCCTTGCTCAGATTTACAAACTGCCCAGAGGCGACGGCGCGTTCTTCGGAGGCCCCGCTTACTACATGAAGAACGCCTTGCACATGACTGGCTTGGCAAAACTATTCGCGGTGCTAATCTCCGTGACGTTCGGTTGGATTTACGTTTCAGTTCAGGCTAATACAATCGTTGGCGCAGTCGAGACGGCATTTGGCATTGACCACGCAATAACGGCAATCGCGGTGGCAGTGCTGACGGCTCTGGTAATCTTCGGCGGCGTCACGAGGATAGCAAAGTTCGCTGAAATGCTCGTGCCTTCAATGGCGGGGATTTATCTGTTGAGCGCGTTGATTATTATCGTGATGAACTTCGACAAGGTGCCGGCAATGTTCGCGCTGATAGTTCATGACGCATTCAGTCCTCAAGCGGCGGTCGGCGGCGGCTTCGCTGCAGTTTTCATGACGGGCGTAAGGCGCGGCTTATTCTCCAACGAGGCGGGCGAAGGTTCCGTTCCAAACGCGGCGGCGACTGCTAGCGGCAAGCACCCCGCTCGGCAAGGTCTGATTCAAAGTTTTGGCGTCTACGTCGATACGTGGCTTGTCTGCTCGGCTACGGCATTTTCGGTTTTGTTGACGGGGGAATATTCTATCGGCGGAGAGTTGACTGGCGTCTCCTTAGTGCAGATGTCTTTGGCGAGCGTCTACGGAACTTACGCGCCGCACGTCCTAGCGGTGATTGTCTTCCTGTTCGCGTTCAGTTCGATTGTCGGCAATTACTTTTACGGCGAAGTCAATATCGCGTTCTTCGAGGGTGACGAGTCGGGCTTCTTGCCTAGCTCGGTTGCTCGTCACGCCATGAATCTTTTCCGTGTCGGCGTCGTAGGTATGGTCTTAGTCGGAAGTTTTGCGGAACTCGGTTTAGTTTGGGACGCGGCGGATTTATTCATGGGCTTTCTATGCTTGACGAACCTTTATGCCGTCGTCCGCCTGTGCAAGTATGCTTTCATTGCGCTTGACGATTATGTCGCTCAAAAGAGCCGCGGCATAGAGGAGCCTACCTTTGACCCGAATATCATGCCGAGCAAAGAAGGCATTCACGCTTGGGGAGTTGATGACGGCAAGAAATGATTTAAATCTTTAGCAAGCCTTGACAGAAAAAATATTCGCATGTAAAATTCACCTTTACTATTGGCGATAAGATGGAAAAGTGTGCGCGTCGTGTTTGTGATTTACGCCGCGCCCTTAAATTAAGGGAGGATGACCAATGCTCAATCCCGTCAAAGTAGGCAAACGGTTACGCTACAGTTACGCAAGAATCAAAGAAGTTATGCAGATGCCGCACTTACTCGACATTCAACGTAACTCCTATGATTGGTTCAAAAGAGAGGGCTTGCAGGAGATTTTCAAGGACATCTCGCCCATTGCGGACTTTTCGGGCAATCTGGAATTGTTTTTCGGTGAGCCTACGTTCGGCGAAAGTAAATACACCTTAGCGGAATGCAAACGGCGCGATGGCACTTATGCCGCTCCTGTCCGCGTGAAAGTCACGTTGCGCAATAAAATCAAAGGCGATGTCAAGCAACAGGAAGTCTTTATGGGCGACTTCCCGATTATGACTGAAACGGGTACGTTCATTATAAACGGAGCCGAACGCGTCATTGTTTCTCAGCTTGTGCGCAGTCCCGGTGCTTATTACGATAAGACCATTGACCTCGCGGGCAAAAATATTTACAACGCAACCGTCATTCCCAATCGCGGCGCGTGGATTGAACTGGAGACGGATTCCTCTTCAACCATTAGCGTGCGTATTGACCGAACTCGCAAAATGCCCGTAACTTACTTTCTCCGCGCTCTCGACTTCGAGACTAATGAACAAATCCTTGACCTCTTTGATGTCAAATTTTTTATCGTCAGTAAACTGTACGACCAAAAAACTTCTGCCCAGCTCATTGACTTCTTAGCGGCGGAATCAGAGAACGGCACCGACCGCCGCAATCCAATTACTATCGACTATCTGAGACGCCAGCCCACACAGGATACTTTCGACCAGCTCCTTGCGGCTTATGCTGAACTCGACGAGAAAAACGACCTCCTTTCCAACTATAAATATTTCCTCGATACTTTCGCCGCGCTAGAAGATAAAAACACCCTCACAGCCGGTTATAAAGCTCTGATCGACATGCTTGACCAAGACCGCCGCAACGGTGAGGATAACAAGGAAAAGGCTCTAATCGGCATTTACAATCGCCTGCGTCCGGGCGAGCCGCCCTCGGCTGACAATGCGGCTTCTCTGCTCCAATCCCAATTCTTTGACCCGCGCCGCTATGACTTAGCCGCCGTCGGTCGCTACAAGATTACTAAGAAACTCGGTTGGAAACGCCGCGTGCTCGGAAAAACGCTTGCCGAAGATTTATTCGACCAAGAAACAGGCGAACTCCTTATTCCCGCCGATACTCTCGTTACTCAAGACATTCTTGACGCCATTCCAGACGAACGCGAAATTCCTATCTTTATCGGTTGGGAACGTTTGCTTTTGGGCGAAGTCTTGACGGAAGATATTCGCGATTCTGCAACCGGTGAGCTTGTCTTCCCCGTCGGCGAAGTCATTACTCAAGACATGCTCGATAATATCCCCGAAGACCGCAAAGACGATATTTTTAAGCTAGCCGTAAAGAAACTCCGCCGCGGCTATCGTTGGCCTATTCCTATCAAGATTAAAACGGAAAACGGAGCCTTTACCATGCTTTGCGCCCCGACCCTTTCCATTAAAGAAAATCGGACAATTTGCGTAGCCGATATTATCAGCTCGATAAATTACATCTTCAACTTGATGAGCGACACGGGCTTTGCCGATGACATTGACCACCTTGGCAATCGGCGCGTGCGCAGTGTCGGTGAACTCCTTCAAAATCAGTTCCGCATCGGTATGGCTCGTATGGAACGCGTCGTCCGTGAACGCATGACGACTCAGGACGCCGAGATTGTCACCCCGCAGAACTTGATTAATATCCGCCCGGTCGTCGCCGCTATCAAAGAATTCTTCGGCTCGTCGCAGCTGTCGCAGTTCATGGATCAGCACAATCCTTTAAGCGAACTAACCCACAAGCGCAGGCTATCCGCTCTAGGTCCTGGCGGGCTAAGTCGTGAACGCGCTGGCTTTGAAGTTCGCGACGTGCACAACTCCCACTACGGGCGCATGTGTCCTATCGAGACGCCTGAAGGTCCTAATATCGGTTTAATCGGTTCCCTTTCCAATTATGCCCGCGTCAATCAGTTCGGCTTCATGGAAACGCCTTATCGTCGCGTAGACAAAGAAAATCACCGCGTAACTAATGACGTTCGCTATATGACTGCCGACGAGGAAGAATCCCTCATCATTGCGCAGGCTAACGAACCCTTAGACGATAACGACTGGTTTATAAACGAACGGGTCACTGCCCGCCGCGCCGAAGAGACTACCAAAGTCCGCCGTGATAGCGTCGATTACATGGACGTTTCCCCTAAGCAGGTCGTTTCTATCGCTACGGCTATGATTCCCTTCCTTGAAAACGACGACGCCAACCGCGCTTTGATGGGCGCGAACATGCAACGTCAAGCCGTCCCGCTCCTTAAAACTCAAGCACCGCTCGTGGGCACGGGCATGGAATTTAAAGCCGCTTGCGATTCCGGCGTCATGATTCTTGCACGCCGTCCCGGTACCGTCGTTCTATGCGACGCCCAAACCATTAAGATTAAAGTCGACCCCGATTTTGTCACCTCTGCTAAGGACACCTTCGACACCTATCATCTTCAAAAGTTCGTCCGCTCCAACCAAGGCACTTGCATTAACCAAATCCCTATCGTCGAGAAGGGCGAACACGTTCAAGCCCGCCAGCCCATTGCAGACGGTCCTGCCACTTCAAACGGCGAACTTGCCCTCGGCTATAACATCATCGTCGCTTATATGCCGTGGGAAGGTTACAACTACGAAGACGCAATCCTCTTGAGCGAAAACCTTATCAAACGCGACATCTACACTTCAATCCATATCGAGGAATACCAATGCGACGCCCGCGATACCAAACTCGGTCCAGAAGAAGTCACCCGCGATATTCCTAACGTCTCCGAAGACGCGCTAACACATCTGGACTCCGAAGGCATAATCGCTATCGGGGCTGACGTGCGCACGGGTGATATTCTCGTCGGCAAGGTCACTCCTAAGGGCGAAACTGAACTCACTGCCGAAGAACGACTCCTGCGCGCTATCTTCGGCGAAAAAGCCCGCGAAGTCCGCGATACTTCTTTAAAAGTCCCGCACGGCGAATCAGGCAAAATTGTCGCCGTCAACGTCTTCACCCGCGAAAACAACGACGAAATGGCTCCCGGCGTCAATAAGCAAGTGCGCGTCTACATTGCCCAGAAACGTAAAATCTCCGTCGGCGATAAGATGAGCGGTCGCCACGGCAATAAAGGCGTCGTCAGCGAAATCCGCCGCCAAGAGGATATGCCCTTCCTGCCCGACGGTACCCCCGTTGACATCGTCCTTAATCCGCTCGGCGTGCCTTCCCGCATGAATATCGGACAAATCCTTGAAACGCACCTGGGCATGGCTGTTCGCAAAATCGGACTCGGTATCAATTCTTTGGAAGTGCGCATTGAGGACTTGAGAAAATATCTTAAAGTGCCCAAACCAATTCCCAATGATGACAAACCGTATCTCAACCTTGCCGAACGCGAGCAGGAACTTTGCCAACTCTATTCTTGCCTCATGGAAAAGATTAGCGAATGCCTTAACCAGTTCAGCAAGCTCGGAATTGTCAAAATCAGCGAAGAGCTCAAAGATATTGCCGAGTATTTCAATATTCAAGACGCGGATTTCGCTAAGAAACTCTCTGACCTTTCAGACCGCACTTGCGTTATATCGGATATTCCCGCTCGCATTAATCGTGCAAAAGATATTGGCGGCGACCTTGATAACATTATTAAACGGGTCAATGAACTTCATATCGTCGACTTATTTAAGAAGTTTAAAGAACGCAATAAGGAGTTAAATCATTTGTCCGTCGACGAGGATGAAATTCATGTCCAGAAGTTCCTTAGCATTTTCCTTTTCTTTAAGCTAAACAACATGCTCCTCGAACTCGTTGCCATTGTAAAGACGTTCTGCGCTCTCGTGTTTGATTTGCGTACATTCGGTTTTGACGTCGATAAATACGGCTTGCCTAACCCCTCTGAAGCGGGTCTCAATATCTCTACTCCCGTTTTTGACGGCGCACGCGATGAAGACATAATGAGCACCATTGAACTTGCTGGGCTTGACGAAGACGGCAAAACTATCCTCTACGACGGGCGCACGGGCGAACCTTTCGAGAACCGTGTTACTGTCGGTTGCGTCTATATGCTCAAACTTCATCACCTCGTTGACGATAAGATCCACGCCCGCTCCACCGGTCCTTATAGCTTAGTTACTCAGCAACCTCTCGGCGGCAAAGCTCAGTTCGGAGGTCAACGCTTCGGCGAGATGGAGGTCTGGGCTCTTGAGGCTTACGGCGCGTCCTATACCCTCCAGGAAATTCTCACCGTCAAATCCGATGACGTCCTCGGTCGCGTTAAAGCCTACGAAGCCATCGTTAAAGGTCTTAATATCCCTGAACCGGGCGTCCCAGAATCCTTCAAAGTCCTTATCAAAGAACTCCAATCCATCGCTTTAGATATTGCCGTCCTCTCTAAAGATAATTCCGAAGTCCTAATTTCCGACGACGACGACGACGATTTCCCTCTTAATAAGAAGGCTAAAGAATTTGATCTTGACGTTTCCACTGATCCCACTATTATTAGCGATGAGGAGGCTTAATTTATGCTTGACGTTAATATTTTCGATTCCATGCGCATCGGGCTCGCCTCTCCTGACAAAATCCGCTCTTGGTCCCATGGCGAAGTGAAAAAGCCCGAAACTATCAACTACCGCACCCTAAAGCCTGAGCGCGACGGGCTCTTTTGCGAACGTATCTTTGGTCCCACTCGCGATTGGGAATGTCATTGCGGCAAATACAAGCGCGTTCGTTATAAAGGCACCATCTGCGACCGTTGCGGCGTCGAAGTCACTCGCGCCAAAGTTCGCCGTGAACGTATGGGGCATATCGAACTTGCCGCACCCGTCAGCCATATCTGGTACTTTAAAGGCATTCCCTCCCGCATGGGGCTTCTTCTCGATATGTCTCCTCGCAATCTCGAACGGGTTCTCTATTTCGCCTCGTATGTCGTTCTCGACCCTGGCAATACCGAACTCAAGCAAAAAGACTTACTCACTGAAGGGCAATTCCGCCTTCAATGTGAGACCTACGGTCGCAATGCCTTTAAAGTCGGCATGGGCGCAGAAGCTATTCAACAGCTCCTTAAAGAAATTGACTTAGACGCCCTTAGCCTTCAGCTTAGAGAAGAACTCAATTCCTCCAACGGGCAAAAGAGAGTCCGCGCTATTCGTCGCCTTGAAGTCGTTGAGGCTTTCCGCAAATCTGGTAACAAGCCCGAATGGATGATTCTTAATGTTATTCCCGTTATCCCGCCCGAATTGCGCCCCATGGTTCAGCTCGACGGCGGTCGCTTCGCTACCAGCGACCTTAACGATTTGTACCGCCGAGTCATAAATCGCAATAACCGCCTAAATCGCCTCCTCAAACTCAAGGCTCCTGATATTATCGTTCGCAATGAAAAGCGTATGCTCCAAGAGGCTGTCGACTCTTTGATTGATAACGGTCGCCGCGGACGCCCCGTCACAGGACCTGGCAATCGTCCGCTTAAGTCCCTTTCCGACATGCTTAAGGGCAAGCAAGGTCGTTTTCGTCAAAATCTTTTGGGCAAGCGCGTCGATTATTCTGGTCGCTCCGTCATAGTTGTCGGGCCTGAACTTAAGTTGCATCAATGCGGCTTGCCTAAGGAAATGGCGTTGGAATTGTTTAAGCCGTTCGTGATGAAGAAACTTTCCTCCGACTCTGGCTTGACGATTAAAGCTGCCAAAAAGAAAGTCGAACGGGCAACCCCTGAGGTCTGGGCGGTATTGGAAGAAGTCATTAAAGAACACCCCGTGCTTTTGAACCGTGCGCCGACTTTGCATAGGTTAGGTATCCAAGCGTTCGAGCCGGTCTTGACGGAAGGGCGTGCCTTGAAACTTCACCCTTTGGCGTGCACGGCGTATAACGCAGACTTCGACGGCGACCAAATGGCAATTCACTTGCCTCTTTCAGCTGAAGCCCAAGCCGAAGCGCGAGTTTTGATGCTGGCGGCAAATCACATTTTAGCCCCCAAAGACGGCAAGCCCATAATCGTCCCGACGCAAGATATGGTTTTGGGAACGTATTATCTGACAAAGCTAAGGAAAGATAGCCCTGCGCGCCCCGTCAAAGGCGAGGGGAAGTTTTATACCGGAATAGAAGAAGCTCTACTAGCTTACTCTGATAAACAGTTGGACTTGCAAGCCGAAATAAAAGTTAGAGTCGGACGCGAAAACTTGCCAAGCCGAGTAATAGAGCAAATGGAGCCTGATAGCGAATGGCTTATGGTAAAAACGTCGGTCGGTCGAATGATCTTCAATGAAAAACTGCCGCTGGAGCTTAGGTATTATCATCAGGAGCAAGGCGAATGGTTTCTAGGCGAAGTCATGAACAAAAAAGCCTTGGGCAAGTTGGTAGCAATGTGTTACAACCTCTTAGGGGCGACTCAGACGGCGCAAGTAATAGACGATGTAAAGCGGCTGGGCTATCACTATGCGTGCATCGCGGGCATGACGGTGGCAATCTCTGATTGTATAGTGCCGCCGCAAAAAAAAGAAATCATAGAGGCCACGAATCAACAAGTCAAAAGAGTTGAGAGATATTACACACGCGGGATATTGACAGAGCGCGAACGCTATGAAAAGGTCATAGAATTATGGAACAAAGCGACAGAAGAAGTAGCAGACGCAATGATGGCGAACATGGACGAATTCAATCCGATATACATGATGAGCGATTCGGGTGCGCGTGGCAATAAACAGCAAATGAGACAACTGGCGGGCATGCGTGGCTTAATGGCAGACCCCTCCGGCAAGATAATCGACTTGCCGATAACCGCGAACTTCAGGGAAGGGCTTTCGGTCTCGGATTATTTCATAAGTAGTCATGGAGCGCGCAAGGGTTTAGCAGATACAGCCTTGCGCACGGCAGATAGTGGCTATTTGACACGACGCTTAGTAGACGTCGCGCAAGATGTCATAGTGCTAGAGACGGATTGCCAAGTGCGAGAAGTAAATCTAAACAAGATGCGAGCAAGCCTCGTGGCAGACCCCCTAGATGCCTTAGAACTGTTGCACGAGGATCTGCTGGGCAAAAAGGTCGCCGCTCCTTTCATTGTGGAGGGGCGCGTAGTATTAACCACAGACGAACAAATAGAAGAAAAAACAATGGACAAGATAGCTAACAGCCTAAAAATAGCTGGGCAAGAGCTCGCGCTCCAAAGTGGCAAAGGCGGTATCGAGCAAATCCAGCTCGGAGGGGCAGATAAGGGCTCTATAATCCGGCAATACATAGGACTCAAGCTCGCCGCGGATGCAGGTGTTTATAAAGCGGGGCAAGAGCTCTCTAGAGACATAATAGAGAATCTGCTCTCCAGCGAGCAGCCTTCTATAAAGGTGCGCCCCAAAAAGCTTCGGGGGATTTCGCTAAGAGCCATCACTCAAGGCAAAGGGGTAATAGAATCACTTGCCGAACGCCTAACAGGACGCACTCTTGCCGAGGATGTTTATGATTCTCAGGGCAACCTAATCGCTAGTGCCAATCAGCTTATCTCGGCTAGTCTTGCCGAGCGCATAAGTCGAGAGCGTTCTTCTGTATTAATCCGTTCGGTCTTGACTTGCAAGGCTCCTTTTGGGGTCTGTCAGGCGTGTTATGGGGTGGATTTAGCCAATATGCGCCCAGTAGAACAAGGCGAGGCAGTAGGCATCATAGCGGCGCAGAGTATAGGCGAACCGGGCACGCAGCTTACAATGCGCACTTTTCATACCGGCGGCGTTGCAGGCGGGGATATAACACAAGGCTTGCCGCGGGTCGAGGAGTTATTCGAGGCACGCAAGCCAAAAATGAGCGCGATAATAAGCGAGGTCAGCGGAGAGGTAAGGCTAGGGAAAGCAGAAAAGAATGACTTAGTGCAAGTGGAAGTGATACCCGAGCGGGGGGAGCGGCGCAGCTATGTATTGCCGTATGGAGTGGCAAGTCGGGTTCACGAGGGCGATAAAATAAAAGCAGGGGAGCCCTTGACAGATGGCGCGAAAAACCCGCACGACATTTTGCGTATCTGCGGTCTAAAAGAAACTTATCGCTATCTAGTAAAAGAAGTTCAGAAGGTTTATAAGTCGCAGGGCGTCGAGATTAACGATAAGCACATTGAAGTTATGGTTCGTCAAATGCTTCACAAAGTGCGCATCGAAGACAGCGGCTCGACAGAATTTTTGCCGGGCGAGTTCGTCGATATAAATGTTTTCGAGGCGACGAATACCAAAGCTATCGAAGAAGACAGAGCCCCCGCCGTCGCCAAACCGATTCTCCTGGGCATAACCAAAGCTTCATTGGCAACGGATTCATTCCTCAGCGCGGCAAGTTTCCAAGAGACGACCAGAGTTTTGACTGACGCGGCGATTAAAGGCAAAGTCGACCCGCTCATCGGTCTAAAAGAAAACGTCATCATCGGCAAGCTTATCCCCGCCGGCACGGGCATGGCGCGTTATCGTGACCTGACCGTCGTCGACAAAGAAGCACAAGCTCAATAAATCCTAAGCAAGCAAAGAAAAAGCCCCACTCACAATGAGCGGGGTTTTTTGGTGCGTGAAATTTTAGTCGGCGAACTTCTTAAAGACGAGGCAAGCATTGTGTCCGCCGAAGCCGAACGAGTTAGAGATTGCCGCATTGACTGTGCGGGCTTGCGCGACATTCGGGACATAGTTTAAATCTAAGCCATCGTCTTGCGTTTCGTAATTAATCGTCGGGTGAACAATATCATTTTCCACGGATAAAATCGTTGCGACTGCCTCGACGCCGCCCGCCGCGCCGAGCATGTGACCTGTCATGGATTTGGTTGAGGAGACCGCTAGTTTATAAGCATGGTCGCCGAAGAGATTTTTAATCGCCTCAGTCTCGCCGCGGTCGTTGAATTGCGTTGAGGTGCCGTGCGCGTTTACGTAGTCAATTTCCTCTGGTTTAAGTCCTGCGTCTTCAAGGGCAAGGCTCATGCACTTAGCTTGAGTGATTCCGCCGGGCGCGGGCGTGGTGATATGGTAAGCGTCGTCGTTTCGTCCGTAGCCGACAATTTCCGCGTAAATGTGTGCGCCGCGTGCTTTTGCGTGTTCTAACTTCTCCAAAACGATAATCCCTGCGCCCTCGCCCATGACAAAGCCGCTACGATTTTTATCGAACGGTTTCGACGCGTGGGCGGGGTCGTCGTTGTGGTCGGAGCAAAGAGCCTTCATTTGAGCAAAGCCCGCCACGCCTGCCGGAGAAATCGCCGCCTCGGAGCCGCCTGCAAACATAACGTCCGCCTCGCCGCGTTGAATCACTCGGTAGGCATCGCCAATAGAATTGGTGCCCGACGCGCAAGCCGTCACGATACATTCGCTAGGACCTTGGAGCTTAAAAGCAATGGCAATGTTGCCCGCCGCCATGTTAGCAATCATCATCGGGATAAAGAACGGGCTGATTCTCGACGAACCTTTGCTGAAGAGTTTCTCGTATTGATTATGCAAAGTCTCCATGCCGCCGATACCCGCGCCGACGAAGACGCCCGCCCGCTCGCTGTCGATGTTTTTAAGTCCAGCGTCGTCTACGGCAAGGCGCGTCGCCGCCAATGCAAACTGCGTGTATCTGTCCATGCGCTTAATTTCTTTCTTGTCGATGAACTGCGCGGGGTCGAAGTCTTGAACCTCGCCGGCGATTTGGGATGTGTAATCCGTCGGGTCAAAGCGCGTGATACGCCCAATGCCGTTTGTGCCCGCCAGACACGCCGCCCAGAATTTTTCCTTGCCAATGCCAATCGGCGTGACGACTCCCAGCCCTGTGACTACGACTCTATTTTCTTGAATCAAAACAATCAGCCTCCTTTGTCTGCGATTATAACGCCGCCGCCCCCGCCCGTCAAAGGTCATAGAGGTCTTGATACTTTTTAATCAGCGCGTCCAATTTCTTGCCCGTCTCCTTGTGGAACTTCTTGCCAATCTCCGCTTTGTATTCCCAGTTCTTCAGCTCGTCGAAGCTGTGCTCAAGCGTGTACAACAAAAGCACGTCGACGAAATGCGCTAGGTTGTCATGAACGATGCTAAGGTAAATTTCCTTCTCCTCGATGTTGCGGGTGCGAACGGTCTGCATATCCTCTATTGCGTCCAGAAAGATTTTTTCCGCGTGAATCAGGTCGTTAATCGAAATCAGATTCCGCCATATCTCCATATTGGCAACCCAGTTATCGTAGTTCTCGTCGCCGTGAATGAACATTTCATCGAGCTTTGTTGCTTTCCTTATCAAGCCGTCGATGAGCTTGTAGCGGTCTTGCACAGTGTCTAGCTTCATTTCTATCACCTCGGAAAAAATTTTAGCACGCCGCGCAAATTCAAGCAACTTGTAATAATGCGACAAACTCTGTATAATGGCGGCAAAATTTTTCGCGGAGGATAAAATCCATGCGACGATATACAATCTTCATCTTAACGGCGATTATGTTAGTCTTGGCGGTGGTGGCGGGAATGGCGTTGCCAGTCGACGCGGACAAAAAAACCTTGGGCGCGCCAATGCAGGAGCTTACAGCTTACACGACGCTACCAGCTGAGACGGCGGCTATCCTGTCCGAAGTCTACGAACGAGAGAACAAAATCCGCGTAAACTTCGTGCCCATGACTCCGAACGAAATTTTGCAGGAGATTAAGAACGACGCAGTAAGCGACCCGACTGTTGTTCGCACGGTCGATATTGTCGTTGCGGATAGCAAGATACTGCGCGAGGCGGCTAATTTGAATTTGTTGACGCCGCACACCTCAGAGGCAAGCGACGCCGTCAAAGACCGTTTCAAGGACGAGTTCGACCGCTGGACGGGCATTTGGTACGACCCGATAATTTTTTGCGCGAACCGCGATTATCTGCGCACGACCGTCGATTTGCCTGACACGTGGGAAAAACTTTCTAAGGCAGGGAAAATCCGCGTAGGCATAACGGACTTCTTAGCGGCTGAGGCGTCTGCTAATCTGATGTTCCAGATGATTGGCAACCTCGGTGACGCGAAGACTTATGAAATCTTAAGCGGCTTGCATCCGAAGGTTATTCAATACGCGAAGTTTTTATCTAATCCCGTTCGTCAAGCCGGCATGGGCGAAGTCGACGTATCCGTTGCTGTGGAGAGTGAGACGCTCCGTTATCTGCAGAACGGCTACCCGCTGAAGATTATTTATCCCGCAGACGGCACGAGCTATCTTTTAACGGGCTTTGCAATCACGACGACCGACGCCACGAGACACGCCGCCGCCGCTAAGTTCGCGGATTGGCTCCTGAGTGACGAGGCTCAACTTTATCTGCAGACGAACGGCTTTTACTTTATCCCAACGAATCCACAGACGCTGGCTTATAAATCGTTCGCGGGGAAAAATCTTCTGCTCTTCGACAACCGCCAGAACTTTTCCGAACAACAGCAGCGGGACTTCTTAGACCGTTGGATTAAAGACGTTCGCTTGAAATGAGGAGGATACAATTTTGAAAGCAGGCTTTGTAAGTTTGGGCTGTGCAAAAAATCTGGTCGATACTGAAGTCATGCTCGGCATCATGCAGGAACGCGGCATTGAGTTGACGGCGAATCCTGCCGATGCCGATATTTTAATCGTCAACACTTGCGCCTTTATCCTTTCGGCGAAGGAAGAATCAATCACGACGATTTTGCACCTAGCCGACTTCAAAAAGGGTCGCTGTCGTGCGCTGATTGTGGCGGGGTGTTTGGGTCAGCTTTATAAACGCGAGCTCCTAGACGAAATGCCCGAAGTCGACGCGGTGATTGGAACTGGGGCTTGGAATAGAATCATGGAGGCGATTGCGGAAACGCTATCTGGTCGGCGCGTGATTCTGCTTGGCGAACGCGAGATTATCTACGACGCGAAGACGCCGCGCCTGCGCACCACGCCACCTTATACCGCGTATGTTAAAATCGCTGAGGGTTGTAATAATCGTTGTTCGTTCTGTTCGATACCGCTGATACGCGGGCGGCAAATCTCCCGTCCGATTGAAGACATAAAACTTGAGGTCGAACGGCTAGCCAGTCAAGGCGTCAAGGAGATAAACCTAATCGCGCAAGACACCACGGCTTATGGCATAGACCTTTACGGCAAACCGCAACTCGTCGAACTTCTGCGCGAGCTTGTCAAAGTCGATGTTCCGTGGATAAGAATCCTCTACGCCTATCCGCGCCGCTTTACCGACGAGCTGATTGACTTAATCGCCGCCGAGCCGAAGATTTGCAATTACGTCGACTTGCCCCTACAGCACGCGAGCAACAAAATCCTAAAGCTGATGAACCGCCCCGATACCCGCGAATCAATCGAGGCTTTGCTAAAGAAAATCCGCGCTAAGATTCCGGGCGTCGTGATTCGCTCAACATTTATAGTCGGCTTCCCCGGAGAGACCGAAGACGACTTCCACGAGCTTAAAGACTTCTTGCGGGAGCAACGGCTAGACAAGGTCGGGATATTCACGTATTCGCGGGAGGAGGGCACAGCGGCTTACGACTTCCCAGAGCAAATATCCGAAGAGGTCATGCAGGAACGCTATCACGATTTGATGAGTATGCAGTCTTTGATTTCGCAGGAGCTAAACGAGGCTTTAGAAGGGCAGGAACTTGAGGTTTTGATTGAGAATCGCGACGAGGAAGTTAATCAAGTGGTGGCGGGTCGTTCGTATCGTGACGCGCCGGAGGTCGACGGGCTAGTTTATATCGAGAACGACGGACGCAGTCAGGCAGGCGACCTTGTCCGCGTGAAAGTTTTGGCAGGATTTGTTTACGACATTGCGGCTGAGAGGATTGGTTGACATGGAAAACTTTACTATAGCCTGTGCTGAGTCTTGTACGGGCGGATTGGTGATGAGTCGGCTAACTGATTTTGCGGGCGCGTCGGCTTACGTCAAAGGCGGCGTCGTAGCTTACACTAACGACATAAAAAATAAAATCCTGCACGTCAAAGCCGAGACGCTAGAAAAGTTCGGCGCAGTGAGTTCGCAGACGGCTTTGGAGATGGCGACCAACGTCCGCGAAATTTTTTCTGCGACAATCGGCTTGAGTACAACGGGCGTTGCAGGCCCCGATAAAAGCGAGGGCAAGGAAGTCGGCTTAGTTTATATCGCTATCGTCGGCGAGGATTTTTCCGAAGTCAAGGAGTATCACTTCAGCGGCTTTCGCACAGATATAAAAGCTCAAGCGGCGGATGCGGCGTTTGAACTTTTGATGAGGCATACTCCTTGAATCGGCGGACGTTCATAAAGGTTGCGGCGGCGGGTGCGCTTGCGTTGCTGACGGGTTGCGGCGTCGATAAGAAGGCTTTGGACGTAAAACACCTGCGGCAGGTCGTCACGAGGGATATTAGCCGTTCGCGGTGTATCATGTGGCAGGTCGAGGAGCCTCTGATTAATCCCGCCATCGAAGTCAGCAACGGAAAGATTTTCCCAGCGCAGGACGCGACCTTCACGGACGACGGCAAGGAGATTATCCAATACACCGCGCAAGTTGACTTCGCAGACCGCTACAGAATTATTGACGGCGAGGCGGCGACGGCTTGGCATGAGCTGAAGACGCCTTCGGACAAATTCAAGGCGATAATCTTCCCCGACTCACAATGCGGCGGCGGTTACGAGACTTGGGGCGCGGTTGCACGCGGAGCCTTTGAACGTAATCCTGACGCAAATTTTTTTGTCAATGTGGGCGACCTGGTCGATAACGGCGAAGACAATGCGCAATGGGAAGATTGGCTTGCACAGGTCGAAGAGTATCTGCCGCAAGTGCCGTTCGCGCCGGTCATGGGCAATCACGAGACGTATTCGCGGGCTTGGGAGGTTCGTCAGCCCGTCGCTTACCTGAATTATTTTGCTCCGCCCGATAACGGCTTTAAAGAGTTTTCGCGGCGGTTTTATTCATTCGAGGTCGGCGCGGCGCATGTGGCGGTTCTCGATAGCCAATGGGACGAGCTCGGCAAAGAGATTATCGACGTGCAAAAGAATTGGTTACGCGAGGACATGCAGACCGATAAGCCGTGGAAGATTGCGTTCATTCACAAAGACGTTCTGCAGTATCGAATCAACGGACGACCGGAGCGGCGCGAGGGTTTCTCGGACGTGGGCGAAATTTTTATGCCGGAGTTTGAATCGCTCGGCGTCGACGTGGTATTCACAGGGCACTTGCACACCTACCGCAATCGAGGACAGATAAACGGCACGCTTTACATTTTGACGGGGCTAAGCGGCAACGTTCGCTACGATAGACTTTGGATTAATCATGCGTTGGATAAGTTCGTTGCTCCACAGCCAGAGACGGATAATTACCTGACGCTTGAGGTTAATGATAAAACTTTGTCGGTTAAATGCTTCTTGCCGAACGGTGAACTGCTCGACGAAACAACGCTAAATAAAGCTTGAGGAGGAGATTGCATTGAAGAAAATTTTTTTGCTAGCGATGATGATTTGCCTTGCGTTGACGGGGACGGCATTGGCGGCGCGGGATTATCAAAGCGTGGGCGTCGTGATAATTGGCGGCGTCGAGTTCAAGACGGACGATTACTTTGACGCTATAAAAGACACGCTTAAACCTAAGAGCGGCGCAAAAATCGTCGTCGGCAATGACATGCAGACGCGATATAAAAAGTATTGGCTCAATCGCGGCTTTATCGGCGAGCAACCTCCGCAGAAGGAAGACTTCACAAGCTTTGCGGCGTCGAACGGCTTTAGCAAGGTCGTTTATGTCGTTATCTCTGATGTAAGCGACGACCAACGCAATAGCGGCGACCATCGCCAGAGAAATCGCATATCGGTTCAAGTGGACGCCTACCTTAGCACGCCGACGCAGGTCGTTGACGTTTTCGCGTACAGTGACGACCAAAAATCCAAGGGCAGTGCCTTGCGTGCCCGACGCGGTGCCTTCAAGAAATGCATGAGTGAAATCGCTAAGAGCCTTAATCGTCACATATGAGCTTATTAAAGGTTGTCCGCCGCAAAATAAGACACCGTTTAACGAATGGCGAGCCCGCGTCTATTGCAATTTGAAAGAATTATGCTATCATACGCGAAGATAACGGGTTAGGGGGTTGTGGTAAGAAGCAGTTCATAAAGTTTGATAGACAGACGGGAGAAATCCCGATAATTTTTAGCCCGTTAAGTTAAAAGTTTCACCAGAAAGTTTCAGGAGGTTTTTTGAAATGATTAACGGCAAGCCCGAAATAGTAATCGTAGGCGGCGGCTTCGGCGGCATAAAGATTGGTCAGCTCTTCGCCAAGGAAAACGTTCAAGTCACGCTAATTGACCGTCATAATTTCCACTTGTTCCAGCCTTTGCTTTATCAGGTCTCGACTGCGGTTTTGGAGACGGGCGAGGTTGCTTATCCGATTCGTTCGTTCTTCCGCGACAATAAAAACGTCAACCTATACATGGCTAAGGCTCAGGGCGTCGACCAGGAACGCGACGTTGTCATAACGAACCATGGCGAAATTCACTACGATTACTTGATTCTGGCGGCGGGCGCGACTACTAACTTCTTCGGCATGAAAAGCGTTGAGGAAAATTCTTTCGGCATGAAGACCTTGCAAGAGGCAGTTCACATTCGCAATCACGTTATCCACGAGTTTGAACGCGCAGAGAAACCCTATCGCACGCCCGAAGACAGAAAGAAACGCATGACTTTTGTAGTAGTCGGCGGCGGTCCTACGGGCGTTGAAGAGGCGGGCGCACTGGCCGAGCTTATCGCCATTCAAAAGAAGGAATTCCACCTGCTCGACTTCAACGACGTTAGCATAAAATTAATCGAGGCGACGGGGCGACTCCTGCCGATGGTCTCCGAGGATTTACAAAAGCACACCGTCAAAGTTCTGGAGAAAAAAGGCGTTGAAGTCATGCTAAATACGCAGGTCGTCGATTATGACGGGCATATCCTGACGCTAAAGAACGGCGTACAAATCCCGACGACGACGGTTATCTGGGCGGCGGGCGTGCGTGCAGTCGACATGATGAAGAACTGCGGCGGCGAATGTGCTCGCGACGGACGAATCTGGGTTGAGGAAGATTTAATGGTTCGTGGCGCGGTGCACAAGAACGTTTTCGCTATCGGCGACTGTGCGGCATTCATGCATGGCGATATGCAACGACCGCTCCCGACTGTCGCACCGGTTGCCACGCAGCAAGCGAAGGTTGCGCATAAAAATATCATGACGCTCATAAAGGGCGGCACAAATCTTGAGAAGTTCGTTTATAAGGACTTGGGCGCAATGGCTACAATCGGCAAAGGCGAGGCAGTCGTCAATAAGCCGAAAATGACAGGCTTTATGGCGTGGTGCGCGTGGATGCTCGTTCACCTTATGAGGCTGGCGGGCGTCTACACGAACATGACAGTTTTATTTAAATGGGCGTTGAACTTCCTGACCAGCGCACGCCTCGGACGAATCATTACCAACATCAGCCTTGACCCAAAGAAATAATTCATAAGCTAAAAACAAGACCTCCTATGGTACAGCCCGTAGGAGGTTTATTATTGATTATATTAACAGAAAATCCCGCCGCCTTTGGCAAGCTCCCAAAAATTTTATTGAATATGAATAGAAACTCCATGCGGTTTGCTCATATCCATTACTTCTTGAAGATTTTCGAGCGGAACTTTCAAATCGGTATCCGCTGTAACTTGCACGTCAAACTTCAAGCCTTCGTTGTAAACGACATTCTTGCCTTTCATGAAGATACCGCCGACAATGCTAACGAATGCCACAACAGCCACTGCTCCGCCGTCGCCTGCGCCGTGTTCGCCTTTGGTGTATTGCAACGGAATTTCAACGCCATTAATCGTCTTTACTGAAACAATCGTAAACTCAAGCTTGCCCCCGCGACCAAGTCCGCCAGCTTTGCGAGCCTTTGTAACTACGCCTTTAACGTCTGAACCAGCAGGAACAACAATGACATCATTAACGATAAGATTTTCAACCAGTCGTAGCGGAACAGCGTCGCCGACCTTAGATTTCTTAGAGGAAAGTTCCTTTGTCAATTCAACTTGTAAAATCGTTCCTTTTGGAATATAAGCGTTGCCTTCTGGTATCGTTGAAACCTTAACTTCTTCCGAATAATTTTGAGCGAAGACAGGTACGACGTAAATCCCCGAATTAAAAATCATGCCCGCACATACGGCGGCGGCTATGAACTTTTTCATTGATGATTGCTCCTTTCAAGTCGACAAAAATTTTTTATGTTATCTTAGCACGACCCGAAAGATAAATGGTCTCTTTGAAAGGGACATTCAATCGCCCAAAGTCTTGAAGCCGAAATGGTCAAGCACCTCGTTTATCAGGAACAAATCGTAAATCCGATTCTCAATGAAGTAGCCGATAACAATATCTTCCTTAATCGTCGTGGATAGATGATAGCCTGCGCGGTCTAAAAGGGTGTTCGTCTCCTTGAAGTCGCACTCAAGGGCAATAGCTATCGCCAAAATCGTCCGCTTGCTCGGCATGTAGTTTTTATCGTTGCGAATCTTAGAGAAGATGCGCCGGTCTAAGTGCGCCTTTTTGTAAGTCTCAACATCAGTCATACCTTTCTTGTCGATTAGCTTCCAAAGACACTCCGCAAACGGACTATCGAGCTTGCCGAACTTTTCTTTAAGCTTGTTAATCATCAAAGCTACGATACTGTCATTAGGAGGTTCGGGGTCATCTCCCAATCTTGTGCTCAAGGAGAAATGCCAGTCCGCTTTTTTCTTTTGCTCAAGCCATTCCAAGTCTAGGTAATGAACATCAAAGTAATCATCTATTCTTTTGAGAAGTTCCGCGCCATTTTTAAAGTATTTCTTAGTCGCGGCGGGATATTCTAGAAAATGTTCTTCGCCCCTCAAAGTCACTCATCCCCTAAGAATCATTTCAACCTGATTGACAATATCCCGCGCCGCGTGTGGTTTGGCAAGTTCTTTGGCGCAAAGTTTCATCTCGGCGAGCCGCGCAGGGTTGCTTAGGAGTTCTTCGACGACTGCGGAGATTTTTTTATCGCCGACTTCGATTGCCGCTCCGTGAGCCGTCGCATAAGACGCGTTGAGAGCTTCTGGTCCTGGTATGGGTGCGTGTAGGATTAACGGCAAACCAACTGCAAATGCTTCCGTCATCGTCAAGGCTCCGGGCTTCGTGATTAGCAAATCCGCCGCCGCCATGAGTTTATCCACGTCCGAGACGTAGCCGAGCACCTCGACCGCGTGGGAAATTTTTATCTTCTTTAGCCGCGCCAATAATTTTTCGTTCTGCCCAGCCACGACTACGACTTTGAGCGGCGATTGAATCTTATCGAGTTCGCGGAGCGTCTCTTCTATCGAGCCGAGACCCAAACCGCCGCCCATGATTAAAATCGTCTTGCGCGTCGCGTCGTGCGCCTCCGTTATCGCGCTGAATTTCTCGTCGATTGGGATTCCCGTCGCGAAGATTCTTTGACCCGTTCGACAGTGCGCGGCAAGTTCCCGTTGCATTTCCGCCGTTGCCACAAAGTACGCGTCGACCTCGCCATAAATCCAAATCTCGTGCAAGGAATAATCCGTAAGCACTGTCGCTAGCAAAAAGTTTCGTGCGGACTTGGCGTGCAGGAACTTCCAAAGCGACGCGGCGGCTTCGGGGAAAGGGTGCGTGCAAATCACCACGTCGGGTTGAAACTCCTTCAGCAGGCGGGCGAACGGCAAATACATTAGCGCGGAGCTTAGGAACCGTGCCGAGACTCCGACGCGCCGCCCGTCAGCGAACTTATAAATTCTGTCGTAAAGGTCGGGGATAAATCGAAGTGCCGCAAGATAAAATTTTTTCGTCAGCCAATTCAGCGCGGAAATTTCCTTTGCCATGAAGTCGACGACTTGAGCGGACGAGCCGAAGACTTTTTGCAGGGCTTGCGCCGCTTTAGTGTGACCGGAACCGATTGACGCCGATAAGATTAGAACCTTCATGCCGTCAAGCCGCCGTCCACAGTCAAAATCGCGCCCGTGATAAAACTTGCCGACGCTAGGAAGTAAATCGCTTGCGCGACCTCCTCCGCCGTCCCGATTCTGCCCAGCGGATAAACCTTTGCTAAGTCGTCCAGCGTCTCGCCCGAAGCCTCAAGCTGATTCATCGTCAGCGGCGTCAAAATATCTCCAGGGGCAACGCAATTCACGCACACGGGGAAGCTAGCCAACTCCAAGGCAAGCGACCGCGTGAACGCCACGACCGCGCCTTTGCTCGCCGAATAAGCCGCACAGAAATAATTGCCCTTAAGCCCCGCATCGCTCGCCACGTTGATAATCGCGCCACGACTTTTAATCAGCTCGCCGACCGCCGCCCGCGTCGCAAAGAACGTCCCCTTAATGTTCGTGTTAAAGATGTCGTCAAAGGTCTCTTCGTCCGTGGAAGTTATCGCACCTTCGTGATAAATACCCGCGCAATTTATCAGCACGTCCACGCCGCCGAAGGTTTTAACCGTCCACGAAATGATTTTTCCACAGTCTACAACCTTGCGAACGTCCGCCGCGATAAATTCAAAGCTCCCTGCAAGCTCCGTTTTAATCTCCTCGAACCGTTTAAGACTTCTGCCGACGAGCACGCAGTTAAAACCGTGCGTCAGAAAGATTTTCGCCGTCGCCAATCCGATACCCGACGTGCCACCCGTTATAATCGCTGTCTTCATAGCTCACCAAACAAAAACAGAGCCGAGCAAGTGCCCGACTCTGCAAAAATTTTTTTAGTAATTGACTGCCTCTTTCAAGCTCTTGCCCGCCTTGAAGGACGGAAGTTTGGAAGACTGAATCTCAATCTCTTCACCAGTGCGGGGGTTGCGACCCTTGCGAGCCGCCCGCGTACGATTTTCAAACGTGCCGAAGCCCAGAACTTGAACTTTATCGCCTTCAACCAATGCATCTTTAATCGTCTCGAAAGTCGCCGCGACTGCCTTTTCCGCGCTCTTGCGGTCAAGTTTAGCCTTCTCGGCAACAGCTACTATCAATTCAGCTCTCGTCATAAAACGAAATCCTCCTTTTAAAAAATTACCTGCAGAATTTAGCAGAATGTCTAAGAAAAATCAAGTACTTTTTTACGCCGTTATATCAAGGTTGTTTCCGAGGTTCGGGTCAAGACTCTCTACGACCGCCAAAGCCTCTTCCACCGACGAAGTCTCAGCCGACATTGCCATTTTCAAAGCGGCAACTCCAACTTCCTGTTGAGCCTTCGCCATGCTCATATCGACCGACATTGCCGCGATTGCCATATCCATATCCATTATCGACAGCTCCTTTCCTTAGTTGCCTGTGCCTTAATCATTTCGTGCTGATAATCAGTGCGATAAAAATCAAATCCTCGTCGCCTAAAGTTTCAATGCCGTGGGTGTCGCCGTCCGCGCAAAAGGTCGTATCGCCCGCCTTAACCTCGTAAGTCTTGCCGTTGTCGGTGTAAAGCCCTTTGCCCTGAAGGATATGATAAGTCTCGTTGTTGCCTACGTGTTGATGAACGCCTAGCGAACAGCCTGCCGGGATTCTGACCTTCGCGAACATCTCGCACTTGCCAACCATTTCCTTAGGCGTCAAAAGGTGCGTGATAAACATTTCGCCTTTGCCGCCCGCTTTGTTCATTGCTGATACCGTGTTCGGTTCGATAATCGGCATGTAAATCCCTCCTTAAATCTCGTCCGCCGCCTTAGCTTTGCGCTTTGCCTTGAGCTTTTTAATTCTCTCGACGTTCTGGGCGATTTGTTCTTTGGTGTACGGCTTATGGATGAAGTCAATCGCGCCCATCTTCAAGCACTGCATTAACTTTTGGGGCGTGCCCATGGAACTTAGCATGACAACCGGGACATCGGGCGCGACTTCGCGAATGAACTCCAACGCCTCTATCCCGCCGACGACCGGCATGACTATATCCAAGATGACGCCGTCGGGTTCTTGCTCCAAAACGAAGGTGATTGCCTCTTTGCCGTTGACTGCTTCGATTACTTCACAGTTTAGCTTTTCGAGTTCCTCGCGCAGTTTCTTGCGAAGGAGCCGCGAGTCGTCAGTTATCAGTATTCTAAGCTTTTCTTGCTCGTCCATAACGCCGCCTCCCTAAAAATAATCGCCCGAAGGGCGAAGATATATTTTCACAAAACCTTACTTTCCTCAGCTGGCGGAGAGGGTGGGATTCGAACCCACGGTGCCTTTCAGCATCACCGGTTTTCAAGACCGGCTCCTTAAACCACTCGGACACCTCTCCAAACGCGCCGATAATAACAAAAACCTTTTCCAATGTCAATCGCAGAAAAGCAAAAAGCGGCAAGCCCCTTGCTCACCGCGTCGACTGTTATTCGATGTCAACTGAAACTTTTTTCTTCTCGCGTGTTGCGGCGGATTTGACTATAGTCCGAATCGCTTTAGCAATTCGTCCCTGTTTGCCAATGACCCTGCCCATATCCTCTTGCGCGACGTGCAGTTTCAAAACTGTGCGGTCTTCTTCTTCTACCGCCTCGACCTGCACTTCTTCGGGTTTTTCGACAAGTGCTTTTGCCAGCACCGTTACAAGTTCTTGCATGATCCTCTACCTCAACTAATTTGTTCGATGGTTACTCTGCAGCCTTTGCTGCCTTGCGCTCTTCGTGGATTTTTTTCATGATACCCTTTTTGCTAAGGAGCGAACGAACCGTATCTGTCGGCTGTGCGCCATTTTTAATCCAAGCGATGACCTTTTCCTCGTCGACATTGACTATAGCAGGGTTTTTGGTCGGGTCGTAATTGCCAACGATTTCAATAAAGCGACCATCACGCGGCGAACGACTATCCGCCACGACTATACGATAAAAGGGTTGCCTCTTTGCGCCCATTCGATTGAGCCTGATTTTTACCACGATTCCACCACCTTTCTAACGTCGATAATTATTTCTTGAAGGGAAACTTCCCGCCGAGTTGCCCCAAAAGTCCTCCGAGGTTCGGGAGCGTCGGCATTTTAGGCTTATTATTCTTTCCTTTTTTAACTTTTCCTTTTTTGCCTTTGACTTTTTTTGACGCCTGCTGTTGTTGTGTTTGACTGGTCTTGAACTTGCGCATCATTTTACGCATCTCGTCGAACTGCTTGAGGAGCTTATTTACGTCAGCGACCTTTGTACCGGAGCCGAGCGCGATACGTTTGCGGCGTTTGGCGTCGATTATGCTAGTATCGGCGCGTTCCTTGGGCGTCATCGACAGGATAATTGCTTCCATGTGCTTAACTTCTTTGCCGTCAAGGTCGAGGTCGACGCCCGTCAACTTTTTCTTCAGTCCGCTAAGCCCAGGTACCATGCCGAGTAAATCGTTGAGCGAACCGAGCTTTTTAACCTGCTGAAGTTGTTCGAGGAAGTCTTGCAAGGTGAATTCGTCGGCTTTGATTTTCTTGACCATCTTTTCGGCGGTCTTAGCGTCAATCGTCGACTGCGCCTTTTCAATCAGGCTGAGCACGTCGCCCATACCGAGAATTCGGCTTGACATGCGGTCGGGGTGGAAGATTTCTAGAGCCTCAAGCTTTTCGCCCATGCCCACGAATTTTATCGGGCAACCCGTCGCCGCTTTAATTGACAGTGCCGCACCGCCTCTAGCGTCGCCGTCGAGTTTCGTTAGGACGATGCCATCGACGCCAAGCGCGTTGTGAAAAGTTTCCGCCACGTTGACTGCCTCTTGACCAATCATCGAGTCGACGACTAATAAAATTTCATGCGGCTTGACGGTTGCTTTGATGTCCTTTAGCTCCTGCATTAGGCGTTCGTCGATTTGCAAGCGTCCGGCGGTGTCGATTATCAGAACGTCGCGGGCGTGCTTATCGGCGAAGGTGATTGAGTCCTTAGCTATTTGCACGGCGTCTTTGATGTCCTCGGTGAAGACTGGAACGTCCGCTTGTTCGCCGACGACTTGGAGCTGCTTGATTGCGGCGGGGCGATAAATATCTGCTGCGACGAGTGCCGGGCGTTTACCTTGCCGCTTCATGAGCAACGCGAGCTTGCCAGCTGAAGTCGTCTTGCCCGAACCTTGAAGACCGACCATTAGGATAATCGTTGGCGGGCGCGAGGAGATATTGAGCTTTGCCGCCTTGCCGCCCATGAGGTTTGCGAGTTCTTCGTTGACGATTTTGATAACGGATTGGGCGGGCGTCAGGTTACTTAAAATTTCCGTGCCGAGTGCGCGAGCCTTAACCGCCTTCTCGAAGTCGCGAACGATTTTATAATTCACGTCCGCCGCAAGCAGAGCCATGCGCACATCTTTTAAAGCTTTGTTGATGTCGTCTTCGGTTAGCTTGCCATGCCCGCGAAGCTTGCGAAAAGCCTCTTGAATGCTTTGGGAGAGGTCTTCAAACATTTTCTTTCCCCTATCAATATAATAGGCACTCCCACAATCGGCAGTGCCGGAATTTACTAAGCTGGAGGCGACACCCGGAGTCGAACCGGGGGTAGAGGTTTTGCAGACCTCGGCCTTACCGCTTGGCTATGTCGCCGCGTCAACGCTTTTGGCGTCAACGTTGCGAATTATAAACGCTAACTTTTGACAAGTCAAGCATTTTCTCAAATTAGCCCGATTTAATGGGTTGCGACCGCTTTGACTGTGCCGAGCTTTTGTATGTCGCTGTCCTTCCTGTCGCCGTGAATTGTAACCTTTGATAAGGCGTCTTCGAGTTCGGCAAGCTCCGCCGCGTTCAATTCAACATCAGCCGCGCCGAAATTTTCTTTAAGGCGTTCGTCGCGTCTCATGCCGGGTATCGGGACAACGAAATCATTTTTGCACATCAGATAAGCTAAAGAAACCTGCGCGGGCGTCGCTCCTTTATCAGCGGCGAACTTCTTCAGCAGGTCGAGTAAGGCTTGATTGGCGTCAATATTTTCCTTAGCATAGCGCGTGATAACTCGTCGCACATCGTCGCCTTCAAATTTCGTCTGCGAAGTGTACTTGCCGCTGAGGAATCCTCCTGCCATAGGCGAATACGCAACGAACCCTATACCCAAAGTCTTGCACAAGGGAATAACTTCTAATTCTTGCTTGCGTTCCATGATTGAATATTCGCTTTGGACGGCTGTAAGCGGCGTGACAGCGTGGGCGCGTTTAATCTGTTCGGGCGTCGCCTCGGATACGCCCCATGCCAAAATCTTTCCTTCCTCGATTAGTTCGCCCATCCACTCGGCAACCTCCGCAACGTCACGATTAGGCGGCACGCGATGTTCATAGTACAAATCAATGTAATCGGTCTGCAGTCGCTTAAGGGAATTCTCCACGGCATTGCGCAACCCGCGCCGTGAAGTCTTGCCTTCGGGTATCTCTTGCCCCGGCAGGAAGATTTCGGGCATAAACTTTGTACAAAGAACAATCTTATCGCGAATGGGTTTAAAAGCCTTGCCGACGAGAATTTCATTTTCATACGCCGCGTAGACTTCCGCCGTGTCAAAAAAAGTGCAGCCGTAGTCCTCGTAAGCCGAACGCATGAGCCGAATCGATTCCGCCTCCGTTGGGCACGCACCGTAGCCGTGACTAAAGCCCATGCACCCCATACCGATTGCCGAGACTGTCAAGCCTCTTAAATGTCTTGTCTTCATGTTCAACACCTCCGCGCCGATTTTATCGGCTGTAGTAACTTCAAGTCAACAGAAAACCTTGACGCGGGCGGCGAATTGTTTTACATTGCTAAAAAAATCTTAAGGAGGCGACGAGGATTAACGAGCAGAAGAATTTCGGCGAAACGATAATCGTCACGGCGAACGGCGTCCACATTCGGGCGAAGAGCGCAGGGCAACAAAATTATATCGACACGATGCGCCGGCACGTCGTAACCTTCGGAGTGGGCGCGGCTGGCACGGGTAAAACTTTCTTAGCGGTGGCAATGGCGGCATATTATCTGCGCGTCAAGGAAGTGCGCAAAATCATCTTGACGAGACCAGCAGTTGAGGCGGGCGAGCGGCTAGGATTTTTGCCCGGCGACATGCAAGAGAAGGTCGACCCGTACTTGCGCCCGCTCTACGATGCCTTGAAAGAAGTTTGGGGCTTCGACCTCTACCAGAAATTTTTTAATCGCGGCGTGATAGAAATTGCCCCGCTGGCATACATGCGCGGGCGGACGCTCTCTGACGCGTTCATAATCCTCGACGAGGCACAGAATA
Source organism: Selenomonadaceae bacterium (assembly GCA_017518105.1). Classification (GTDB taxonomy): domain Bacteria; phylum Bacillota; class Negativicutes; order Selenomonadales; family Selenomonadaceae; genus Quinella. Next base: position 34,401 of record JAFWWC010000024.1, read on the forward strand.
CAACTTCCAAGCAGATGAAAATGTTCTTGACGCGATTGGGCTTCGGCTCGCGAATGGTGATAACCGGCGACCTAAGTCAGATTGATTTGCCGCGTGGAGTTCAATCGGGGCTTGTCGAGGCGGTGGAGATTTTAAATAACGTGCGTGGCGTCGGCATTGCTGAATTGACTTCGGCGGACGTGGTGCGCCATGAAGTAGTTTCGCGAATCGTGGAGGCTTATGATAGACATGAACACGACAGTTAGTTTTGAACCAGAAACGTTGACGATTGATGATAGCTTGTTTGAAGAAATCTTCCGTGCGGCGGACGTGGTCGGCAAACTCTACGGCGTGGAAGGGGCGGAGCTTAGCATAACTTTGACAGACGATGAACACATACGTGCTTTGAACAAGAAGTTTCGCGGCGTGGACAGGGCGACGGACGTTTTATCCTTTGCGTTCCGTGAGAGCGATGAGCCAGAAATTATCGGCACGGACTTTGAAATTTTGGGCGACGTGATAATTTCTCTGGAGCGGGCAAGAATTCAGGCGGAAGACTTCGGGCACTCCTTCCGACGCGAGATTATTTTTCTGGAAGTGCACGGGCTATTACACTTGCTCGGCTATGACCACGTGGACGACGACCAGCGGCAGGAAATGGAATCGGAGCAAAGCTTTATCATGGCGAAGCTAGGAATTGGCAGGTGATGATTTTGTACATACTCGGATTGACGGGCGGCATCGCGTGCGGGAAGTCAGCCGTTGCAGAAATCTTGCGTCGATATTGCGGGGCAATGTGCCTGGACATTGACAAGGTAACGCGTTGGCTATTGGAGCCAGGCGGCGAGCTGTTTGATATTTACGTTCGACACTTCGGCGGCTATGTCGTCACGGCTGAGGGATTCTTGAACAGGAAACTAATCGGCGAAATAATCTTCAATCACCCTGACGAGCGGGCGTGGATTAATTCGGTGGCGCACCCAATCCTTTTGAACAAGGCGCGGGATTTTCTCGTTGAGTGTTCGGAGGTCGGCGCAGGACTTGTGGTGTTGGAGGTGCCGCTACTGTTCGAGGCGGGCTGGGAGCATTTATTCGACGAGATATGGGCGGTCTATACCAAACCAGCGGCGCAAATCTGGCGGCTCAGGCAACGCGACCACTTGACGAGGCAACAAGCAATCTCCCGAATCAATGCGCAGATGCCAGTAAAGGAGATTTGCAAGCGGGCTGATGTGAAGATTCGCAACGTTGACGGCTATAAGGTAGTTCGTCGGCAAGTGTTCAAGGCGTTGAAGGGAAGAACTTTTTAGCAGGAAAATAATCACGGCGGCAGAATCAAGACTTAAAACCTAAAGCGGAGGCGATGAGATTGGATAAGAAAATCAAACGGGCGGCGGGCGTAGGACTTGCGGCTTTGGCAATAGTGGTGGCTGGCGGCGGCTATTATCATTTCCACGTAAACACCGACACACCCAACTTTGCGATAAAGACGATTGAGCAGTCGATTAAAGACCACGACCCGAAGACTTTCCACAGCGTGGTTAATGTGGACGGCGTGCTTGCGTCGGGCTACGATGGTTTTGTTGAGGTTGTGACTTCGCCAGACGTTGTGACCATGGCTGATACCAGAGACGTGATTAAAGACTTTACGCAAATGCTCCGCGACCCGATGTTGATGAGCTTGAAGGCGGCGATTGATTCTTACGTTGCCACGGGCAACTTTGACGCGGAGAAGAATGCCGGCGTAGTTGAATTGCTTGATAGGATGGGTCTTAAAGATGCCGAGGTGCGCGATGTAAGAAACGTCCAGATAAACGACGCCAACCGCAACGAAGCCTTCGCCGATTTGATAATCTTTCAGCCGGAGCTAGATAGAGAATTCCCGATTCAATTAGTTTTGACCCGCGTTGAGGATAAGTGGCAAGTCAGCCGCGTACAGAACTTCAAAGAATACGTCGAACAAATAGCTCAGGCACGGCGGGCGCAACTCGATGATTACTTGAAGCAGTCAGGCGAGATAAACAACAAGCACGAGGCGACATTGCGTGAAGCGGAGAAAAAATACGGCGCGATACTTTCCACCGGCAACTTGTCGGAGGAAAAGACACGAACCGAATTGAAGACTTTGATAAATGACACGTTCAAAAAGGATTGGGAAGAGCACAAGCAGGAGTTGTTCTCGTTGCGAGTGCCCAAAGAAGCCGAGACTTTGCATAACCTTTACATGAAGATTTGCGACACCGCCATTGACGCCGCGCAGACTTATTCTAAGTGGATAGACGACCGCAACCCAGAGACGATTAAATCGGCGGAGGAAAAGATTCATCAGGTGCAAACGCTCATAACGGAGGCGGCGACCATTGCTAAGCGCATGACCTCTTGAGACCTTGCGCACGGAAAAAATTTTTAGGAGGAGCTTACAGAGCATGAAGCACGTTTTATCGATTTACGTCGAGAATCAACCGGGCGTCTTGGTGCGTGTGGCTAGCATGTTCAGCCGGCGCGAGTTCAATATCGATAGCTTGTCAGTTGGAATCACGCAATCGCCCGAATTCTCGCGGATAACGGTTGTAGTACACGGCGACGCAAATTTTGTCGACCAGGTGATTAAGCAACTGGAGAAAATGCCCGTGGTGCAAGCGGTGCAACGATTGGATTCGGCTACGGCAGTGACACGCGGCTTGACGATGATAAAAGTTTCTGCCGACGACAGCACGCGCCTTGACGTATTGAAGATGGCGGAGCTTTTCCGAGCCCACGTGGTCGACGTTCAGCCAACGACGCTAATCTTTGAAATCACTGGCAACGACGAGAAAGTCACGGCGTTTACGAGGCTCCTCGCCCCCTATGGAATTCTTGAGGTCATTCGCACAGGATTGGTTGCCCTTGAGCGCGGAGAGAACACCATAAACGATTATCATCAAGTGCAAGACTATTACAGCAAAAATCTCCTCTGAGCGTCGTTCTTGAAAGTCTGGTGGCGAAAGTCAACTGGCGGTCGGCGTCATCTTGATATTGGTGCGGCGATTCAGAAATACGGCTGGGAGAATTTTTCTGTCGAAATTATTGAGGAATGTACGATTGAACAGCTTGATAATAGGGAAATTTTTTGGATTGCCGCTCTTGGTTCAAAAGCCCTGAATAGTTAAAATCTCACCGACGGAGGAAATGACAATTCAAATCCGAGCGAAGAAACCCGTGCAAAAATTTCTGCAAGCAAGAAAGGAGTTTAGATAATGATTAACTTTGAGGACTTCGACTTCAGCGACAACGAACGTTACATGGATTATCTTAGTCGGTGCATTCAGATTCCGTCCAATGCCTCGCCGCTTATGGTGCTTGCCGATAAAGCAAAATACAATGTCAAGCGGGCTTACGTCGATAATCTCTGCTGGCAAAAGTTTTCATCTGACGAAGGTGAGCTTTGGGGAGCACCCCTCGGCGATTGGGACGAAATTGACTGGAAGAAAACTTTCAAGGCGCACGTGCCCGCCGGTACCGTCTTTAACTTCGTGCCAGAGTATTTGCTCAAGATTTGGCAGCGCGAGCTCGGCGAGGCTGTCGAAGTCGAGGACGACCGCGACATGTGGGATTATATCTTAGACCTTAACCGCCTGGAAAATCTTACGGGCAAGCAGTTTAAGAGAATGCGCAATGCCTGCAACGCCTTCGAGAAAAATTATGAGTACACGGTCGAGGAGATTACGCCGGAGATTTTTAATGAGCTATGGCAATTCCATGTCGGCGCGGAAAAAAATCTTCAAGAGCGCGTCGAACACGTCGAATTGGTTCAAGATGACAGCGACGCATTCCTTTTTGCGATTGAACACTGGGACGACGTGAAAAATCTTTTCGGGTTCGTGATTCGCGTTGACGGTCGGATTGTCGCTTATAGCCTTGACGAGACTATTGACGAGACGCATTCAATCGGGCTGTTCGCGAAGGCTGATTACACTATCAACGGCGTCAATCATTTTGCTTATTGGTGCGACGCTAAGGTTAATTTGGAGCGCGGAATCATCACGGAGAACTTAATGGACGACGCCGGCGAAGAGAACTTGCGCTTCTTCAAAGAGCATTTGTATCCGCTGGTCATGCTGAAGAAATATGTCGTGACTTACAATCCCTCGGAGCAGGTTCGCGACGTGAATATTTCTTCCACACGCGACGGCGACCATGTGACGGTTAAACTTTCTGGCAAGCTCAACACCGACGCCGCGAACGCCACTAAGGACGAGATTTTATCTCTGCTCGACGGCGCGAAGGACGCTACGTTTGATTTGAATGGGCTGGAGTATATCGCGTCGGCGGGCTTGAGGATTTTGATTACCGCAATGAAAAAAGCTCGTGCGCAGGGCGGGACGATAACGCTTAAGAACGTCGGCAATCAAGTCATGGAAGTTTTAGACATGACGGGGTTCGCGCAGATGTTCAATTTGAGTTGGAGACCTAACATTAAATCATGAGAGAGGATTTTTTCTCGACGATAGCCGAGATTATCAAGTACGGCGGCTCGACTTTTGCGGCTCTGGTCGCGATGAGTGTCTACACGGCGACGGACGGATTTTTTATCGGGAATTGGATTGGTGTCGACGGCTTGGAGGCTATGGCGTTAATCTTCCCGATTACGATGATTTTCGGGGCACTTGGGACACTGTTTGAGACTGGCGGCAGTGCGGTCGTCTCGGAGAAAATTGGCGCGGGCGAAAAGACCCTTGCCGAAAAAATCATACGAACCAATTACCTTTTCGCGGCGGTCATCGGGGTAATCGTTGCGGTCGTCGGGAACATCATCATTGAACCGTTGCTTATGCTCTTCGTCGACACTCCAGACGAGCAACACGTAATCAATTTGGCGATTGAGTTCCTTAGAATTTCTTTTTGCGGCTTGCCGTTCTTGCTGACGGTTTATATGACGGGGGCTTTTATGCGTTGCATCGACAAGCCCGCGCATGTCTTATATCTGGTCGGCTCAACCGTTGTGATAAACATAATCCTGGACGCGCTGTTTATAATCGTGTTCGGCTGGGGCATGGAGGGCGCGGCGTTGGCTACGGTGCTCGCGCAAGTCTCTGGCTCGGTGATTGTCTTCTGGTACTTCAAATACTCGCGGCAAAAGTTTTCTAGCTCTTCGGGCTTCAGCAGTCTCGAATACATTTTCCATGAAATTAAAATCGGTGCGGGCTTCGCTATGGCGACGGTGATGATGTCCTTTATCGAGTACTTCCTAAACGTGATGATTTTGAGCTACGACGCGGCGAACTTGCTGGCTATGGCGACGGTCTCGAACATAATCTTATCGTTCGTGTTCTTGCCGCTTAACGGACTTGATACGGGCGTTCAACCTTTGGTCAGCCGACTCTACGCCGCAAAGAACGAAAGACATTGTACGCGGGTCATGAGGTACAGCTTCTTCTTGACGGTGATTCTAACGTTCGCGATATATGCGTTGCTTATGATATGCACGGAGGAGTTGACGCGGATTTTCCTAAACAGCAACGAACCGATAACGCCGGAGATGCTAACCTTCTTGCGGGCAATGTTCGTCTTACAACCGTTCGTCGGGCTGTACACGTGGCTAAGCGGAATAATGGCGGCTTTGGAGGACGAGTGGCGCAATCTGGTAATCAGCCTGATTCCGCTGGTCGTGCAAGTGCCGCTGATTTGGCTCTTGCCTAAGGTCTTGCCGATTGAATATATCTCTCTGAACTATTCAATCAACGACGTGGCGGAAGCGTTGGTCGCGTTCGTGCTGATACGTTCATTCCTCAAGGAGAAGCGGCTATCGTTTAGGAAAATTTTTTATTCGCGGTGATTAAGGAGGTCAGCTTATGGCAAATGTTAAACTCCTCGACACTAGCACGATAAACAAGATTGCGGCGGGTGAAGTCGTCGAGCGTCCAGCGTCGGTTGTCAAAGAGCTTGTGGAAAATGCAATCGACGCGGGCGCACGGCGTATCGAAATCGAGATTCAGAACGGCGGCAAAGCTCTTATCCGCGTGACGGACGACGGCACCGGCATGAGCAGAGAGGACGCCGCCTTATCAGTCAAACGCCACGCAACGAGTAAACTTTCCACTGCCGCTGACCTGCAACGAATCACGACGCTTGGCTTTAGGGGCGAGGCTCTTCCTACGATTGCCGCCGTGTCGAAGTTCACTTTGCAGACGCGCCGCCCAGAGGACGAACTCGGCACCAAAATTAAAATCGACGGCGGCAAGCTACAGGACACGCACGAAATCGGCTGTAAAGTCGGGTCAACGGTTCTGGTTGAGGAATTGTTCTTCAACACGCCAGCTCGTCTCAAGTTCCTGAAGTCCACGCCGACCGAGGCAAATAAAATTCATGACTTCATAGTAAAGCTTGCACTGAGCCGCCCAAACGTCGCCTTCCGATTCATCAACGGCAATAGGACTGCGCTCGCTACGCCCGGCAACGGCAACTTGCTTGACACCCTAAGCGCGATTTACGGCACGGAGCTAACTGACTCCCTGTTGACGCTCAAGCGGGACGACGACAATTTAAAGCTCGCGGGCTACGTGACTAAGCCCAATATCCTAAAGAGCTATCGCGGCTGGCAAACGTTCATCATCAATGGGCGCGTCGTGGAAAATCGGACGATTTCAAAGGCAGTCGACGAGGCTTATAAGTCGCTGATACCCAAGACGGGCTTCCCGCTGGCAATCGTGATAATCGACGTGCCGCAAAGTTCAATCGATGTGAACGTCCACCCGCAGAAGATTGAGCTTAAGTTCGACGACGAGGGCAAAATCTTTAAGGCGGTGTATCACGCGGTAAGGCAAGCCGTCGAGGGCAAAGACGACACGCCCGAACACGACTTAACGGAAGTCGCCGCCGCACCAGAGACGCCGCACTTTGAACAGCTCGACTTGAGCCAGGAACTGCAGGAGCCGCCGCCTAAGAAGACTTCCGAGCGCAAGAAGAAACCTAAAGACGATTTCGACTTGGAAAAGACTTTGCCGCCCGTCGAGCCTAAAGAACTTCCTAAGTCGCAACCGAAGGTCGAGTCGCCGAAGAAATCTTTTGAGCTGGAGCCGATTGGACAAGTCGCCCGCTGTTATATCGTGGCGCAAGGCGGCAATGATTTGTACCTCGTCGACCAACACGCCGCGCACGAGAGGATACTCTTCGACAGGCTGAGCAATTACGCCGAACGAATTCCCGCGCAAGGCTTGCTGATTCATCGGGTCATGAAGTTTGATTCGCGGGAGGCGGAGCTGATTGAAAAAAATCTTAGCGTCTTTGCGGAGTTGGGTTTCACGTTGGAGCCGAGCGGCAATAACGAATTCCGATTGATTGAAGTGCCACTCGACGCCGCAGACACCGATGCCGAAGACCTCTTACGCGGAATCATCACGGAAATTTTCGACGGCGTGAACGAGGCGGACGACATTGCAAAAAAGATTCGGCAGGCAATGTTGGCGACGACGGCTTGCAAGGCGGCAATTAAAGCGGGGCAAGAGCTTAACTTCCGGCAAATGGAAATCTTGCTGAACGAGCTATCGACGACGGCGCACCCGCACACTTGCCCGCACGGACGACCGACGATTATAAAATTCACTGCCGACGACCTAGCCAAGATGTTCAAACGAACCTGAACGCGGGAATAACGTTCGACTTAGCTGACGGCTTGGACGCGACCACTGGATGCAACGTCCACGTTGCTGTTCAAACGAACATAAGCAAAAGAAAAACTCCCCGACATTATGCCGAGGAGTTTTTTTATCCGCCGAAGTCGCCCCAATCATCATCGCCGCCTTCGCCGTCGCCTTTGGTAATGAATGCTAGAAGAATAATCCCGAACACTACGACTATTGCCCAGAAGAACGCTTCCAAGAGGCTCATATGGCTCATGTCAATTCCCCTTAATGCTTATCTATATTTCATGCGGATAACGGTGATTCGCGGGTCGGAACCTCTTTCCAAATCCATGACCATGAACGAACCGCGAGTATCATCCCGCGGACGCGAGGCACTGCCCGGATTTAAAATAATCGGCGGACCAATTAAGTATTCAACAATGTGCGTGTGACCATAAACGGCAATATCCGCGTTCTGCGACTCCGCCGCCTCCATGATGTATTCCTGTGTGTAGCGCACGCCGTAGTTGTGCCCGTGCGTGATAAAAATTCTGTGGTCTTCCACGTCTATAATTCTCTCGTATAAAATATTCGGCGTCGGCCAGTCGCAGTTGCCCGCCACGCTGTAAACTGGAACGTCAAGTAATGATTGCAAGTATTCTGCGTCGGGTGTGCAATCGCCCATGTGAAGCCACATATCCATATTTTGCGCGATACTTAACGCTTGGTCTATCGCCGACCAATTTCCGTGAGTGTCGCTGATAAGTCCAATCTTCACGGCAGGTGCCGCGCTCACAATAGGCGCGACCTTCCTCCTTTCTGCGTTGCCTTACGAAAACTTTTTCTTCAACTGTAAGACCATCTCCTTTAAAGCCTTGCCGCGGTGGCTGATTGAGTTCTTATCGTCGGTGGAAAGCTGAGCCATCGTGCGTCGTTCGTCAATGTAGAAGTAAGGGTCGTAGCCGAAGCCGCCGTTGCCTTGCGGGACGATTTTTATCTTGCCGTCAATCCTGCCCTCCGTCAAAAGCTCGGTGCCGTCAGTGTCCACGAACGCCAACGCGCATCGATAATCCGCCGCCGACTCAGAAACGCCAACCCGTTTAAGTTCGTCTAGGAGCTTTTGATTGTTAGTCGCGTCGTCGGCATGATAGCCCGCGAACCGAGCCGAATGGACGCCAGGCAAGCCGCCAAGAACGTCGACTTCAAGACCCGAATCATCAGCTAAGCAAGCCAGCCCCGTTTGATTGCAGAAGAACCTAGCTTTGATTAGCGCGTTCGCCTCGAAGGTCAAGCCGTCTTCCACAGCGTCAGGCAGGTCTCCGAAGTCAGCAAGCGATAAAATTTCCGTCGGCAGGCTTGAGAGGATACGGCGCATCTCCTTGACTTTATCCGAGTTCTTCGACCCAATCACAATCTTTTTCATCAGCCAACCCTCCCAACTCTCCAAACAAGTTCTCTGCCGAGTGCGTCCTTTTGAAGGGAAATCAATTCGTCAATGCCGCCCGCCGCCAAGTCTAACAGCTCATTAAGCCCAGCTCGCGTGAAAGGTTTCTTTTCGGCAGTTATCTGCACCTCGACGAGTTCGCCCGAACCAGTCATGACGACATTGCAATCAGCCGCCGCCGTCGAGTCTTCCGCGTAGCACAGGTCAAGAATCTTATCGCCGTCTTTGGTAATGCCCGCCGAAACTGCTGCAACGAAATCTTTCACGGGGAAGACGCCGCCGACTTGATAAATCGTTTCGCAAGCCTCGACCAACGCGACGAAAGCTCCCGTTATCGACGCAGTGCGCGTGCCGCCGTCCGCCTGCAGAACGTCGCAATCGATGATGATTGAGCGTTCGCCTATCGCCGTCAAGTCAGTCACTGCACGCAACGCCCGCCCGATTAGCCGCTGAATCTCCGCAGTCCTGCCGCCGACTTTGGAACGTTCACGAGGAATTCTTTCCGCTGACGAACCTGGTAGCATTGAATATTCCGCATTGAGCCAACCCGTTCCCGTGCCCTTCAAGAACGCTGGAACGTGGTCATCAATCGTCGCCGCGCAAAGAACTTTGGTATTGCCGATTTCAATCAATGCCGATCCCGCTGGATATTTTTGTGCCCGCCGCTCAATGTAAACGTCGCGCAATTCGTTCGCCCGTCGCCTGTCGCCTCTCAAACTTCCACCTCCTTTTTGCTTTATTGAATAGCTGGTACATTTTACACAAAAACATTTTGAGCCGCAACGCTTTGCGAAAATTTTGTTGCGGCGCGATTGACGAGTTTTAGCCGCTGTTGTACAATTCCTTGCATAAAATTTGAACAGGACGGTTGATTAGATGCCGATATATGCTTGGGCGTTCGCGGTAGCATTGGTTGTCGCTTTGGTCGTAACTCCGCTGGTGATTTTGCTGGCGAACAAGACAGGAGCCATGGACGCACCCGACGCCCGAAAGGTTCACAAGAAACCCATACCGCGAATCGGAGGACTGGCAATATACGCGGGCTTCATGGCGGCGATAATCTTCGTGGCGGCTAGGTTCGGATTCGATGCCGAATCAATTAAAGAAACCGTCGGGCTGACGTTGTCGGGCAGTCTAATCGTCGCAGTCGGCTTGATTGACGATTACAAAAACCTTCCCGCCAAGGTAAAGCTCCTAGGACAAATCATCGCGGCGGCTGTGTTGGTTCTGATATTCGACGTACGGATTGATTTCGTGACAGACCCCTTTGGCGATTACATTTACCTTGAGTGGTTCGCTTTACCCGCAACGATGTTCTGGCTCGTCGGCTTAACAAACACGGTGAACTTAATCGACGGGCTAGACGGGCTGGCGGCGGGCGTCGCGGCGATTGCGTCATTTACAATCCTCTTAATCGCCCTTGAACAGAACTTTATCCTCGTGGCTATCATGACGGCGGCATTGGCAGGAGCGGCGGTCGGCTTCCTGAAGTATAACTTCCACCCCGCGCAAATCTTTATGGGTGATACCGGCTCAATGTTCTTGGGCTTCATGCTAGCGGGCATATCCGTGACGGGTGCGGTTAAGTCCGTGGCGACAATCGCGCTAATCGTTCCAATCTTCGCGCTGGGCCTGCCGATACTCGATACGACCTTTGCAATCGTCAGACGCGTTCGCGGCGGCGTTCCAATCTTCAAACCCGACAAAGGACACCTCCACCACAGACTGCTCGGCGTCGGTTTCACGCAATGTCAAGCAGTCCTTTTAATGTATGTGATAAGCGCGTTGTTCGGCTTGAGCGCGATAGCCTTGACGGCGGTCAGTTATCAAATCGCAGTGCTGATTCTGTTCGTCGTCATCGTGGCGATAATTTATGGCGTAAGGAAATTGGGCATAGCTCGCCCAGTCAATTAGGTGGCAATCATGGAAAAGTTAAAAGTCATGTCGATATTCGGCACTCGTCCAGAGGCAATAAAAATGGCTCCCGTAGTCTTGGAACTGTGCAAATATCCGCAAATAGAATCATGCGTGGCAGTCACGGCGCAGCATCGGGAAATGCTCGACCAGGTCTTGAAGCTCTTTAAAATTCGTCCGGACTTCGACCTAAATATCATGTCGGAAGGACAGACGCTCTTTGACATAACGAGCCGCGCCCTCCTCGGATTGGACAAGGTCTTGACGGAGGCTAAGCCCGCTGTCGTCTTAGTTCACGGCGACACCACCACGACCTTTGCGGGAGCTTTGGCGGCTTACTATCATCAAATCGAAGTCGGACACGTCGAGGCGGGTCTTCGCACGCAAAATAAGTTCTCGCCCTATCCCGAAGAGATGAACCGACGCTTGACTGGCTCGCTTGCCGATTTGCACTTCGCCCCGACGACTACTGCTAAAGCTAATCTCTTGCGCGAAGGGGTGGACGCCGATAAAATTTTTGTCACGGGCAACACAGTCATCGACGCCCTTTATCAGACTGTCCGCTCAGATTTCGAGTTCAAACACGTCGACCCAAGCAAGCGGGTTATCCTCGTGACGACGCACCGCCGCGAAAACTTAGGCGAGCCACTGCGTCAAGTCTACAAAGCATTGCGGGCACTGGTCGAGGAGTTCGCAGACGTTGAGATAATTTTTCCCGTGCACAAGAATCCAAAGGTTCGCGAAGTCGTCAACGAGGAACTCGGCGGGCTGGAAAGAGTCTGCTTGATTGACCCTTTGGATTATGAGCCGTTCGCTAACCTGATGAATCGTGCGACATTGATATTGACGGATTCGGGCGGCGTGCAAGAGGAAGCTCCTGCACTCGGCAAACCAGTCTTAGTCCTGCGCGACACGACCGAACGACCAGAGGCGGTGGAGGCGGGCACAGTTAAATTAATCGGCACGAATCAAGAGAAGGTCTACGGCGCGGCTAAAGTCTTGCTCACGGACGCGGCGGAGTATCGCAAGATGTCGGAGGCTCGAAGCCCCTATGGCGACGGGCACGCGGCTAAAAGAATCGTCAAGGCTTTGCTATGGCGGCACGAATTCTTGATGGCTCGCCCCGAAGAATTCGCGGGTTGAAAAAATTCCTTGACACGTAACGGGCGTTGTGGTATAAGTTAGCGCGTTGATTGATTCACGCCGGCTTAGCTCAGTTGGTAGAGCAGCGCATTCGTAATGCGCAGGTCGAAGGTTCGAGTCCCTTAGCCGGCTCCATAAGAAATCCCAAGCCTCGGAAAATTCCGGGGCTTTTCCGTTTTGTGGTTAGCTTGGTTAAAATTTTCTGCCAAGCTATAGTTTGTGACAAAGATACGATTTATTCCACAGGCAATAAAAAACTTTTAAATCCCGTCAACGTGGCGTTTTTTTTTATAAAAAATTTTCTACCGATTCAACAGGAAAAAAATCACGCGAATAGAATACCAAATTCAAAACATGATTAAAAGGAGCGTATAGAGTTATGGCGGTAAATATTTCAGGTTTCGGCGCATATGATATTCGCGGAGTTTATCCCGAAAGCATAAATCAAGAGCTTGCTTATCGTATCGGCAGAGTTTTTCCGGAAATCCTCGGCACAAAGAAAGTTGCCGTTGGTCATGACATTCGCCTTTCGGGCTCGACGCTCTTTGATGCGTTGGCTCGTGGCTTGACGGAGGCGGGTTGCGACGTTTACGACATTGGGCAATGCGGCACGGAAATGATTTACTTCGCGACGGGTTTTCACGACTTCGACGGCGGCATTATGATTACTGCCTCCCACAATCCCAAAGAGTATAACGGCATGAAATTCGTTGGTAAGGGCGTGCGCCCCATTTCCCCGAAAACTGGCTTATCGGCGATTAAAGCGGCAGTCGAGGACGAAAGCCGCGATTGGTCGTTCAGGAAGGCGACGGGCACTGTTCGCAGGATTGACATCATGCCCGATTACGTTAAGTGCCTGCTGTCATATGTCGACGTTAAAAATCTCAAGCCGCTAAAGGTCGTCATAAACACTGGCAACGGCTCGGCGGGTCCGGTTATCAACGAGCTAGAAAAGTTTTTGCCCTTCGAGATTGTCAAAGTTCATAACAATCCCAACGGCTACTTCCCGAACGGCGTACCCAATCCGCTACTGCAAGACGCCCGCGAAGAGACTTCTAAAGCTATCGTTGCAAGTGGTGCGGATTGCGGCGTTGCCTTCGACGGCGATTTTGACAGGTGCTTTTTGTTTGACGAGACTGGCGGCTTTATCGAAGGCTATTACATGGTCGGGTTCCTTGCCGAGGCTTTCCTTGCCAAAAACAGCGGCGAGAAGATTATTTACGACCCCCGCGACATTTGGAATACGATTGACATTGTCGAGAGTCTCGGCGGCAAGCCTGTTATGAGCCGTTCGGGGCACGTTTATATAAAGGAAATGATGCGTGCGGAAAATGCGATTTACGGCGGCGAGATGTCGGCTCATCACTACTTCCGCGATTTTTATTACTGTGATAGCGGCATGATTCCCTGGCTCCTCGTCTTGGAACTCCTAAGCAAAGCCGATAAACCGTTGTCCGTGCTCATGGCGGATAGAATTGCTAAGTATCCCGTAAGCGGCGAGATTAACACTAAAGTTTCCGGCGTCGACAAGGTCAAAGAGATTATGTCGCGGATTGAAAAACGTTACGGCGCGGGCGGCAAGGTCTATCATATCGACGGGCTTAGCATTGACTTTGACGATTGGCGATTCAATCTGCGCGGCTCCCAGACCGAACCTTATATCCGCCTGAACGTCGAATCACGCGGCGACAAAGCACTAATGGAGACTAAGCGCGACGAACTGCTTGCCATTATCCGCGAGTAAAGGCTGGTGACTTGTAATGGAAACAGCAGGAACATTTATGATGACGATTGGTTTTGTTTTACTTTGCGTAGCCAGTTATCTTTTGCATTTGGCGGGTAAAAAAGAACGAAAAACTTTAAATTCATCCTATGAACTTCGCCAAAAAGAAAAGTCTACCAAATTGCCTATACCTGCCCAGACTCAACAGCCGCAAATAATTCGCGAAGTGATTGTCGAAAAGCCCGTTATTATCGTTCAACCTGCGCCGCCAAGACCGTTTCCTCCAGCATTAACTTCAGGCAAAATATTCGTCTCTGTTGTGTTCAAAGGGTCACTAAAGCACTACGATTATTTGTTGAATCCAAATGAAAATATACAGGTAGGCGATTACGTTGAAGTCTGGGCGCATAATCCCCAAAACAAAAATGAACTCAGAAAAACTGTCGCGCAGGTGAGATATATCAGTTATCCAGGAGAATTTTCTCAATATGCACGGTCTGAAATTGTAAAGAAAGCTACTGCTTATGAATGGCGCATGGCTTCTTAAGCTTGTCAACTTCGCTCAATCGCTGAGCATGTGATAAAAATTCTTCAACCAAAGGAGGACTCTCTATGAGTAAAACAGTTGTCAACCTTCCGTCCTTGATAAGCGATTACTACACCCTCGCGCCCGACCCGGAGAATAAAACTCAGGGCGTGGCGTTCGGTACGTCGGGGCATCGCGGCAGCTCCAAACTCCACAGCTTCAACGAACAACATATCCTCGCCATCGCGCAGGCAGTCTACGAATATCGCACGGCGGAAAAGATTCAAGGTCCGTTGTATATCGGTGCGGATACTCACGCCCTCAGCGAACCGGCTCTGCGCTCCTGCGTCGAAGTCCTCGCGGCTAATGGCGTCGACATCATCTTGCAGGAAGACTTCAAGCCCGTCCCGACTCCGGTTGTAAGCCGTATCATTCTCGCGCACAACTACGAACGCAAAGAGGCTAAAAAGGCGGACGGTATCGTTATCACGCCGAGCCACAATCCTCCGACTGACGGCGGCATCAAGTACGACCCGACCACGGGCGGTCCTGCCTCAGCTGAAACCACGAAGATTATCCAGAATCGCGCTAACGAAATCATTGCTCAAGGCGTCGATAAAGTCGTTAAGCGTGTCCCCTTTGAACGCGCAATCAAAATGGATAACGTTCACTTTATGGACTACATGCGCCCCTACGTCGAGGCTTTGGACAGAGTTATTGACATGGACGCCGTTATCAACAGCGGCTTGAACGTCGGCGCAGACCCGCTCGGCGGCTCCGGCATCTTCTACTGGGATTTGATTAACGAAGTCTACAAGATTAAGAATCCTATCAAAGTCGTCAATCCCGAAATCGATTACACGTTCAAATTCATGCCGCTTGACCATGACGGAAAAGTTCGTATGGACTGCTCGTCACCCTATGCTATGGCGAACCTCATCGCGCTGAAGGACAAATACGACATCGCCTTTGGCAACGACACCGACTACGACCGCCACGGCATTGTTACCCCGCAAGGCTTGATGAATCCGAATCATTATCTGGCAGTGGCGATTAAGTATCTCTTCACGCACCGCGACGGTTGGAGCAAAGATGCTATGGTCGGCAAGACTTTAGTCTCAAGCTCGCTGATTGATAAGGTCGCCGCTGATATTGGTCGCAAGCTCTGTGAAGTTCCCGTCGGCTTTAAATGGTTCGTTGACGGCTTGTTTGATGGCTCAATGGGCTTCGGCGGCGAAGAGTCTGCGGGCGCGTCCTTCCTGTGCAAAGATGCTAGCGTTTGGACGACTGACAAAGACGGTATCATTATGGACTTGCTCGCCGTGGAAATCACAGCCAAAACCGGCAAGAATCCTTCCGAACACCACAAAGAGCTTACGGACAAGTTCGGCACCTTCTACTATGCACGCAAAGACACTCCCGCCACTCCCGAACAAAAAGCGGCGTTGGGCAAGCTCGCCCCCGAAAACCTCAAGGCTGACACTCTCGCCGGCGCAAAGATTACTGGCAAGTTCACGAAGGCTCCGGGCAATGGCGCGTCTATCGGCGGCTTAAAGGTCGTCACGGATAAGGGCTGGTTCGCGGCTCGTCCGTCCGGTACTGAGGATATGTGCAAAGTCTACGCTGAAAGCTTCGTTAGCGCAGACCACCTTAAGCAAATTCAAGAAGAGGCTGGCGAAATCGTCGCTTCCGTCGTGTAATTGAAAGGAGACTTAATCAATGGCATTAACTCTTAAATCCGGTTTCAGCTTCGACTATGATAATCTGTTCGGCGAAGGCAAAGTTACTCAAGCCGACCTCGACAGCTACAAAGACGCACTCAAGGCGGCTCACGAGGCTATGAAGGTTATGCGCGAAACGGGCTTTATCAAAGCTCACCTCAGCAAGGACGGCGCACCCGAAAAAGTTTACTTCTCCAAGCTCCCTTACATCACCGAGGAGAACGGCAAACTTAACCTCAACTCGCCCGCAAGTATTCAAAGGCTCCACGACTTCACGGAACGCATCCGCAATAACGTCGACGCGGTTGTATCCCTCGGTATCGGCGGCTCGTTCTTGGGCAATAAAGTTCTGTTCGACATCTTCTGCGGCGAATTCTGGAATACGTGGACGACCGAACAACGCAACGGCTTGCCCAAAGTCTACTTCAGCGGACAGAATATCGACCCGCGCAGGACTGGCGACATCATCAATCACCTTAAAGCTATGGCGGCGAACAAGCAGACCCACGGCGGCGGCAAGTTCAAAGTTATGTTAATGTGCATGTCAAAGAGCGGCGGCACCCTCGACACCATGAGCAACTTTATGGTTATCCTCGACGCCCTCAAGAAATGTGACCTTATCGAAGTCGAATGCGTCGCAGTCACTGACCCGAACATGGAGAAGAAGACCCTTCTTAAGCAAATCGCTGTCGAAAACGGCTGGGAATGCTTCGCGGTGCCTGACGGCGTTGGCGGTCGTTTTACTGTCTTCTGCGAAGTCGGACTTTCTACGGCGGCTGTTATCGGCATGGACATTGAAAAATTCCTCGAAGGCGCACGCGACATGGACGAGGCTTGCAAGAACGACGACATCTGGCAAAATCCCGCTATGCTCAATGCGGCTCTCAAGGTTGCGGCTTACAAAAAGCACGGGCGCAATATCGAAGTCATGATGCCCTACGGCGATTATCTCAAGTCGCTGTCCGAATGGTATATCCAACTGTTAGCTGAATCGCTCGGCAAGCAGTTCGATAAGGAAGGTAAGGAAGTCTGCGAAGGACGCACGCCGCTGGTAGCAGTCGGCACGACCGATATGCATTCGCAAACCCAACAACATCAGGAAGGCACGCTCGATAAGGTCGTTCAGTTCATCAAGGTTGCAAAGTGGGCTAACGATTTGACAATCCCGAACGTCTTCCCGAACGTCAAGAAGCTTGCGGACATCTCTGGCGTAAAAATGGGCGACGCCCTTGAGGTTGCTCGTCAGTCGAATGCGGACGCTCTCAAGTCCAATAACCGTTTCAACGCCTGCTTTACCCTCCCCGAAGTCAACGAATATCATCTCGGCGAACTCATGTATCTGTTGGCAATGTCGGTTGCTTATGAAGGCGAACTCCTCAACGTCGACGCATTCAATCAGCCGGGCGTCGAGGCTTACAAGCGCATCATGGGTCCGAAACTTCAGGAACTCAAAGCTAAAGGATAAAAGTTTTTCTACGCAAATAAATTTGACCTCTCGTCCAAAGCGGGCGGGAGGCTTTTTGTTGCAAAAAAAATCCCCGCGACATTCGCAGGGAAGAGTTTTATTTTGGTCACAACATTGATTGCCCGAAGTAAACCACGCAACCCATAATCAGGATAAACGGTATGTAGACTTTGACGGCGAACTTCATAATCTGAGACTCGACGCCGAAGGCACCGACCGCCGCCGCCCCGATTGCGATTGACTGCGGGGAAATGATTTTGCCGACGCACGAGCCAGAGGCATTAGCCGCCGCAATCCACGCTTGAACAGTATCACTTAGCCCGATTGCAACCGCCGAGTCGACTTGCAACTTACTCAAGAGGACGCAGCTTGAGGTCGCCGAACCAGTGATGAACGCGCCGATTGAACCGATTACAGGCGCGATGAACGGGTAGAACGTTCCAGTTGCGGCAACAGTCGTCGTCGCGATTGCCATTGTCATGCCGCTGTAGCCCATGATGCGAGCCGTGGCTATGATTGTGATAATTGTTATAAAGGTCGGGATAAGGGTTTTGACCGTGCGCGACAGGACATTAATCATATCGCTAACGGAGGCATTGTTGACTAGACCGGCTATTACTGCTGATACAAAAAGGATTGTAGGAGTTGTTATCCACTGGAAAGAAGTTGGCGCGGCGTCTGGACCGGTATAAATCATTACTTTGGTAACTACGGTTTTCAAGACGGCGGAAATAGCAGGTATAGAGCAGATAACCAAGAAGATGAAGATTAGTAAGAAGACCAGCCAAGCGCGCACTGCCTCACCGAACGTGATAGAAAAGTTTTCGTTGTAGTCGTCAATCTCGTATTCGGGGTCTTTGATTGGGAATTTCTTCGCGTAGACAACAAGCAATGCCATAGCACACACGGCACCGCCAATGCCAGCCAAATCTGCGCCCATGGTAGAAGCTCCGATTATAGACGGCACGGCAAATCCGAGTCCACCGACGAGACAGGCGGGAATCATTCCCCTTAAAGTCTTGAAGCCGTCAAAGGCAATGAGCATGATAAACGGCATAAGAACCACCATAATCCCAAGCTGTAACGTGGTGTATGTGGCGATTTGCAACGGGTCAAAGTTGGTGAGCTTAGCAAGCGTCGTAAGCGGCAGACCAACCGAGCCAAAAGAACTCATTGCGGCATTTGACACGAGGCAGGCGATAACGGCGTTGACGGGAGGCACGCCTATCGTAACCAACATGCTTGCGCCGATTGCGACCGCCGTACCGAAGCCCGACATACACTCAAGGAAGGCTCCAAAGCCCCAAGCAATGATTAGTATGAGCATTCGCTTATCAGTCGAGACGGAGGACAGCATATCTTTAATTTTCTCCATGCCGCCAGTTTGCACGGTCAAGTTATACGCAAATATCGCCGACACGATAACGCCTAAGATAGGCCATATCGCCATAAGTGCACCTTCAAGCGTGCCGGTCGTCACGTCCATTAGCGGCATATCGAAGCACTGCCACGCTATCAAAAACGAGATAATCAACGCGATTGGGCACGCCTTCCACGCTGGCAATTTCAGAACGCTCAGCGCGACGATTAGCCATAGAATCGGTGCTAACCCTTGAATAAACAATCTCCTCAACCCTTTCCCTCTAGTTTATCTAAAACAATCCTCATATCGTCTGGCAAGGGAACCGTGAACTCCATTAGCTCGCCTGTCGTCGGGTGAATCAAGCTCAATGTGTGCGAGTGCAGTGCTTGCCCGTGAATGTCAAAGGGGTTCTTCCGCGTAGTGTATTTCGTGTCACCCAGGAGCGGGTGCCCGATAGCCGTCATGTGAACGCGGATTTGATGTGTCCTGCCCGTCTGTAGCTTGCACTCGACGTAAGTAAAATCTTTGAATCGCTCAAGAACTTTAAACTCCGTGACGGCGGGCTTGCCATTCGGGACAATCGCCATCTTCTTGCGGTCAACTTTATCTCGACCGATTGCGCCTGTGATAATGCCTGCGTTGTCCGTCAAGACGCCGTGAACGATTGCCAAGTAAGTCCGCCTCGCAACCTTGTCCTTAATCTGCTCGGCAAGGCTCGTGTGTGCGGCGTCAGTCTTCGCTACGACCATAACGCCTGACGTATCCTTGTCGAGGCGGTGAACGATGCCTGGACGCTTAATGCCGTTAATGCCCGATAGGTCTTTGCAGTGATAAAGCAACGCATTGACTAACGTGCCGTGCTTGACGGTCTCGGCGGGGTGAACTGTCATGCCACGAGCCTTGTTGACTACGATTAACGCCGCGTCCTCGTAGAGAATGTCTAGCGGCAAATCTTCAGGCAGGTACTCGACCTCGGCGGCGTTTGTCTCTTGGATAGAAATTTCTTCGCCGCCCGCCAGCTTATAGCTTGCCTTGACTTGTTCGCCGTCGACTTTGATAAGACCGTCCGCGATTAGCCTTTGAACATGTGAACGCGTCGCTGAAAGTCTTTCGCTAAGGTAAACATCAAGCCGCCTATGTTCCGCCCCTTCAACAAGAAAATTCATCGTCTGACTTCCTCAACCTCATTCAAGCCGCCGTCGAGCCGAAAAAGTATCGCGTAAATCATGAAGCCCATTCCTACGACAATCGCAATATCAGCGACGTTGAAGACTGGCCAAATCCTAAAGTCAAAGAAGTCCACAACGTAACCCGTCTGCGCCCTGTCGATTAGGTTTGCGACCGCGCCGCTTAGGATAGCTGTCGCCCCCAGTCTCAAGTAAGCATCTGACTTCTTGAGTAGCGGATAGAAGTACGCCGTTGCAAAGATGAGTACCACGCCCGTGACTAGCAAAAAAACTCGCTGATTGGATAGGATACCGAACGCCGCGCCCGGATTTAATACGTAAGTCAAGTGGAAGACGTTTTGCACAATCGGGATTGACTCGCCAGGCACCATCGACTTCATAACCAAGGCTTTTGTGAATTGGTCACAGGCGACGACCCCGATGAACAAAATCTTTTCCCAGTGAAAGAACGCAATCGCAATCACGCACTCGACAACCAGCAGAATCTTTTTGAGCACGTCGACGAAGAATTTCAATTTGCCGCCTCCTTGTCGAGGTTCGGCTTAACGGGCTTGTAAGTTTTCGTCTCGTCGGTTACGGGCTTTACGTCGACGATATTTGATTCCGCGTCGTCTTCAATCGTTGGTGCGGGCTTTTCTTCGGCTTTAGGAGCTTCGACGGGTTGAGCGGCTGGTTCTGCGGCGGGTTGTGCTTTTTCTTCTGGCAAGATTTGTTTGACTTTCTCGGCGACGTTCGGAACGTCTTCGAGCATTTGCGTTGTTATCGTCAGCTCGGACTCAAGGATTGTCCGCAACTTCAAAAGGAACGCGTTTTTCTCGCGGACGAACTTATCATACTCCGCTAAGATTGCGTCGCGTTTTACCTTCGCGCTGTCAATCTGCTGCTTTGCCTCGTATTGTGCCTGGTCTTTAATCTGCTGACACTCGCGGGCGGCGTTCTCCTTCATGTCGTCGGTAGTTCTCCTTGCGGCGGCAATGACATCATCAGCCGTGCGCTGTGCCATTATCAGCGTATCGTTCATGGTCTTTTCGAGCCCGCGATACTTTTCCAACTCCTTTTCCGTCGTGTAAAGCTGAGTTTTAAGCCGCTCGGTTTCGTTCAAGAGCTTTTCAAAGTCAACGACAATCTTATCGAGGAAGTCATCAACCTCATTTTCGTTGTAGCCTCTGAAACTCTTTTTGAACTGGTGATCGTGAATATCCATTGGCGTAAGCAAATACATCGCCTCCAAACTGCATTAAGGATTTGGCTCCTGGAATTTTTTATCGTAGCGGAAGTTATGTCCGCCGTGCGTCGGGGGCGGCAATTCCGGATTTTTCTTGTCGCGTTCCGCCGCTAGGTCTTCTGCCAAGAGCCAGCCCGCCGACTCAAGCATCGCCACCGAGACTGTCGGCGCGACCAGTTGCCCGATAAACGGCAGGACTTTTGAAATTTCTTTCGTGATGACTCGGAGCGGTTGTTTCTTTATCGTCGCGATAATCGCGCTGGTTGCCATGTTCTTAGCGACTGATTCTGTTATCGAGCCGCCGAAAACCGACGCCAGAGCCATTGCCATTGTTGTCATCGTCACGGTATCAACTGCTATTCCGACGCCCGGCGCGGGTACCAAGTTTCCTGCCGCCGCCGCTGCCGCGTGTCCGTGAATTATCTTTCGACACGTACTCATTTCCTCTTCCGTCATTGGCAAGTTTCATTCCTCCTTAGAAGAATCTTTTCAAGAGAACACCGACGCGACCCTTTTTAGTCTGCCCGCGAACCTCGGCTACTTCCAAACGCCCGCGCCCGCGCATACTCAGCACATCGCCCGCCTTAATCGACTGCGACGCATTCTTGACGGTCTGCCAGTTAAGCTTAATCTTCTCCGCCGCAATCTCCGTAGCCGCCTTGCTCCTAGACATTCCGAAGCCCGCCGCCGCTATCGAGTCCGCACGCAGGGAAGCAACCGTTGCTTTAATCTCCTTGGTGCGCTCTTCCTTAGCAGAAATATTTTCCAGCTCGTCGACGACCGTTTGAACCGAAGTCCCGCCGATTTGCGTCAAGTTCAGTGTGAAGTAATCGCACATCTTCTTATCAACGAGAATCCTCGCGCAGTCTTTGGTAGCGATAATGTCGCCGATATACTCGCGGTCGACGCCTAGACTTAAGATTGAGCCGAGAACGTCTCGATGACCTAACCTAGCAAATTCGCCATTCCACTTTGCCTTGATGACTGCGATTTCAAAGTTCGGCGTGCCTTGGAAGTCTTCATGACAGAAGGCGGCGCGTTGACGTTCAGCACCACGATAGCCGCCGTAAAAGTCTACGTTGAGTTCGCCGAGGCTGTTGGCAATGACGCCGGTCATTTCCTGTTCAAACGGCGATAAGAACCCGGTTAGCTTGCACTTGCGGCTTTTGATAGCTTGCGTGGCGAAGTCCACGAGCTTGACGGCGGACGCCTCGCTCTCGGTGCCCTTGTAGTAGCGGATAATTTTCTCTCGTGCGTCTTGCATATATCTAATCCTTAAAGCTTGCGCGTGAGCCATGAAAAGTCGTTGCGCTCCTGCTTAGGCTCTTCCCGATTGAACGTGACCATGACGGTTTTGGGCGTGCACACGAAGACATATTCGCTGACCTGCTGAACGTCGCCATCAATGGCATAAGTCGTGCCCAACGCGAAATCGATAATCCGCCGGGCGTGTTCGGGGCTGGTGTCCTCCAAGTTTATGATGACGGGCACATCTTCCCGAAGGCAATCGGCGATAACTTTTGCGTCGTCGTCAAAGTTCTTCGGTCTGACCGTCGTGATTTTCGATTTGACCATGCTTTTGGTCGTGCTATTGTTCGTCATAAAATTATCCCTCGCCGACATCGCCGAATTAAAATCAACTACTTTGTGCCCCGACATAGTCGCGGGCGGCGGTTGTATTGGCGATTCTTTTTCTTCTGGCTGCGTGTTGGGCAACTCTTCCTTTGTGCTCATCTTAACTACCTTCTCCTCATCTTTTTCTAATAGTCCGAGAGAGCGGCTAACCTTGTCGATAATTTCCATGCATTCAAACTCCTCTCGCAAATTTTTATCTGTAGGATCTCTCGCCGAAGATAGCCGTGCCGACTCGAACGACGTTTGCGCCCTCCTCGACTGCGATTTTATAATCATGCGTCATGCCCATTGACAAGAAGTCAAAAGCCTCCCGATTAGTCTTCAGCCCGTCGAAGAGTTCCCGCATTTGCTTAAAGAACGGGCGACACTCATTAACGTCTTCAAGGTTCGGCGCAATCATCATCAGCCCACGCAGTCGAAGGTTCTTTGCCGCGTCGACGAACTTTATCAGCCCGTCTAAGTCCTCAAGCATTACTCCAGACTTTTGAGGCTCGCGGGCGGCGTTGACTTGGATTAGCACGTCTTGAACCTTGCCGATTGAAGCCGCCGCCTTGTCGAGTGCCGCCGCTAAGTGTTGGCTGTCGACCGATTGAATCAAATCGAAGAGCTTGACTGCCGCCTTAGCCTTGTTGGTCTGCAGGTGCCCGATTAGGTGGCGGGTGACTTTGCGGTCAAGCGTCTGGAATTTCTCCGCCGCCTCTTGAACGCGGTTTTCGCCAATGTCGGTTGCACCCGCGTCGATTGCCTCGCGCATAAGGTCAACGCCATGATTCTTCGTCACCGCGACCAAAATTATTTTATCGCCTAGTTCGTCTCTTATCGCTTGAAAGTTTTCTGCTACGCTCAAACGTCTTTCACCTCCACATAAAAATTTTCACGCATATATTAAACTAGTTGCCTTGCCGCGTCAATGAAAACAGCTTGAATAAATTTCCCTGCGTCAAAAAATATTTGTCGATTGCTAGCCTTGATAGTATAATGCGGGAAAAATTTTTAAGCTGATAACGGAGGTTTGTTAATGGACATCGTGCCCATATTACTGCAAATGTTTCTCGTGGCGTTCCTGATTGCAATGAACGGCTTCTTCGTGGCGGCGGAGTTCTGTTGCGTTAAAATGCGTCCGTCGCGGCTGGAAACGCTAATCCAAGAGGGCAACACGCGAGCCAAGTACGCAAAGAAATTAATCGACGAACTAGACGAGGCATTATCAGTCACGCAACTGGGAATAACTTTGGCGTCGCTCGGTCTGGGCTGGGTCGGCGAACCATTCGTAGCAGAACTAATCGCACCTTTGATTCACGCGGCGGGCTTCGGCGAGACTTTGGGGCATACAATCTCGTTCGCGCTTGCCTTTTCCCTGATAACGTCAATGCACATCATCTTAGGCGAGCTGACACCAAAGAGCATGGCAATCGCCGCCTCGGAAAAAATCCTACTCAACATTGCGATACCTATGCTTATCTTCTGGAAAGTCATGTATCCGTTCGTGTGGCTACTCAATCGGACGGCAAGCTTTGTAAGTCATCACCTAGGCTTGAGCATATCTGAGGGCGAAGTCGCCCATAACCCTGAAGAAATTCGACTACTCATGAAGGAGAGCCGCAAGCAAGGACTCGTCGACGATACGGAAGTTGATTTCGTGGATAACGTCTTCGACTTCACCGAGCGCAACGTCCGAGAAATCATGGTGCCGCGTCCCGATATGGTTTGCCTTTACCTAAACAAGACTTACGAAGAGAACCTAGCGACGATTCTTGAAGAGGAAATGACACGCTACCCGATTTGCGACGAGGACAAGGATCATATCGTCGGCTTCCTGCACATTAAAGACTTAACGAACGTTTTGATTCAGGGCAAGCGCAAGCCGAGCCTCAAGAAGTTGGCGCGGAAAGTTTTCTTCGTGCCGGAGAGCATGGACGTTAGCGTTTTGCTGGAGACAATGCAAAAGAACCGTTCGCAGCTGGCAATCGTCGTCGACGAGTACGGCGGGACGGCTGGCATGGTCACCATTGAAGACATTATCGAGGAGATTGTCGGCGACATTCAAGACGAGTTCGACGAGGAACGCCCCGATGCCGAGAAACGCGAAGATAATCTTTACTCGATTGATGCTAAGATGTTGCTTGAGGAGTTGGAAGACGAATTCGGCATTAAGATTGACGATGAGGACGTTGACACGGTGGGCGGCTGGCTCAATGATAAATTGGGCGGGGAGCCGCGTGTCGGTCAATCGGCGGCGTTCGAGGGCAATACCTTTTACGTTGAGGAAGTCGAAGGCTTGAGGATTACTCGCGTGCTGATTCGGCTGGCAAAAAAGATTTCCGACGCCTAACAAGGAGGCAATCACATGAACGACAAGGATTATCTGAACTTCAACCTGCTCAGCATGTACGATAAGCGCATGAAGAAGGCTGTAAAGAAAGCCAAAAAGCGCGGGAAGATTTCAGCGGCAGAGGCAAAAGAATGGGAGCAAATGAATTTCGCAGACTTAACCTCTGTGCTGGCACTCATGATGGGCGATGTGGACATGGCACGCGACTTTCAAAAGTTCGGAACGGTGCAAGTCCCAGAAGAACAGCTCGACGACTTAAAACGAAAACTGGAGAAAAAATCGCAAGACAAAAGCCAATAAAAAAATCCCCGATTGATTGTCGGAGATGTCATCGTGGAGGAGTTCAATCCTCCGTTTTTTTATTGGGTCTGCCCTTGGTTATGTTCTTAGCAACGTCGATAAAAAGTTTTCCGTCCAGGTGGTCAAGCTCGTGTTGAATGCAACGGGCAAGCAAGCCTTCCGCCTCCAAAGTCTTCTTCTTGTTAAAGCGGCTGGTGTACTCGACGCGAATTTTTGCTGCGCGTTCCACGTCGCCGAAAAGGTCTGGGCAAGAAAGGCAGCCCTCATTGTCGACAACGGAACCTTCGCGATAGGTGATGACTGGGTTAATCAAGTCGTAGCGTTCGTTGTGCGACTTCGTATCCACGTCGACGACGCAAACTCGAATTGACTCGCCGACTTGCGGGGCGGCAATCCCTACGCCGTCGCTCGCGTACATAGTCTCCGCCATATCGTCCAGCAGCCGCCTAAGGCGTTTATCAATCTTCGTGACGGGTGCGCAAACTTTTTTCAAGACGGGGTCGCCCGCCGTTTTTATCTCAAGCAATGCCATGTTCAAACCTCCATAAATTTTTTCCGCGTGAAACTTTCGCCGCCGCGTTCAATAATCCTTTAGCTGAATGTCGACGTTCGCGCTCTTGCCCGTGCGTTTATCGATTGCTTTTAGTTGCATTAACCCGCTACGGTCAATCGTCATCGTAAGGAGCGTCTCATCACCTTTGCGGCTGTCATCTAGCCCGTAAATTTCAATCTCGCCAATGTACGTGCCGTCCTCTGGCAGATAAACTTCGTCCGCGCACTCCGACTCGTAAACGGCAATGTAAGTACTCGTCTGGTCGTCGCTCAGCTTGTAGGAAATCGACTCGCCGCTCGTGGGCAGGGCGTCGCCCTTGTAGATGATGTTGAAGATTCGTAGGCGATTGTAATCCCTGTAGCGTCCGAAGTCTTGGATATACCGTGCGCCGTAAGAGAACTTGCAGATGTCGTGCAGGAAACTTTCTTCCGTCAAGTGCTCGGCATAAATTGCCGCCCCGAACGCAATCGCCTTTTCCGGTTCAAAAATCCTTATCTCAATGTCGGGATAGTTCTTCTCGAAGGCTTTACGGACTTGCGGCATGTTTGAACTTCCGCCGACGCAAACGATGTAATCAATCCTAGTTGAACACTTTTGCTTGAGGCGGTCGACCATTTGCATTGTCTCCTGCAAAAGCTCGGAAGTTATCTTCTCGAACTCGGCGCGGGTTATCTCGAAATCATAATCCTCGCCGCCGACCTCAACATATGATTCGTAGCGTTCAAGCCGCGACAACTGATGCTTAGCTTTAATCGCCGCCTTCAAGATTTTATTCTCCGCCCGTGCATTGAAGCTAATATCAGCGTCTTGTTCACGACACTTGCGCTTAATCAGCTCGCCTAAAAGTTTATCCCAATCGCGTCCGCCGAGCCGAAGCATTTCCGAATCAATGACCTTGTACCACTCCGCAGAATTTTTATCCGAACGGACAATGGCAACGTCGCAGGTACCGCCGCCCAAGTCATAGACAAGGATAGTTTTCTCGTCCTCGCCGGCGGGGGCATTGAAATAGGCAATGGCAGCGGCTACCGGCTCGCGAATGAATCCCAAGACTTTTAGCTTAGCTTCCTTCTGTGCGGCGTCGCGAATGAAATTCAGCTCGCGAAGGGTAAACGCCGCCGGAACTGATACGACTGCCCCATCAATCTTTTGCGAAACCAGCTGTTGATATTCGATACCCTCAAGGGCGACTTGTTTAATCTCGCGGAAGATGTGCCCGACTATTTTTTTCTTGTCGAAGGTCTTGCCGTCCAGTTTGAAAGTTTTCTTGTCGGGGTTGCTTATCTCCATTTTGATATTGCGCACGACGTTTTCTGGGTGGCGGTCGCCCTGGTCTTCGGCGGGAATTCCAATCAAGCCCCCTTGCCCTTTATCGTAGTAAAAAACTGACGGCAAACCGTATTGTCCACTGTGCAAGAGGGTCGCGGGCGAACCGTTTATCAGGGCGGCGGGCAATGAAAAGCTCGTGCCGAAATCTATTCCTATCCTCATTGAACGTTACCTCCCAAAACTTTTCCGAAGCTCGGCATACTGATTCATCACTGGCTCGGCGATTTCAACTTCAGCCTTGCGAAGGACTCGCCCCTTGTAGATTAAACCGACGCTTAGGACTTTGGAAACCTTAGCCGTGTCTGACGGGCGGGCGGCGTTGGCTACCTTGTGCCGGGACGTGTCAAGCGGTATGTCCGTCTCGTTGATGATTTGAGCTCCTAACATCGCCAAGGACTGTTCGACGTAGCGGGCAAAACTTCTGCAACGCTTGATGAGTTTATCGTAGCCCTTCTGCGTGTCTTCTTGCGGGTGACGCCCTGCCGTTTCGTTAATCATGTCAAAGAGTTGCACCAGTTGATTTATCGGCTCCTCCAGCGTCTTGAAGTCTAGCCCGTCACGTATCTCCGAAATTGTCTTCAACGTCCCTTGCAGTCGCGGTAACTCCTCTTGCAACGCTAGCTGAACTTTTTTTATCTCGTCAATGATTTTCTCGTCGTCGGAACGGCGGCTATCAGCTAGCGTCTTTAAGCTTTGGTCAATAGGAACCTCGACAATCTTTTCAACGACCCGTTCGACGTGGCGGAACTTGCCTAAGCTCTCGTCCAGTGCAATCAGATTCATCTGCAAAGATTGAAAGCCTTCGTTAGTCAGTGGCACGCCGCGGAAGATGCGCTCGGCATTGCTCTCAAAAACAGTAAGGCACAAGTCGAGATTCTCCGCTAATGCGACGTTCAACCCGTAGACTATAGCGAACAAGTCAAAGCTCGTGTGGAAGTTGAAGGCGACTTGCGCGGGCACGAAGGAAAAATTTTTCGTCGGCAAGGCTAGGTTATTGACTCGGCACAGCGTGGAGATAAGCGGCGAAGTCTTCTTGGTCGTCAGCTCATAGAAAGTCATCGTCGCCAGCTGAAGATAATAATTTCTTAGCACAGGCGCAACGTTAGCAGTCGGATTGTTCTTCGCTACGGTGATTGCCTCAGCGTAAAGGTCAAGGCTGTTTATCACGTTGTTTCCTCCTTTCCTCCCACCAGAGCGGCAGAAGTCTTTCACGAGCCTGCGCGGCTTGCTCGGCAACCTTTGCTTGAACTTCTTCGGCGGGCGGTGATGATTGCTCTTCGGCGGGCGGTGACGATTGCTTTTCGACAGGCGGCGACGATTGCTTTTCGACAGGCGGCGACGATTGCTTTTCGACAGGCGGAGATGATTGCTCTTCGGCGGGCGGTGATGATTGCTTTTCGACAGGCGGAGATGATTGCTCTTCGACAGGCGGAGATGATTGCTCTTCGACAGGCGGCGACGATTTCTCTTCGACGGGTGGCGACGATTTCTCTTCGACGGGCGGAGATGATTGTTCTTCAACAGCCTGCTTAAGCAAATGTAAATCGTCCGTCACGAGATACGCTAGGGAAATATCATCGTTGCTCCCGTGTTCAGTCATGTAAGGCAGAAGCTCCTCGCGTAATGACTCCCGCGTCTTATCGAAGCCGTTGCCAATCATGCTATCCATCACGGTGTCGGCGTAGAGCTTGTAAAGATACTTTTCGTTGTCGCCTATCGGGTAGCAGTTGTCAAGTCCGTCCGTGCTAAGGAAGATCGCTACGGGCGCAAGCGGCGAATCCTCCGCGCAATCCAATACGACATGACGAAACTTTTTATAGCCGTCAGCGTCGCAAAGGGAAGTCGTCACGTATCCGAAGCTCTCAGCGTCGGGCGGCACGGGCATTTTAAATTCTCCGTCCCTCTGCAAGACAACGCATGAGCCGTCGCCAATTTGAACGAGCAGCACTTGCCAGCCGATTGACACCGCCAAAAGTAAAGTCGTGCCGTAAGCCACGGGGATATATCGTTCGTCCGCTGAAGTATAACGAGCCTTGTACTTGTCACTAACACCTTGCCAACGCTCCTCCTCGACGTTAAAAGGATTCTTCGACCAATCGTTTTTGACTGCCCGTTGCCACTCTTCCCAAAGCTCAAGTTCAAAATACCTTATGCTGTTCTCTGGAAAAATTTCACTGTCCTTAATGTCAGCACAAAACTTTTTTATCTGTTCAAAGGCAACCTGAACCGCCAGCCGCGAGCCAATATCCGAGCGGAAATAATCTCTGCCGCCATGCCCGTCGGCAACGGCTATCGCTTGCACGTTATCGAACTCCAAAGCGTCGGAGCTGTCTTGGCAGGGCAAGCCGCGTTCACGATACTTTTTGCCATGAACCGACGCGGCAAACGTGCTGAATCTCATCTGACCTCACGCCCCTTTACCATTCCTCGTCGTTAAAGTCTTTGATTGTGTGAACGGGATTGATTGCGCGTGAAGAAACATTCCCGATGATTTGGAAAATCGTCTTTAGCTCTTCAGCCGTAAGTCCTCTGTATTTCCTTGCCGCCGCTGAAAAATCCGCAACGAAATTAATCGCCTCTTCCATTTCAAGGATATTTAACCGCCGCGCAGATTGACTTTCCTCTGGCGAATAACTCATGTGTTTGATAATTTCCGTCAAGTTCAAAGTGTCGTCGGTGTGCAGGATTATCCCGTCCTTGCCGACGAATTCACGCAAGACATCATCATTTGCCGCGCCATAGCCGACCGCCACACGTGAAGCCATCTTGTACCAGAGATTTTTCCTGAGTTCAGCCAAAGCAGATTTATAGTCGTCAGTGGGTTCGCCGTCCATAAAGAGAATCAAAAGCGGCGATATGAAATTCGAGGCGGGATTAAGAAAGCCGCTCTCGTCAGAAAGTTTTTCGTTTAAGGCAATCAAAGCCGCGCCCATAGACGTGACCCCGCCCGCCTCCAAATCGTTCCAGGAGTTCATTACGTCTTCGGGCTTAAGTAGTTCGTCGCCGCCGATAACCCATTTAGCTTCGTCGCTGAACGTCATAATCGCTACCCGAATTTCAACGTTAGGATTGGAATCGTTCTTGGCAATCAATTCGGGCATAAAATTTTCAATCGCGCTGTTTAGGGCACCCATTGGCGCACCCATCATGCTCCCCGACGTGTCAAGCAAGAAGATTACGGGGCAAACCTTGCGCGGCATTTCAATGTTATCCAAGGTACTCATAAAAATTTCTCCTCCGTCTTTATTGAGCTTAGAAAAATCCCCTGAAAAAATTTTCCAAGGGATTTTGTCTTATTCAAGCTCGTAAATAGTTTACCAATCTTCGTCCGCCGAGGCGAGTGCGCCGCCTTGATTCTGCAGAGCCTCGGCAGTCTTTTGCGTGTTGTCATCGGGATTAACCGTGCCCGTGTTGTCGACGCTACTTCCTTGGCTTGCGACCTTCGACGACGTGACGGCTATAAATTTAATCATGTTCTTCAACTCTTTGGGGTCGTCGGTGTGCATTACGGTTTCGGCGTTGCCCGTGAAATCGCGCAGAACATCATCATTTGAATCGCCATAGCCGACCGCCACACGAACTGCAATCTTGTACCAGTTGTTGCCCTTTAGCTTTTGCAAGCCGGCTTGATAATCGTCAGTGGGTTCGCCGTCCGATAAGAGGAAGAGAACCGGAGCCACCGAGCCTGAGGCGTGCTTCATAAAGCCATGAGAAACGGAAAGTTTATCGTTCAAGGCGCGGAACGCCTCGCCCATAGACGTGGGACCGCTCGCGTTTAAATCGTTCCACGAGTTCTGCACGTCTTCGGGCGATAGCAATTCACTGCCGCCAACAATCCAATCTGCGCCGAAGCTAAAAGACATTATCGCGACTTTAATCTCGTTGTCGGGGTTGGAGTCGTTCATTGACATAAGCTCCGGCAAGACGTTTTCAATCGCGCTGTTCACGGCACCAATCGGCGGACCTATCATGCTCCCCGACGTGTCGAGTAGAAAAATCACGGGGCACATCTTGCGCGGCATTTCCAGTTTATCTAGCATTCCCATAAAAATTTCCTCCTTAGTTGTTCACGATGACTTGAGCAATATTTTTGTTGTAGAAATCAATCTTAGCGTCCGCGCCCAAGACGAGTACTTCGCCGGGTTGCTTAGCCAAAATTTTTCCGCTGGGCGTCTTTATCTTCCAGTTGTAGTTGGAGTCGTTCTTCAGTCCGAACTTGCCGGGCTTTTCCAAAATGACTGCCGAGCGCGTCTCGAAGTCCTCCGATAAGGGATTCATGTGATATTCGTAAAGCGCGGCGTCTTTGAATATCGGAACCGTGACATCTTGCCCTGCCCGTTTGTCGAAGAGCAAATGCCCCACCGCCTTAACCGTCCGCTTGCATGATTGACAAGTCGTCGCCCGGTCGCTTTCCAAAAACATTTCCTCACCGCAATGTGGACAACGGACAAGCGAACTTTTCAGCCGCATTAGAATATTGAACCACGCCTGCTCAAGCAAACGCTCCTTGCCCTCCAATAAACTTTCCTGACTGAACGATTGACGAAACGCCGCTTGAATGAAGCTTGGGAAGAACCCCCACAGCCTCAACGCGTTCTGGTGCAGGAGCTTATGTGGCGCGTTCGAGGGGTCTTTTTCGTCGAAGATGAACAGCGGCTCCGTCCCGTAAATTCTTTTCTCATACTTGTTCGTTAGGGCGGGATAGTTCGTTTTGACTCCTTCTAGCGGGTGATTGCCGATTAGCAACATGAAGAGAATCACCGCCAAAGAAAATCTATCCGTCGATTTATCGGGCTGCTTATCGCCGCGCACGACTTCTGGAGCCATATACCTTGCCTTGCCTAAAACGCCCGAATACTCGCCGTGCCCCATGACGTTATCATTGTCGCAGATTAGGACTTTGCCGCTTGTCGGGTCGATAGAAAAATTTCCGTCGTTTAGGTCTTGATAGTTATAGCCTTTGTTGTGCAGAGCCTTAAAAGCCGTAACGATATTCAAGGCGGCGTCTACCATCGCGGCAACGTTCTTAAAGCGTGTCTTCGCCAAGAGGTAGCGGGAAAAACTTTCATAGCCCTTCGGGAAAATCTTCATCGTGTAGCCGAAGGTCTCGCCGCTAACATACTCTGTCAGTTGCTCTGGCCAAAGGAAAGCCTCCGACGGTGAACCGACATTTATATTGCTCTCTAGATGACGGTAGAATTTCGACGGGTCTTTTAGGTAGCCAATAAAGAACCATTTAAGCGCACGCTCCTCGCCGGTGTCATAGCGCACGCGATAAACGATGCCTTGCCCGCCCTCGCCGAGCTTGTCCGTAACTGTGACTGTTCGCCCGTCCGCTAGCTTTAACGTCTGCCCCTTCCTCAAGGGAACAAACTCCGCCATAATTATCACCTCTCAAAATTTTTCTCGCCAATTATAATTCGCCGCCCCTCTTTAATCAAGTAACCAGTAGGGCACGCTTGACCCAATGGGACGCGTTGTAGTATCCTTCGCGCATATCGAATGGAGGTGATTGACTTGCAAAACAAAATCGTCGTGGCGGGCATTGGTCCTGGCAATGAAGATTACATCACGCCCGCCGCCCTGAAAAGAATTCGTGAGGCTAAATTCCTCGTCGGTGGGCACCGTGCCTTGTCTGAGTTTTCGACGGCGAATCAAATCACTTGCCCGATAACCCGCGACCTCGACGCGCCGATTAAATTTATCCGCGACAAACTCCCGCTCGGCTCTGTCGTCGTCATGGTTAGCGGCGACCCCGGCTATTACTCAATGCTAGACTTGCTCCGAAGAGAATTCCCACCGCAGTCAATCGAAGTCATTCCGTCAATCAGCGCAATGCAACTCGCCTTCGCAAAGCTCGCGCTCCCGTGGCACTCGGCGACGCTCCTCAGCTTTCACGGGCGGCAACCTGCACGGTCTGATTTAGCGTTCACGGCGGGAAAAATCCTCGGCTTGCTAACTGACGCGCAATTTAACTCCGCGACAATCTCCAAGCTGTTAATCGATTGCGGTTGGGATAAAAATTCTTCCGTCACGATATGCGCCCACTTGAGTTATCCCGACGAAAAAATCTTGACGACGACGCTAGCCGACGCCACAACTGCTGAACCAGTTAATCATTGCATTTTGATTGTAAAATAAATTCGAGGTGATTAGACATGAATTACAAGCTTTGGGACTTCGCTAAGGAGTTGCAAACGAGTTATGAGCTAGTGGACTTGACGCACCCGCTTGACAACGACAGCCCGTATTGGTCGGGAATCCCCGCCGGCTCCGTGGAATTGGGCAAGGTGTGTTTTGATTGGGGCAACCCGATGCTTGAATGCCTGATTCAAACGTTCAAGTTCCCTGGGCAATTCGGCACGCATATCGACTTCCCCGGACACTTCATCAAGGGCGGCAAGCTCAGCGACTCTTACGGCGTGCAGAACATGATTTACCCGTTGTGCGTCGTGGACATAAGCGCGAAGGTTGCTAAGGACATTCACTACGCGGCGACGGCGGACGACATCAAAGCTTACGAGAAAACCTACGGCGACATTCCCGACGGCGCGTTTGTTGCCCTCTATAGCGGCTGGGCTAAGCATTGGCCCGACATGAACGCCATAAGCGGTATCGACGCCGAAGGCAACGAGAATTTCCCTGGCTGGAGCCTCGACGCCCTAAAGTACATTTACGAGACTAGAAACGCCGCCGCTAATGGTCACGAGACTTTAGACACCGACGCTTCAGCAGAGGCGGCTAAGGCGGGCGACCTTGCTTGCGAACGCTATCTGCTCTCGAATGGCAAGTTGCAAGTCGAAGTCTTGACGAACCTCGATGAGGTTGCTCCGGCTGGCGCGTTAGTGATTGTCGCTTGGACGAACATAAAAGGCGCAACGGGTTTGCCTGCACGGGTCGTAGCTATCACTCCGAAATAATTTCTTGCACGTCGCAAAATATTTTCCGCTCGTCTAAAAGCAAGGGCGGATTTTTTTTTCGCAACGTGATATAATCTGCCGCGTTCGATAAAATATTTAGAAGGTGTTGCATTGGAAAACAAACCTAAGCGAAACTTTTTGACGATAATCTTCCTAGTGCTGTGCTTTGCGGCTTCGGCTCTGGCGGGTGCGTTGGTTGCGTCGTCTAGTCTGTTTGAAGAAAAAAACCCCGTGCGCCGAATCATCGAACAGGGCACTGAGGAAGAACTCATAAAAGCTAAAGACAAGTCGATTGTGCTAATCATGGGCGTGGACATACGCAAAGACGACGTGGGGCGGTCTGATACTATGATGATTGCCACGATTGACCCGCGATTTGACCAGGCGACGCTTCTATCAATCCCGCGTGATACTCGCGTAAAGATTCGCGGGCGCGGCTACGACAAGATTAACGCGGCGTTTGCTTATGGCGGCGTAGCTTTGGCGGAATCGACGGTTGAAAACTTCCTAGGCATTGATATTGACCATTACGTTTTGATTGACACGAGTAGCTTTGTAAAGATAATCGACGCGATTGGGGGCGTGGATATTGACGTTGAAAAGCGCATGTATTACGAAGACCCCTGGGACGACAACGGCGG
>JAFWWC010000025.1 GCA_017518105.1 Selenomonadaceae bacterium
GAGCAACTGACTCTTAATCAGTAGGTTCGGGGTTCGATTCCCCGGCGGGTCACCATTTTTTATAAGGGCGATTAGCTCAGCCGGGAGAGCATCTGCTTTACACGCAGGGGGTCGGCAGTTCGAGCCTGTCATCGCCCACCATAAATGATTGGGCCCGGTAGTTTAGTTGGTTAGAATGCCGCCCTGTCACGGCGGAGGTCGTCGGTTCAAGTCCGATCCGGGTCGCCATTTGAAATCAAGATTAATTATATAGACGTTGTTGCCTCGGTAGCTCAGTTGGGAGAGCAGGGGACTGAAAATCCCCGTGTCAGTGGTTCGATTCCGCTCTGAGGCACCATTTCGATTTTAGGCATAATTTATATACGCCGACTTAGCTCAATTGGCAGAGCAGCTGATTTGTAATCAGCAGGTTGTAGGTTCAAGTCCTATAGTCGGCTAAGCGGGTGTAGCTCAATGGTAGAGCTCCAGCCTTCCAAGCTGATCACGTGGGTTCGATTCCCATCACCCGCTCCAAAAAGCCGGGGTGGCGGAACTGGCAGACGCACGGGACTTAAAATCCTGCGAGAGTAAAATCTCGTACCGGTTCGATTCCGGTCCTCGGCACCAATCTTTTTAAGGAGTGAGCATCAATGTCTGTTTATCTCGTAGCGTTTCAACTCGACGAAGATAATTTGGAGAATCAGAATTACGACGAGTTCCTTGAGGCATTAGAAGAATATGACGGCTATTGCCAAATTTTTGATAACTTGTGGTTCGTTTGTTCTGATGATTCGGCTGATGATGTTCACGAAGATTTAGTTCAGTATCTTTATGACGGTGATTTTATTCTTATCACAGAAATGGGCGATGACTACCGCGGCTTTTTGCCCGAAAACGTCGTCGATTGGTTGAACGAAAATATTTGAGGATGTGCGGTAGTGGCGGAATGGCAGACGCGCTAGCTTCAGGCGCTAGTGGGGGCAACCCCGTGGAGGTTCAAGTCCTCTCTGCCGCACCAATTTAACTTCTTCAATCGGAAAGGTGAGTGCAATGGATAATTACGAAATTTTTAAAGACTTCTTGGACAAGAACAACACTCGTTATAGTGAGGAAACTCTTGTTAAGAGTGGCGAGCGTTTCTTCCGCCTTCCCCAAAAGTTAAAAAGCGGTGGTTTTGTAGACATCTTAGTTGTTTTCGCGGAGAAGAATATTAAAATCCGCATTTTCGGTATCGCGACGATTGAAGAAGAAGAAAAGAAGATTGCTTGCTACAAACTCTTTAATGAGTTGTCGGCGCAGTATAATTTCTTTAGGATTTACATTCACCCGAACGGCGATATTAGCTTGGAAGGCGATGTAGTTCTGGGTGTTGTGGAAGGCGAATTCCAGCCCAAAGCTTTGATGGGTTTCGTTATCGCGGCAATAAATCTCTTGGAAAAATCCTACAAAGACATAATGAAGATTCAATGGGCTTAAGATAGTAATGCGGTCGTGGCGGAATAGGCAGACGCGCTGCTTTGAGGGGGCAGTCCTCGTCCGGGGGTATGAGTTCAAGTCTCATCGACCGCACCATAAATAAGCGGTTGTGGTGGAATAGGCAGACACGCTGCTTTGAGGGGGCAGTGCTCACAAGGCGTATGAGTTCAAGTCTCATCAACCGCACCAATAAGAAATTTCAAGCGCGAGGAACTTATCCCCGCGCTTTTGCGTTAGGAGGCTCTGTCTTGAGTGAAATCTTTTCTGATTCGGCTCGCGGCAAATTTTCAAAGAGTCAAGCCGAATTGTCTGCGCGGCTAAAGGGTATCGAGAACTGCATAAACAACGAGGAAAACCTTCAAGAAGTCAATATCGAGTTCTGTAAGCAGGCGTTCCGATTGCTTGCTGATTGTCGCTTGATAACAGAAGAGATTGTCCGCTTCTTGGGTAGTGCTGAGGCTTGCAAAAGTTACGACCAGCAGTTGAAGTTCCCTTACAATAGCTCCGAGGGTGTCTTGCGAAAAGTAAAGCATTCCGATGACATTTACGACGCGAAGGGCATTCAGCGGTTCTATCGTGATAGCAATATGTGCGTCCTTTGCGGCGGAAGGGAATACTTAATCGCGAATAATTGGTTTGGCGACCCTTCAGAGAGCGGCGGGCTTCCGTCCAATAGAAGAGCCTTTTATAACTGGTTAGCCGCGAAGACATCAGCCCTTATGAACCAATAAAATTACCCCTGCCAAATGCGACAGGGGCTTTTTCTTTGCAAAGACAAGCTCAATATTCGCCGGCAACTTCGATAAAGCCAAAGGTATCTTCGACCTCACCGACGTGCAAGCCTTCGATATAGTCGTACATCTTCTGCGCGAAGGCTCCAATCTTGCCGTCGCCGATGACGTAATCTTTCTCTTTGTAGCGCAGGACGCCGACTGGAGAAATAACAGCCGCCGTGCCGGAGCCGAAGACCTCTTCTAAGCGTCCGTCCTCGTGCGCGGCTATAATCTCGTCGATTGAAATCCTGCGTTCGACGACCGGAACGCCCCAAGCCTTAGCGACTTGATTGACCGTGCGGCGCGTAATACCGTCAAGAATCGAAGTCT
Organism: Selenomonadaceae bacterium; assembly: GCA_017518105.1. GTDB lineage: Bacteria > Bacillota > Negativicutes > Selenomonadales > Selenomonadaceae > Quinella. The sequence continues at coordinate 2,559 of JAFWWC010000025.1, forward strand.
GAATCTGCGGAGACGGGGAGACAATCTCGCCGCTAATCTTGAAGAGGATATTCATCGAGCCGACTTCCTCAATATATTTGCGTTCAACGCCGTCAAGCCAAAGCACCTGGTCAAAGCCAATGTCATGAGCCGCAAGTCCCGCGTGAAGGCTCGCTGCATAGTTCGCAGGAGTCTTCGCCGCACCCAGACCGCCACGCACTGCGCGAACGTATTTATCCTCGACGAGAATTTTGACGGGCGCAAAGCCATGAGCATAATACGCGGCAACCGGCGACAAAATTATCATGAACTTGTACTTCTTGCTGACGCTGACGCCTAAGACCTCGTCAGTTGCGAAGACGAACGGACGGATATAAAGGCTCTGCCCCTTCTCCTTAGGTATCCAATCCTTTTCAATGTCGACAAGCTTCATCAAGCCCGCGTGAATCACGTCGAAGGGCAATTCGGGAATGTCGAGGATTTTAGCCGAGCGGTTGAGGCGGTTAAGATGATCCTTCGCGCGGAAGGTGACAGCTTTATTGCCTTGACGATAAGCCTTGAGACCTTCAAAGATTGCTTGCCCGTAATGGAGCGTGGCGTTGGCGGGGTCGAGCAAAATTTTTTCGTGCGGAACAATGCGGGCGTCGTGCCAACCCTGCGCGGCGTCGTAATCCATGACGAACATATAATCCGTAAAGTGCGTGCCGAATCCGATTTTGCTTACGTCGGGCTTAGCCTTGAGCTTTTTGGTTTCGACGAGTTTGATTTCCATATAGAGACCTCCTAAAGTTTATTCGTTGATGATTTTGCATTGGCAGTTGCGCATAACGTCCAAAGCTTTTTGATGAGCTTCGGGCGTGGAACCAGCACAACACGCCGCGTCGATTTGGATGCGCTGTTCGGGATAAAACGCCTTGATTAGAAGTGCATTCGACACGACGCAAATATCAGTACACACGCCCGCAAACTCGACGACTTCATAGGGCTTGATAAGGGACGGCAACCGCGTCGACCCGAAGGCTTTTTTCTCGATGACTGCCTTGGCACGCGCCGTGAACTTTTGCAGTTCAGGGACAATCTGCCAGCCCTCAGTTTTCTTTATGCAGTGCTTAATGGGCAAATTCCTGCCCTCCTGCGTCTCAAGGTAGTTATCGGCGTGCGTGTCCTGCGTGAAGATTAAATCGACCGCGCCTTCCTCTACGATTGCTTCCAACTTTTTCACGAGCCGCGGGAGCATTGTCCTTGCCTCGTTCGTGCCGAGTTCGCCCGTCACGAAATCGTTTTGCATGTCGATGATTATCAAAGCTTTTGCCATTAACCTAACCTCCTAATTTTAATCCGACGGCACAAGCAATTAAGCCCGCGCCGACACTGACGATTACATTAGCCGCCGCCGAAAAAATCTGCCCGCCCTGAATTAGAGCTAACGTCTCAGCGGAGAAACTCGAAAACGTCGTGAAACCTCCTAAGAACCCTACCGCGACGAACAAGCGCACTGATTCAAACCGCCCCGCCAGAAGTCCAACGACTAATCCCATAAGCAGACTACCGAAGAAGTTAGCCGCGAGCGTTCCTAGTGGGAAGTTGCCGAGCTTGCCTGCTAGTGCCGTAGTCACGAGAAATCGTGATATTGCTCCGAATCCGCCGCCGATGAATACAAGTATAAGTTTTGTCATGCGCCCTCCTAACCCTGCGCGGGGCTTGTTGCCGAGTTTTTTAAGCTGTATAATGCGGCAGTAAAATTTTTCTGTGAGGTGTTTGATTATGTGTCAGGAATGCGGTTGCGGTTCGGTCGGTGGCAATACCCGCTTGCAGTTCGTTGCTAAAGGTTACACTGCTGAGAATGCGGCGGCTGTCGAAAAGACTTTGCTTGGTTTGGCGGGCGTGCTTTACGTCCATATTCACGCCCACGACGGCGAAACGACCATTGATTACAATCCGGCGAAGACTAAGCTCCGCGAGATTCTCGGCGTCTTCGATAGTCACGGCGTCGAGGCGGATATTTAGTACAAAGCCTTCTCGGCGGCGACTGTCGTCGGCTCTCCGTGCCCCGTGTATAAAACAGTTTCATCGGGCAGGGCGAATACCACATCCCTAATCGTCGTCATCAAGTCACGATAACTGCCGCCGGGCAAATCCGTCCGTCCGTAGCTCCCGCAGAAAATCGTATCGCCGACGAACGCGACGCCCGCCCTTGCGCTGTAGTAAATCGCGCCGTCGAGGGTGTGACCTTTCGCGGGAAGGAGCTTGACGCTAAAGTCTGGGTTGGCAGTCAAAGAAATTTCGCTACCATCGTCAAGGCAAGTCACATCGTCAAGGACAATCGACTCACCGACGAACGCTGAACAATTTATCGCGGGGTCTTTGGCGTAATAGTCGCCGCCCTTGCTCATGCACACGGGAATTTTCAAAGCGCGTTGAATGTCGTTGACGGCTCCGATATGGTCGAAGTGCCCATGCGTCAGCAAAATCTTTTCTATCGTCCAATCGCGTTCGCTGATGACTTTCAAGAGTTCGTCAGCCTGTGCGCCGGGGTCGATTAGGAATCCGTGCCGCGTCTCGTCGTCGATAAAAAAATGGGCGTTCTCTTCAATGACGCCGAATACTTCCACGGTATGAATCATCTTACTTGCTCCTTTGCTACGCGTCTTTGTCGACGCGTTTTATTTTATCTTCGCGGCGATTTGCTTTAGCGTGCTTAAGTCTTGTCGGCTCAAGGCGGCGTTGTCCTGTTGAGTTTCAAGCCACTCGAAGATTTTCGTAAACGTCGAATTAATCTTCTCCAAATCTTTGACGTAAGCGGGATTCTCCAATATCTGCCTAATCAGTTGCAAAAGCTTCAAGATGTTTTGGAGGCTATCCTTGTTCGTCTCGGCTAGCGTGTTAATCGTCTCGAATTCTTTTTCAAGCATCATGTTCAGCGCGGAAGAATTTTCTTCGAGGCTCGCGGCGGACGATTGAATATCTTTAGCGCACTCGGTCAGCTGTGTTAAGTTGTCAAGCTCGGCGAGCCGCACGCGGATTACTTCCATGTTCTCTTGAATGAGTTTGGCGGCGTCATTTACGGAATTCATTGCTGTTATATTCGCCTCGGAGGTCTCGATAACTTTGCTACGGAGCTGTTGAAACTGAATCTCCAGACGCTGATGATCTTCTTCGCCCGCTTGCGCCGTCTTGACAAAAGCCCGCCGCAGACTTATCGCTGCTACAAGTGCACTGCCTGCACCGATTAGCCAGCCGAAGATGTCATCGACCTTCAAGATTGCGCCCAAGCTTATCAAGGCGAAGAACAATGCGCCCGCGTAACAATTCTCGCTTCCATTCATCGCATAGCCTCCGATAAAAAACTTTCCGCGATTTTAGCACCAATCTTTTGCAATGGCAACTGAAATTCAACATTGACAACAAAAGAGCCGAGCGTAGCTTATGACCAGCTCGCAAAAAGAAAAGTTTGCCACATGCAAAGAAAGTATGAGCACAGCCGCCTTGACAGAGCCTATCCGCTATGCTAAACTTTGCCGCGTTAAGCAGGAGCCTGTGCTTCTCACCCGTCGACCTTGAATGAGTTGGCGCGGTTGCAAGAAAGATTTTTGGTGAGAAACGCGGGTGGCTTACAGGCCGCCTTTAATTTTTTTCGACGCGCCGCAGGAGGTGTATTTCAAATTAGCAGAGACAGTTTGAGAATCAATGATGAGATTCGTATTCGCGAAGTGAGAGTGACCGACGCGAACGGCGAACAACTCGGCATCATGCCCACGCGGGAGGCATTGCGTCTCGCCGAGGAAAAGCACCTTGACTTGGTTGAGGTCGCGCCCAAAGCAAGACCGCCCGTCTGTCGAATCATGGACTTCGGCAAGTATCGTTATGAACAGCAAAAGCGCGAGAAGGAAGTTCGCAAGAAGCAGAAGATCATCACGATTAAGGAAGTCAAGCTCCGCCCGAACATTGAACAGCACGACTTTGAAGTTAAACTCAAAAGTGCGCAACGCTTTATCGAAGAGGGCAACAAAGTCAAGGTTACGATAATGTTCCGCGGGCGCGAGCTGTCGCATCCGGAACTGGGCGAAGAGATTTTAACCAAACTTGCCAAAGCTCTTGAAGAGGTCGTGACCGTCGAGCGTGCCGCCAAGCTTGAGGGCAAGAACATGACGATGATTCTCTCTCCTAAGGCACAAAAGGCGCAAAAGACTAAGAAACAATCTACAAAAGGAGGGGACAACGTTGCCCAAAATCAAAACCCACAGAGCGACAGCTAAACGCTTTCACGTGACCGGTAGCGGCGAATTCAAACGCAACAAAGCATACAAGAGCCATATCTTGGAAAAGAAGACTCGCAAGCGCAAGAGAAATCTCCGCAAGGCGACGCTCGCTTCGGCGGCAGATCGTGCACGCGTCAGGGAAATGCTTCCTTACGCATAATTCAATCGAACGGAGGAGATTATCTTGCCAAGAGTAAAAACCGGCGTCACAGCACACAGACGCCATAAAAAAATCTTAAAGCTCGCCAAAGGTTATCGCGGCGCGAGGAGCAAGCAATTCAAAAAAGCCAACGAATCAATCATGAAGGCGGGACAATACGCCCACCGCGACCGCCGAGTCAAAAAGCGCGAATTCCGCCGCCTGTGGATTGCCCGTATCAATGCGGCGGCTCGTATCAACGGCATTTCCTACAGCAAACTCATCTGCGGCTTGACTAAGGCGGGCGTCGCCGTCGATAGAAAGATGATGGCTGACCTTGCAATAAATGACGCGGCGGCTTTTGAAAAGCTCGTCGCCATTGCCAAAGAAAATATCTGACGATTAACACAAGGCGTCCGAAGTTCATCGGGCGTCTTTTTCGTTGCCGTGATATAATGGCGTGCGAAAGGAGCTGACGTTCATGAAGATAAATGTAATTATGGACATCGTGTATCTGGTTATTTTCTCGCTATGTGTGCTTATTGGTGAAAGCGTCGTTAAGAGCTGGTGGAGTTTCTTCTTTGGCGCAGTGGTTGCGTTGTCTGTGCGTGATTTAGGAAGTGAGCTATCGCAACGTTTGGAGCGTCGGCAAGCACGAAGAGTAAGATAAGCAAAAAAAATCAGCGGCTGACTTATCGTCGGTCGCTTTTAGTTTTGCCAGAGACTTTCGAGCCGCTGTTTAATCTTAGCCTCTGCACCCTGCGTCGTCGGTTCGTAGTAGCGTGCTGAAATTTTTTTATCGGGCAAGTACTGTTGGCGGACGAAGTGATTCGGGAAGTCGTGCGGATACTTATAGCCGACGCCGTGCCCAAAAGCCTTCGCGCCTTTGTAGTGGGTGTCACGCAAATGTTTTGGAACGTCGCCTTGAGTGTCCGTCAAAGCCTTGTCAATGGCAAGATACGCCGCATTAGACTTGGGAGCCGCCGCAATGTAGGTTACGGCTTGGGCAAGGATAATCCGCGCTTCTGGCAAGCCGACGAATAGAGCCGCCTGAGCCGCCGCATTCGCCAAAATCAAAGCTTGCGGGTCGGCGTTGCCAACGTCCTCCGCCGCGCATATGACAATACGTCGCGCAATGAATGTTAAGTCCTCGCCGCCGTCAATCATCTTAGCCAAGTAGAAAATCGCCGCGTCCGCGTCGGAGCCGCGCATACTCTTTATAAACGCGCTCGCCGTGTCGTAGTGGTTATCGCCCTTCTTGTCGTAGCGTCTGATTCGTTCGCCAAGCAAATCCCGCAATACGTCTACAGTCACTTCGCCCGCGAAAGTCGCTTGCTCCAAAAGGTTCAAAGCCATACGAGCATCACCGTCAGCGAAGTCCGCGATAACCTCCAAAGCGCGTTCCTCGACGTTAAAGCCTTCAGCGTCAACGGCTCGGCGGAGAATTTTTTTTATGTCTTCGGTCGTGAGCTTCGATAGGCGGACAATCTTAACGCGGCTTAGGAGTGCGGCGTTGACTTCAAAGAAAGGATTCTCCGTCGTCGCCCCGATTAGGGTTATGCGCCCGTCCTCCACGTATGGCAGAAGGAAATCTTGCTGACCTTTGTTGAAGCGGTGAATCTCATCGATAAAAAGAATCGTCCCCTTGCGATAGAATTTGCGTTGGTCGTCCGACTCCTTGACGATGCCGCGCAATTCGCTGATACCAGACAGAGCCGCATTGACTTTGACGAAGTTGCTAGCCGTGGTGTTGGCTATGATTTTGGCTAGCGTCGTCTTGCCGGTGCCGGGTTCGCCGAAAAAGATTAAAGACGGCGTCTGACCTTGAGCAATCATCTTGCCGAGTGAGCCGCGAAGAATCTCCTTTTGCCCCGCGAAGTCCGATAAAGTCTGCGGTCGCATTCTCTCGGCTAGCGGCTGATACTTTTTGTCCTCGTTAATGCTGAATAAGTCGTCCATTTGAATTCCTCAACTTTCATGATGTAACCGCGCCCCATTATATCGGCAAAAAATTTTTTGACAAGGACGCAACTTTGGTGGAACCGCTAAGCAAAAAATAGTTTCGATTGAATCTGAAAAATTTTTGTAGTATATTGTTACGGGCAAATTTTACTAAGGAGCGTGGTGCCTGTGCCAATGGATTTTGACTTCCCAGAAAAAGTACGCGACCTCGTCTTGACGATAGGACCGCTCGACGTTTTCGACATAATCATTGTTGCAATGATTCTCTACAAGTTCTATCAGATGATTCAAGACACCCGCGCCATAACTCTGGTCAAGGGTTTAATGGTCATTGCGTCGCTTACGATAATTTGCGACTGGCTCAATCTGCACGTCATGACTTGGATTTTGCAACGAGCCTCGAACTGGCTGTTAATTGCCCTGCCGATTTTATTCCAACCAGAACTGCGCCGAGCCCTTGAACATCTGGGGCAAGGAAAATTCTTTCATCAAGGAGCCTCATTACTCGACAAGAAAGAAGCGGAAAATGTCGTTGATGAAATCGTTAAGACCGCAAAGAAACTTTCACAGACAAAGACTGGCGCACTAATGGTTATCGAACGCGAGATGAAATTAAACGACATCAGCGTTACGGGCATTCATATCGACGGAATCATTTCATCGGAGTTCTTACTGAACGTCTTTATCGTGAATACGCCCCTGCACGACGGCGCGGCGATTATCCGCGGCAACAGATTAATTTCGGCGGCGTGCGTCTTGCCCCTCACGGAAAACACTGGGCTTTCAACGGAGCTTGGTACCCGTCACAGGGCGGCAATCGGTCTGTCCGAACAGTGTGACGCGTTAATTGTGGTCGTCAGCGAGGAGACCGGAACCATTTCCGTTGCCGAGGGCGGACACCTGATGCGCCACTTCGACGAGAAAACTTTAGCCGCTAAGATTCGTCCCGCCTTCGTCAAAAAAGAAGAACGGCTTTTGGATAAATTCTTTTCCAAATGGGGGGCGGAGAAATGATGCGCATAATAAATATCTTCCGTCACAACTTCTTAAAGAAAGTCATTGCTCTAATCGCGGCGTTCTGTATGTGGGTTTTCGTCATGGACGATCAAGACCCAGCAATCGACGGCTCTTACACCGTGCCTTTGACGATGTCTAACGTGCCCTATGAGTTCTTCACCGTATGCGACGTAAAAACCGTGCAACTTGATGTACAGGCGGCGCGTTCAAAGTTCGTCAAGTACGACGCCAACGCTTTCCGAGTCTATGCTAACCTTGAAGGACTAAGCGAGGGCAACCATCAGATTTCCTTGCAAGTAGTCATGCCGCAGGGCTTTGAACTGATAGAAACGCGCCCTTCAACCGTCAATGTCAAACTCGACCCCTTAACCGAAAGACAAATGCCCGTCGAATTCATAACAAAAGGCGCGGTGGCTCCTGACGCGGCGATTAGAGACGTAAGAAAGTCCATGGAATACGTTACGATAGTCGGACCAAAAAGTTTCGTGGAACAAGCCGCCAAAGTCTATGGCACGGTGGACTTAGCGGATAACGCGTCGAGCTTTGAAACGCAAATATCATTGAGTGCCGTCGACGAAAATGACAACGTGATTAAGCGTGTGCGTGTGGTGCCAAGCGTCATTACCATTTCTTTTGACATTGAAAGCGGGCTAAAGAAACGTATCGTCCCAATCGTCCCGGAACTAACTGCGGCAGATGGTTGGGAGCTTAGCAAAATCACCGTCGAGCCAGCGCAAATGGAAATCAGCGGCGCGGAGTCCGTCATAAATTCAATCGTCACGTTAAAAACGGTGCCTTTCACAGTGCAGACGGGGCAACGCGTATTCAAGAGCACGCTAAGATTGATTGTGCCCGAAGGCGTGAACGTTCCAGAAAATGAAGTCACCGTTTCCGCCGAAGTTATTCGCAAGCCCATCATGCGTGACCAATCGAGCAACTAGCCGCTGAAAAAATTTTTCAAAAAGTACTTGATAACCGTTATCATAAGTGCTATACTGCGTGTAGGCTTTCGTTAAAACTCTCCTAAAATAAAAATACACATACGCTTGAAAAAAGCCCCGTGAAGCTCACACGGGGCTTTTTTGACGGCTGAAAGTCTGGAGGGAACGCTTTGGAGAAATTTTTAAATCATGCAAGCGCGAGAGTTCGTCGGGCTTACGAGGTTTCAAAGGCGGCTCATCGCGGGCAAGTGGACAAGGCAGGAGTCGATTACATAAATCACCCGCTAAACGTCGCCGCGAACGTCGAAGAAAATCCTTCTGTGATAATCATCGCCCTGCTCCATGACGTACCAGAAGATACGCCCTTGACGATTGACGAGCTTAAGAAAATCATTCCGCTGACCGACGACGAGGCAAAAGCCCTTGAACTCTTGACGCACGACGACACCACTCCTTATCTTGAATACGTCGCAAAGATTAAATCCAACGAGTTGGCGGCTAAGGTGAAGGCGGCGGACTTAAAACACAACTCAAACCTTAAACGCATTAAAAATCCTACGCCAAAAGATTTTGCCCGCGTCGAGAAATACAAAGCCGCGCTTGAGTTATTGGACGCCCTTTGACGCGGCAGATTTTTTTTGTGATTTTCACTGATAGCTGATATAATCACTCCAAACAGTGATAGGAGGACTGAACATGAGCGACAATCATCAACTGTTCAGAGTGGAAGACTTACGCGAAAAGTTATCGGCGGGCGGATATAAGATGACGCCGCAACGCAAGGAGATTTTAAAAATTTTCGTCGAGCATTCAGAATGGCACCACATGAGCGCGGAAGACGTTTACAGCATCTTGCGCGAGAAGGATTCGGAGATAGGGCTTGCGACGGTTTATCGTGCGTTGGATTTGCTGAGCGAGCTGGGAATCCTCATGCGCGTGGATTTCGGCGACGGGTGCGCCCGCTACGAACTTAACACCACCGACCCCAAGGTTCATCATCATCACCATTTGATTTGCCTCAAGTGCAAGAAGGTCATCGAGTTTGAAGAAGACTTGCTCGACGAGCTGGAGGCGGACATTGCTAAAAAATCTGGCTTTCAAATCCTCAATCACGAAGTAAAATTTTTCGGCTACTGTAGCGATTGCCTTGCGAAGGAGGATTGAACATTTGAGCATTAGGATAAAAAAGATAAGTATCCTCGGCGGAAATAGTTTCTCAAAGGTCGTCAATGATGTTCTCCGTTCGCTTAAGGTCGAGGCAGTCAAAAAGAATGAGGCGGCGGACTTCGACGGGCTGGAGGTCTTTAACGAAGTCATTGGTAAAAGAGTTATCACGCGGCTTAAGGTTATCGCGGACGGCAAAGAATATTTTTTCCGCAATAGTTCGCTTGCCCGCCCCGACGAGAGATTAGGCGCGGAAGTCAATCGCCTCGTCAAAAAGAATTTATATCGGCTCCTCGTCGATAACTTCAGCCTTGAATGCGTGCCCTATGGAATTCTGCACGGCGTGCGCCCGACGAAGATTATTCAGCGGTGGCTAAGGGAAGGTTTTGGCGTCACGAGCCAGGGCGTCATTGACCGCGATAGGATTTGCCGCCGCGTCGCTTCCGATTTCCTTACCACGCGGGACAAGGCGAGCCTATTAACCGAAGTCGCGATACGCCAGTTGCCGATTATCAATGCGGACGATAAAAAGATTGGCGTTTACGTCGGGCTTCCTTTCTGCAAGACGCGTTGTCTATATTGCTCCTTCCCAGCGAACGAGTTGCCCGCCGAAGATGCTATCGCCGAATTCATGACGACTTTGACACGCGACATTGAGGCGGCGGCGCAGTCGATTAAACGCTACGGCTTCAAGGTGCAGACGATTTACATTGGCGGCGGCACTCCAAGCGCGTTGCCTGAAAGTTTCTTCGCCGAGATGTTGGAACTGGTTCATAAGAGTTTCTACGGCGAGGGCGTCGAGGAATTTACCGTTGAATGCGGCAGACCCGATACGATTTCCGCCGATAAGATTGCCGCGATGAAACGATTCAACGTCACGCGAGTCAGCGTCAACCCGCAGACAATGCACCAAAGGACGCTTGACTTAATCGGACGCAAACACACCGTCGAGGACGTGACGCGGGCTTTTAATGATTTGCGGGCGGCAGGCGATTGGCTCATCAACATGGATTTGATTATCGGCTTGCCCGGCGAGCGGCTCGGCGACTTCAAAGAAACGCTAAGGCAAGTCCTTGACCTCAAGCCCGACGACGTAACGATACATTCCCTAGCAATCAAGCGCGGCTCCAAACTTCAGACGCGACTAGCCGACGACCTTAACCGCCTTGAAGACTTCGACTTGCCAAGCGATGAAGAAGTCCGCCTGATGTCCGAGCACGCCGCTAAAGTCCTGCGCGAAGAAAAATTTTTGCCGTATTATCTTTATCGGCAAGTCTACATGAAAGGGCAAGTTGAAAACGTCGGCTGGTGTCGACGCGGGGCGGAAGGAATTTATAACGTCCAGATGATGGGCGAGCGTCAAATAATTTTGGGCGTAGGCTCGGCGGCGTCAACTAAGATTCCCGAAATCAAAGCCGGACGGATTTGGTCAGTGTTCACCGCCAAGGACTTAAAGACTTATCTTAACGACCTCGAACGCTACATTGCACGACGGGAAAAATTTTTGGCGGCAATCTGTTCGCCCGTCGTCAAGCTGGAAAAAGTTTCGACAATATCCAAGGAGGAGGATTGAAGATGGCATACGTGACAAGAGATGATATGGTAGAGGTCTTCCACGACACGGAGTCTTTTTGCAAAACCGACGAGAACTTGAAGCAAGCGATTCTAGATTCGATTAAAGCCACGGTCTTTTATGAAGCAGACGATTATCCGCCGCTACCTAAACGCCGATTTAAGAAGACGAAGATTTCAGTTGTTAAGCGGCGTTCGTTGGATGCGGCAATCTCAATGCAGAGGAAATACCTTGAACTTAAAATCGCGGTGCACAACTTCGCCTCGGCAACGAACCCCGGCGGCGGCGTCAAGCACGGCTCGCGGGCGCAAGAGGAGTCCCTTTGCCGTTGCACGACGCTTTATCCCGTCCTAAACACCGAGGAGAATTGGAAACGTTACTACACAGTCAATCGCGAGCTTGCCGACCCGCTCTACGACGACGCCTGCATATACACGCCGGAAATTACCGTTTGCAAAAGCGATATTGACAGACCAACCCGCTTGCCCCGCGACAAATGGGATTTGGTCGACGTGATAACGATTGCCGCCCCGAACCTTCGCAAGTTTGAGATAAGCGACGACGAACTCTTTGACATTCAGGAGACGCGGGTTAGGCATATGTTCACGGTGGTGGCTCATCACGGCGCGGAAATTTTCGTGACGGGGGCTTTTGGTTGCGGCGCGTTCCAAAATAATCCAGAGGTCGTCGCCAACGTCTACAAGAAGATTCTGCCGGAGTTCGACGGCTTCTTTAAGGAAATTGTCTTCGCGATTTATTGCCGCCCGAATGAGATTAAAAACTTCGAGACGTTCAAAAAAATTTTGGAGAGGTCGTGAGTTATGCGGCAGTTCATAGTAGACGCCTTCACGGAAAAAATCTTCAGCGGCAATCCTGCGGCGGTTTGCGTCGTCGAGGACTTCCCGCCTGATGATTTAATGCAAAACATTGCCCGCGAAAATAATTTGTCGGAGACGGCGTTTGCTGTCAAGGAAGATGATTTTTATCGGCTAAGGTGGTTCACGCCAGCCGCCGAGGTAGACTTTTGCGGGCACGCGACGTTAGCGACCGCTTTTGTTATCTTGACGCAACTTGAACAGGATTTATCAGCCGTCGAGTTCCAGACGCTAAGCGGCAAATTCTCCGTCGAGCGCAAGGGCAAGTTGTTCGAGATGAACTTTCCCGCTTACGAGCCGAAGAAAATTCCCGTAACTGACGTAATGCAAGCCGCCGTAGGAGCAAAAGTTCTTGAGGCTTACCTCGCCCGCGATTTGTTGATGATTTTGGATTCGGCGGAGGCGGTTGAAGCTCTCGCGCCTGACCTTAACAAGCTGAGCAAGCTAGACGGGATGACCCAAGCGGTAAGTGCGGCGGGTGATGAGTTCGATTGCGTGTCGCGGGTGTTCGCGCCTAAAGTCGGCGTTCCTGAAGACCCCGTGACCGGTTCGACGCATTGCCTAATCGCGCCGTATTGGTCGGGGCGGCTCGGCAAACAAAAGCTTACGGCTCGTCAAGCGTCGGCACGCGGCGGCGTCTTGTATTGCGAGGTCTTAGGGGAGCGCGTAAAAATTTCGGGGAGTGCGGCACTATTCGCCGTAGCCGATTTAAAACTTTAAGGGGGTTGAGACATGCTGACGAATGCGCCGAGAGGCACGAAAGATATTTTGCCGGAGCAAGCAGGCGGTTGGCTTTGGCTTGAAGATAAAATCCGCGAGCTGTGCAAGCTTTACGGCTACGAGGAGATACGCACGCCGACTTTTGAACACACGGAACTTTTTCAACGCGGCATAGGCGAGGGCACGGACGTAGTTGATAAGGAGATGTATACGTTCACAGACCGCGGCGACCGTTCGATAACGTTGCGTCCAGAAAATACCGCGTCGGTTGTGAGGGCTTATCTGCAGAACAAACTTTACGCCAAAGGACTCGTGAAGCTGTTTTATATCGGGTCGATGTTCCGCTACGACAGACCGCAGGCGGGGCGGCTCAGGGAGTTTCATCAGTTCGGCGTGGAGGCATTGGGCGAAAAAAATCCCGCCGTCGACGCGGAAATAATCCTGCTGGCGTGGGAGTTCCTAAAGAGCTTCGGACTTGATGACTTAACGCTAAAGATTAATACGGTGGGTTGCCCGGCGTGCCGCCCGATTTATAGACGCAAGCTCAAGGAGTATTTCACGGAGGAGATTGACGAGCTGTGCGACGATTGCAAACGACGCCTAGATAAAAATCCGATGCGTATCCTCGACTGCAAGATTGACGGCTTGAAAGATTTCATGGACGACGCCCCGAAGATTGAAACTTGTCTTTGCGACGACTGCCGCGAACATTTCAACCGGGTTAAGGAGTTCCTGACGGCGGCGGGCGTCGAGTTCGTGATTGATAATCGGCTGGTGCGCGGGCTTGACTACTACACGAAGACCGCCTTTGAGATTCAGTATGCTCCGTTGGGTGCTCAATCGGCAGTTGCGGGCGGCGGTCGCTACGACGGCTTGATAAAGGAAATCGGCGGCGATGATACTCCAGCTGTAGGATTTGCGGCGGGCTTGGAAAGGATTCTTCTTGCCTTGGAACTTCAGAACCGTTTGCCCGCGACCAATAAAAAAATTGCCGCGTTCGTGGTATCTAGCGGCATGGCGGCGGAGGTTTACGCCTTCAAACTTTTGACGGACTTGCGGCTGGAAAATATTTCGGCGGCGATGGACTTCGGCAAAAAGAGTTTAAAAGCCCAGATGAAACAGGCGGCGAAGTCGGGCGCAAAGTTCGCGCTGATTGTCGGCGAGGACGAGGTCGCAACCTCAACCGTCACCGTAAAAAATTTGGAGACCTCCGCGCAGGAAAAAGTTCCCGTCGAAGAAGTCTCCAGTATGCTCAGTCAAAAAAATTCTTGAGCGCGGGCGTTAAGTTCTCTTGGGCGGCGAGCGCGGCTTCAAAGATTGTCAAGTTCTCCGTCGATTCGCCAGAAGTTTGCATGAACAGCGGCACGCCGCTTGAATCCAAAATAAATTCTTCCAACGTGATGAGCCTGTCACCTAAGGGCGCGTCACGATTTTTTTTCGCCCGCAGGATACGAATCAGCACGTACTTACAGCCCGAACCTTTCGCCGCGTCGACGAACTCATCAAAGTCCTCGTCCAAAATGTTTTTCTCTTTAATCACGACGCTTTGTTCAGCCGCGAACGTCAATTTGCTAAAGTTATTCCTCAAGCTGTCGTCGAGCGTGTTTAGGATAAGCCCTTCGTCCGAGGCGTGAAAGCTCCCCTTAACCAAAAGAATCGGTGCGACGTAAAGCGGCGTGTCGATTTTATCTTGCGCGTCGTGCCGGAAGGTGCCGCCCGCATTGACGTAATCGCGGATTGCGCAATCGAGGTAAACTGCCATCTTGTGCGCCATGTGGTCATCGGTTACATTTTGCTGATACGCCAACGCCTTGCCGAAGTGAACGTAACCCAAAGCCCGCAGAGATTTTTTGATAACGTCGCCGCTCATGACCACGCGGGTTAAGTCTAGCTTGTCATTGTAGACGTTAGCCAACCCATGAGACCCGACCGCCGGCGCACCAAAGGTTATCGTCTTGAGCCGACTTTTATCAACGCCCAAATCCGTCAGCCGAATCGCCATAATCGTTGCGACCGAACCGCCTAAGCTGTGCCCTGTCAAGTAAAGCGTCTCTTGAGGATTTTTATCCAGCGAAGTCTTCAAGCGTTCGGCAAGCCCGTCACTCAAAACCACGTCGGCATAATCGCGAAAGCCCCTGTGCACGAAGAGTTTATCGCCAACGTTCTTTTCTTTAGGGGCGAGGGGCGCGGCGTTGTCGTTGAGGTGCACCCGTCCGACGCGGAAATCAACTTCAACGTCCTTTAAATTCTCCGTGCCCGCGACCGCTAAAATCTTCGCGTTGCCTTTGCTGACCAGATAAGCCTTGGCGTCGGCGCGATTGGTCTTCTGCGAAATCTTTTCTATCATCCAGCCGCGCTCGTTTAGCATGGAACGCATAAGATAACTTTCGTCGGCTGAGTAGGCTCCCATAGAACAAATCGCGCAAACCAATCTAAGTTCCGTCGCGTCGAGTTCGTCACTTGCCGCCGCTGAGTTCATCAACGCCACACAAAACATCAAAGCCGCTAAAAATTTTTTCATCGCGCTAAGTTTTCCTCCACGACCTCGACGCCATGTTTAATGCAATCGGGGCACGAACAAAGCATCTTGCCTGAGTCGACGCCTTTAAGCTCCCGACAGATAATCGCGCCGCTCTTTTCGCGGAAACTCGTCAGCATCGCCCTAGAAATTTTCATCGTCGAACCCTTTGACTTTGGCGTATCAAGATTGCCAGTGCTGTTTTTCAAGCCCGCGATTAAAAGCCCGCCCGTCAACGCGCCGCATACGCCGTCCATAGTTCCCATACCAGCCCCGAATCCTTCCGTTGCTTTGAATAAAACTTCCTTAGGCACGTCGACCAAATCCGCACAGGCAACCACCACTGATTGCGAACAACTGTAGCCTTTGCGGTGAAGCTCGTCCGCCAATTTAATTCTGTCGCTCATTTTAAAGCCTCCTCAAAAAATATTACACATGCCCAAAGGTTTTGGAGCCGCCAAGGACGGCGGCTCAGCCGCGTCTGAATCATGGATGATTCATAGCGGCACGCCCCCGCGAGGTGTCCTTTCTTTTGTAACTTTTCTTTGGACAAGCAAAGAAAAGTTTTCAACTAACTAAAGAAATTTTTTATCTTGTCG
Source organism: Selenomonadaceae bacterium (assembly GCA_017518105.1). Lineage (GTDB taxonomy): Bacteria > Bacillota > Negativicutes > Selenomonadales > Selenomonadaceae > Quinella. The sequence continues at coordinate 18,305 of JAFWWC010000025.1, forward strand.
AGTATCAGCCGGAAGAAAGATTTTTGCTCAACGTCTGCAGTCGTTACCACGTCGACTGAGGCCGCCTCCCGTCCGTCGGGCAAAACAACTCTTATCTTGCCGATTGCCTCACCGCTTTTAATCGGTGCCGTCAGCTCGTCGGGTAGGTCGTAGACAATTTCATAAGCGTTATCGTTGCCCTCGAACACCGGCATTATAATCTCGCCCGCCGTCTTGACTTGCATGGATTTGCGCCGCCCCTTTGTTATCGGCAACGTCTTGACGACTTGCCCCGGCTCAATCAGCGTTTGCGACGACACCCGACCAAAGCCATAATCAAGCAGGAAGATTGAATCGTTCCAAATGTAGAGACTGTCAAGCACAACCGCAATCAGTTGAACGCCGTTTTGCTTAGCCGACGTAATAAGGCAACGCCCCGCCGCGTCGGTGTAGCCCGTCTTGATTCCGTTCGCGCCGCGATAGAGCCATAGCATTTGATTTTCATTGCGCAGGAGTTTGGTATCGTCATGAATCCAACCGAACGAAATTTCCTTAGTCGCGCAAATCTCCTCAAAGTGCGGGAGGCTGAAGCCGTGCTTAGCCATAATCGCCAAGTCGCGTGCCGTGGTGTAGTGATTGGGGTCTGGCAAGCCGTTGGCGTTCGTGAAGTTCGTATTCACCGCGCCGAGCTCGTGAGCACGCTTAGTCATGTGCGCCGCGAAGTCAGGGACGTTTCCGCCGCAGTGTTCAGCAATGGCAATCGCGCCGTCATTGCCGCTGATTAGCATCATGCCGTAAAGCAATTCGCCGAGAGGAATCTTTTCCCCAACGTCAAGCCAAAGCGTTGAACCTTCCGCGTTATAAGCTCCCGCCCCCACCGTGACGAGTTCATCAAGCCCGCCGTGCTCCAGTGCCGTTATCAGCGTCATCATCTTAGTTGTACTGGCGGGGAACATGTGAGCATCGGCGTTTCGTTCGTAGAGGACGTGCCCTGTTGAAGCCTCAATGACGATAGCCGCCGTCGCAGTCACGTTCGGCAAGGCGTCATCGGGGGCTACGGGTCGCGTGTTCTGAATCGGCGTTACGGAATAGCCTGGGTTAAGTCCAGAGTTCTCGGAAGTCAGCGTTTGCATTGGGTGAACGACTTCTCCCTTTGGTGCCTCGTCCAGTCGCATGAGTTCGGAGGCAGGCATTCCCACTGCGCCAACGTCGACGCTCATAAGCAACGGAACTGCTATCATCGCCGCCAAAACTTTTTTCCAGTTCAAGTGCATCTCTCCTTAGTAAATCTTTACGTTATCCGCGCCGAGTAATTTTATCAGCTCGCCGCGCAAAACGGAGCCATCGGAAATTTTCTGCGGAATCCTCTTCCACTCGCCGAACTTGTTCAGGAAGATTCGACTGGTGCCGGCGTGTTCAGCGAAGATTTTCTTTAGCTTAGCAAAGGTCGCGGGCGTTTCGAGATTTTCGGGTATCGTCAGCCAAAAGTCCGCCGCATAGAATTCCGCCGCCGTGATTGAGTCCGCCAAGATTGCTATCGTATCGTTCATGTTATCGACGCGCCCTTCAACTACAACGACTTCATCAGGCAACGCCACGTTAAAACTTTTGCTGAAGACGGCGGGGAAAAGCGTAACATCAATCGTGCCGTCGAAGTCCTCAACCTTAACGAAAGCCATCGACTCGCCGCGCTTAGTCATGATTCGCCGAACCTCCGTTATAAGCCCGCCGACTTTGACGCGCCGACCAATGAATTTGCCGAGGTCTTTACTAGTCTTGAGGGCGGAAAACTTTTCGCGCAAGTCGTCGAGCGGGTGACCCGATATGTAAAAGCCGAGCGTCTCCTTTTCCCACGCGAGAATTTCATTGGGCGAACGTTCCTTTACATCGGGGAGGGTGCTATTAGCCTCGTGCAACTCGTCATCGCCAAAAAGACTTATCGCGCCGCTTTGGCGTTCATGATAACGCTTAGTGCCCGCCTCCATTGCCGAATCCAACGCCGCCAAAAGAGCCGTCCGCCGCTTGTCCACACTGTCGAACGCGCCGCACTTTATCAAGTTCTCAAGACTGCGCCGCGGAACCTTCTTAGAGTCGAGGCGTCCGCAGAAGTCAGCCAGCGATTTGAACTTGCCGTGTTGCCGCTCGTCGACAATGTAATCAACAGCCAATTCGCCGACGGTCTTTACAGCCGCCAAGCCGAAACGAATTGCACCGCCGTCAACCGTGAAGTGCGCCGAGCCAGCGTTTATGTCCGGCGGCAGAACCTTTATCCCCATGCGCTGAGACATCTCGATATAGCCGGCAATCTTGTCAACGTCCGGCGTACCCGACATCATCGCCGCCATATACTCTGCAGGGTAGTGGGCTTTAAGGTAAGCCGTCTGCCAGGCGAGCAATCCATAAGCCGCCGAGTGTGACTTGTTGAATCCGTAGTCCGCAAAGTGCGTCAACAGCTCGAAGATTTTCTCCGCCAAAGATTTTCCTACGCCGTTTGATTCACAGCCCCGCAAAAAGTTTTCCTTCTGCGCAAGGAGTATGTCAGCCTTCTTCTTGCCCATTGCCCGCCGCAAAATGTCCGCCTGCCCCAACGTGAACCCCGCCAGCGTTTGAACTATTTGCATAACCTGTTCTTGATAAAGTATCACGCCGAAGGTTTCTTTAAGTATCGGCTCAAGCTTCGGGTGCAAATAATGCGTGACTTTGCGTCCGTGCTTGCCCGCTATGAAGTCTTCGACCATGCCCGATCCCAAAGGCCCTGGTCTGTACAGTGCGACGGTCGGGATTAAGTCCTCGAATCCTTCAGGGCGTAGCTCCTTAACCAAAGCCGTCATGCCCGCCGACTCCATTTGGAAGACTGCGCCGGTTTTGCCAGCCGAGAGCATGTCCGAAGTTTTCTTATCGCGCAGAGGAATCATCGATAGTTCCAAGTCGACGCCGCGAGCCGCTTTGACGTTCTCCAAAGTCTCAGCCATAATCGTTAGCGTTCGCAAGCCGAGGAAGTCCATCTTAAGCAATCCGAGTTCTTCTATCTTGTCCTTGTCGTATTGCGTGACGAGTGCGCCGTTTGATATTTGTAGCGGAACGATTTCATCAAGCGGAACTTTCGAGATAACCACGCCCGCCGCGTGAACCGACGCATGACGCGGAAGCCCTTCCAACTTCCCTGCGAAGTCTAGGATACGTTTCGATTCGGGATTAGTCTCGTACTCGTCGCGCAGGTCTTTGGACTTCTTCAGGGCGTCGGCTAGCGTGATGTTCAGGACGTTTGGAATCATTTTGACGAGCCGCGAACTTTCTTGATAGGTCACGTCGAGCACGCGGGCAACGTCCCGAATCGAAGCCTTAGCCGCCAGAGTCCCAAACGTGGCAATCTGTGAAACCTTTTCCGCGCCGTACCTGTCCTTGACGTAAGCAATCACCTCATCGCGGCGAATATAGCAAAGGTCAACGTCAATATCGGGGAGCGTCACGCGTTCGGGATTGAGGAAGCGTTCAAAGAGCAAGTTATATTTCAGCGGGTCGAGTTCGGTAATCTCCAAGACGTAAGCGACGAGACTGCCCGCCGCCGAACCTCTGCCGGGACCTACTGGAATTTTCTTGCGCCGCGCAAAGTTGATGAAGTCATAGACAATCAAAAAGTAGCCGTCGTAGCCCATGCCGTGAATAATTTCTAGCTCGTGGTCGAGGCGCGTCTTAATCTCGTCCGTCAAAGTCTCGTAACGGTCTGGAAGTTTTTTATAGCAGAGGTCGCGCAGATAATCAGCGGCGGCGGTGTAGCCTTCGGGCAACGGGAATTCGGGCATTTGGAACTTGCCGAACTCAAGCGTAACATTACACCGCTCAGCAATCCTCAAGGTGTTGTCGCAGGCCTCAGGCGTATCAAAAAACAGCTCGCGCATCTCCTCCGCCGACTTCAAATAGTAATCGTCCGAAGAAAACTTCATCCGCTTAGCGTCGTTAATGGTCTTGTTCGTCTGAATGCAAAGTAGCAAGTCATGAAACTCGCTGTCCTCGCGGCGGACGTAGTGTGAATCGTTCGTGGCGACAAGCGGAATATTCATTTTGGCGGAAAGAACCTTAAGCGCACGTCGAACTTTATACTCGTCGTCTAGCCCGTGATTTTGTATCTCCAAAAAAAAATTATCCCGCCCGAAAATTTCCACGTACTCGGCGATTAGTTCCTTAGCGCGTGCAAAGTTTTTGTCGAGAATGGCACGGGGAATTTCGCCGGCGACGCACGCACTTAAAGCAATCAAGCCCTCGTGATACTCGCGCAGGATTTCTTTATCGACACGCGGACGATAGTAAAAGCCCTCAGTCGCCGCCCGACTCGCCAGCTTAACTAGGTTCTTGTAGCCCGTGTTGTTCTCGGCAAGCAAGATAAGGTGGAAGTACTTCGTGCCGTCGGTCTTTTCGCGGTCTAGGCGTGATTGCGGAGCCACGTAGACTTCACAGCCGATAATCGGTTTGATTCCGCGCTTTTTAGCCGCCTTATAAAAATCTATGACGCCGTACATAGTGCCGTGGTCGGTTATCGCTAGGGAAGTCATGCCGAAATTTTTAGCCGCGTCCAAAAGGTCATTAATCCTCGCCGCGCCGTCAAGCAAGCTGTATTCCGTGTGAACGTGCAGATGCGTAAAGCTCATCCGTCAAACCTCCCTCCGAAAATTTTTCTGCGATTATACCAAAGACGCGGCGTTTGTTCAATTACGCAGGGCAAGCCGTTTGACTTTAAGAAATTCTCTGCTAAACTGCCGCTAAGGAGATGATTTAAATGCTTAAGCTTAGACCCCGCAGGTTGAGACTGAATGAAAATCTGCGCTCAATGGTTCGTGAAACTAGTTTATCCGTCAAGGATTTGGTTTATCCGCTGTTCGTGGTGGCGGGCGAGAATGTCCGCGAGGAGATTCCGTCAATGCCCGACTGCTATCATCTGTCCGTTGATAATGCTGTCGAACTTGCCAAGAAAATTTCCGCGCTCGGAATTCCCGCCGTTGAAGTCTTCGGCTTGCCAGAGTACAAGGACGAGGTCGGCTCCAGTGCGTGGGATATGAATAGCCCTGTGCAACGTGCAATCGCCGCCATAAAAAAAGCCGTGCCCGAACTCATCATCGTCGGCGACGTGTGCCTTTGCCAATACACCAGCCACGGTCATTGCGGCAAGCTCTGCGGTCATTACGTCGACAATGATGAGACGCTCAAACTTTTGCAAAAAGTCGCAGTCAGTCAGGCGGAGGCGGGCGCGGACATCGTTGCCCCCTCGGACATGATGGACGGACGCATTGCCGCAATCCGCGACGCCCTCGACGCTCGGAACCTTTGCAACGTGTCAATCATGAGCTACGCCGTTAAATATGCGTCGGCTTACTACGGACCTTTCCGCGACGCCGCAGACTCCGCGCCCAAATTCGGAGACCGTAAGCAATATCAAATGGACTTCGCCAACAGCCGCGAGGCTCTTAAGGAAGTCGAACTCGACCTTGCCGAAGGCGCGGATATTATCATGGTCAAGCCCGCCCTCGCCTACCTCGACATCGTCAGCAAAGTCCGCGAGCAAATCAATCGCCCAGTTGCCGTCTACAATGTCAGCGGTGAATATGCTATGGTCAAAGCCGCCGCCGCTAACGGTTGGATTGATGAAAAGCGAATCGTCGTAGAGAACCTAACCGCCATGAAACGAGCCGGCGCGGACATCATCATCACCTATCACGCAATCGACTTCGCGCAGTATTAAAAAAGCTCCTTCGGCTAATGTCGGAGGAGTTTTTAGTTTGCTGTCAATTTTTACTGCTTAAGCTCGGCTAGGAATCTCTTAACGGCATCTTGCCAAGTCGGAAGACGTTCAAAGCCCGCCTCGTCGAGTGACTTTTTGCTAAGCCTCGAATTGAACGGACGCCGCGCAGGGGTCGGATATTCAATCGTGGGAATGCCTTCGACCTCAACGCTAAGCCCGGCTCGCTCGAAAATCTCTTTGGCGAAGTCCGCCCACGAACAAAAGCCCTCGTTGCTCGCGTGATACGTGCCGAACTTCTCGGTGCCTGCCATGTCCGCCAAAAGCCTCGCTAAGTCAACAGTGTAAGTCGGGCTACCAATCTGGTCATTGACGACGCGCAATTTGTCTTTAGTCTCGGCTAGCCGCAACATCGTCTTAACAAAGTTCTTGCCGTTTATGCCGAAGACCCAACTAACCCGAACGATAAAATGCCGCTCAAGAATCGTGCTAACAGAGTTTTCGCCCAAAAGTTTGCTGTAGCCGTACATGTTTACGGGCTTTTTCTCGTCGTGGACTTCGTAGGGCGTGCGACCGTCGCCGCCGAAAACATAATCCGTGCTGACGTAAATCATCTTGGCTCCGACTTCGCGGCAAGCCTCCGCAACCCAACGCGTCCCGAATCCGTTGACAGTCAAGGCAAGCTCGCTTTCGGACTCCGCCTTATCAACCGCCGTGTAAGCCGCGCAATGAATGACGACTTCTGGCTTTTGCTCCAAGATAAAATTTTTCGCGCCCGCTTCCGTCGTCAAGCTAAGCTCGTTGCGTGTGGTGCCGACGACCTCGACTCCGCGCCGTTCCAATTCCTTAACAACGTCGAAGCCAAGTTGCCCCGTGATACCCGTTACTAAAATCATTTCATAACCTCCAATCTTTCCGCAATTCTAGCACAGCAATTTATTTCGTCAACGGGGGCTTGCGCCGATTGATTTGCTACTGTTAAAATAACCGGCAACGAACACTAAGCGAGGCGAATAACTTGAGACTGACGAGCGAGGCGGCTTTGAAACTTTTCACGGACGGCGACTTATTGGAGCTGGGCAAGCAAGCCGACGCCGTGCGCAAAAAATTTTTCGGCGACGTGGTGACTTTCATCATAGACCGCAACATAAACTATACGAACGTCTGCAAGAACGAGTGCAAATTCTGTGCGTTCTTCCGTCGGGCGAATCACAAGGACGCGTACCTTTTGACGCACGAAGAGATTTTGCAAAAGGTTCAAGAGACCGTCGCGGCGGGCGGGACTCAAGTCATGATTCAGGGCGGCTTACATCCCGACTTGCCGCTAAGCTACTATGAAGACATGCTCCGCCTTATCAAAAAGAATTTCGATATAACAATTCACTCGTTCACGGCAACGGAAATTCAGCACTTCGCCAACGTCGCTGGCTTATCAATCCTTGAGACGTTAAAGCGACTTCAAGCGGCGGGCTTAGATAGCTTGCCCGGCGGCGGGGCGGAAATCCTCGTTGACGACGTGAGGCGGCGTATCAGCCCAAAGAAAATCTCGGCGGGCGATTGGCTAAGCGTCATGAGGGCGGCGCATTCAATCGGCATGAAGTCAACCGCAACGATGGTTATCGGCTTCGGCGAGACTTTAGTGCAAAGACTAGAACACATGCAGAAGGTTCGCGACCTGCAGGACGAAACCGGCGGCTTTCGGGCGTTCATCACGTGGACTTATCAGCCAATGCATACCGCGCTCGGCGGCGAAAAAGTTTCAGCGCAAGATTACATGAAGACGCTTTCAATGACACGAATTTTTATGGATAACGTCGAACACATTCAAGGCTCGTGGGTCACTCAGGGCGAACGAATTGGGCAACTGACTTTGGCTTTTGGAGCTGACGACCTCGGCTCAATCATGCTTGAAGAAAACGTCGTGCGGGCGGCGGGCACAAGCTTTGACATGTCTACGCGCAAGATGATTGACTTAATCCGCTCGGCAGGACGAATCCCCGCGCAACGCAATACACGCTATGAAGTCCTTAGGAAATTTTAGGCGGGAGGTGAGGCGATGGACGACAAGAAATGCGACTTGCAGAAAAACCTTCAGCAGATGATGAAGACAACTAAGCAATCAGACCTTGAACGCGCCCTTCAACGCATGATGCAGACGACTAAATCAAACGACTTAAAGAAGGCATTCGAGAAGATGATTCACGTCACGCGCTCCTTTGACCAAGAAGTCGAGCAACGGCAGAAGGAACAGGAACAAAACATCGCCGACGCCTTCCAGAAAATGATTCGGCTGTCGCGTTCGCTGGAGCTTGAGAACGAAGAGCAACTTGCACGCGAAGAGGCAGAAAAAGAAGCAGAAGCCAAACGGAACGAGAAAAAGATTGACAAGGTTAAAAAGAAAGTCCCGCGCAGAATTCGGAGCTTCCCCGCCGCCTTCCGTCGCAACCCAAAAGCCGTCATAAAGTATTTCCTCGGCATGGCATTGGGGCGCGTGCTGGCTATCGTGCTGTATGTGCTAATGGCGTTTATCCCGGCGTTGCCCGTGCCCGACGCCCTAGCGAACATGAGCAAGCCGCCCGCGTTCCTAGGCACGGCGTTTAACTCAATGCGTTCGTTCGTCACGGACTTTAACCCGCAAATGATTATGGCGACAGTCACGAGCATACCGACGGACATAAACAAACTGATTCAGAAGGTCGGCGAGTTCTTTACGTTCTATGCAAAGCGTGCGTGGGCGTTCACTGTGCGGGCGGTTCGTCACCCTAAGCTTGCCTTCGACGACGTGCGCAAAATGGTTCGGGAGAAAACGCCGCTGTTCATTCGGCTAGCAAGGGCGGCAGTCAGCGTGGCGTTCTCGTTCCTTCTGATAAAGCTGGCGATGATTTTCCTCCTGCCGCTGTTCGGCGGTATCGCGCTGACGGTCTTGGGTATCAAAGTCTCGATAATCCTGTTCGTTATCGCCCGAATGATTGCGGACAAGGTCGGCGAACTCATCGGCAAATATGTCTTCAATGGCGGCTTGAAACTCGTACACGTGGCGAAAACTATCCGCGAATCTCAAATCGTGAAAGCTATCGGCGACTACCTAAAGGAGTGGCTCAATCAGGCTACAAATAAAAAATGACGCATGACGCGCCATTGAAAGTTCAAAGCTCCCGAAGCAGTCCGCTGACCATGAGAAAACTTACAGCCAAGAAGACTAAGCACCCTAGGACGAAGATAATCCAATCGGGCTTGTACCGCCAAATGATTTCGCCGCTCAAGCGTTCAAGTGACAACGTAGAATTTTTTTCGGCAACAGGCAGATAAATCAATGCGCCGAGCATAAGTCCAAAAATTAAAATGCCAAGCAGCCCAATGATAACGTCGAACGGCGGCACCTCGAATAATCCCGAAAATGCATCTCCTACTGAATTCATTCACTCAACCTCCGATTCAGTCCAAAGCACGATTTTTTTTTGCTCACGGGTTCTCTTAAGGTCGATGATTCGCTGATTGCGCGAGCCGCAGAACTGTAGCTCCAAATCCCGCAGACCTTCGATAAATTCTCCGTCAATCAGTACGTCGATATTCTCAAGCAACGGTTCGGCGTCGGGCGGTAGCTCCTCGAAAGTGTAGCCCGTGTAGCACCAGACGCTTAGCCCGAAACTTTTAGCGGCGCGGGCTATCTCGTTAGCCGCCTCGACTTGCAAGAACGGTTCGCCGCCCGATAAAGTTATTCCGTCTAAGAGCGGATTTTTTTTTATCTCCGCGACAATCTCCGCCGTGTCGATTAAGCGTCCGCCGTCTAGCGCGTGCGTCTCTGGATTGTGGCAGCCCTCGCAACGCCGCGGACAACCCTGCATGAAGATTGCAAAGCGTATCCCGTCCCCGTCTACATAACTTTCTGATACCAGCCCCGCTATACGAATCAACAAAAAAAATCACCTTCCGCCGCCGATTATAGTTCCTCGACTAGCAAAAGGCAATTAAAACTTATCGAAGCCTCCAAACCGCAAGCAGTACTGGCCTCTGCGCAATCTTAAAATTGATTTAAAGGCTACCGTTGATATTCACGTCGAAGCGGTTTCAATACCGCAAGCAGTACTGGCCTCTGCGCAATAGTTAGCCTAGAAACTAGCGACCCAACGCGGGGAAAATCGGACTTTTGGAAAGAGATTCAAAAAGCGTCGTCTAAAGTGAGATTTCCCACAAGTCATCGTCATTCGGATTTCATAAAAGTCTTGTCGTCGTTGAGCTGACGCCACTTATCCGTTTTGGAAAATGTTTAGCTCAAATGGCGTCTGTGCGTCCCCTCCAATCACTTTCCTTATCAAAGAACATTTGCCGCCAAACTTATACCACAGCCTCCGTCGTATTGCAAGCGGAAATTCACATCAGCTCCTTGTACTTTGCCTTGTAGAAGTCCTCGAAAATCTTTAGCACCTCGCGGCGAATCTCATTGCCGTTGCCCTCGTGAAGAACCTCGATAAAGCCCCAGCGGTCAAGCAAAACCGACGCAATATGCCCAATCGTCTCAAGCGTGAACTCGTCAATGTCAAGCGGCGCAAGCAGGACAATCGCCGTTCGGACAATCTCGCCGTCAGCAGGATACTTGAAACCCTCGCCGAGTTGCAAAATCCCGAACGCCGGAGCCTTAACCGCCGCGCTCTTGCAGTGCAGTAAAATCATATGCCTGCCAATAATCAGCGTCGACCCCTTGTCCTCGCGCAGAAGGAGCGACTTTGAAATTTCTTTGCGGCTTATGTCGTCCTCGCCCGCCAATCGCCCGGCAAGTTCGCACGCCTCGTTGATGTTGCCAATCGTTTCGCGGACAAAAAAATAATTCGTCATCAGCGACGTAATCGCCCGCCCATATGAATTCATCTTGGCTAAGCCTTCCATAAACGGCGGACGCGGCTCAAGTTCCTCTGCACTGCCTAGAAATTGTTTGTTCTGCCGAGCAAGTTCCGCGTCAATCTTCTTCCTGTCCTCTTCAATCAAAGCCGCGCTCACGACCAAAACCGGTTTATCGGCGCGGGCAATCGGCACCGTCGAAATTATGAACTCGAAATCCTTAGCCGCAATGTAATCGGAGTTAATCTCAAGTATCGGCACCTCATCGACAATTTGGAGCGTCGGGAACGTGGCACGAAGTCGGCTAGCCAAAAGTCGCGAAGTCCCCATGCCCGTCGGGCACGCGACAACCACCCTATGCACCGCGTGCGAAAATTTTTCGCTGTCAGACAACGCCGCGCCCAAATGCATCGCGATATAAGCTATCTCCGAGTCTGGTAACGGCTCATCAACCTCCGCTTCCAACTCCACGACGCATTTTCTCGTTAAGGTCATCAGTTCGGGGTAATGCGTCTGAATCTCGCCGAGCAACGGGTTGCGAATGTCCATATGCATTTTCAGCCGGCTCAGCGTCGGCGCAAGGTGATTGACTAGCCCCGCAAGCAAGCTCTGGTTCTTCTCAATGTCGCGTCCCGTAATCTTCGCCGCCCGTTTCATAATCTGCCGCGCCAACGTGACTAGGTGAAAATTATCCATCATCGAAATCGTTCCCAGGCTCGCCGAACTGTATCGGCTCCTCGCTCCGAGTATGTGCATCGTTATGTAGCAAACTTCGCTGGTAGGAACTTCTAGCCCCGACGCCGCCTCGATTTGTTCCGCAAGCTTTTTAGCCGCCGTGAACTCTCGACTATCTTTGAGCCGCGAACAACTTTCCGCCTCAAGCTTAATTGGCTCGTGGTTCCGTATCCGCCGCACCACAAGCGACAAGTGCACGACCAAGCCAATAAACGCGTTGTCCGAAAGCTTGTAGCCCAAATCGTCTTCCGTCGTGCGAATCATCTGTTCAAGCCGCCGCCACTCGCCCGCGTCAATCAGCTCCAATAAAAACTTCGACACTTGCGCAACTGGCTTATCGGGCAGATTATCTTGCATTAGGTTTAGTAGCCGCTCTTCGCCGACGTGCTCATAAATATATCGGACAATCGCCCGCCGCAAGTCCCGTTCGTCGCCGAGCAAACTCACACCCAACCCAGGCTTGCGAAAAAGTTTCAAGCCCGCCTCCCTAAACCACGGCTCCAGCTTGTCAAGGTCGTTGCTTATCGTCGAATCCGTCACGTGTACCGCACTGCTCAGCACGAACAACTTTATCGGCTCGCGGCTCGAAAGTAGCTTGCCGATTATGATTGACCGTCGTTCGCCCGGCGTGTACTCGCTCTTGTCGCCCGTCTGCAGTTGCTTAAGCAGGGCATAGCGTTTGACATCGCTACCAGTTATCAGAAGACCCGCGCCCGATTTCTTTTCCAGTTGCAAGCCGACTTTGTTCAAAGCCTCCTCGACCTTAGGCAGTTGCCGCGAAACCGTCTTTGCACTCACTGATAATCTTGACGCAATGTCCGCCGTCGTCTGAAAAGTTTTTTCCTGTAGCAGTAGCTTCAAAATGTCGCGTGTCCTTTGCTCCATATCTTAAGCCCCCTTAACAGATACGCGGAACCAATTCGCCCGCCGGCATGTCGACAATCCTAACACTGCCCAAAGGAGTCTTCAAGCCGACCTTGCCCGCCGCATTGCTGACGACCTCGCCAATCAACGCCGCGTTCCTGCCGTAATCATTCTGCCGCATAACCGACAAAATCTTTTCCGCCGACCCCTCTGGCACGACAGCGATTATCTTGCCCTCGTTAGCCAACTCCAAAGCATCAAAGCCCAAAATTTCGCAGACGCCGCGAACCTCCTCGCGCACGGGAATTTTTTCTTCGTCAAGCAAAATCCCAACGTTCGCCGCCTGTGCAATCTCATTTAGCACAGCCGCAATCCCGCCGCGTGTCGCATCTCTTAGCATGGCAATCCGTGGTTCAGCCGTCAACATCTCGTGAATCATCTTGTTAAGCGGCGCACAATCAGATTGAACACCTTCTGGCAGTTCCAAGCCGTGCCGCCCCGCCAAAATCGCCGTCGCATGGTCGCCTATCGTCCCCGAAATCAAAACCTTCATGCCTGCGCGAACTTGCCTAGCCGATATGTCTACGCCGTCAATCAGTTCGCCGATGCCCGCTGTGTTAATAAAAATCCCGTCCGCTTGTCCGCGCCCGACAACCTTTGTATCGCCCGTGACGATTTTAACTCCAGCCTCACGAGCCGCCGCCGCCATCGATTGAACAATGCGCTTTAGGTCGTCGAAGTCAAAGCCTTCCTCCAATATCACGCCCACGGAAATATATTTCGGCTCTGCGCCCGTGACCGCCAAATCATTCACCGTGCCGCAAATCGACAGCTTGCCAATGTCCCCGCCGCGAAAAAAAATCGGACGCACAACATAACTATCCGTCGTCATTGCTAAGCGTCCAATCTTCGCGCCGTCGTGAAGCTCGTTTAAAATCTCGTTGTCGAAGGCGGGCAAAATTACCTCCTGCAAGAGCTGTGCACTCAACTTGCCGCCCGCCCCGTGTGCCATTAAAATTTTTCTCTCCACTTGAAATTGTTTCCTCCGTATTTGAACCACGCCGCGCAAACTCCCTCGACTGACACCATACAAGGTCCAATGGCGTGAAGCGGTTGACATGCCTTGCCAAAGAGCGGACACTCCGTCGGCTTGACTAGCCCGCGCAAGACTTCGCCACAACGACACGCCGTCTTTTTCTCCGTTCGTTCAATCGCGACTGGCTCAACGCGTTCAATGTCAAACGCCGCGAACTCATCACGCATCCTAAGCCCCGACTCAGGAATCATTCCCATGCCGCGCCATTCCGCGTCCGCGACCTCGTAGACTTGCGCAAGGATTCTCTTCGCCGCAACGTTGCCTTCAGCCTTAACCACACTGCGATAATCGTTCACGACCTCGGCTCGCCCGCTGTCAATCTGTTCAAGCAAACTCTTCAGCGCGATTAAAATCTCCTCCGCCTCGAAGCCGCCGACCGCACCTGGTATCTTGAATTCGTCAGATAAGAACTTAAACGCGTCCGCCCCAATGACAACTGCCACGTGCCCCGGCAATAAAAAACCGTCGACCTTAACCGACGTGTCCTTCAACAAAAATCTTAGCGCGGGCGGCACCAGCTTTTGAGCCGATAGCATGAACAAGTTCTTTATCCCGTGAGCCTTCGCCGCCAAAACCGTCGCCGCCGCTGTCGGGGCTGTCGTCTCGAACCCTACCGCCAAAAAGATTATCTTCCGGCTAGGATTCTCTCTGGCAAGCTTTACGCAATCGAGCGGTGAATACACAATCCGAACGTCGCCGCCTGCCGCTTGAGTCTCCGACAAACTCGACCGCGAACCCGGAACCTTTAGCATATCCCCGAACGTCGCAACGATGAAACCTTCCCGCGTGTACTCAATCGCCTTGTCAATGTAATCATCATTTGTCACGCAAACAGGGCAACCAGGTCCCGATACAAGTTCCACATTCTCTGGCAAAACCTGACGTATCCCTGAACGAAATATCGCTACCGTGTGTGTTCCGCATACTTCCATTAACCGTAGCTTCTTCTTACCTTCTGCCAGAGCTGCAATCCTTCTAACCAGTTCAACATTACCGTTTCTCATTTCTTCTTCCGTCTCAAAATGCTTGTCGTTCCTGTCACAATGGCTTTCACTGCACGTTTCCCATTCGCTTTCAACAAATCCGTTCCCGTTTCCTTTAAACCAATTCTCGCCTGCTTCGACCTGTTGCAATGTTTACACAAGCACTGCAAGTTCCACAAACTATCCGAACCTTTATGCTTCTGCGGGATAATGTGATCAATGTCAACATCAGCCTTCCGAATCTTTTTTCCACATTTAGCGCAAGTGTACCAACCATGATCCGACTTGTTGTTCTGAAACCAAGTCTCTCTGTAAGCTCCCATGTAATCACCTTCATCTTCCTTGGGAGGGAGGACTCAGCTAACCTAACCAACCACCCCGCAACCCCGAAGGGGTGGTTCGCCGCGAATTACGGAAATTCCTGCTTGACAGGCAAAAAATTTTTTAAAAATTTTTTATCCGAGCCGAGCCTCCTGCTTAGTCAATGCCTCCTGCCAAACCGCTTTGAGCGGCACGGAATTTTTCTCGGCTAAGCGGCGGCAGTCCTCATATTCCGGCGTTATCGAAACTATCTTGCCGTCGTACGCGCTGACTTTGCATTGAACTTCCCCAAAACTCGTCTCGACTTTTGCCATTTTCCGTACAGCCTCCACGCGCCGAGCAATCTCAAGCACTCGCAAACCAATCGTCGTCGTCTCCTCAAAAATAATCTTTATGCAAAGCTCCTTGTGCTCCGCGTCGACCAATACGCTAAGCATATGCGCGGGTCGATTCTTTTTCATGTAAATGGGCGTCGTCCACACGTCCAAAGCCCCCGCCTTGAATAGCCGCTCGTAAAGCCAGCCGTATATCTGCGGATTCATGTCGTCGATATTCGCCTCAAGCTTTAGCAAGTGTCGTTCGCCGCGTCCGCCGAATTCCCCAAGGTAAATTCTCAAGACGTTCGGAATATCCAAATCCCATGTGCCAGCCCCGTATCCAATCTTCTCCGACGAAAAGTCTTCGGGCAAGTCCCTACTGTACTCGGCAAGGGCATTGACTATCGCCGCCCCCGTCGGAGTGGTCAACTCCTTTTCCGCGCCAAAATGATATGTCTTGAAACCTTGCAAAAGTTCAGCCGTCGCGGGCGCGGGTATCGGCATGAGACCATGAGCACACTTGACGAAGCCAGAGCCGGTGTTGATTCGCGAAACGAAAATCTTTTCCACGTCCAGATAATCAAGGCAAATCGCACAGCCCACAATGTCAACGATAGAATCAATCGCGCCGACCTCGTGGAAGGTCACCTCTTCGGCGGGGCGTTGATGAACCTTGCCTTCCGCCTTAGCAATCACAGAGAAAATCGCCAACGCACGAGTCTTAACCGCCGCATTCAATGCCGAGCCGTCGATTATCTTCTTTATGTCGCCGAACGTGCGATGACTATGATTAATCGCGTGCTCGTGGCGGTGCAAGTGTCTGATGTTCGGGCGGTCAATCTCCGAATCAAAGCCCCTCGGCAGTTTGACATTGACATAAGCCGCGCCGATTCCGTTCTTGCTCACGTCCGCAATCTCAAGTTCAAACTCACGCGGCAAATTCAGCTTGTCGAGTTCAGCCCGCAAATATTTTTCGGGCACGCCCAACTGAAGACACGCCCCTAAAAACATGTTGCCGCTTATGCCCGACGCGCAGTCCAGATATATTGCCTTCAATAAAAGCCCTCCTCAGTTCGGGTCAAAGGTAATCGTCTCAAGAATTTTATCGCGGCGAGCCTTCGACTTAGCAAAGTAATCGTGAATGGCTTGTCGGTCATGCCGTTCAATCGCCGTGATGACGTTGCCTAAAATGTCTTGCAGGTCGCGTAGGTGATTGGCAATGGCGTCGCCGTTCGTCATGCAAATATCAGCCCACATATCAGCGTTTGAACTGGCAATGCGCGTCGTGTCCTTGAAACCGCCGCCGACGAGCTTTAGGCAAGAGTCAAGGTCGTTGCCCGCGTCGTTCAGGAGAGTAACAAGAGCCGCCGCCGTCAGATGTGGCACGTGACTTATAATCGAGGCGCAGCGGTCGTGCTTAGCAATGTCAATCTCCAAGAAGTCGGCTTCCGTGAGTTTCAGAACGCTCATCAACTTATCTTTAGCCTCCGGCGGTGCGCTCGTGCCCTCGGCTATGACATAAGCCTTGCCCTTGAACAGATTTTTATCCGCCACTTCGACGCCAGATTTTTCCTTGCCGGTCATGGGGTGCCCTGCGATGTAAAAAATGTCGGGCGGCAAAATCTTTCGGAGTTCCTGCCAGATAAACTGTTTGGTTGAGCCGGCGTCCGTCAAGATTGCTCCAGACTTCAGGAACGGCAGAATCTTTTTGACCATAGGGACGATTTGCAGGACGGGCGGACTTAAGAAGATGATGTCAGCGTCCTCGACGACCTCTTGCAAGTTCGATGTCGCCAAATCGACTGCACCGAGTTCCATTGCCCGCCGCATTGATTTTTCCGTTCGACAAAGCCCCGTTATATAAACGCCGTCGCCGAGTTTGTCCTTCAAGCACAAGCCGAGCGAGCCGCCAATTAACCCCACGCCGATTATCGCAATCTTCATAGCGAACGCCCCATAACTTTTGCAATGCCGCCGAGACTCGACATTAAATCTTTGAAGGCTTCGGGCGTCAACGATTGGTCGCCGTCTGAAAGTGCCTTCTCTGGATTGGGATGCACTTCGATTATCAAACCATCGGCTCCAGCGGCGATTGCGGCTCGTGCCATTGGCGCAACCATTTTCCAACGTCCAGTTCCGTGCGACGGGTCTACGATGATTGGCAGATGTGATAGCTCCTTGACCGCCGCCACCGCTGACAAGTCCAGAGTATTGCGCGTGAACGTCTCATAAGTCCGAATTCCTCGTTCGCAGAAGATAACCTGTTCATTGCCGCCGCTCATGATGTATTCCGCCGCGTTTAGCCATTCCGAAATTGTCGCCGACAGTCCACGCTTTAGCATGACGGGCTTTGAACATTTGCCGAGGGCTTTAAGCATTTGGAAGTTCTGCATATTCCGTGCGCCGACTTGCAGAATATCCGCGTACTTGCAGAAAAGGCTGATGTCGTCCTTGTCAACAATCTCCGTAACAACCCGCAGATTAAATTCGTCCGCGACCTTGCGTAGAAGGTTCAATCCCTCCTCGCCGAGCCCTTGGAAGTCGTAAGGCGATGTCCTCGGCTTGAAGGCTCCGCCGCGTAAAAATTTCGCCCCGCAAGCTTTGACTGCAGAGGCCGCCTCGCGCAGTTGCTCCAGACTTTCAACGGCGCACGGACCCGCCATGACGATTATTTCATCGCCGCCAATCTTCACGCCGCCCGCGTCGATTATCGTATCTTCCGGGTGAAAGTCGCGGCTGACGAGTTTATATTTCTCCGTTATGCGAACGGTCTTTTCGACGCCCGCCATCATCTGCAGTTCCAGATTGGCAATAGTCTTCTTGTCGCCGATGACGCCGACGATTGTGACTTCTTCGCCCTTGGAAAGGTGGGTGCGCAATCCCGACGCCTCAATTTTCTTGACGACCGCCGCTAAGTTCTCTTGTGTGGCTCCGCGTTTCATTACTACTATCATAAAAAATTCCTCCTTGCGCCGCGCAGTTTATCACGCGCCGAAACTTTTTACAACAGCGAATTTCCTTGACACTGCCCGCCGCTTGTTATATATTAGCCCAAATGAAATTTGACTGAAAGGAGCGTAGACTAATGAAAAAATTTTTGGTAGCAATGGTTATGCTCCTTGTGGCGGCGGCGGGGTTCGTTTATTGGTTGTTTGCACGGGCGGCAGACGGCGTGCCGATTCTGGTTTATCACCGCGTGAGCGACACCGACACCAACCTGACGACGTTAAAGGTCGCTGACTTCGAGGCGCAGTTAAAGTATCTGGTGGACAACGGCTATCATGTCATTACACCTGACGACTTGCTTGACGCCTGGGAGACGGGAAAGCCTCTGCCCGATAAGCCGATTGTGCTAACCTTCGACGACGGGCACGAAGACATTTATAAAAACGTCTTCCCGCTCCTGCAAAAGTACAACATGCGGGCGACGGTCTTTATCGTCACTGACCATATCGGCATGAAGGATTATCTGTCGTGGGATTTCGTGCGGGCGTTGCAGGCGGGCGGCTACATGGACTTTGAAAGCCACACCATGACTTACAAGGACTTGACCACGCTAAAGGGCGATAAACTCTGGAATGAAATTTACGGCTCGAAGCAGGCGATTGAGTGGGCGTTAAAGAAGCCCGCCAAGTTCATAGCTTACCCCGAAGGCAAATACACTCTCGACGCCGAAGACACGTCTAAGGAGGTCGGGTTCCGCGCCGGATTCATCGAAGACTACGGACTTGCAACCAACGATTCAAACAGCTACGTCTTAACTAGGATTCCCGTCCTCGGTAGCAATTCGCATACGCTACTTAGGTTTCAGCTTAGGTTAAAGGGTTCGCCAATCTTCGCGCCGCTCCACCGATTCAAAATGGACATAGCCGAGGGTAATCCTGAAGTTGCCGACTTGATATTCATTCCCTGAGGTGACGACATGGAAAATTTTTCTGAACTGACAACGGAAAAGGTAAATCCCGCGACGGCTCACATTGACGAATGCACGACGCTTGAGATGGTTAAGCTCATCAACGACGAGGATAAAAAGGTTGCGGCGGCTGTCGAAGGTGTCTTGCCCGAAGTCGCTAAAGCGGTCGAGGCGATTGCCGAAAGTTTTTTACGCGGCGGCAGATTGTTTTACATAGGCGCGGGGACTTCAGGTCGGCTCGGAGTGCTTGACGCTTCAGAGTGTCCGCCGACCTTCGGAGTTAAGCCCGATATGGTGCAAGGGCTGATTGCGGGCGGCGAAGGTGCGCTGATTCATGCCGTCGAGGGCGCGGAGGATAACTTCAACCTTGCCGCAGAGGATTTAACTAGTCGCAACTTCTGCGCGGCGGATGTTCTGGTTGGAATCACGGCATCTGGCAGGACGCCTTACGTCTTAGGCGGCGTCGACTTCGCTAAGAAACTCGGCGCGATAACCGTTGGCGTCTCGTGCGTGGAAGAGTCTGCTTTGGCTAAGGTCGTCGACATTGCGATAACGCCCGTGACTGGCGCGGAGGCTTTGACGGGTTCAACACGCATGAAGGCGGGCACTGCTACCAAAATGGTTCTCAACATGCTAACGACCGCCGCAATGATTAAAATCGGCAAGGTGCGCGGCAATCTTATGGTTTGCGTGCAAGCGACCAATGATAAGCTCCGCGACCGTATCAAACGAATTAACGCTATGATTGGCACGTAAACTTTTCTCGCCAAAGGAGATTTTGTTATGCAGAACGGAATATCGATTTACGCAGGGCTGGACTACGACAGCGAGGCAAATCTTTCGCTGATTGATTCGGCGGCGGCTCTGGGCTTCAAGCGTCTTTTTACCTCCGTGCAGATTCCCGAAACGTCAGCGGCTGAAACTTTTCAAGAGGACCTGGAAGACATCTTAGCGACGGCGGTAATCAACGGCTTTGAAATTATCCTAGACGTGAACGCCAAAAACTTTTCGCAATACGACATGGACGGAATAACCCTCCGCCTAGACGACGGCTTCACGTCCGAACAAGTCGCCGAGCTTAGTCGCAAGCGCAAGATTCAACTCAACGCCTCCACCGTCACCGAAGAACTTTTGGACGCCCTGATAGAACGCAAAGCGGACTTTAAAAACATCACCGCACTACACAACTTTTATCCGCACCCGTGGACGGGACTTGATACTTACTTCTTCGACAATCAAAATCGTATCTTGCACGACTTAGGGATTGAGGTTGGGGCGTTCGTGCCGAGCAAAGACGGCAAAAGGCGTCTTCCCCTGCAAGAAGGACTTCCGACCCTAGAAGACTGCCGCAACTTTTCAACGGACTTATCAGCGAGATTCTTAGCGGCTTTGGGCGTCGACTTTATCATTATCGGCGACGGGCAACCTACCCAAGAAGAGTTGCAAGCAGTCGCGACGGTTCAAAAAGATGAAGTCATCTTCCAAGCCGAACTCCTTAGCAATGACTTGATAACAACGGAAATTCTTAGTCGCACGTTCACGCGCCGCAAAGACGTAGCCAAGTCTGTGATTCGTGCCGTGGAGGGTCGCCAATACCTTAAGGAGACCGGCGAAAAGATTCCGCCTGAAGAACCTTCGATTCAACGTAGCTTCGGGGACGTGACGATTGACAACGAAAACTTCGGACGATATGCGGGCGAAGTTCAGATAATCCAAGATGTGCTGCCTGCCGACGGGCGCGTTAATATCGCAGCGCACATTCTCGACGAAGAAATTTTCTTAACGGGCTACCTTAAGCCGGGTCAGAGGTTTTCGTTCAAGTTCATTTAACTTCCTTGAATCAAGTATTGGAGGTTGATGCGATGAAGTTTAAAACAGCAATCACCGCCGCCGCAATCGTGACACTGCTAAGCGGCACGGCTCTAGCGTCGCCGACCCTCTCTAGAAACTCTCGCGGCAATGACGTGCTGACCTTGCAGAAGAAACTTTATCTAATCGGCTACGACATCACCGAGCTTGACGGGGTTTACGGCACCGAGACCGAACGAGCAGTCGCCGCCTTCCAACACGATAACAAAATCAGCGTAACGGGCATTGTCACTAACGTCACGTGGCGAGCGTTGAAGAAGGCTAAGGAAAAGAAAGGACGACGCTTGCCCGACCTAAAAGTCACCGCCGCAGACGTGGACACCAGCAAGACAACGACGCTTGCTCCTTATGGCAAAGTCTTTATCAGCGGCAATCAAGGTAAGCAAATCGTCTCGACGGCTCAGCGTTTCATAGGGACGCCTTACGTCTTCGGCGGCACAACTCCTTCTGGCTTTGACTGCTCAGGGCTTCTGCAATACGTCTTCAAAATGCACGGCGTGACGATTCCGCGCCTAGCTGACGAGCAATACAACTTGGGGCGAGCCGCTAAACCTAATCAACTGACGACCGGCGACCTAGTCTTCTTCACGACGTATACGGCGGGCGTCTCTCATTGCGGGATTTATGTCGGCGACGGAAAATTCCTTCATGCCTCGTCAAGCAAGGGCGTGAAGATTGACAGCCTCGACAACGATTATTGGAAAGTGCGCTTCGTCGGGGCAAGGAAGGTGGTTAGCGATTAATGAGTAAAGTTTTTGTCGTCGGGATAGGACCGGGCGGCTTGGACGAGATGACACCGCGTGCACGTCGGGCAATCGAATCCGTCGAAGTCGTCGCGGGCTACAACACTTACATTAAGCTCATTGAAAACATCATAAGCGACAAGAAAATAATCGGGCGAGCAATGATGCAGGAGGTCGAACGCTGCCAACTAGCTATTGCGGAGGCTTTAAGCGGTCGCAACGTGGCAGTTGTTTCCAGTGGCGATGCCGGCGTCTACGGTATGGCGGGTCTCGTCCTTGAAATGATTCTTGACTTGCCCAAAAACAAGCGTCCGCACTTTGAAATTATCGCGGGCGTCAGTGCAGTCAATGCGGCGGCGGCGATCCTAGGTGCGCCTCTCATGAACGATTTTGCAATTATAAGTTTAAGCGATTTAATGACGCCGTGGGAGCTTATCAAAAGGCGCGTAAGCTCGGCGGCGGCGGGTGATTTCGTTATCGCCCTTTATAACCCGAAAAGCAAACGCCGCGTTCAACAGCTCTCCGAAGTTCAAAGTATCTTGCTGGAGTTCCGCAAAAAAAATACGCCCGTCGGCATCGTGACTAATGCGGGACGCTCAGGCGAGACTAAAGTTATCTCGACGCTAGAAAATTTCACTCAAGAGGAAGTCAACATGTTTTCGCTAGTGATAATCGGCAATTCTCAAACCTTCGTCAAGGAAGGCTTCATGATAACGCCGCGAGGCTATCAACTCAAAGGGGAAATGATATGCGACTGATTGTGGGCATGACGGGTGCTAGCGGCGTGGTCATTGCCGTGGAACTGCTAAGACGGCTAAAGGAGATTGAATCCGTCGAAACGCATTTAATCATCACCGAGGGCGCGGAACTCACCATACGAGACGAAACGAACTTCGACGTTTTCGAGATACGCCGCCTTGCCAATTTCGTTTACGACGTGAACCAAATGGACGCGTCGATTGCAAGCGGAAGTTTCCTCGTCGACGGAATGATAATCGTCCCGTGCACCATGAAAACTTTGGCGGGCATTGCGTCTGGCTACTGCGAAAACCTTCTACTGCGGGCGGCGGACGTTTGCATTAAGGAGGGTCGCAAGCTCCTGCTCGTGCCGCGTGAAATGCCATTTAGCCGAATTCACCTGCGCAATATGAAAGAACTTGCCGACTGCGGAGCAATCATTATGCCGCCGGTCATGACGTTTTACAACACGCCGCCCGACTTGCAAGCGCAGATCAATCACATCGTCAACAAAATCTTGCGGCTGTTCAATCTGCCAGACAATATGATTGAGTGGCACAAGCCATAAAAATTGCCGGAAGGTCAACGCGACCTCCCGGCTTTTTCTTTGCAAAGAATCTTAGAGAAGCTTTTCAATGTCTCCAGCGATTGCGGCGGGCGTGGTCGTCGGCTCAAACCGTGCAACAATTTCGCCCTCGCGGTCAATCAAAAACTTCGTGAAGTTCCACTTAATGCCGTCGCCCTCCAAGTATTCGGGGAAGTTCTTCTGCAAGGCGTCAAGCAACGGTTTGGCTACGGGGTGATTCATGTCGAAGCCCTCGAACTTTTTTTGCGCCGTAAGATATTTGAACAGCGGCTGAGCCGTCTCGCCGCGAACGTCCCCTTTAGCAAAAATCGGAAACGTCACGCCGTAATTGAGCTTGCAGAACTGCTGAACTTCATCGTTAGTGCCCGGCTCCTGTCCCGCGAACTGATTGCACGGGAAGCCGAGAATCTCCAAGCCCTTGTCCTTGTACGTGTCGTAGAGTTTCTGCAGTTCGGCGAACTGTGGAGTAAAGCCGCACTTGCTAGCCGTGTTGACGATTAAAAGAACCTTGCCTTTGTAGTCCGCCAGCGATTTATCTTCGCCGCGCTTAGTCTTAACCGTGAAATCGTAAACGCTCATGATAATCCCCCTTAAGCCGAAGCGAGCAACTCATCAATCTTTTTCTTGTCGAAGCCGAGGACGTAGTGCACGCCGTCAATCGTCGTAACCGGAACCGTCAAGTCGCCCGAAATCTTCTGACACTCGGCGGCGGCCTCTTCGCTAAGCTCAATGTCGCGAGTTTCAAACTCAACGCCGCGTGCCTTTAGATAATTTTTGACTTTGTTGCACCAAGGGCAACTTTCAAACGAATAAACCTTTACCAAATCAATCAACCTCCTATAAGCAAAGCAACTCTTCCAACGCCTCTTTATCGTAATCGATAACGTAATGTTCGTTGTCAATCGTCGTGACGGGAACCGCCCAATCAATACCCGTAAGTTTCTTGCAAGCCTCGCGGGCGGCGGGGTCTTTCTCGATGTCCAATTCCTCAAACTCAACATCTTTGGACTTCAGAAAACGTTTCACCTTTGCGCAATATGGGCAAGTCGCCGTTGTGTAGACCTTAACCATTTAAATCGCCACCTTGAGTTTAGCCAAATACTTTTCGGCAAGCAGAGCCGCAGTCGTGCCGTCCGCCGCCGCCGTGGTCAGCTGGCGCACTTCCTTTTCCCGAACGTCGCCCGCCGCGAACACGCCCGCAAGCTCCGTGCGACAATCCTCGCTCGCTGGTATCCTGCCGCTAGCCGTCAAGGTCAGCTCGTCTTTGAAAAGTTTCGTGTTCGGTTCCACGCCGATATTAACAAATATCCCGTCAATCGCAAGAGTTTTGGTCTCGCCCGTCGTCTTGTCGAAAACCTCGACTTCCTTAAGCTTCTTGTCGCCGCGCAGAGCTTTTATATCCGTCTGCAACATGATTGTGACCTTGTCATTGGCGCGAAGTCTTTTTTGCGAAACTTCATCCGCTCTGAACTGTGAACGATGAATCAGATAAAGTTTCGTAGCGTACTTAGTCAAGAAGTTTGCCGCGTCAACTGCCGCATTGCCGCCGCCCGCCACTGCGATAACTTTTCCGTCGTAAGCATGACCGTCGCACAGCTCGCAGTAGTGCACGCCGCGTCCAGCAAATTTTTTCTCCTCTGGCAACGGGAGCTTGCGCCTGTTCATACCCGACGCGATTATCACGGCGTCCGCCTCGTAAATCTTTTCCTGCGTCTCGATTATCTTCGGCGAAGTCTTCAACGTGACCTTTTCTATCTCGTCGAACTCGTCAATCACTGCGCCGAAGGTCTCCGCCTGCTTTTGAACCGTCGCAATCAAATCGCCGCCGTTTACGCTTACGAAGCCGGGGTAGTTCTCAATGGCGACCGCGTTTGCAATTTGTCCGCCGATAAGCCCGTTCTCCAAAACCAGCGTGTCCAAGTTCATGCGCCCACAGTACAGAGCCGCCGTCAAGCCCGCCATGCCCGCTCCGATTATCACTACGTCCTTGTGAATGCGTTCCTTCATGCTGTCACCTCCCGCACGTAGTATATAATCACTGCCTAACTTTTTCAAGCAAAGCTTTGCACCCGCGCTCAATGTCATCATACGTCGTGGCGAATCCGTTCTTGTCCCACGGAATGTCTTTATCAAGGAGCATTGAAATCTTTCCGCCCGAATCGCCGCCGACAATCGCTTTGACCTGCTCGACGTTGCCGGCGTCCATGCAGATGATTAAATCGTTCGCCGCGTAATCGTCCTTAGTAATCGTGTGCGCCGTGTGCGTGGTGTAAGGGATATTTTCTTCGCGAAGTTTAGCCGCAATGCCCTCGTGAAGACCGCCGCCACTGGTCGGCTTGCTCGCCGCACTCGACACCGAAATTTTATCGCTCAAGCCCGCGTCCGCAATTAACTTCTTCATCACGAACTGCGCCATCGGTGAACGACCCGTATTGCCACTGCAGATAAATAAAATCTTCATGCTGATAACCTCCCGTTACTGTGTTAGCTTTCTTGTAGCCTCATTTACTGCCGCGCTTGCCTCGTTCAATTTGTCTTTAACTATCTCCGTCGGTCGCACGTCGCTGACAATGCCCAACTTATTTAACACAGGTTTTGCCAAATCCATTGCCTTGCGTCCGTAATTAACTATTGCTGGGGGAAGACCAGTTGACATATCTTTTCCCGCCGATATGTTGCTCATTGCCTTGAAGCCAAAGCAGACGACCACCGCCATTAATATAAAACTTAAGAGCGTAGCAATCTTCCAAAACTTCCCATGCATGTTAGCACCTCCCAACGTCCGTCCCTAAAATATTTCCTGCAAAGTCAACTAAGATTGTATTGACTGCTAGCTTGCCGAAAACGTAACGTTCTGCCCGAAGGCTCGCCCGCGCCGCAATCCTTTGATAAACGCGTTCAAGGTGATTCGCCGAGATAATTTGTGCGGCGTCCTCTGTGGTGTTGGCGTTTAGGATTTTCTGAACCTCGCAAGCGGGCAGACCTTCCGCCGCCGCATACGCCGCCAAAGTCTCAAGTCGACCGTCGGCAATTCGATTGTGCGTGTAGAAAACGCCCGCCGCAACCTTAGCCAACTTGCCAATGTGCCCGCATAAGATTACACGCTTTACGCCGCGAGCAACTGCCGCCTCCAACATGAATCCGATAAAGTTGCTCGTCTGGATTATCGCGCCCTCCGGCAAGCCGAGTTTCTTAGCGATAGTCTCACCGATTTTGCCCGGCACGAAAACTAATTCATCAAAGCCCGCCGCCTTTGCTACGTCGATTTGCGGCACGAGAGAATTTTTAAACGCCTCCTCGCTCATGGGACGCAAGACGCCCGTCGTCCCGATAATCGATAAACCGCCCTCCACGCCGAGCACAGGATTTAAAGTCTTCTTCGCAAGCTCCACGCCCGCAGGGATTGAAATTTCTACCTCCAGCCCGCCGACGTTGAATTCCGCCGCCACATTACGAATCAATTCACGCGGTTTAGGATTAATCGCTGGCTCCCCGATTGGCAGTTGCATTCCCGCCTTAGTGATTCGCCCGACGCCCAAGCCCGCCTTGAAAATTATCTCGCCACCGCCAATGCGCCGCACCTTAACGAAGACCGATACGCCGTTTGTTATGTCGGGGTCGTCGCCCGAAAACTTTACAACCTCTGCGCGAATGCCTTCGGAAGTCTTCTTTACGTCTTTAATCGGAATGGTAAGCGGCGTGCCGTCGAGCGCGATTATTTCCACAGCGTCGACAGTCTTGCCCTTAGTCAGCAGAATCAATGCCGCCTTAACACCCGCCGCCGCGCAAGCTCCCGTCGTGTAACCGCTCCGCAAAAATTTTTCAGTCATCGCTGAGATAAAGTTTCCTATAAGCGTCGGTGTCAGCCTTTATCAGCGTAACAAATGCGCTTGTAGAATACTCGTCCGGCTCGGCTTTAACTTGTTCAATCGGCGTAGGCTCAACGATACGATTATTCATCGGCAACTTAGACTTGCCAGCTTTGAAGTCTTCCCACATCACCATAATACCGTTAAGCGCATCTTCTGCCATATCTAATGCATCGTAAAGAGTGTCAGCTTGCGTTGCTGCGCCGTCAACATCTGGAAAATTGATAAAATAGCCGCCTTCTTTTGCTCGATAGAAAATAGCTGGATAAACATACTTCATAAAAATTCCTCCCTTAATATTTCTTTGGAACGCCAGCTTTCTTTCTAATTTCCATCTCCATACCCTTTTTAACTTCTTCTCTGTCGTGCCGTCCGACTTGAAACTTATCATTGGTTATCGGGCTGAACCACCATTCGTGATTGCCACCTTCACTTATTTTATAGCAACCAGCTTTTCTTAGCTCGCGCTTGAATTCTGCAAACTTTGGCATAAAAATTTCTCCTCAGCGATTGTCATACATCTTGGCATAATAATTTTTGTACTCGCCGCTGATAATCTTTTCCCACCACGCACGATGATTCAGATACCATGCAACCGTTTGCTTAATGCCGTCGTCAAATTTCGTTTGGGGCGTCCAACCTAGCTCACGGGAAATTTTCGTTGGGTCAATGGCGTAGCGTTGGTCGTGCCCTTTACGGTCGGTGACGAATTCAATCAAATCCTCGCCCTTGCCCAAAATCTTTAAAATCGTCTTGACTACTTCAAGGTTCGTTCGCTCGTTGTGCCCGCCGATATTGTAAACCTCGCCGACCGTGCCGCGCCGAATTATCAAATCAATCGCCGCGCAATGGTCTTCGACGTAAAGCCAATCGCGAACGTTAATCCCCTTGCCGTAAACGGGCAACTTCTTGTCGTGCAAGGCATTGATAATCATCAGCGGAATCAACTTCTCTGGAAAGTGATAAGGTCCGTAATTGTTGGAGCAACGGCTAATCGTCGCGGGGATTTTATACGTCCTCTGATAAGCCTGAACGAGCAAATCAGCTGCCGCCTTGCTCGCCGAGTACGGGCTGGACGTGTGCAAGTTCGTCGTCTCCGTGAAGAATAAATCCGGACGGTCAAGCGGCAAGTCTCCATAAACCTCGTCCGTTGAAACTTGATGAAAACGTTTGATTCCGAACTGCCTGCAGGCATCAAGCAAAACACTCGTCCCGATAATATTCGTCCGCAAGAAAAGTTCTGGCTCTTCTATCGAGCGGTCGACGTGACTTTCCGCCGCGAAGTTCACGACGACATCTGGCTTAACCTCCTCAAACAATTTATAAACCGCCGCCCGGTCAGCAATATCTCCACGAACGAATTTGAATTGCGGATTGGTTTGCGCCTCGGCAAGCGTCTCAAGGTTGCCAGCATAAGTCAGCTTGTCAAGGCAAATGATTTTGTCTTCAGCGTGGTGCTTAAGCTCGTAATAAACAAAGTTGCTACCGATAAATCCCGCCCCGCCCGTCACGATTATCTTCATGAAAGTTCCCTCCAAAAGTTTTTCGCCATGATAACAGAAAAAATCCTCTACCGCAATTTGGAGAGGATTTTTCTTGCTATATGCAACGGCTTAACCAAAATAATCTTCAATGCCGTCTAGGATTCCTTGCGCCGCCTTCTGCACGCCTTCTTTGGAATTGAGGAGCTGTTCTTCTTCCTTGTTCGAGATAAAGCCAAGCTCAATCAACGTGGCGGGCATGTCCGTATGCTTGACGACGTAGAAGTTGCAAGGCTGAGTTCCGCGACTGGGCGTGCCGAGTTGCTCGACTAAGTTGCGGCGAATGCAATCGGCTAACTTCTGCCCTCTGCCGCTGGTGCTCTTGCTGTAGTAATAACCGGTCGTGCCGCGTGCCTCTGGTCGGGTGAAGCTGTCAGCGTGAATCGAAATGAAAATATCCGCGCCGACCCGATTGGCAACCTCGCACCTTGCGCCTAGCTCCTCGATATCGGACGCCTTAGCACCTTTGGCTGAAACGGTCGTATCACCTTCACGCGTCATGATGACTTGCGCGCCTTCCGCCTCAAGTAGCTTGCGAAGTTCACGGGCAACATTAAGCGTAACCGTTTTTTCCATGACGCCCGTCGGACCGATTGCGCCCGCATCGTTGCCGCCGTGCCCAGGGTCGATAACAATCTTTTTGCCGCTTAGGGCAGTGATTTCGCCCAAGTCATTTTCCAAACCCTTGAACGGCTCATTGACTTCTGCAGTTTTATCGTCGTCTTCGGCTTTGTCCTTCTTTTTATCCTTGTCCTTTTTCTCGCGACGCTCCTGCTTTTCTTTCTCCTTAAGCATTTTTTCGTGCTCGCGTTGCTCTTTTATGTCACGTTCGCGCTTTTCCTTAAGTTCGCGTTCTTGTTGCTTCTTAAGTTCGCGTTCCTGTTTCTCGCGTTCTTTAAGCTCGCGCTCCTGTTGTTTCTTGAGTTCTTTTTCCTCACGTTCTTTAAGTTCGCGCTCACGCTGTGCAAGCTCACGTTCTCGCCGAGCTAATTCGCGTTCGCGTTCCTGACGTTCTTTAAGCTCTTTTTCTTGTTGTTCCTTAAGTTCGCGCTCCTGTTGTTTTTTAAGCTCCTGTTCTTCACGTTCCTTAAGTTGCCGTTCACGTTCTTTAAGCTCCTGTTCGCGTCGGGCTAAGTCTTGTTCGCGTTCTTGCTGTTCTCTAAGCTCGCGTTCCTGCTGAGCTTTAAGGTCTCGTTCTTGCTGAGCTTTAAGCTCGCGTTCCTGTTGAGCTTTAAGGTCTCGTTCCTGCTGAGCCTTAAGGTCTCGTTCCTGTTGTTCTTTAAGCTCGCGTTCCTGCTGAGCCTTAAGGTCTCGTTCCTGTTGAGCTTTAAGGTCTCGTTCCTGCTGTTGTTTTAAAGCGTCGGCGTTGGGTTTAGGCTTATTGGCTTCGGGATTCGGTTTGAAGTCAGTATTGCCCACGTCGATAACCAGCCGATGACCTTTAGTCCCGCCGTCCAAATGGAAAGGTTTCGTCTCCGCCATAGTCTCGATAACAATCCGGACGGTCGTATCATTGAACTGCGCGACGCGAATTTTTTTTGCCGCCAAGGATTTCAATTCAATCTCGCGCTTGACGGTCGGACTAAGCCACGAGTCCTTGAGGTCGATAATCATGCGGGAAGGATTCTCGGCGTAGCTCTCGACGAACTCAACCTTCTTTGACAGGTCTACGACGATACGAATTGTGCCCGAACCGTAGCCGACACGAACCCCACTTACCTCGGCAAGATTAGCCTTCCGCTCGCTGAAGTTCTGCTCCGCCGCTTGTGCCGCTGAAGTCGCCGCAATTAAAATGAGGAGACTCAGCAATATTTTTCTAATCACCTTAAAGCCTCCTCTTTTTAATCAAGTCTCGTATGAACCGTAACGCTGTTCGAGTTTCTTAAATATCCACGTGAGCACCGCAGTCATCGCCAGATAGAACGCGCCCGCGATAACAAACGGCGTCATGTCGAATTCACGTTGGACAATCGTCCGCGCAACCCTTAGCAAGTCATTCATCGCTAGGATATAGATTAGCGACGTGTCCTTGACTAGGTTAATCGTCTCGTTGGAAATCGGCGGCAACACGACACGCAACACTTGCGGGAAGATTACGTAGCGCATCATCTGCCAATGCTTAAGCCCCAGAGCCTTCGCCGCTTCGTATTGCCCGCGTGGTATCGCTTGAATGCCTGCGCGGAAGATTTCAGCGAAGTAAGCCGCGTAATTCAACGTGAACGCTAGCAGAGCCGCCGCCACGTCGGGCAACATGATTCCGACCATGGGCAAGGCGAAGTACACGAACAACAGTTGCAACATCAGCGGCGTCCCACGCATTATCCAAACGTAGAACTCCATTAGGTACCTAAGCGGCGCGAAACTCGAAATCCTCCCCAACGCCGCCAATGCTCCAATCGGCAAGCTCAAAATTAAAGTCACGAAGAAAATCTCCAACGTGACTTCCGCGCCCTCCAAAATGAGGAGCGTCATATCGAAAAATTTTTCCATAACAGATATTCCCTAACTCCCGTCTTGCGACGGCGGTCACTGTTCGCAAATAGTAATCGCCGATTATTTCTTGCCTTTAACCAAATCAGCCCCAAACCATTGCTGGGAAATCTTTCCTGCGGTGCCGTCCTTAACCATCTCATTGAAGACGCCTTGAACTTTATCGCGCAGTGCAGTGTCGTCTTTGCGGAAGGCAATACCGAATTGACTGACCGGACCAATCGTCACGTCGAGGGCGTCGAACTTGTCGCCCTGCTTGCTCATCGCATAACGCCCAACGATTTCATCGCAAACCAACGCATCGATTCTGCCGTTCTCCAAGTCCATGAACGCGCTAACGTAATCGCCATAAGTCTTGAACTCTTTAAAGCCCGCCTTGAGACCTTCAGTTTTATCAATGTAAGCCTCGGCAGTGGAGCCGGCTTGCGTGCCTACAGCCTTGCCCGCGAGGTCAGCCTCAGCCTTAATGCCTTGGTCGTTGCCCTTCTTCACGAAGACGATTTGGCGGTTGTCCATGTAAGGTTCGCTGAAAAGCATATTCTCCTGACGTTCGGGCGTGATGTCCAAACCATTCCAGATAATGTCGATGCGTCCCGATTTAAGCTCCGCCTCTTTGCTGTTCCAATCGATAGCTTTGAATTCGACCTCCGAGCCGAGACGCTTAGCCGCCTCTTTGGCAAGGTCAACATCGAAGCCGATAATCTCGTTTTGTTCGTTCTTGAAGCCCATCGGCGCGTATTCGTCGTCGAGCCCGATTACAATCTTTTTAACTTCCTTGGAATCGCCGCCGTCAGTCTTAGCTGGCTCGCCGCCTCCGCCGCAACCCGTCATCAGCAACATCATAAGGAGCAATGCCGCCGTAAAAATCTTCTTCACCTGCAATACTTCCTTTCAAAAAAATTTTAACAAATCGCGTTGCATTATACTTTATCGCCAAAACCATTGCAAGCGTTTGAAAAACAAATGAAAGCAACTAATCGTTGCTTCCTCAAAGAGCTCATCCCTAATGCTTAATCAAATCGGCTTGGAACCATTTCTCGGAAATTTTCTTAGCCGTGCCGTCTTGAATCATTTCGTCGAAGGTCTTTTGAATCTTATCTCGCAACGCGGCATTGTCCTTGCGAAAGCCAATGCCCGTCTCGGCGATACTTCCTATCCTGACTTCGATTATCCTTAGCTGATTGGGATTGCTGTTCATCTCGTAGCGGGCGATAAGCTCATCGCAGACGATAACTTCAATCTCGTCGTTCTTGAGAGCCGTAACCGCCTCGCTGAACTTGCCGTAAGTCTTGTACTCCTTGATGCCGCGTTTAAGGTCTTCGTTTTGATTAATGTAGTCGTCAGAAGAGGAGCCAGCTTGCGTGCCAACAACCTTGCCTTCCAGGTCGTATTCGGAATGAATATCAAAGTCGTCGTCCCGCTTAACCAGAACTATCTGCCGGTCGTCCATGTAAGGCTTGCTGAAAATCATGTACTCCTTGCGTTGGTCAGTTATGTCCAGCCCGTTCCAAATCATATCGATATTGCCTGAGGCTATCTCCTGTTCTTTGTTGTCCCAATCAATCGGTTTGAATTCAACCTCGGCGTTTATGCGCTTAGCCGCCTCCGTGGCAAGGTCAATGTCAAAGCCAACCAGATTGCCCCTCTCATCGTGGAAACTCATCGGCGCGAAGTCATCATCAATGCCGATAACAAGCTTACTAATGCCGTAAGAATTACTACAACCCGTCAACATAAAAATCACTAGCATAAGCGGTAAAAAAATTTTCTTCACCTAGAGAACCTCCCTTTAATCACCGCTTTAATTTGAGCAAGCATCGTCTGGAAAACTTTTGACGGTGTGCCGTTCTTAATGATGCTTTTTTAACTTAATCAAATCAGATTGAAACCACTTCATAGAGATTTGCTTAGCCGTGCCGTCCGCAACTACCGAATCGAACTCCTTTTGAACTTTATCCCGCAACTCGGTGTCGTTCTTACGAAAACCAATTCCAAATTCAGTGCTGGGACCAACCGTCGCCTCGATAATCTCGAAATCGCCAGGGTGTTTACTCATTTCGTAGCGGGCGGCAATCTCATCAATGACTATTACGTAGAATTGCTCCTTTCTTAAAGTCTCGAAGCCCTCGTTCAGGTCGCGAAAGGTTCTGAATACCGCAAAGCTGTTCTTAAGGTCTTCGTTCTCTCTTATGTAAGTCTCTGCATTGGAGCCGGCTTGCGCACCTACGACTTTGCCTTCAAGGTCGCTAAGGGAGTAGATACGGTGAATGTTGCCCGCATTGACTAAAAGAATTTGGCGGTTGTCCATGTAAGGTTTGCTGAATATCATAAACTTCTTGTAATCGTCGATTATGTCCAGCCCGTTCCAAATCATGTCGATGTTGCCAGAGGTTATCTCCTCTTCCTTTTTGTCCCAAGCAATCGGTCTGAATTCAACTTCGGCACCCATACGCTTAGCAGTCTCTTTGGCTAGGTCAATATCAAAGCCGACAATCTCTCCGTTTTCGTCGCGGAAACCCATCGGCGCAAAACTCTCATCAAAGCCAATCGTCAGGATATTTCTGTGTTTCGTGCTGTTGACTTCTTTTGAATCCTCCTTGCTGTCGCCGCAACCGCCTACAATTAAAATCATCAGCAGTAGAAAAAAATCTTCTTCACGTCGAGAACCTCCCTTACACGCTAGAGGGGTTAATCATACTTCTTTAACTTAATTAAATCGGCGTGGAACCATTTCTCGGAAATCTTCTTTGCGGTGCCGTCTTGAATCATCTCATCGAAGACGACTTGAACTTTATCTCGTAGCTCGGTGTTGCCCTTAGCAAAGCCAATGCCAAATTCCGTTATCGGGCTTACGTTTGCTTCAATGACCTCAAAGCGATTCGGATTTTGGGTTATCTCGTAACGTCCTGCAATCTCGTCGGCAATAAATACGTCGTACTCATTGCTGTCCAAAGCCGCGAAACCTTCTTGTAGGCTGTTGCAAATTTTGAAGTCAGCAAAACTTTTCTTAATGTCCTTGTTGATATAAAGTTCCGAACTCGTGCCGGCTTGCATCCCAACGACTTTATCTTTGAGGTCGTATTCAGAGTAAATGCCCTGGTCGTTGCCCTTCTTGACGATAAGAACCTGACGGCTGTCCATGTAAGGCTTGCTGAATATCATGTACTCCTTGCGCTCGTCAGTTATGTCGCAACCATTCCAAAGCATATCGACACTGCCGGACGTTATCTCCTCCTTCTTTTTAGCCCAATCAATCGGCTTGAACTCAACCGCAACCCCCAAACGACGCGCCGCCTCTTTGGCAAGGTCAACATCAAAGCCGACAACCTCTCCTTCCTTATTGCGAAAACCCATAGGGGCAAAACTCTCGTCGAAACCTATTACAATCTTTTCTCTGTTAATAATCTTAGTATTGTCAAAGCTACAACTCGTCAACGTAAAAAGCATCAGCAGGAGCGGTAAAATAATTCTCTTCATGAAGAGAACCCTCCTTTAAATCATCTCTTTAGCTTAATCAAATCTGCCTGGAACCATTGCTCGGAAATCTTTCTAGCAGTGCCGTCCTTGACCATCTCATCGAAAACTTTTTGTACCTTGTCGCGGAGTTCGATATTATCCTTGCGAAAACCAATGCCAATCTCCGTAGCAGACCCAACCGTTACCTCTATAATCTCGAACTTGCCCGCACGTTTTAGCATCGCATAACGTGAAACAATTTCATCGGCAATCAAAACGTCTACCAAGTCTTTATCTAAATCATGGAATGCCTCTCTGTAATTGCGATACGTCTTGAATGCCTCAAAACTTTCCTTTAAGTCCTTGTGCTGCTCAACATAATCAACCGAGTTGGAGCCGGCTTGCGTGCCTACAACTTTGCCCTCAAGGTCGCTGACTGAGTGGATATTTTGAGTATTGCCCCGCTTGACAATGAGAATTTGACGATTATTCATGTAAGGCTTGCTGAATATCATGTACTCCTTGCGCTCGTCGGTTATGTCGCATCCATTCCAAAGCATATCGACCCGCCCAGAAGTTATCGCCTCCTCTTTTTTATCCCAGTCGATTGGAACGAATTCAGCCTTAACGCCCAGCCGCCGCGCCGCCTCTTTGGCAAGGTCAATATCAAAGCCGATAAGTTCTCCTTTCTCGTCGCGGAAACCCATTGGCGCGTATTCGTCATCCAGTCCGATTTTGATTGTGCCGCTCTTATCGGTTAAATCAGAATCGCCGCCACAACCCGTCAAGGTCATCATAAGGAGCATCGCCATTATAAAAATCTTCCTCATGAAACGAAACCTCCTTGTCACGAAAATTTTTATAAACGAACTGAATCATAAGTGCATTGCATTATAGACACTCAATTTAAGATTGTCAAAAATTTGTTAGCGTAGGACTCAGCGCAAAAAAATTCGCGGTCAACCGAAGTCAATCGGTCGCCGCGTTCGTCGCTTAAAAATTTATTCAAATAAGTCCTTGAGCTTGTCGAAGAAAGATTTCTTTTCGGGATTGTTCTTTGAATCGGAGGTGCCGTTCTCGAATTCGCGCAAAAGATTTTTCTGCCGAGCGGAAAGATTTTTCGGCGTGAGGACTTTTATCTTAACGAATTCATCGCCTCTATCATTGCCGCGCAAAACGGGAATGCCCTTACCGCGAATCCTCATCACTTCGCCCGATTGCGTGCCCTCTGGTATCGTCAGCTCAACTTTGCCATCAATCGTCGGCGCGTCAATCTTTGCACCCAATGCCGCTTGAACAAAGGTAATCGGAATCTCGCAATAAACATCGGTGCCATTTCGCGTGAAAATCTTGTGCGGCTTAATGACAATGTAAACGAACAAATCGCCGGGAGCTCCGCCGCGTTCGCCTGCCTGCCCGCCGCCTTGAATCCGGAGCCGTTGCCCTTCGTCTATGCCGCGTGGAATTTTTAAATTGATGTCGCGCCTAACTTGAACCTTCCCTCTGCCGTGGCAATGCTCACAGGGATTTTTGACAATCTGCCCCGTACCGTGACAACGTTCGCAAGGTCGAGTATTGGCAATGGTACCAAACGGCGTGCGCGTGGTCGTCTGCCTCAGACCTGTGCCGTGACAATCGGGGCATTCGTCAGGCTTAGTGCCTTTCTTAGCTCCCGTGCCACCGCATTCTTCGCAAGTCTCCATACGCGGAACTTTAATTGTCATCTCCTTGCCGAAAGCCGCCTCCTCGAAAGTTATCTGCAAATCGTAACGGAGGTCAGCTCCCTTTTGAGGTCCGCGCTTTTGACGAGAACGCCCGCCGCCGGGATTGAAGAATTGCTCGAAAATGTCTCCGAAACCGCCCATATCGCCCATATGCCCGAAAATGTCGTCCATGTTGATATTGCCGGTGTAAGTGCCGCCGCCTTGACCGTAGCCGCTACCAGAAAACGCCGCGTGCCCAAATTGGTCGTATTGCGCCCGCTTATCCTTGTCCTTTAAAACGTCGTAAGCCTCGTTGATTTCCTTCATCTTGGCAAGTGCATCGGCGTCGCCCTTGGAGGCGGGGTTTTGATACTTCGCGGCGAGTTTGTTGCGTGCCTTCTTTATCTCGTCGTCGGTCGCGTTTTTCGTGACGCCGAGCACCTCGTAATAATCCTTCTTGTCAGCCATAACAAGTCATCTCCTTAAACAAACAACGGGGAGAGAGAATTTGTCTCCCTCCCCTGCCTGCAGTTTGCTACGAATTATTTCTTATCTGTCCACTCGGCGTCGATAGTGTCGTCGTCTTTTTTATCGGACGAGCTTTGCTGTTGTTGTTGCTGAGTGAAGTCGGCATTGGGTTCGCCTTGCTGATTCGCCGCGCCCGCCTTATATGCCGCCTCGCTGAGTTTGTAAAGGGCTTGGCGAACGTCTTCAGTTATTTTCTTAAGGGTCTCGGTGTCGCCGCTTTCGAGTTTGTCTTTGAGGTTCTGGGCGGCGTCGCGAACGTCCCTAATCAATGCCTCGTCAACTTTTCCCTCGAAATCCTTGCAAGTCTTCTCCGCCTGATAAACCGTGTGCTCGGCGTCGTTCTTAGCGTCGGCTGCCTCGCGTTGTTTTTTATCTTCTGCCTCGTGCGCTTGAGCCTCTTTAACCATGCGGTCAATATCGTCCTTGCTCATGCCGCTTGACGATTGAATTGTAATCTTTTGCTCGCGCCCGGTGCCTTTATCCTTCGCGCTTACGTTGACAATGCCGTTGGCATCGATGTCGAAGGTAACTTCAATCTGCGGAATGCCACGCGGTGCCGGCGGAATGTCGCTTAACACGAAACGTCCCAAAGTCTTATTGCCAGCAGCCATTTCGCGTTCGCCCTGCAAGACGTGAATCTCAACGCTAGTTTGATTGTCCGCCGCCGTGGAGAAGATTTGAGATTTGCTCGTCGGGATTGTGGTATTGCGTTCGATGATTCTGGTGCACACGCCGCCGAGCGTTTCA
>JAFWWC010000026.1 GCA_017518105.1 Selenomonadaceae bacterium
GAGCAACTGCAGAAGGAACTATTCAAGATGTACAAGAGCTTGCGAGACTTCGACGAGTTCTATCAATCACTTTGAATTTTCGAGGAGGGTTGAATTTGGCGAAACGAAATATTTTTGAGATGCTCGGCTTGGAATTTGATCCTCCCGACAACGTGAAGAAAATCCGCGCCGCCTATGACGCGTGGAAGAAACGCCTGACGACCGAGCAGAATACGAGCGTAGACCCGGCACGCCTAGCAAAGATTCGCGAGGAACTGGAACTGCAAATGGACGGCTATATAGCCCGCGTCCTAGAAAATCCGATACTGCGACAGGCGGAGGCGGACAAGCTCAAGCAACAGCGCGTCGAGGCATTGCGGCTGTACATTGACATTCAGCGCGGCGAAACTCAAGGGACGTTGCAAGTTAATCAGTCGCAGATTCGGCAGGTGCGCGACAAGCTAAAACTCAGCCCCGCGACAATCGAGGCGACGTACAAGGAACAGGGCTTTGAGATTAAACCCGCCAAGACCGCGCAAACAATCCTAGCGATGCTGAACAACTTCTTCCTTGCCGACGCGGTACTTGAGGAGCTTAGAAGAAATTTCTCGACGTTCCAGCGTGTGCCCGACGAAAAAAATTTCCCGTGGTCAGCGGACGTTCACGACCTCTACGAGCTGGCGTTTTTTCTGGAGAATAAATCGGAGCCTTCGCCGGATTTCTATCGCCGCCGTTCGACTGACGACCTTAAAGAGATTTTCCGAGACGCCGCTAAAAAGTTCTCCGCGCCTATCCCGCAATGGCAATCGATAAAAGCCCTGCTCAATCTGGCGCAAACGCAGGTCTTCAACACCGACGACAACCGCTTCAAGTACGACCACTCGTTGAAGATTGAGACGCTAGCCGATTTCTTTAGCAAGATAAAGACTGCGCCCGACCTGTTCAAACGCGACAAATATTTTGCGGACAACTGCATTAATCGGATTCGGCGCACCTTCCCGAACTTCCTGACTTACGAATTGAGCGTTGCCCTCTACAACAAGGCGGCGGGGCTTCTGCGAGACCCTTACGAGGCTACTAACGACGCGGGCGAGAATTCTTTCTGCGTGACGTGCACGAACTGCGGAGCCTTTGAAAGTTTTCGGACTCGTGAGGAGGCGGAGCGGGCGCGTTGCAAAGTCTGCGGGGCAAGTTTTTTCGTCGAGTGTCCGAAATGCGGCAAGAAGATTCCCGCGACCGCCGAGCATTGTACCGCGTGCGATTTCTCTTTGGCGGAGCTTAGGAAGTTCCCAAACTACATTGCCGAGGCGAACTCAATGCTTGACCTCGTCGAACAGGCACGCAACGCCGATGAAGACGTTCACTTAGTCACGGCGGAGATTATAAAGCTCCTAGCCAAAGCCAAGCTCCTCAAGCCCGAATCAAACGACATAAAGCTAATCGAGTGGCGGATAAACAAAGTCGCCAACGAACTCAAGAAGCGGGAGCTGTTCGCGTGGGCTGATAAGAAGTTGCCGAGCCTGTCGATTGCGCCCGCCAAAGCCGTAAGCGATTGCGTCGAGATTCTGCGCAAGATACCGAATCACAAGCCCGCGTTGGAAAGGTTGAAACTCATTGCGCCGAAGAACCCGCCGACTATTGTCGCGACGCTTCGGGAAAATTATTCGTCTGGCTCAATCATCAGCAAAATATCCGTCAAGGCGAAGTCGACGAGTGCCGCCGCCGTAGAGCCGAATTTGATTTGCAACGTCTCTTGGCAAGCTCCCGCCGACCTAGCCATAACCTACACGCTGATAAAGAAGATAGGCGGCGTGCCGAAGACTTATCGCGACGGCGAACCGCTGATTGAAAACACAGACCGGCTTGAGTTCACCGACATTAACGTTAAGCCCGGCGTCCTCTACGGTTATGCAGTCTTCGCGACGCGGCTTGGGACAATCTCCGCGCCCACGACAACAACCGCCGTCCATTACAGCGACCTCGACGAGAAAAAATTAATCGCTAAGACTGAAGACGGCTTCTGCAAATTTATCTGGCGGCTCCCGTCTGACACGTGCCAAGGCATAAGGATTTTGCGCAGTGACAATGCGGGCAATAGTGTCGTCGTGGCGGAGTGCGTGGAGGATTTGTCCTTCGACGATAGGGCGGTTAAAAATCGTATGCAGTATCAGTACCGCCTGCAATGCGTCTATTACGCCGTGGAGGACGCCGCCGCCAATAACGAGAAATATTTTTCCCGCCAAAGCGACGAGATTGCGGGCAGGGTTTCGACAATCAACAGGACTTATAAATACAGTCACGGCTTGACGGTGACATTGACGCCTGAAAAGCCGCCTAAGCTTTTGAAGAACCTAAGCTACACTGTGCGCGGCGGGCGAGCCTTCTTTAAGTGGAAGGCGACGGGCGATTTTGCGATTTGGTTTAAAGAGGTCGTCAAGGACGCGACGCCTGACGGAAAACTTTTCGGGCTTGATAAGATTGATGAGCTGTTGGGTAGCGGCGTCGTCTATAAGCGGGCGGAGTGCACTGACGAGGCTTGCGACTTCGCTTTAAGCTCGGATAACGTTAAAGTAGCCGTAATCAGTGCGACGCGGGAGCTTGGGCTTGTCAATGAGATTGTCACTTGCGCGAACGTCGAGCCGTGCGAGATTGACGCTACGAAAACTCAAATTGACGCGGGCGGCTTAAAACTCGTTCTTAAGAGCGTGCCCGACAACCTTTATCAGATTCATTACAAGGTTAGCACCCGCGACGCCGACGACCTCTACGCGACGATTGAGACTGCTAAGGCGCGGCAGATGAATCGCATAGACGCAACTAAGTATAAACAGGACGCATTCATATTGCAGCCGCACTTGCCGCAGAAGGAAATTTTTATCACGGTCATTGGCGAATACAAGCTAAGCGATGGGACTTCATCTTACAGCGAGCCGAGCACGTTGACGCTTGACAATCGCCCGAAGGAAATCATTACGTATTGGCTTGAATGGGGCACGACTCGTGAAATGTTCCCACCCTTCAAGAAGGAGATGCACGCTAAGGATTGCAAGCTTATAATCGAGAGCCGCGCTAAGCCGACGCCGAAGATGTATTTATTCTGCCGACGCGATGGACGCATGAACATTGAGGCGGAGGATTCTTCGACACGCAAGCTCGGCACGGTTCGCGAATATCCTGAAGGCTACCCCAGCGGGCGGTGCGAAATTCCTTTGCCAAATGACACGTGGAAGGATGTTTCACAGGGTACACTGGTTAAGCTATTGACTTCCAAAGAGGACGAGCGGCGGTTTGAGCTTAAAGCCTCGCGACCCGACAGCTTGATTGTCCCGAAGAAGTGAGCCGGAGGTTTTTATATGTCTATGTTCAGCAAGTCAGCGGCGGTTTGTCCGCACTGCCTAAGGGAAATAAATTTAGGCGACATGAAGTTTTATTGCGTGCCCGACGAAGACAATCGCCACGAAGTCAAGCTATCGTTCGCCGATAGGTTCAAAGGGCGGCTCCCCGTGTGCAGAAGAAAATACTGCAGGAATCACGGCTTGACGATTCGCGAGGCGGCTTGCAAGCATTGCGGAGAACCTCTGCCGCCGCAAATCCTCTTCCATGACAAATTTTTAAGTTTCTGTGCGGTGGGCGTGAGTGGTGCGGGCAAGTCGAGTTACATGACGACGCTTTTGCACGAGCTGAGGTATTCGGGCTTGCCATGGGTTTTGCAGGCAATGGACGTTGAAACTACAAAACGCGCACAACTTAACGAACAATACGTTTACGAGGAGCGGCAATGTTTGAAGGGCACGCAGTCGGGCGTATCACCTAAGCCGCAACTTTGGACGATACTCGACAACAGCAAGAAGGGCGATAAGGTTCCGACGTATGCATTGACGATTTACGACGGGGCGGGCGAGGATTGCGAGCGCATCGACTACACGCCGCTTGACGCAAAAATTAGTCGTTACCTTTCGGGCGCGAAAATGCTTTTGATAGTCTTCGACCCGCTGTTATTGCCGAGCGTGCGCAGTGAACTTTCCCGCGAGACTTTGAACGCGTCGATGGCAACCGAACGTCAAACGAGTGCGCCCGCCAATATGGTTAGCATGGTTAATTCTTTGGCGAACTATATCCGCCGCAACTGCAATATTCCGCCCGGTAAGAGGATTGACCGCCGCGCCGCCGTCGTTCTGACTAAACTTGACGCCTTAGCCGAGATGATTAACGGTTTTGCTTCCGGCTCGACGATTTTAAAGGAAAGTCCGCACGTTCAAAGTCGAGGCTTCGTTCAGTCCGATAGCGAGATGATTGACTTGGAAATTCGCGATTGGCTCACTCGGCAGGGCGAAACGGCTTTCC
This sequence comes from Selenomonadaceae bacterium, assembly GCA_017518105.1. GTDB lineage: Bacteria > Bacillota > Negativicutes > Selenomonadales > Selenomonadaceae > Quinella. Next base: position 4,324 of record JAFWWC010000026.1, read on the forward strand.
TCGGCGCGATTGACGCGAATTTTAAAGATGTGCGCGTTTTCGGCGTGTCGAGCTTCGGAAATCCCCCAAATGCCAGAAAACGCCTTGCCAGAGTCCGTCCACATAGAGTTCTTGACCCGTTGATGTGGTTGCTCGCCTCTGAAGGCGTTATCCCGACGATTTAAGGAGTGATTCGCTTGAAAAAATTTATTTTCGCCCTGCTAGCCGTGATTTTGTTCGCGACGACGACTCAAGCGGCTCAACCTGTGCGAATTGCTCATTTACAAAGCTTAAAACGAAAATCTGACACAAAATTAAAGTTCTTGACCCGTTGATGTGGTTGCTCGCCTCTGAAGGCGTTATCCCGACGATTTAAGGAGAGTGATTCGCTTGAAAAAGTTTCTATTCGCCCTGCTAGCCGTGATTTTGTTCGCGGCGACGGCTCAAGCGGCTCAACCTGTGCGAATTGCCCGCTTGCCAATAATTTTTTTATGCTCCGTCCCTGATTCGGAGACTTGCGCGGCTCTCGAAACAAAAATCCAACGCGCAATCCATATTCCGCTGAACGGAACACTTAAATTAGCCGATTATTTGCCCGAAAATCATTCCGCACAGGCTTTGAACGATATTTGGAACGATTTACGCTCGGAAAATAAAAAAGCTAAGCTAGCCGACGCAATCCGACCGCTCGCCAATAAAATCGACGCTGATATTGTCGTTTGCCCCGTTCTTAGGCAATATGGTCAATATGCGTCTTTTTTTTCGAGTTGGAACGGCGATATTTATATAAATAGCTATGCCGAAGCCGAATTGATTGTTTTCGACCGCCGAACCGATATTTTGACTGATAAAAAGGCGTCGCGCATGTATCACGACATTTATACCTTGAGCGGCACCGCCTCGCACCTCGCTAAGGAGTGTTTTGATAAAATTATCGCCGAAAGTAAGCTCCGCGACCTCATTCGGGCTATCAGATGATTAATCGGCGTCCTCGTTCAGCGTTTCAAGCAAAAAACTAACCGGACGAAAGCCATCATTGCACGATAACATCGCTGACTTAGGATTTTTCATCCAGCCCGAATAAAAATCCTCCGCGCCGTGCGATAAAGCCATTACAAACGGCGAAATCGTTTCCCACGCACTTAAACAGAAATTTTCGGGGCGTTCCCAACCGTTTGCGATAAAAATTTCTCCTTCCGTCATGTCGCAGGCGTTCTCAAGCGGATTTTCATAACGAGCAATCAAATCATCGTAGCGAGCCTTCCGAATCACCGTAATTTTAACTTTCTTCATGTCATCAAGTCCTTTCATGCTAAAAGCAGCCGACCTTCCTTAAGTCGACTGCTTTTTTTTTGCTGTTGTTGACGCCCTGCAAGTTTTTTATCGGCGACACTCCTTGGAGCTGTCCCACTTGAGGCTATCTATATGAATCCGCTGATTTAGCTTCCTTATTTTCAACAAAAACTATATCGGAAGATTAATTCCGTTACTTTAGCCCCATTTTAGCCCCAAATTAAGATTTAATTAAAGATAATCCCACGGGCTGACCGGTTCTCCGCCTAATCTAACCTCAAAATGGCAGTGAGGACCTGTTGAATTGCCCGTCGAGCCGCAATAAGCAATCACATCGCCTTGATTTACCTGCTGACCGACGCCGACCGCTAAACTTTCGTTGTGACCGTATAAAGTTACTATTCCGCCCCCGTGGTCAATCATAATCGTATTGCCGTAGCCGCCTATCCAGCCCGATTCAATCACTACTCCGCTTGCCGCCGCATGAATTGGAACTCCATAATCCGCGCCAATGTCTAATCCGCTGTGAAATCTCGCATTTCCGAAGATTGGATGCGTTCGCCAGCCAAATTCAGACGTTATCGGCCCCGAAACAGGCCAAATCATTCCGCCGCCGTAATTTTGCATGACATAGCCGCCATTTTCCTCCGGAACGTATTCTACATTGCCAGATTGCCTCCGCGCTTCCATTTCTGCTTGTCTACGTGCCTCTTCAGCCGCCCGACGCATTTCTTCCTGTTTTTCGTTGATTAATCGTGTCACTTCTGCCGAAGATGCCATCATCTCATCGTATTGGCGATCGTAAACGTCTTTATCGTTCTGCATTAGGTCGATTAGTGCCTGTTGCTTGGCGACTTTCTCTAATTTTACCTCCATTGCCTGTTGAGCCTTAGTCGCTAGCTCCTCTTGTATGCGTTTGTCCGCTTCTAACTGCTTGCCGACCTCTTTTATCTCGTTTTGATAGGCTAAAACGTCCGCGACTAGCTCCGAATCACGAATGACGACCCTTTTTAGCAAATCCATGCGCGTTAATAGGTCTGCGAAGTCTTGCGCACCAAATAAAACGTCTAAATAAGAAATTTGCCCGTTGATATAAATATCCCGCACGCGATTTTCAAGGACTCCATGCTTTGCGTTAAGTTCGGCTGTCACTTCGGCTAATTTTGCCTCGTTCTCGTCAATGCGATATAAAGTTTCGTCTAATGCCGCTTGTTTTTCCTCGTAATCGACAGTCGCAACCGCCGCATCCTCGTCCAATTCGCGTTTCAACTCCGATACCGAATCAATTTTCCCTTGAATCAGTTCCGCCGCCGCCCGCGCACGTTCTGCGGCCTCTTCGTAGCCTGCTTTTTCCTCTTCTAGCTGTTGAATCTCTTCATCATCAGCGAATACCGGCGAATTCATCATGAAAATCATCGCCGCCAGCAATATTAGAAACTTTTTCAACTTTTAAACCTCCATAAAGCGTTTGAGGGAAATTGTACTGCCTAAAATGCCGATTAGTATTCCTGCGGCGATTAATGCGATTGTTACGTAGTGCATAAACGGATATTGCTCGACCATCGGGAAAAATGCTAGCGATTCATAAATTTTCGCGACCATCGCCGAATAAAAGCTCTGAAGTGCCAATGCACTCACTCCGCCGCCGATTATCCCTAATCCTATGCCTTCTAAGATGAATGGCCACCGAATAAACCAATCAGTTGCGCCTACGTACTTCATAATCGCTATTTCTTTGCGGCGGGCGAAGACTGTTAGCCGGATTGTGTTTGAAATTATAAAAATCGTAGCGAACAGGAGCAATCCCATTAATATAAGTCCAAAAAATCTTAACAGATGAGTCAGTTCAAACAGGTTTGCGGCTACGTCTTGCCCGTATTTAACTTCGTCGACGCCGTAAAGGTCAGAAATTGCCGCCGCAGTCTTTTTTACGTCGTCAGGATTGTTCACAGTGACTAAAAATGCGTTTGGAAGTGGATTTGATTCGCCGAGCGCGTCCAAAATCTTTTTATTATCGCCAAGTCGCTCCTGTAACTTCTTTAAAGCCTCCTCACGCGGCACAAATTCAACTTTCGAGACGCCTTTAAGGTCTTTAGTCATGCGTTCAATCTCATTTCGACCTTGTTCGGGCAAATTGTCGTTAATGTAGACGGAAATTTGCACTTGGCTTTCAAGAGACGCCGCCATTTTGTTAATATTCATGACGAGAATCAAAAAAACGCCCAAAACGAACAAAGAGACTGCGACAGTCCCGATTGAGGCGAAAGTCATCCATCTTTTGCGGAACATCGACAAAATCACTTCGCGGAAATAGTATTCGATAGTTTGAATCTTCATTTGACCACTCCTCGCGGTAAATTATAGCACGAAAAAAATTTTTGGCATGAAAAGTTGCGGGATAGGCAATTTTAAAAGCTCCCTCCGAAGTGGAAGGAGCCTGTTTGTTGCTTAGAAATTTTACACGGCGTCGAAGCCCAGTTGCAAGGCGGTCATGTTTTGTTCGACGGTGTGAGGCGGCACGCGAGTCGCCACGGATTTTTTTATCGTCTCGAAGTCAACGAGCTTTGTGACTTTGACAATCACGCCGAGCGCGACGATATTGGCGAACAGAGCCTTGCCGAGCTTTTCGACAGCGAGCTTTGTTATCGGCACGCGGATAATATTTTTGAAGTCGGGCGAGTTCGGAACTAAATCATCGTCGAGAATCAAAACGCCGTCGGGATTGAGGTCGTGGAAGTACTTATCCGCCGCCTTCTGCGTCATTGCTAACACAAAATCGGGCGTCTTAACGTGCGGATGATAAATCCTTTCGTCGTCGATGATGACTTCGGATTTGGACGCGCCGCCGCGAGCCTCCGGGCCGTAGCTTTGCGATTGAACTGCTTGCTTGCCTTCGGAGACTGCCGCCTCCGCTAAGATAATCGCCGCAGTGATGACGCCTTGCCCGCCGCTACCAGACAATCTAAGTTGTTTTCTCATATTAAAGCCCTCTCAAAAGTTTGAACGTATTATTAACTTTACGCAACTAGCAATGCGCAGCGTTGCGTACGAGCGCGGTCACAACGTAAGAATTATTGATGATTCAAGCGCGACCGCTGGATGCAACGTCACGTTGCCCTCCCGCGAGGTCTCTTACGTGTGTATAAGCTACGTCGTAAGGCTCAGCCTCCGCTTTATAGAACAAACCAATCGGGAACTTGTCGCCAGTCTTCTTATCGTCAGACAACTTATCCCAAGCAGTCTTCATGACGGCGTTATCACGCATCCACGCCATCATCTTAGCGGGGTCGCCCATCTTGTTGCGTCTGCCGTAAGCCGTCGGGCATTGAACCAGAGCTTCGATAAACGAAAAGCCCTTGTTGTTAAGTCCGTCCTCAATCGTCTTGACGAGGTGTTGAACGTGGAAAGCCGTCGAGCGGGCAACATAAGTAGCACCCGCCGCCTCCGCGAGTTTGCACGCGTCGAAGGGTCTATCAACCGAGCCATAAGGAGCAGTCGTCGCCTTCTTGCCTAGCGGCGTCATCGGGGACGCTTGCCCGCCCGTCATGCCGTAGATATTGTTGTTGAACAGGATAACCGTTAAATCGACATTGCGCCGGCAGCCGTGGATAAAATGATTGCCGCCAATCGCCGTGCAGTCGCCGTCGCCCGTGATGACTATGACGTTTAGTTCAGGACGAGCAAGCTTAACACCCGTCGCGAATGGAATTGCCCGCCCGTGAGCCGTGTGCAACGTGTCAAAGTCCATATAACCCGACGCCCGCGAACTGCAACCGATGCCGCTGACAATAACTGTATTATCCTGCGTGAAGGACGGATTCTTCTCTATCGCCTGAACAATCGCCTTCATGACGATTCCATTACCGCAACCAGGGCACCACAAATGCGGCAGGCGATTCCGTCTGAAAAATTTTTCGTAGCTACGCTCAACCATTGCCGTTCACCTCCGCGATAAGTTCATCAATCGATTGCTCAATCTCTTCCGGCTCAAAAATCGTCATGTCGTATTTGGCGCAGAGCTTGACAGGGCATTGACCAGCTACGGCGCGTTCGACTTCGTTGACGAGCTGACCAAAGTTTAACTCGGCGACGACCAGACCTTTAACCTTGCCAGCGAGCTTGCGGATAACTTTATCGGCGAACGGGAAGATTGTAATCAGCCTAACGAACCCGACCTTCAAGCCGCGTTTGCGAACGTTCAAGACTGCCTCATAAGCTGTGCGAGCCGTGCCGCCGAACGATACGATTGCAAACTCGGCGTCGTCCATGAACTCCTGATGAACTTCGATAATGTCTTCGGCGCGGGCAATCTTATCGTTCATGCGCTTAATCGCCTCACGAGTAACTTTGGGACTGCCGCTGGGGAAGCCGGTTTCGTCGTGAATCAAGCCCGTTACGTGAATTCGATAGCCTTCGCCGAAGTTGGCGACGTTCGGAACTAAATCATCATCGGGCGTATATGGCTCGTAACCTTCGGCGCGTGAAGTCTTCGGAGTGCGGCGCGGATAAATTTCGACCTCGGCGGGCAATTCGACGTTCTCGCGCAGGTGTCCGACAATTTCATCAGTCAACAGGATAACGGGCGTCCTAAACCGTTCAGCGTAGTTGACAGCCTTAACCGCAATATCGAATGCCTCGCGAACGCTCCACGGACTTAGAACAATGATTGAGTGGTCGCCGTGCGTGCCCCAACGAGCTTGCATGACATCGCCTTGACTGGGGGCGGTAGGTTGTCCCGTAGAAGGTCCGACGCGCTGAACGTTGACAATCACGGCGGGAATCTCGGCGGCGGCGGCATAACCGATTAACTCCTGCTTGAGACTGATGCCAGGACCCGATGACGCCGTTAAAACTTTCTTGCCAGCCAAAGATGCGCCGAGCACGACTCCCATGCTTGCAATCTCGTCTTCCATTTGGACGAACGTGCCGCCGACTTTAGGCATAAGTTTCGCCAAACTCTCGGCAATCTCCGTTGAAGGCGTTATCGGATAGCCGCCGAAGAAACGGACGCCCGCCGCCAGTGCGCCTTCAGCGATTGCCTCGTTGCCCTGCATTAAACGTGCGCTCATTTCGCCGCCTCCTTTTTAACCTTGTCCATGAAGATTGCGTAATCGGGGCAACGAAGCTCACATTGCCCGCAAGCTATGCAGTTCTCGTGATGAGCCACGTAGACTTTGCCGAGCGTGTCCAATGCCAAAACCTGCTTCGGACAAAACGCTACGCAAATCCCACAGCCCTTGCACCGCTCAAGCTTGAGCGTGAATTCAGACTTCATAAAGCTCTCTCCCTTAAATTTATTTGGTACTGCTTGAGAAACTCTTTAGCAAAATTTTCTTCGGGCGTGCCGCGCTTGACTTCAACCGCCCGCTCCAGAAACTTAATTGCCGTCGCGTCGTCAAAGTATCTGAACAAGCCCTGCCGCCAAGGTGGTTTACCTGGATATATATCCCAAAAGTTCATTTCGTTAGTTTCATTAGGACGAAATTCGAGTCGCCAATGATTACATGCAGAAACTTTTCCAGGATTTTTTTTATCACCCTCAAAAAAATCTTTGATAATGAACATTGCTAGAACAAACCTACTAGAATCGGGCATATAGGGCTTAACAGTAGTCAAAATGCAAAGATGATTTATCATGTCTGTATTGCTGAATTTACGCGTCGTATCATCATTGTTCCAACCTGCTTCTGCATACCAATCCAGCAAAGTAATACTTTCGTTGCAAAAACCAGAATCTTCAACTTGCCATCTTTGCTCTAATTCCTCACGTGAAATTCTTTTACACAAATACTTTTTGCAAAAATTGTTATCGTGCGAACACCAAGGACGATTTCTATTCAAGATGTTGTAAAAAATATTTGTGTCACTGCAAAGCCCGCGAAAACCTATACAATTCGAGCTAGCACCTCCGTCGCAATAATTCAGCTTGAACGCTATACAATTTCCTTCCATCATAAGCACCTCCAAAAAAACTTTGTAAAGACTTCGCGCCCAAATCAATCAATCCTGCGCCTGCGACAAAATTTTTTCCAAGGCGGCAGAGGGCGTGACGTAAAGCGTTCGCTGATTCGTGAAGACGACGAAGCCCGGCTTAGCCCCCGAAGGTTTCTTGACGAACTTGCACGCGACATAATCGACTGGAACTTTCGACGAACCACGAGCCTTGGAGAAATATGCGGCGAGTTCTGCGGCAAGTTGTAAGGTATCATCGCTAACATTTGAACTGCGAACTATGACATGCGAACCGGTGATGTCTTTGGTGTGCAACCACAGGTCGTCGGGCGCGGCTAGCTTGAAGGTCAAGCGGTCGTTCTGCGTGTTGTTCTTGCCGATAAAAATTTCCGTGCTATCGGGAGCCGTGAACTTAAACGGTTCAGACTTCTTGCTTAGGGCAGACTTCTTGCGAGCCTCTTTAAGGTAGCCGCCCGCAATTAGCTCCGTGCGTATCTCGTCAATGTCAGCCAAAGTTGTGCAAGCCGTCAATGAGTGGGCGACACTCTCAAGATAAACAATCTCTTTGCGGCAAAGGTCAATTTGCTCGGTAATAAACTTCGTCGAACGCTTGAGCTTGTCGTATTTCTTGTAGAAGGCTTGAACGTTAGCGGCAATCGTCAGGCGGCGGTCGAGGCTGATAGAAAGTTTCTGCCCGTCGTAGATGTTGTCGACTGTGATTAAGTCGTCGGCGTGGTCTTTGAACTGGTAACGATACGTCGACAGGTTATCGGCGCGAATTCTCCAATCGTCAGCGTTCTCGGCGGCGGCAAGCTCCTCTTCAAGCACGGAAATTTTATTCGTCGCCCGCCGCAGTTCATTGCCCACAAGCTTAGTAAAGCGTTCCTTGTCAGGAGGCACGTAGCTCCCCGCTAGGTCGTCGGCAGTTTCCAATAGCTCCGATAAAGTTTCAAACGTCCGAAGACTTCCACGAAGATAACTAAGCTTGACGGCAGAAATAGCAAGAACTTTTCCCTCGTCCGCAATCATGCAAGGCGTTGGAACTTTGGCGGCGTCCCGAATGTCAATCAAGGCGTCGCGGAGGCTGTCGAAGTCCTTAGCGTCAAGCGCGGAAGTCTTAATGTCGTTGGGCAAGCCAGCAAGGTAAATCGTCTCCTTTACGCTCTGAGGTCCAAAGCCTTGGCAAGCGTTCATGATTGACTTATCAAGTCGCAAGTCCTCCGCCTTGACGCGAGCTAAAATTTCTTCAACGTCGGCGGCGAAAATGTCTAATTTGCCTTGGGCGGGCGGCAACTGATAAATCTGATTGGGTAGGACGGTTCGCACGCGGCTGGAGTTCGTGCCGATTTTCTTTAGGGCGTCGACAATCACGCCGTCGCAGACGAGAATCAAGTTGCTGTACTTGCCGATGAGTTCCGCCGCCAATGTAAAGGTTTGAATCCTTCCTCCCGCCCCGATTGCGTCCACGTCTAGGAAAATGATTCGGTCGAGTTCGTGCTGACGAATCGCCGCGACTCTTCCGCCCTCTAGGTTTTTCCTTAGCACCATGCAAAAGGTCGGCGGCTCTGGAAGGTTTTCGGGGGCTTTGGTAAGCAAGTGCACCGAGGGATTTTGCGGCGCAGTCGAGAGCCTAAGCAAGAACGTTCGCCCCGGCTGCCGTATCGTGATTGTTAGGTTCGCTTTGTTCTGTTGAGTGATTTTATCTACGCGCCCGCCGACCAGAAGTTTTGCAAGCTCCAAAGTCAGCGGACGCATCGAGAAGCCGTCCAAGTTCATTGTCTCACCTCATATCGTTTCAAGACCGAATGCCGCGCCCGTTTGATGTTGGCTGTCAGTTCGGCTTGCGAAGAAGATTTTAAAAGCGGCGTCGGGTTGATGAAGCCTGCGCCCGTGTCGACCTTAACCCAACCGAAGCCCGCCGCCTCGACTACAAACAAAAACGCCCGCTCAATCACATGGGCAAGCGTCCCGTCAACTTGTCCGCTCTCCTCTGGGAAATCGTCAAAGGTCAAGCCGCAGTCGAGGAGCGGCGTCAGTGCTTTGGGCTTGAACCAGAACATTGAGCCGGCGGGGAATTCAATCAAGTTGCGGTGGTCAATCTCAATTCCTAGCCGGTGTAGAAAGTCCTTCGTGCCGTGAAAGTTCTTGCCCCAATGAATCAGCGTGCGGGTCGGGTTGAAGTGTTGCGGGAAGACCAAACCAACTTCATCATGCGCCAGAATGTTCAATATGCCTTCGACGATTGCCGAGCTACCCAAGAGATTGCGATAAAGATGATTGCGCCAACCCGACAGAATTTTTTCGGCATGCAGGGATTTTTTGCTGTGGATATGAACGCAAGCATCGTAGCTGCCGTAAATGTCTTTGAAGCCGACGAACGCCGCCGCAATGTCTCGACCGCGATTAGGGAAGACCCTCACGAGCACGCGCCCCTTGTCGAAGTCGCCGAAGACTTTTTCAATAGCGGCTTGCTTATCGGGCGAAGTCGTCGAGATGAACACATCGACCGCGCAGGGAATATTCAGCAGGAGTTGCTTAAGCTCTTCGGCAAGCTCCGGATAGAAGATATGCACGACCGCCGCGACCTTGAGTTTGACGGGCGGCGCAGTGAAATTCAGCGGAACTTTTAACGCAAAATCTTTGCCGCGCTTGAGCCGGACGGAATCTTCAAAGCCGGTCACCTGCATAAAAAAAGCCTCGCCGCAGTCTTGGCGATGAGTTTCGTTGCGTAGGTTATAAAAAATGAATTCGTAGACCTCTGGATGATGAATCGCGCAGAAGTCCTCGAAGGGCTGAACAAAGTTCCTGCCGATGAAACTTCGCGCCATGCGATAAAGGCTCATAAGTTTTTGCCCTCGTAGACTGCGATATATTTTTCCGCGACGCGCTCAAGGGAAAATTTTTCGGCGGACTCGGCGACGTGACTTTTTATCCTCTCGTAAGCTTTGGGATTATCGGCAAGCGTCCGAAGAATTTTTGCAAGCTCGGCGACGGGAACTTTACCATTGACTAAATCAAAGACGATGCCCGCCTCGCCAATCATCGCGGGGACTTCGCCGAGATTCGAGCTGACGACCGGACGCCCCGCAAAGAAGCTGTCGATAATCAGGAGCGGGAAACTCTCGCCCGTGTACTCGCTGGGCAACAAGCCGACATCAGCCGCCGCCAAATAATCGCGCACATTGCTTTTGAAGCCGACGAGGTGCACGAACTTTGGCACGCGCCCTTTGAGCTTGTCATACATTTCGCCCGCGCCAACCAAAATCAAATCAATGCGCCGCCCGCCCGACTGATTGGCAAGCTTAACTGCCTCAATCGCCGCCGCCCATCCCTTTTGGGGAATGGCACGGCTGACCACGCACGCCACGAAAGATTTTTTTGGAATGTTAAGCTCGGCACGCGGCACGGGCAAAATCGGCGAACGTTCTAAGCCGTTGCCAATCTTGTAAAAGATTTCCTCGCGCCCAAAGTCGTTCTGCTTAAACGGCGTCAAATTTTTCTCGGCAATGTAGACGAACGCGCTGACAGATTTTTTAACACGCGCCAGAATTTCTTTGAGGTAATCGGCGTCGGTCGCCTCGTACATGCCGTGAAGCGTGACGACGTGCCGCAAGCCCGGATTGCTCTCTACGACGTAGCTTGTTGCCGAATCCGTTGCTCCGTGGTGCGTGTGAATCAAATCAATCTTGAACTGCGCGACTACCTCGGCAAGCCCGCCCGTCTCGTTTAGCCTGATAAGCGGAATCGTCGCGTTGAGTTTCCTTCGCACGTCGGGCAAGTTGTCCGCCATTTGGAAATCAAGAACCGTCACGGCAAATCCTCTGCGGCTTAGTTCATTGGCAAGGAACAGCGGGAAAGTCTCGCCACCGCCGATACTCATCGAGAAGACGCCCATTAAGATATTCGGCTTGCGTTTGATGCTAAGAATCTTTTCCACGCCGAAAATCTTTTCAAGCTCGCTGATGTCCTTGCCGCCGTAGTAGCCAAAGAAATGCTCCTCCAGCTTATTAAAGTGCGCCTCGTGGATTTCGGCGGGCACAAGATAATTTTCTGCGACGAACTCGGCAATGCGTGCATGCTCTTCAAAGTAACGCGGCTCCTTTTGAATCTTGAGTGAGGTGCTGTTCTTGTGGACGCGATAAAAGTTCGTGGCGTTCGGCGAATAGTAAACGCAACCGCCCTTAATCACGTCGAGATAGAACGCCCAATCGCCGCAAAGCTTCATACCCGTGCAAAGCTCTGGAAAGGTTTGACGCTTGCGGAAAAGGACGCCGCTAACGTTCGGGATAATGTTTTTTATGCCAAAGCCTTGAGCGACGAACTCGGCGGCAGTCACGGCAAAAGGTTTCGTCCAATCGAACGTGGGCAAGTCGGCAAGGTATTGTTCCGTCGTGAAAATCTTCTTATCTTCTTGGATAAAGTCCGTGCGGCAGAAGGCAAGCTCGATGGCATCATCGGCGAAGGCAGTCACCAGCTCCGATAGAAAATTTTCCGCGCTGAAGTCGTCGCTTTCCGCAATCCAAACCAAATCGCCGCGAGCCTCGGCAATGCCCCGCCGCCATTGGTTGAAGACGCCGCCAGAATTTTTATCGTTGATGATTAGTCGAGTATTGTCCGCGTGCCTAGCTTGAAATTCTTTCAAAATGTCGCGGCTTGAGTCGGTGGAGGCGTCGTCTAGGAGAATCACTTCAAAATTTCTGTAGGACTGACTGTAAACCGTTTCGAGGCGTTGACGCAGAAAGGGCGCGTGATTAAAATTCGGGACAACTACACTGACCAGCGGCGAGAAATCTTTTTGCGTCGAGACCTTCCAGAAGTTCAAAGGCTGTGCAGAGTTTCTTCCGCGAGACATGGAGAATCTTAGTAGCGCAGACTTCGCGGCGGCCTTCACGGGCAAAAAAATCCTTGCGTGGACGGTCGGCAGATATGACGCGCAGAAGTCTTCGACGCCCTTGACGAAATTTCTAATCGTCGAGCCGGTCAGTGCGCGGTAGATTTTCATATTCAAGCCCAAAATTTTCACCTCGCATTGAGGATAATAAAAAGCAAGCTTAAAGTCAATGCCGCGGCGATATTTACATTCCAAACTGAATTCGCTATCATAGGCAGACAAGATTTAAGGAGGCAACTTGCATGGTCATCATAATGAATCCAGAGGCGACTTCAAAAAATATCGAAGAGGTCATCAAGGCGATAAAAAGCGTCGGGCTAGACGCAAAGATAATGGAAGGCGCACAACAGAAAATCGTAGGCGTCATCGGCGACAAGACCAAACTGGCATCCGTGGCTATTGACGCTTTGCCGGGCGTGGAAAGTTCCGTTGCCATTTCAAAGAGCTATAAACTCGCGAGCCGTGAATTTCATCCGCAGCCGAGTATCATTGACGTTAGCGGCGTGAAGATTGGCGGCGGCGTTCCCGTAGTAATGGCGGGCCCATGTGCAGTCGAGAGCCGCGAACAACTCATAAAGGCGGCGCAGATTGTCAAGGACGGTGGCGCACAATTCTTGCGGGGCGGAGCTTATAAGCCGAGGACTTCGCCGTATTCGTTCCAAGGGCTTGAGGTCGAGGGCTTAAAGTATCTTGCCGAGGCACGAGAGGTCACTGGCTTAAAGATAGTCACGGAAGTCACGACGGTCGAAGGCATTGCACCCGTTGCCGAATATGCGGACATGCTTCAAATCGGCGCGAGGAACATGCAGAACTTCGGACTGCTTAAAGAGGTTGGCAAGTGCAAACGCCCCGTCCTTTTAAAGCGTGGGCTTGCGGCGACGCTCGACGAGTGGTTGAACGCCGCCGAATACATCATGAACGCGGGCAATCCCAACGTCGTGCTTTGCGAACGAGGAATCAGAACTTACGAGACTTACACGCGCAACACCTTGGACTTGTCAGCAGTCGCGGCGGTCAAGCACCTGTCGCACCTGCCGATAATCGTAGACCCTTCACACGGCACAGGCAAATGGCGCATGGTTAAACCGATGGCGTTTGCGGCGATAGCGGCGGGCGCAGATGGCTTGATGATGGAAGTGCACCCGAATCCGGCGCGGGCATTATCGGACGGTTCGCAGTCGTTGACGCCAGAACATTATCGCGCCGTCATGAAGGGCATAAAAAAGTTGGCGGCGTTCATGCGTGAAGAAAATTTAATCGGGCTTGACGAGGAGTGAATACATTTGCGCTTGAGGAAGAAGCCTCACACAGACGAAAAGTTAAAACAGTTTGCGGACTTCGTGACGGGCGGCGACGTTCAATCGATAATCAAAAATTCGACGCGGGAGCTTTACGTTGAGTTAGGCACGGGCAAGGGCGACTTCATAACGCAGATAGCCGAACGCAATCCGCAGATAAATTTTATCGGGCTAGAGGTCGAGGCGACTTGCGTTTTAGCGGCGGCTAGGAAGGTTCGCGAACACAACCTTAGCAACGTCCGCTTAATCGTCTTCGACGTGGCAAACATAGCGGAGCTTTTCGCAGAGCACGAGGTCGATAGGCTTTACATAAACTTTTGCGACCCGTGGCCAAAGAAACGACATGCTAAACGACGCTTGACTAATGCGAGGTTCTTGGAGCTGTACAAGAAGATTCTAAAGCGCGGCGGAGAAATTTTTTTCAAGACGGACAATCGCGGGCTGTTCGATTACTCATTGGAGCAATTCGCTTTGGCGGAGCTTGAGGTTCGCGACGTGACTAACGACTTGCACGCCGAAGAGCCGCCCGATAACATCCGCACCGAATACGAGAACAAGTTCAGCGCGGCGGGCGTCCCGATTAACTTTTGTATTGCGAGGGTTGCCAATGAATGAGACCTTAACGCTAGGCATTGAAACGAGTTGCGATGAGACTGCGGCAGCTGTCTTGCGCGGCGGGCGTGAGCTACTGTCAAATGTCATCTCAACACAAATCCCACTGCATCGGAAGTTCGGCGGCGTGGTACCAGAAATCGCTTCGCGCAAACACATCGTCAACATCATGCCAGTAATCGACGAGGCAATAAACAAAGCGGGCGTCGACCTGCGCGACATAAATCAAATCGCCGTGACTAAAGGACCAGGGCTAGCGGGTGCGTTGCTCGTCGGAATATCCGCCGCGAAGTCATTAGCCTACGCATTGCGAATCCCGCTAATCGCCGTCAATCATTTGGAAGGGCACATCTTCGCGAACTTCCTAAGCGCACCCGAACTGGAGCCGCCGTTCTTGTCGTTAGTCGTGTCGGGCGGACATACTGCCCTGATTAAGATGACGGATTACAATCGCTTTGAACTGCTCGGACAAAGTCGTGACGACGCGGCGGGCGAGGCGTTCGATAAGATTGCGCGGGTCATGGGCTTGCCCTATCCGGGCGGACCAGAGATTGACAAGCTAGCTAAGCTCGGCGACCCCAACGCCATAACCTTTCCGCACCCGAAAGTTACGGGCTACGACTTCAGCTTCAGCGGACTCAAGTCGGCTGTGCTTAACTACCTCAATACCGCGCAAATGAAGGACGAGCCGATTAACGCGGCTGACGTGGCGGCTAGCTTTCAAAAGACCGTCGTCGATACCTTGGCTGATAAGACATTGGCGGCGGCGGACGAGTTCAAACTTGATAAGATCGTCTTGGCGGGAGGCGTGGCGGCGAATTCGTCATTGGAAAAGACTTTGCGCACGGCGTGCCAACGGCGCGGGCTTGAGTTCTTCTACCCGTCAAAAATTCTTTGCACCGACAACGCCGCAATGATTGCCTGCCGAGGCTACTATCAGAACACGTTCGCGGACTCGACGCTTAATGCCGTCCCGAATCTCGGACTTTAAGGAGGAATTCACATGAAAAAATTTCTTTCGCTAGTGATAGTCTTCGTCGTCGCGATAACATTTTTCTCCGTCGCGCACGCCATGGATTATCAGCTTGAACAAGTCGTTGTAATTAGCCGGCACAACCTGCGAAACTCACTAAAGGCGGGCGACGACCGCGGGCTTTTGACATTGCGCGGAGGAGAAATGGAAACGCTCATGGGGCAATACTTCGAGGCACGGCTAAGGGCGCAAGGACTCTTCCCGAAGAACGCGCAACCTTCCGTCGGCGAGGTTCGTTTCTATGCCAACTCGTATCAGCGGACGATTGCCACGGCAAAATATTTTTCGGCGGGCGCATTCCCTATCGCGAACATTCCGATTGAATATCATCGCGCCTTGGGGCAAAAAGACCGCGTCTTCCTTCCGCCGACTGACCCCTCGTTTAGGAAAAGGCTTACCGCCGAAGCCGACTGGAAAAAAACTTTTGACAGCGCACGCAAAGAATTTTCAACCGTCGAACGGCTCACAGGTGAAAAACTCAATCCTGCCGATATTAATTTGATGAAAATCCGCGATGATGTTGTCGAATGGAAAGCGGAAGGCTCCGCAATCAAAATTGGTCTTGCCGCCGATGCTTTGCTTATGGATTATTACGACGGGAAAGTTTCTTACAGCGATGCCGAAATGCGCGACGTGGCGAAAATTTCTTCCTTCACGATTAACGCCAACTTCGACCACCCGCTTTGCGCAAAAATCTTCGCAAGCCCGATGCTCGCTGTCATCTCCGATGAACTCAACACGCCCGGTCGCAAGTTCAGTTTCATCTGCGGACACGACAGCAACCTTTCCAACGTGCTGACGGCTATCAGCGTGGAAGATTATGTTTTGCCAGGCACGTTTGAATGGCGCGTGCCGATTGCGTCCAAGTTGGTTATCCAAAAGCTTCGCGGCACCGACGGCAACGAATACGCCCGCTTGAGTTTCGTCTATCCTTCCACCGCTCAGATTGTCAATCGGGAAATGCTCAACCTCGATAACCCGCCGATGATAGTTCCGATGAAATTGCGCGGACTGCAAACGATTGACGCGGACGCAACTTACAAACTCTCGGACGTTTTGCAGAGACTTTCAGACGCGCAAATTGTTGACGGCAGACGCGCCGCTTAAAAGGAGACTACACAATGGAACTTAAGAACCTCGGCAAGGTCACCGCTTACAAATACGACTACGCGCCCGAATTCCTAGAGGCGATACCCAATAACAACAGCAGAAATTATTTCGTGACGCTCACCAGCGACGAGTTCACTTGCCTTTGCCCGATAACTCATCAGCCCGATTACGCCACGATTAAAATTCGCTACGTCCCCGACAAAAAGCTAGTCGAAAGCAAGAGCCTTAAACTTTACCTGACGAGCTTTAGGAATCACGGCACGTTTCATGAAGACGTTATCAACACGATAGCCGACGACTTGATTAAACTTTTGGAGCCGCATTATCTGGAGGTAGAAGGACTCTTCAAAGTTCGCGGGGGAATTTCTATCGTGCCGTTCGTCAATTATGGGCGCGGGGACTTCGAGGCGGTCGCGAAAAAGATTCTGGTTGAACGTCATGCTTAGACAAAAGAGACTTGCACTGATAAATGACATGACTGGCTTTGGGCGATGCTCCGTGACGGTCGAACTGCCGATAATCTCCGCGCTTAAAATTCAAGTCTGCCCGTTGCCGACCGCGCTATTGAGTGTGCACACTGGCTTTAAGGATTACTTCCTTGACGACTATACCGAACGCATGGACAGCTACATTGACAGCTGGCAGAGGAATCAGCTGACCTTCGACGCGATAGCTACTGGTTTCCTTGGTTCAGCCGCGCAAATTGCAATCGTCCGCCGCCTTATAAAAAGTTTTCCCGCCGTCGTGATAATCGACCCGGTCATGGGCGACCACGGCAAGATTTACAAATCCTATACAAAGGAGATGTGCCGAGGTCTACGAGAGCTTTTGGAGTTCGCTGACCTCGTCACGCCGAACTTGACGGAGGCTTGCGAGCTTTTGGGCATGGCGTATCCTGCGGGCGGCGTCGTGAGTGATTCGGAGCTTGCGACTATGGCGGCGAACATTGCGGCGAAGACTCGCGGCGGGCGCGTGGTGATTACGGGCGTGACGCTTGACATTGATGGCGGCTCGAACATTGCAAACTTTATCTTTGACCGTGGAGAAGTTCATATCGTGACTTCGCGGCGATTGGGCGGCGACAGGTCTGGCACGGGCGATGCGTTCTTTGCGGTGGCGGCGGCGTCTTGGCTAAACGGAGAAAATTTAATCGAAGCGACGAGCAAGGCGGCTGACTTCGTTGCCAAATGCATTGCTCACGCTGAGACGCTCGACTTGCCGTGGAATTGGGGCTTGCCCTTTGAAGAGTTCTTGACGGATTTAAGGTGATTGCATGACATTGAAACTGCTTGCGCCGCTGATTATGTCGGCGGTGATTTTTTTGACTGGTTGCGGGCAAGAGGACACTCCCGAAGCCGCGCTTAACGACATAAGGCTTGCACTCGACGAACGGGATGCAAGCAAACTTTCGGAGCGCGTGGACTTGGACGAATTCTTTTCGACTACTTATGACGCAACGACCCTTGAGCTTGCCGAACACTACGAGGCGTACCGGACGAAGTACCCCGATGACCCCTACTTCCAACACAGCGGCGAGTTCATTACGGCTTACAACACACAACATAAGCGGGCGCATTTGAAGTTCCTGGACGGCGTGCGGGAATCGTTCTTTGCTAAGATGCCGGAGCCTTCGACGCCCGAAGAAAATCCGACGGCTTACGTTGCCAACGAGTTTGAAAAGATTCGGCAGGCGACCGACGTGACGATTAAGGAGACGCGCATTGATGACGACGAGGCGACGATTGTCCTTGACGTGCAGGGCGACAATTCATTGCGCGGACGGTTTATCGGGCAGATGACTTTTGAGCTTGGCTTCACCCGCGACGAGAAAAACTGTTGGCACTTCGACGAGATAAAAAATCTTGATGAACTAATGCCCGCGCTCGTCGACAAGGCGGAAGTCGTGTGGATAACTTTTTCATGACGGGAGGAAATCATTTTGGCTATCGAAAAGGTAAAAAAATATTTCGCGGAGCTTGGAGAGCCTGAACGCGTGCTAGAGTTTGAACAGTCGACGGCGACCAGTGAACTTGCCGCAGAGGCTCTGGGCTGTGAAGTCGGCAGGATTGCAAAAACAATCTCGGTTTTCGTCGACAAAAAGCCCGTGCTGATTCTGATGTCGGGCGACATGAAACTTGACAACAAAAAATTCAAGGCACAATTCAACTGCCGCCCGCATATGATTCCCGTCGACGAGGTGGAGGCTTTAATCGGGCATGCGGTCGGCGGGGTTTGTCCCTTTGCAGTCAACGAAGGCATTCCGATTTACTTCGACGCCTCTTTAAAACGGTTCGACGTGGTTTATCCCGCCGCCGGCAATGATAAGAGTTGCGCCCGCTTCGAGCTTGACGAGCTGGAACGCTATATCAAGGGCGCGGGTTGGGTTGACGTTGCAAAGGCTAAGTGAATTCGCTATAATCTTCGCGGAAAGGATGAACGACATGAGACATAAAAAATTTTTCGCAGGGATTGTGTCGGCGGCGATGATTTTCTTTACAAGTCCGGCTCTGGCTTATGAAGA
Organism: Selenomonadaceae bacterium; assembly: GCA_017518105.1. GTDB lineage: Bacteria > Bacillota > Negativicutes > Selenomonadales > Selenomonadaceae > Quinella. The sequence continues at coordinate 23,013 of JAFWWC010000026.1, forward strand.
CGATGGCGAAGTTATAACCGAAGTCCCGACGGAAATTTATATGTGGGTGCAGTCGACGCCGCGGGGAAATTACTGGTTCAATCATCAACAGGCGGGCTATAAGGTTCGCGAGGACGGCACGTTAGATTTGAATAGGCTGATGGTGCCGACGATTTGCCTTTACGATAACGTTCAGATTGAAGACGTGAAGCAAAAGCGACGCTGGAAGAAACTTTCGCTAAGGGGCTATGACAGGCTGGCGGGGCGTGCGGATTATCTGATGTTCGATTTGGCTAATGAGACTGTACAGGTCGTCGAGCGCGTGGACTTGGACGACACGTGGGCGGCACTCGATAAGGATACGTCGTGCGAGCCGATAGACTTAAAGACTTTGCCGGCTAAGGACGTGCGTTATAATTTCTACCGGAAGATATTGGAATGGGCAAAGGAGCACAACGAATTGATAATCGGACGTTCACGCGGACACTTGAGCGACGAGGACGGCGACTTGCCCTTAGACGAGGTGCCGATTAACAAAACATATATCCCGCCGAAGGTCGTCGATTAAAAAATCCTTGACAGCTTAGGGATTGAATGGTAAACTGCGCCTTGCTGCGGAGAGTTGTCCGAGAGGCTTAAGGAGCACGACTGGAAATCGTGTGTTACGTTGATAGCGTACCGAGGGTTCAAATCCCTCACTCTCCGCCATAACGTTTGAAAGTCTCAGCCGTGAACGCAGGGACTTGGGTTCACCGAACACTAACTGTACTGACAATCGCGCCAGGGCATACGCAGCAACGCGAGGTTATTGTAGCGCAGCTTCGGATTGAGGTCAGGTTCTTGCGTTGACGGCTGAAATTTTTTTGCGTTAAAGGGGGCGTTCATTATGGCAGTGTCACAAGCTCAGCGATTAGCAAAAGCAAAATATCAGCAGGAAAAGCGAAGTATCGTTGCGGCAGAAGTCTCAAAGGCTAAAGGCGAAGAGTACAGAGCGGCGGCAAAAGAATTAGGCTTAAGCCTAGCAAAACTTATTCAAAACGGCGTTGAAGAGTATATCCAAAATCACGGCGGCGAAGTTGTTCATAAGCCCGAAGCCGAAAAGCTCACGGCGGAAGAAAAACGACTCCTCGCGGCATTTGCAAAGCTCCCGAAGAACGCGCAGATTAACTTGATAAAAACATTGGAGGCATTATCGCCAAAAAAGGAGGGATGATTCATGGCATACGAGGCACTTTACACCCGCGGACGCCCCAAGACCTTATCGCACCTAATCGGGCAGGAACATATATCCAACGCCTTAGCACGGGCGGTATCGAGCGGCAGACTCTCCCACGCTTATTTACTCGTCGGCACGCGTGGCACGGGCAAAACTTCTACGGCGCGACTTCTGGCTAAGGCAATGAACTGCGACCGCGTCCACGAGGCGCAAGGCTCCAATCGCCCGCTTGAAAAGAAAGAAATCCCCTGCAACAAGTGCGACGCTTGCAAGAACTTCGACAGCTCGCCCGATAACGTGGAATTCGACGCGGCAAGCAATCGTTCAGTCGAGGACGTGACGCGCCTTTTGTCGACGGCTTACCTTGCGCCGCTCCGTTCACGGGTCAAGACCTTCATCATCGACGAAATTCACATGCTGTCCACAGAGGCAATCAATTCAATCCTAAAGCTAATCGAAGAGCCGCCGCCGAACGTGGCATTTTTTTTGGCGACGACCGAAATAAACAAAGTCCCAATGACAATCCGTTCGCGTTGCCAAGTGCTAAACTTCCGCCTAATCCCGCAACAGACAATCGCGCCTTACCTTTTGAAGTTGGCAGGACGCTTGAACGTGACATTGCACGAGGACGCCGCTAAGAAAATCGCACGGCTGGCGGAAGGCTCCATGCGCGACGCCCTGACTTATCTTGACCAATGCTACGCCATGGCGAACGAGGAAATCACTTTGGATAACGTCAACGAGACGCTCGGACTAATCAGCGACGAGAGCCTAGACGAAATTATTTCCGCCGTCAAAGCAAAGGACAGGGTTGCAGTCGGGCGGGCGATAACTAAAGCTTTACGTTCGGGGCTGGCGGCTAATGCAATCAACGAATCACTAATCACGCGGCTCCGGGATATTGAATTCGACATGCTCGGCACGGACGATAGGAACTTCTCCGAACTCGACAAGATGATTGACGGGTTGAGGGCGGCGTCGGGTGAAATGTACGGCTCCGGCATTCCCGATATTATTTTAGAGATGGCTTTGATGAAGTTAGCCGCGCCCGTTCAAAGCTTCGTCATGCCGCAGAGGGTTGCAACGCCTTCGACGCCGAGTGATAACCTTGACGAGGGCTGGAAAATTTTTTATGATACGCTAAGTCTATCGAGTAAGCAGGACAACACTTTGACGAGGATATTTGATAAGGCGACAGTCGTAGGCTTCACGGGTAACGAGATGACTTTAGGTTTTAGGGGCGGAGGTGCCGCAGGCTTGTTCAAGAGCAAGCAACAACTGTTCGAGCAGGCAGCCGCACAGACGGCAGGGCGGGCGATAAAAGTTTCCGTCGTTGTCGATAAGAACTTGCCGCCGTCAGTCCTAAGGAACATGCCCGAACCCGAACGCACAAACTTGGCGAGCGCGATTGATATTGTTCAAGCGTCCGACGCCACGAAGATTAACGATTAAGGAGATGTTTTGAATGGCACAACAACAGGGATTCGATTTGAATGCGATAATGCGGCAGGCTCAAATGATTCAAAAGAGTTTCGAGGAGAACAAAGCCCGCCTCAAGCAAGAGACTGCGACGGCTCAAGTGGGCGGCGGCATGGTCAGTGCCACGGTCGACGGCGAAAAGGTCGTTAAGGAAATAAAAATCGCGCCCGAACTCGTCCAGGATGGCGACGTTAGCGCGATAGAAGATTTGGTCGTTAGCGCGGTCAATGCGGCGAACGCTGAGATTGAGAAAAAGATTAACTCGAACATGGCGGCTTTCGCGGGCAATGCCTTGGGCGGTCTCGGCGACCTGGGAAACATTAACGACCTTATCGGAAAGTTTCTCGGCGGTGGTAAGGCGTAAAGTCTAATGAGTTCAAAAGCGATGGCGCAAGCTTGCAAGCTTGACCCAATGGTCGCGCCAGACGTTACGACAAGTCGGATTTAGTTCCCGCGTTCGTACGCAACGCTAGCGCATTGCTAGTCCGATAAAACTTTCAAGGGAAAATTCTAATGAGTTCAAAAGCGATGGCGGCTCTTGTGGAGTCGCTTACAAAATTGCCGGGCGTCGGTGCGAAAACTGCCGCTCGGCTTGCTTATCATATCGCGGCGATGAAAGCCGATGACGTGGAAGACTTAGCGGCGGCGATTCGTTCGGTCAAGCTCAATACTCATGCTTGCGAAATTTGCTTTAGCACCATTGACGCCGATAAAAGTATCTGCGACATCTGCGCCTCCGATAAACGCGACGGGAAGATTATTTGCGTCGTAAAAGATAGCAAAGACCTGGACGCTATCGAGAGGGCTGGCACCTTCGGCGGCAAGTATCACGTGACTGGCGGGCTTATCTCACCTTTGGCGGGCGTCTCGCAGAATGACATTCGATTGCGGGAACTGATTAAGCGCGTGGGTGATGATAAGGTCGAGGAAGTGATTATCGCCTTTGAACCGACGGTTGAGGGCGACGCGACTTCCCTTTTTATCTCGCGGCTACTGAATCCCGTTGGCGTCAAGGTCACAAAGCTCGCACGGGGTCTGGCGGTTGGCGCGGACTTCACCGGCACTGATAGCTTGACATTAGCTAAGGCAATCGAGAACCGCGTACCAGTCTAAAAAAATAATCGCTCCTCTGTGTTAGGGGGGCGATTTTGATTTCGGGCGTCGATTTACTTTGTCTCTTCCGAATCGTCGTTGCTATCGTCGGGCGTCTCGTCATTGGAGTTTTCTTCGCCGTGCAGGTTAATTACTTCGTTGAACGGGACAACTTTTTCTTCGCCGCGTTCGTTGTCTAGGTAGCGCAAGCCGTCTTCCGCGATAACCGCTTGGTCTGTCTGCAGTGCCGTAGCCAATGCTGCGCTCTGTTGGTCAATGCTGATAATTCCGTAGTTGTTTAGAAGTCTTTTAAGGACAGTCTTGCGTGCCATAGCGTCGAAGTTCATAGACCAAACCGAACTCCTTTTTCCGTAACGCAGGTCGTAAGCATAGCTCTGCGAATATTTTTCGGCGTGGGCTTTGATTTCTTCGACAGTCATGTAAAGCGTCTTCCTAAAGCCGTTGATAAGTTCCATGTATGCCACGTAGCCAACGACCTTGTCCGAAATTTTTTCGCCGCGAACTATCTCGCCCGTCTCGAAGTCGATTTCCTTAATCTGCCCTTCGCGAACCGAACTGGAATTGAGCATGCGATATTGTCCGCTACGCATTGCCAGCTGAATCATACCTTTAAAGCCCAACTGAAATTGCGCCTGATTCTTATACGGCACGATATACGCAAAACCCAAGCTCGGATTAATCGGAAGCTTGAGGGCGGCGGCTATTCCTGCGGCACTAAGTATCGAGTTCGGCGAACACTCGCGGAGCTTCGGATTGCTGTTGAAGATTGTTAAGAGCGACGAGATAAATGACGGCGCGGCATTGTCCAAAAGTTCTTCAAAGCGGCGTTTAATGCTCGGCAGGTTCAGCATCTGCTGGAGGGTTAGCGAGTTGTCTTGCTTCATAAGAATTCTCCTTCCGTAAAATTATTCGTCAGGAAAGTTATCAGAGATTGCGGCGCGTGTCAACTATTCATTAAAGTTTAGTTAATAAGCTGGCGGGCTGGCTTTTAATTTATGGCGGCATATGGTACACTGGCAAAAATATAACTAGGGAGAAAATCAATGGAGATGAGCATAAGAAAGGAATGGATACTAGCGGCAGTGCTCTTGGGAATAAGTAGCGGGCAAGTGTGCGCCAATCCCGCCGAGCCGACCACTACAGGACGAGAGGTCAACTCAAGCGATATTGTCTTAGTCAATACGAAAGACTTCACGAGCGAGGAGCCCAATTCAGTGGGCTTATATATTTTGGGCGATAAGGTAAGAATCACTCAGCGCGGAGATATTCTGTTGACGGGCGACGGGGCAATAGGGATTCGGCTTAACGGCACGGAAAGCAAAGTCACTTTGCGGAGCGGGACGCAAATTAGCTCGGAGGGTCTGCAAGGCACAGGCATTTTGATTTATGACGGCGGCGACCATAACCTAATCCTCGAAGGCGACCTCCAAGCGGCGGACAAGGCGATTGAACTTTGGCAGGGCGTGCACGTCAGCAATATCAGCTTATCGGGCTTGGCTTCGGGCGGAGAGTATGCAATTTATGTCGGCGAAAATTCTTCCGTGGAAGTCATCGACCTAAACAAGGGAGCTAGCCTAAGCGGCGACATCATCTCAAACGGTTCCGACGCGACGGATTTAAACTTCAACACGGGCATGAGCTACGGCGGGAACATTTCGGGCGCGATTAATCTGCACGTCAACGAGGGCAAGCTCAACTTGGGCGGCGCGGCTGATGTCGTGCGTGTGGAGGTCAGGGAAGGAACGGAACTGTTCGGCACCTCGATTAAAGTCAGCGACGGCTTTATCAATCACGGGACGATTGGCGCGGGCTCGGCGGACACGAACTTAACCATAAACGGCAACTTGACTTCAAATGGCACGCTAAAGAGGATAAGCGGCGGCAAGGCGGGCTGGATTATCGTAAAGGGCACAGCGAATGTTGATGGCTCGACCGTCACGACTGATAGCCTTCTGCCCAATGAAACTGCCACGGTTCTAATTGCCGACTCAATCACAGGCAACATTAAGAACACCGCCGATAATCCCGTTCCGATTTCCGCCCTGCTAAATGCCACGGGAAAGATTGTCGGCAATACCATAGTCGTAACGACGCATGAGGCGCAGAATACGACGGAGCTTAATTCTCAAGAGGCAACGACCTTAAACGCGATGAAGAAGATGTACGACAAGCTGGACGACACTAAACAAGAGGAAATGCGCGACCTTTACAATCTCAGTGCGCCTGAAGTCAAACAGACTTTAACAGAAATAAGCTCGAATGATTCCGCACAAATTATGAGCGTCGCCCAACAGAATACAGCTGTGGATAAGATGATTGCCGACCGTATCTCCAGAGTCTTCATGCCGGATTACATTGACTTAAGGGTAAATCCTCGGAAGTTTGCTGACGGCGACGACACCGCGCCCAATATGACGGTTAAGGTTGAAGTCCCGAAGCAGGAAAATAATTTCTGGCTAAACTACATGAAGAACTGGGGAAGCCTACGCGGCGGCACGGATTATCACGGAAGTGCTATCGTCGGCGGCTATGATAGACCCTTTGGCAAAAAGTGGCGTGCGGGAGTGTTCGCGACGTATGGGACAATCGGCTACGGCGCAGAGTCATCGCGGGCGACGGTCTACGATACGCGGCTGGGGCTTTACGCGGGCTATCACAATCGGGAAAGTGATGTTTATCTTTATGTCAACGGCGGGCAACTTAGGAACTCCTTGCACAGGGGAATATCATCGCTGGGCTTGTCGACGAACGCAAACTATAAGAGCCGCATAATCGAAATCGGTGGAGAATATAAGTACGACCTTCAGCCAAATAAGCAATGGCACGTCAGCCCCTACGTAAATTTCCAGGCGTCACACCTAAGGCAGAACAGCTACTCCGAGAGCGGCGCGGGCATTTACAATCAGCACGTGGACGCAGACAGCAACACTTACCTTGCGGCGCAGGCGGGCTTGGACTTGAAACGCTACTATCGAACGGGAGTATTTGGGCTTAGGTTTGGAGTTAAGCACGGATTCGCGGGAGCCGACCCCGATTTGCGAATCAGCTACGAGGGCGACGGGGCAAACAGCTATCGACTGCGGCAGAAGAGAGATAAAACGCATTTCGTATTCAGCTTGCGCGGCGAAGATGAAATTGCTCGCGGCTGGTTCCTCGGCGGAGAGACTGAACTTCAACTCGGCGAGAACGATAAAGACGTTACGGCGTCAGTCATGTTTAGGAGGGTGTGGTAAGACGCAACTAGAAATGCGCAGGCATTTCGTACGAATGCGGGGATTGAGTTCGAATCATTGACGAGTGCGGCGCGACCGCTATTTGACAACTTTTTAAAAGTTGGGAGGATTTGGTAATGGCAAAGAAAATTTTCATCGTGGAGGACGAGCGACCGATAGCCCGATTGCTCCAATTAACACTGGAGCGCGAAGGCTTTAAGACGGCGACGGAACCAAACGGGCGGCGGGCTTACGAACGAATCTTGCAAGAGAAGTATGACTTGGTTTTGCTCGACGTGATGTTGCCGGAAATGGACGGCATGGAAATTTGTAAGCGAGTGCGTGAAGTCAGCGACGTGCCGATAATCATGTTGACGGCGCGTGATGAGGTTCGCGATAAGGTGGAGGGGCTTGACATCGGAGCAAATGATTACGTCACGAAACCTTTTGCCGCCCCCGAACTCTTAGCCAGGATACGCGGGACGATTCTTCGTCACACCGAACGTGTTCGCGCAGCTGAGGAAACTCGTTACGTCGTCAAGAACATGATTATCTACCCCGAACGCTACGAGGTCACAGTCAAAGGACAGCCCGTCGAGTTGACGCATAAGGAATACGAGCTTTTAAAGTATCTCGTCGAGAACAAACGCAACGTCTTGAGCCGCGACCAGATTTTGCAGACGGTCTGGGGCTACGATTACATTGGCGATACTAACGTTGTTGATGTTTATATCAGCTACTTGCGCTCGAAGATTGATGACAAGTTCGGCGAGAAATACATTTACACGACCAGAGGCGTCGGTTATGCAATTAGGGATTGAAGCGCGCCAGCAACGGTTCGTAAACGACGTGAGCCACGAGCTACGAACGCCGCTAACAATAATCTGCGGCTACGTCGACTTGCTGGAGAGTTGCGGCGCGAGTGACCCCGAACTTTTTAAGGAGGCAGTCACGTCGATAAAGAATTCCGCGCAAAATATGCGGAGCCTCGTCGAAAGTCTGCTGTTCCTAGCCCGCGCCGACCAAGGACGCCAGCCGCTTAACAAAGTCCCCGTTGAACTCGACGCGCTGTTAATAAAATTCGTTGAGGATTACCAATCGCCGCGCGTGCAACTATCAAAGCTCATGCCGTGCAAAATTTTGGCGGACGCGGAATTCCTAAAGAAAATGTTCGCCGCCTTCCTCGACAATGCCTTGCGCTACAGCTTATCGGATACGGTGGTTAAAGTGGAGTTGACGACCTCTGGCGACGAGGCAACGCTCAAATTCATCGATAAGGGCGTTGGCATTGACAAGGAAGACTGCCCGAAAATTTTTGACAGGTTCTATCGCACGGACAAGGCACGCACCAAACTTAATGATAGTGGAAATTCTGTTGGGCTTGGGCTTTCGGTGGCAAAGTGGATAGCCGACCGCCACGACATCAAGATAAAAGTTAAGAGCAAGCCCGGCGAAGGTTCGACCTTCACACTGACAATCCCGACGATATGAAAAGTACGAACGCGGGGATAACCTCCGACTTTATCGAACGCCCCACCGCGTCCACTGGGTCAAGCGTTCACGCTTGGGCAAAATTTTTTTGCGTAAAAGGAATTATTGCGGTCGCGAAGAATATAGGGGCAAACACATTCGGCAATAGCGGAAGGAGCTGTTGGTTCATGGCAACATTCAATATCAGAGGCAAGAACATCGAAATCACTCAGCCGTTGCGCGAGTACGTAGAAAAGCGCGTAGGCAAAATCACCAAGTACTTCGACAACATGGAAGAAATCTCCGTATTGCTTTCGGTCGAAAAGGACAGGCAGATTGTCGAGGTCACGGCTGAGGTTCGCGGCGGGCTCATCTTGCGCGGGCAGGAGTCTAACGTCGACATGTACACTTCGATTGACTTGGTCGTCGAAAAACTCGAACGCCAGATTCACAAGCAGAAGACGAAACTTGAGCGGCGTTTCCGCAACGGCGGCATTAGGGCAGAGGCATTCGGCGAGTCTAAGGTTCAAATCGAGCACGAGGACGAGGGCGAATATCCCATTGTCAAGACGAAGCACTTTGTCGTTAAGCCCATGGACGTGCAAGAAGCTATCATGCAGATGAACTTGCTCAATCACAATTTCTTCGTGTTCCGCGATGCACAGACCGAGCAAATCTGCGTCGTCTACAAGCGCAATGCCGGTGCCTATGGTCTTTTGGAATTCGACGGCTGAAACTTAGGTGTTAGTCCTTAAAGCTAAAAAGCCGTTGACGATTAAAAAGTTGCGTGTTAAAATACGCGGGCAATCAAGATTTTCGAGCATCAAGCGGAGGGAGGGATATTGAATGGCCAATGAAGTCAAAGTTGGGAAAAACGAATCCATAGACAGTGCTCTCCGCCGCTTTAAGCGTACCTGTCAAAAGGCGGGCACGCTCGCAGAGGTTAGAAAGCGTGAACATTATGAAAAACCTAGCGTCCGCCGCAAGAAAAAATCGGAGGCGGCTCGCAAGCGGAAGTATCGTTAATCCTTAGCAGACAAATATAAAAGGCCGCTGCCAGCATTGACGGCGGCTTTTTCGTGATTCTAACCTTAGTTTAACAAACGCAAGCCATAATTTATTCAACAACGAATGAAGGGAGACTCGTATAGCAATATGCCTGAAAACAAATCCTCGCCGCCCAAGGATAGGACGGGGATAATCTCAATGATAAAAGTTTTGCAACACTTCGGAGTGAAGGATTTGCAAAAAATTTATGATGAAAACCCTGAGACAGACGACCGCTTAGACTGGGGAAAGCTTCAAAAGCTAGCTAAAAAGTATAAAGTCACTAGCACAGTTATTCGCCCAGCCATAGATGAGCTACGCGAGATTGAATACCCCGCCATCGCCAAAATGAGTGACGGTGCATATATCGCTATCGGTAGCATGAACGATGAGGTCGTTTTGGCGATTGACCCGCGAGAAAACAAGCCGCAAGCTATTCAAATGAAGAAATTCTTGCAGAACTGGTCAAGAGAAATGTTGATTTTCTCTGCGGCATTTAATTGGACTTACATAAAGAAAAAATATAATTTTGATTGGTTCTGGAAGGTTATCAAGCGTTACAAAAAACATCTCTTGGAAGTGGTAGCGGCATCATTATTCATTCAAGTGATGGCACTGGTCTTTCCTCTAATCACGCAGGTCATAATCGATAAAGTCATCAGCAACAACGGTTTATCTACGCTTACAGTTATCGGCTATAGCATGGTTTTGTTCTTCGCCATGCAAGCCCTTTTGACTGCATTGAAAACTTACATACTCAATCACACAACAAATAAGCTCGATGCAATCTTGGGTACACGGCTGTTTCGTCACGTGATTTCTTTGCCTTTACCTTACTACGAAAATAGGCGTGTCGGTGAGTTGCTTTACCGTATGGACATGCTAGAACGAGTTCGTAACTTCTTTACAGGTCCTGGCTTAATGGCAATGCTTGATGTTTTGTTCTCGGTAGTATTTGTCGCGTTTATGTTTTGGTATTCTGTACCTTTGACTTTAATCGTAATGTTAGCAATTCCATTGTATTCAGTTCAGCTTTTAGCTATGCCAATCCTCATGAGCAAAATGAGCGGTATTTTTCAAGCACGAATAGCTGTGCAAGCTTTTATGATTGAATCGATTACCAACATGGAAACAGTTAAAGCTTTGGCAATAGAACCTCAAACAAATAACAGATGGGAAAATCTCAACTCTACATATATCCGAAAAATGTTCGAGATGAGAAAGTTCATGGTTTTTCTTAATGGTTACAGGGGGATTGCCGACGGAGCGATAACACTTGGAGTTCTTTGGTATGGCGGCAATATGGTTATGAATGGCGAATTCACTCTCGGTCAACTGATTGCCTTCCAGATGATTTCTCGACAGGCAACGGGCTCTTTAACAAAGTTCTTGATGCTGTGGTGGGATCTTTTTATGTTCAGAATGGCTCTCGGTATGATAGGTGACATTTTAAATTCGCCGATAGAGCCGATTATTCAAGAGATGGGCAAACGTGGCGATGAGCGAATTGACGGAGCTATTGAATTCAAAAACGTTTCTTTCCGATACCGTGTCGACCTGCCGCTTGTCTTGAAAAATATAAATCTAACTGTCTTGCCCGGTCAAAAAGTCGGTATCGTCGGGCGTTCGGGCTCTGGCAAGTCGACTTTGACGAACCTGGTACAAAACCTTTATATCCCCGAAGAAGGCTCTGTTACCGTAGGCGGCGTCAATACCCGCGAAGCGAATCTTTCCTGGCTTAGGGAGCAAGTGGGCGTTGTCATGCAGGAGAATTACCTTTTCAACTCCAGCGTTCGCGATAACATTGCAATTAGCCGCCCGACTGCGACAATGGATGAAATTATCCGTGCGGCACGCCTGGCGGGTGCTCATGATTTTATCTTGGAACTAAAAGAGGGTTACGATACTAAGGTTGGCGAACGCGGCGATTCACTTTCTGGCGGGCAACGTCAGCGCGTGGCTATTGCCCGTGCACTGCTTGCCAATCCGCCCGTTTTGATTTTCGACGAGGCAACGAGCGCACTTGACTACGAATCCGAAAGAATCATCTTCAACAACATGGGCGCAATCGGAGAAAAACGGACAATGCTTATCATTGCTCACAGATTAAGTGCGGTGCGTCGTTGCGATAAAATTATTGTTATCGACAAGGGCGAAATCGTCGAGAGCGGCTCCCACGAACAATTAATGGCACTTGGCGGACTGTATCGTTACCTTTACGACCAGCAAGAAAGCAGAGGGTAGACACGATGAAAAAATTTTTTAAATGGCTAACTCGCGGGGAAGAAGTGAATAAAGAAACCGAGTTCCTGCCCGCGATACTCGAAGTGACTGAAACGCCTCCTTCGCCGACGGGACGGCTCGTCATGTGGTCAATCTTGCTTCTAGTCGTCGTAGCGTTGGCTTGGTCAATCTTAGGGCATATCAACGAAGTCGCGGTTGCGGCGGGCAAGGTCATTCCCACAGGGCAAATCAAAACCATTCAGGTTAAGAACAAGGGTATCATCAAAGAAATCAACGTCGAGGAAGGGCAGCTCGTTCAAGAAGGCGACGTTCTCGTTATCCTAGACCCGACGACGACGACCGCAGATTATGACAGCTTGAAGAAACGCGCCGCCTATTACAAGCTAGATATTCAACGCTTGACGGCGGAGCTTACCCAGCAACCCTTTACGCCGGAGGAAGACCCCGACCTTGAGGCGCACGACCTAGCGGCGGAGATGGCTCTTTATCAAAGCCGCACTTCGGACTATCACACGCAACGACAAAGCCGCGTGGACGTCATCAATCAGAAGATGGCTAAACTGCAAGCGACGCAGGCGACCTACGAGAAGTTCGCGCAAGTTTTGTCTATCGAACAGGAGAAGGAAGCACGCCTTACCGATTTGAGCGAGCAAAATGCTATTTCCCAATTCCAGCTCCTCGAACAGCAAAGCAAGACGATTGAATACGCCAAAAATGCACAGGCGCAACTCGACGAACTCAACAGCATAAAAGCGGAAATCGCCGAGGCTCAGCAGAACTTAGCGAACGTCGACGCCTCTTATCACAAGGATATAATGACGGCACTCGTTGAGGCCAAGAAGGAGTATTACACAGTTACCGAGTCGATTAAAAAGGCGGACGAGGATTCACGCATGGCAACGATTTACGCGCCGACTTCAGGAAGAGTTTACAACCTGAATGTTCATACGCTAGGCGGCATCGTGACGGACGCCCAGCCTTTAATGCAGATTGTCCCCGAAGACGTTAAGCTTGAGTTTGAAGTTTACGCGGACAACAAGGATATTGGCTTTATCAAAGTCGGGCAAGAGGCGGAAGTTAAGGTCGAGACTTTCAATTTCCAAAAGTTCGGCATGTACAAGGCTGAAGTCATGGAGATAAGCGCGGACGCCGTCAACGACCCCAGCGACCAGCTTAGGAACATGAAATATAAGCTCCTCCTCGACCCCACGAGCAATGATATTAACGTCTACGGTCAGCCGGCGAAACTCGAAGTTGGCATGAATGTCAGCGCGGAAATTAAAATCAAGGAAAAGAGAATTATTGACTTCTTCCTTGACCCGTTCCGCCGCTACACGTCCGAAGCTTTAAGGGAGCGGTGATTTATGGCAGAAAATAAAAATCCAACTCCTGATGACAAAAAGCTGACTCTCTCCAAGGGACAAGCTATCGGCAAGATTGAACCAGAGAAAGCTCCAAAGACAAAATTGGATGCTGACGGTCTTGAGGTTGAGATTAAAGAGGCAGATTATAGCGGCATTGTCAACGGTATAGACACGGGGCTTGCTTGCCTAATCGCCATAGCAAAATACTACAACATTCCCGCCGATTATCGCCAACTCGAACGCGCTTATGTCTTGAAAGAGGGTAGCGTGGATTTTATGACGATTGTCCGAGCTGCCCGCGATTTGAAGTTGAAAGCCAGAATGTATGAGGGCTTAAAAGAGGCGGACTTAGACAAGCTGGTTTATCCCGTCTTAATCAAATTGCGTTCGGGCAGAAGCGTCGTCATAACGACGATCCGCGAGGGCAATATCTACGTAATGGATCCAGCTTTTTCGCAACAGCCCGTAAAAATCGACCGCTATAAATTATTACTGGACTGGACAGGCGACGCAATACTTTTCACGCGCCGCTATGAGCTTGACAAGAAAAAAAGCAAATTCGACCTCAGGTGGTTCGTGCCAGTCATGGCAAAATACTTGCCCTTATGGCGGAGCGTTTTGTTCTTGTCGCTAATCTTGCAAGTGTTAGGGCTGGCGTCCCCGTTCTTCGTGCAAAACATAATCGATAAAGTCTTGGTGCACAGAGCAGCGGAGGCATTAGATATTCTCGTTCTTGGCATGGTGGTTTGTACGGTCTTCCAACAGATAATGGAGGGGTTGCGAACCTATATTTTTGCAAACATTACAAGCAAGATGGACGTGGTGTTGAGTTCACGTCTTTACAGAAATATTACCTCCCTGCCAATCAGCTACTTCCAAAAGTGGCAAGTCGGTGATGTCGTCTCACGTGTCGGCGAGCTTGAAACCTTGCGCAACTTCATGACGAACAACAGCCTAATGATTGTCTTGGATATTACCTTCGCGATAATTTATATTGCCGTCATGTTCATTTACTACAGCTGGATACTCTCTGCCGTCGTCTTGTGTATGATTCCGCTGTTCGTTCTCTTGAATCTAATTGTCGCGCCGATATTCAGACGTTTGATTAACGAAAGATTTTTAATCTCCAGTGAAAACCGCTCCTTCCTCATCGAGACGATAACTGGCATTCACACGGTTAAAGCCTCAAGCGTCGAAAACAATTTTATCCGCCGCTACGAAGAGATGCTGGCTCGTTTGGTCAAAGCCTCCCTCAATGTTGTCAATGTGGCGAACGTCGCAAATTCTATCGCTACCTTCTTTAACAGCATGTTCAACCTTGTAATTCTGTGGGTCGGTGCCTATTACGTCATGGCGGGTGATATTACCGTCGGCGAATTGATTGCCTTCCAGATGATTGCGGGGCAGTTAATCGCGCCGATTATGCGCCTTATCAATCAATGGCAAGACTTCCAAAGAGTTCGCGTTTCTATGGATAGGATGGCGGACATCATGGACGAAGAAACCGAGCCGGCGTTCAATCCTTCCCGCACGACACTACCTAGCCTGCGTGGAGAAATTGCCCTAGAAAAGCTAGCCTTCAGCTACACGGAAGAGGGCGGCAAAGTTCTAGACAACGTCAACATAAGAATTCCCGCTGGCATGAAAGTCGGTATCGTCGGGCGTTCGGGCTCTGGCAAGTCTACCTTAACGAAATTAATTCAGCGGCTCTACTTGCCTGACACGGGACGAATTTTGATTGACGGCGTGGACATTGCCCAAGTTGAGCCGGCGTGGCTCCGTCGTCAAATCGGTGTCGTGTTGCAAGACAGCAAACTTTTCAGCGGCACGATTGAAGAAAACATTCGCGTTGCTTGCCCGAATGCCACGCACGAAGAAATCATAAACGCGGCTCGTTTGGCTGGTGCCGATGAATTCATCAATCAATTACAAAACGGATATGAAACTGCGGTTGGCGAACGCGGTAGCCTTTTGAGCGGCGGTCAGCGTCAAAGAATTGCGATTGCCCGTGCCCTGCTCTCTGACCCGCGGATTATTATCTTCGACGAGGCAACAAGCGCACTCGATTACGAGTCCGAAAATATCATCATGAACAACATTGAAACCATTTCCCGCGGGCGAACGATGCTTATGATAGCCCACCGCCTGTCGACCGTCCGAGACTGCGACGCCATCATTGTTATCGATAAGGGACGCATAATCGAGGCTGGCACGCACGATGAATTGATGAAACGCAACGGCGTCTACGCCAAACTGCATCAAGCCCAGATGTCATAAAAGGAGCGATTTTTACCGTGAACATTTTTATTCTGCACCCGTCCTTCCCAGCACAGTATCTGAACCTTGCGCCTTACTTAGCAAGCAATCCAGAAAACGGCGTTTACTTCCTGTCCAAAGAGAATTCAATCAATGCACAGCTTAAAAACGTGACGCTTGCCCTTTATCCCAAGCCGAGTGAGGAATCGGAGAAATGGATTAATACCTGCGGACCGTTGCGCCCTGCGGCGGAGGCTGTCGTTGAAGGGCAAGCGGTTCTGCGGGCAATGGAATGGCTTGCTAAAGAAAGGAACGTTAAGCCCGACGTGATAATCGGTCACACGGGCTGGGGTTCGACCCTCTATTGCAAGGACATGTATCCCAAAGTTCCTATCATGGGCTATTTCGAGTGGTATTACCTCGTCGAGGACAGCGATTGTTATTGGTGGCCGGATGAGATTCCGCAGTTGGGCAACCGCATTTCGATTCGCACGCGCAATGCTCATCACTTGATGAATTTGGAGCTGTGCGACGCGGGCATTTGTCCGACTAAGTGGCAATATGAACAGTTCCCAGAAGAGTACAAGCCCAAGCTCAAAATCATTCACGAGGGCATTGATACTAATTTCTGCTCGCCCGACCCCAGCGGCAAGCGTCCTGGTCTCGTGTTGGAAGACATTCAGCTTAACTTGCCCGAAGGCACCGAAATTATAACTTACGTTGCTCGCGGCTTTGAAATCTATCGCGGCTTCCCGTACTTCATGGACGCTATCCGCCACGTGCTCGCCCGCCGCCCGAATACTCATGTTGTCATTGTCGGCAAGGATAGGATTTGTTACGGCGCACAGCTCAAGGACACGACCTATCTTAAGATTGAGGAGGAAAAGGGCGGCTACCCAACTGACCGCGTACACTTCGTGGGCTTGCGCAATCGCGGCGACTATCAAAAAATCTTGCGGGCGTCAAGTTGCCACGTCTATTTAACTCGTCCGTTCGTCTTAAGTTGGTCTTGCCTTGAGGCGATGAGCTTTGGCTGTCCTATGGTTGCGTCGAAAACTCCGCCCGTACAAGAGGTCATGCAAGACGGCGTCAACGGTTTGCTTGCGGAGTTCCGTTCGCCCTATCACATTGCCCGCAAGATTGAAGAGCAACTAGACGACCCCGAACGCGCTAAGAAATTGGGCGCGGCGGCTAGGGAAACAATCCTTGAACGTTTCGAGCTGATGCGTTGCATGAAGGCGCAAGAAGATTTGATGTATAGCTTGGTTCGTTAAGGCGAGGGCAACGCGATGACTTTTGAAACTTTTATCCCGGCGCGGTCAAAGCTTGTACTCGAACTGACAGGCGAGGTGCCCGACGACTTCGAGACGACGGAGAAAAAATTCTTAGAGATACAGCCCGAATGCCGCTACACGGTCGCGAAGGACTTGACTGACGTTAAAGGGGTATTCGACGTAATTTTAATTCACAGCCCGCTTATCGGCACGCTCAGCAATGATAAACTCGTCGCGCTGATAAAAAGAACCTCCGTAAACCTCAAGCGCGATGGCACGATGATTTTCACGCTGGATAATATCGGGCACGGCGAAAACCTCATGGCAATCCTTGAGGGCAAGCCGCCCAAATTCAAAGTCACGCTGACCCACGACGAACTTAGCGACGCGATTGAGGACGCGGGCTTATCCGTCCTTCGTTCGCTCAATGCCTCGCGCAGTACCCAGGTCACTCGAAAACTCGCCGACCTTGCCCAGACGGAGCTTGCGGTTTTTGTTTATATCTTCACCGCCTGCAAGAGTGCGCCGCCGAAGAAAACCTTAGTCCAAACGTTAATCGGCGAATCGACCGTTTGCGCACCGAGCCGTGTCCACATGCCAAACGCCTTCTTCATGGCGGAGCAAAATGTTTTTATCGTAGCGTCGCTGGTCGGCAAGCAGTACAAACTTTTTGAACGCGAGCAATTCGAGGAAAGAATCTTCATCAATCAGCGCATGTGCTTTCCGTCGTTCGCGGTCGGCTTGGACTTCTTCAATATCTTGCGCAAGAAGGGAATACTTTTTATCTCGGAGATGGACGACCACCCGACGCTATGGGAAGACGATTACAAAAAAACGGCGTGGATAAATTTCCGGGCGGTACATGCAATCCAAACGTCGACGCCGTACTTAGCGGATTATCTCAGCCAATTCAATCCGAACGTTACGGTTTTTGCGAATCACCTGCGCCGCCTGCCGCCGCGTCGAGACTTCAACGAGGAATTCAAGAAGAAAAAGCCCGTTACGATATTTTTCGGAGCACTCAATCGCGACAAAGATTTCATCGAGCTGTTGCCTATCCTGAATCGGTTCGCTAAGCAATACGGCAATAAGCTGGAGTTCAAGATACTGGCTCGGCGGAATTTGTTTGACGCGTTGGAGTCGGAGCATAAAACTTTCGTCGGGGACATGGACAAGTACGAGGGGCAATTCGTCTCCTATGACGAGTACGAGGCGGCGATACGTTCTTCTGATATTGCGCTGTTGCCGCTGAGGGACAACGAGTTTAATCGCTCCAAGTCCGATTTGAAGTTCATAGAGTGCGCGGGCAATGGTGCAGTGGTGCTGGCGTCGCCGGTCGTGTATGCTAAGTCAATCGAGGAAGGGCGCACGGGTTTTATCTATCGAGACGACCGCGAGTTTGTCACTAAGCTAAACATGCTGATTAAGAACAGAAATTTGCGGCGCATGGTGGCGGAGACGGCTTACGATTATGTTCGGCGCGAGCGGCTTATGAGTCAACACTATATGGAGCGGCTGGAATGGTATCGCGAGCTATTGGCGCGGCTACCGGAATTGACAATCGCGGCGTCGAAGCGCATTCAAAAGTTCATTCCGGCTTTCAGGGAAGAGATTGCACAGTTCAGGGCGCGTTTCTCTCAAGAGTCAAACGTCTTGCCCTATGACACTGAAAGGAATTTAAAAGGCGGCGCAGAAATAATTATCCCGAAATAAATCTTTGCGGGGGTGAGGAAAATGTCGGAAGTTCAAATCTTTGGCGGCGCAAGCTCGGCGATAATGATGGTGGCGTATTGTTCGATGATAGCAATCGCGGTGCTTGGGATATTCATCGTGCTGTACTTGGGTAGTCGCAGTTCAAAGAAAAACGCGGGAATGCTTGAGGAACTTGTCCTTGACGAACGCCAGCAAAATCGCGACGGCTATACGAGCGTCATTGACAAAAGCAAGTTCCTCGGCGCAATCGGCGTATGCGTGACTGACTTGCGACCGGCGGGAACGATTACGATTGAGGGCGAACCCGTCGACGTGGTGACGGAAGGCAGTTTCGTCAAGGCGGGCGACAGCGTCAAGGTCATCAACGTGGACGGCTCCCGCGTATTAGTCAGGCAAATCTAGAGAGGGGGTCATCACTATGGATGATGTTATGTTCGGTACTCTTTTCTTCGTGATAATCGGAATAGGAATCGCGTCGGTGTTCTTGCACTTCGTACCAATCGGGTTATGGATTTCGGCTTTGGCGGCTGATGTTCACGTCGGGATATTTACGCTAATCGGAATGAGAATGCGCCGCGTGCCTCCTGCTAAAATCGTCATGCCGCTAATCAAAGCTAACAAGGCGGGTCTCGATGTCAACGTCAATCAGCTGGAGGCTCACTACCTGGCGGGCGGCAACGTCGATAAGGTCGTTGACGCGCTGATTGCCTCGCAACGTGCACAGATTGTTTTGCCGTTTGAAAGGTCAGCGGCGATTGACTTGGCAGGGCGCGACGTTTTGGAAGCGGTTCAAATGAGCGTCAATCCGAAAGTCATTGAAACGCCCGTGGTTAGTGCGGTTGCTAAGAACGGTATCGAACTCAAGATTAAAGCACGCGTCACGGTTCGGGCGAACATTGATAGATTGGTCGGCGGCGCGGGCGAGCCTACGATTATTGCGCGTGTCGGCGAAGGTATCGTTACGACGGTCGGTAGCTCCGAAATGCACACGGACGTTTTGGAAAGCCCCGATGACATTTCAAAGACGGTGCTGGGCAAAGGTTTGGACGCTGGCACGGCGTTTGAAATCCTATCGATTGACATTGCGGACGTTGACGTTGGCAGGAATATCGGCGCACAACTTCAGACTGACCAAGCCGAGGCAGATAAGCGAATCGCTCAAGCTAAAGCGGAAGAGCGTCGCGCAATGGCAGTCGCTAAAGAACAGGAAATGAAAGCCTATACGCAGGAGATGGAAGCAAAGGTCGTCGAGGCTCAAGCGGAAGTCCCGCACGCTATGGCGGAGGCTCTAAAGGCGGGCAAGCTCGGCGTCATGGACTACTACAACATGATGAACGTTCAATCCGATACCGATATGCGCAAATCCATAAGCGAGGTCGGCAAGGACAGAAAACATATTCCTGCACAGAAATAAAGCTTATCGGAGTTTCGCAGGGCGCACTTGCGGAACTCTTTTTTTGCGAGGACGACATGAAACTTTATCGCTATCGAACGATTAAAAGCGCACTTCGGGAATTGGACAACGGCTCGTTTTACTTCGCGGCACCGACGGAACTCAATGACCCCATCGAAGGTTATTTGAAAATCTTTTGGCAGGGTGATGCGTCCGCGTGGGAAGGCTTGCTTAAAAATTTCGTCTGCAGTCTCTTCTACAGCTTGCAAACCTATCTGCTCGTGTCAGGGAAATTTTATGCCGCGCAGGAAAACTTCTTGAGCGACCTGCATAACAAAATCCTCTTGCCGGACATTCGTCAATTCGATGACTCGCCGCTCAGTCAAACTTTTGTGGAACTCGGCGAAACTTTTTTGACGGCGGGTAGCGTTCAAAAGGTCGTCGAATTCTACGGCAACGACGAAATCAGATGCTACGACAGGGAATTGGAATTTATCCTGCGCACCGTCACTGATGACGCCTGCCGCCTGTGCGTTCAAAGGTGCAAAGCCCTAAGCTTGATTCGCGACGACTTCGACGAAAATTTTTTCGATGTCGAATACGAAATCTCATTCGCGGAACTTAAAGGCATCAGCGACGCCGAACGCAAACGACGAATCGACGAGATTGAAAACTTGAACTGCGACTTAATGGAATCAGGCTTGCTCGCGCTGAAATTGAATCACCGTAGCTCAACCGCCGCCGAATACACTTTAAAGCAACGTCTGCTTTGGCTCCGATTCATTTTCCCGCGCAGGTACGTCGAACAGCTCAAGGAAATTATGTATCCCAATGGCTACGTCGTGTGCTTCTCTGATACCCCGACGAACTCGGCGATGTGGGGCAATTACGCTGACAATCACTGCGGCGTTTGTTTTGTCTACGAGACGGAGACGCTTGACGGGCGCGAATTCATTCACCTTGCCGCCAAGTCGTTGGAGGTCAAGCCGATTAAGTACAGTGCACAATTCATCACGCGGAATTTCTTCGACACGTTGCGGCATTTGAAATTTATCCGCGTTGAGGATTGGTTGACGGGCAAAGGCGGCGTCAAAAGTTACAAGCTCAACGATACGACTGCGGGCGAATACGACGAGGATTATCACGAGAAATTTTATAACAAGCTTACCGATTGGAATCACGAGCACGAGTACAGAATTTTTTTATCGGACAGATTTTATCTCTACGGCGACAAATTTGCTCGGAAGTTGCGCTATAATATCAACGCGTTGACGGGAATTATTTTCGGACTGCGCACGACGCTAGATGATAAGCTCAAGCTGATTCAGAAGCTCGACCGCCTCGGCAAAACCGTCGCCAATTTCGATTTCCTTCAAGCCGAGTTCGACGACGAGACGCAAGTCATTTCTGTCCGCGAAAAAACTTTGCTCACCAAAATCACTTGAAACGAGGTGCGATTTATGGAACTGGCAACAATCTTCCTAATCTGGCTGGCAATTACGGTTATCGACAACCTAGCCAAGCGCAAAAAAAGACGACTCCCGCCGCCGGAGACCCCGCCCAACTTCGACATACCGACGATACAGGGCGACCCGAATTTCCCCAGCGAAGAACCCCCAATCTTTATCGAAAATCCACGGCAAGCGGAAGTCCGTCCACGAGATTTAACGCCGACGCCGCGTCCGAAAAAAATTTCTCCACGGGAAGTTCATCAGGCGGAGGAGACTAACGAACTTGACTTGACCTTGACGCCCGCAAATGTCATGCAAGCTTTTGTCCTCAGCGAAGTTTTGGATAAACCTAAGGCACTGCGGCGCAGACGCTTCTAAAACTCTCGACCGCTAAGCAACAAGTTGTAAAGCGGTCTTTTTTATGCTATAGTGCCAGCATCATTTATCGGAGGTGGAAAATTTTCATGGCGATATTGAAACTCAAGCCCGCGTGCAAGGATTATCCTTGGGGCGGTTGGCGGCTCGCTGAGGAATTTGGCATTGAATACGATAAAAAGATTTTAGCGGAGGCGTGGGTTCTGTCTTGTCACCCCGACGGCGCGTCGACCCTTGAGGGCGGTGGCACTCTCGCCGATTACATAAAGCAACATGGCACCGAGATTTTGGGCACGAACTGCCGACGCTTTCAAGACTTCCCGATACTCATAAAGTTCATAGACGCTAAGGAAAATCTTTCCGTGCAAGTGCACCCGCCCGACGATTACGCGTTGGCTAATGAAGGGCAGCTCGGCAAGCGGGAGATGTGGTACGTCCTCGACGCCGATAAAGATTCCGTGCTTTACTGCGGCTTCAATAAAGAAATTTCCCGCGACGAATTCACCGCCCGCATTAAAGACAATTCACTAATCGAAGTCCTTAACCCGATTCACGCGAAGAAAGGCGACGTGATTTTTATTCCGCCTGGCACGGTTCACGCTATTGGAGGCGGCATCTTGACTGTTGAGATTCAGACGAACTCGAACGTGACCTACCGCATTTACGACTACGGCAGAAATCGCCCGTTGCACATCAGCCAAGCCCTTGCCGTGACGAATTTTAATCCCGTCAACGTCCGCGCCGAAAATTATCAACACCTCGTCGCCTGCGATTATTTCGTTGTGGATAAGCTCGTTCTCGACGGAAA
Source organism: Selenomonadaceae bacterium (assembly GCA_017518105.1). Classification (GTDB taxonomy): domain Bacteria; phylum Bacillota; class Negativicutes; order Selenomonadales; family Selenomonadaceae; genus Quinella. The sequence goes on from JAFWWC010000026.1 coordinate 45,407, forward strand.
ATTTTTATCGGAGGCGGGCGGCACTGTCGACGAGAAAACTTTTCTTAGCGTGGTGATTCTCGACGGCGCAGGGAAAATTTCTTGCGGCGATGAGGAGCTTAATTATCGCAAGGGTGATTCGTTCTTCCTGACGGCGGGCGCGGGTGATTGGAAAATTTGCGGCGGGTGCCATGCCCTCTTAACGACGGTTCCTAGTCATGAATAACGCGTATCAAGTGGTCGGGCAACTGTCGACCTTCTTTGACCGCATGATGACAAGTGCCGACTTACCTGCACAGCTGGCACTGAAAACTTTTTGGGGACTCGACGACGACGCTTACCAGAAGTTTTTAGCGCAAGCCTTCGCGGGGCTACCGAAGAACTTTAGCGGGCGGCTCCTTGAAGTGCCGGTCGGGACGGGCGTCTTGTCCTTGCCCGTGTATAAGGAACTCGACGGCGCGGAAGTCTTTTGCCTAGACTACTCAGATAAAATGTTAGAGGCGGCAAGGGAGCGGGCAAATCAGCTCAATCTGCACGACGTGAAGTTTATTCAAGGCGACGTTGCTCGGCTGCCGTTCGAGGATGATTTTTTCGACCTAGTCTTATCAGTCAACGGCTTCCACGCCTTCCCCGATAAAATCTCGGCATGGGCGCAAACGTATCGCGTCCTCAAGCCCGGCGGAATCTTTTGCGGTTGCATGTACGTTAAGGGCGAGAATAGCCGCACGGATATTTTCGTTGAGCAGTTCTGCGACCGCCAAGGCTTTTTCTATCCGCCGCATGAAACGCTTGCCAGCCTAAAAAATTTCTTGAATGACATATACTCCCGCGCAGAAGTTACAAACGTCGAATCTTTTGCCGGCTTCGTCTGTATTAAGTGAGGACAATGAAAAACTTTTATCCGCTCGCCTTGATTTGCGACATCATCTCCAATCGCAAACTCCTTTGGCAACTGACTAAGCGCGACTTCAAAGAACGATACCTCGGCTCGTACCTTGGAATTCTCTGGGCGTTCATTCAGCCTGCCGTCACGGTTCTAATCTTCTGGTTCGTCTTCCAGGTCGGCTTCAAGTCCATGCCCGTCAATAACTTCCCGTTTATCCTGTGGCTCGTGTGCGGTATGTTCCCGTGGTTTTTCCTAAGCGAGAGCATTCAAAGCGCGGCGAACTCGGTCATCGAAAGCGCATTCCTCGTCAAGAAGATTGTTTTCCGCGTGGAGCTGTTGCCGATTGTCAAAATTATTTCCGCGCTCGTCGTGCATATTTTTTTTATCGCCGTGCTGTTCCTGATGTTCGCGGCTTATGGTCACCCGCCCACGCTTTACGCCCTGCAGATAGTTTATTACGTCTTCGCGATGATTTGCCTGTCGTTAGGCTTGAGTTGGCTGACGAGTTCTTTGGCGGTCTTCTTTAGGGACGTGCGGCAGTTGGTCGCCATGCTGTTGCAGTTCGGCTTTTGGGGCACGCCGATTTTTTGGAACCTAAAGATGATTCCCGAACAGTTCCAATTTATTTTGAAGCTCAACCCCGCCTATTATCTCGTTGAAGGTTATCGGCAGAGTTTCATTTATCAAGAGTGGTTTTGGGAGCATTGGGCGTTGACGGCTTACTTTTGGGCGTTCACGTTGGCGGCAATGTTTATCGGCGCGTGGTGCTTTAAAAAACTCCGTCCGCACTTTGCCGACGTGTTGTAAAGGTCTAAAACGAATTCAAAACACCGTCCAAGCCCTCGCGGCGATAAATTTCCTTGTAATACTCCAAATTATTGCTGATAATCTTGTCCAAAGCCCGCATACTCAGCATTTCGACGGGGGCGCAGTCGTCCGTCAAAACATTTTCCCCTAAAGTCGGTTCTTGCCACGTCTTAGCGATGTGAATCATCAGTTCCGACAATTTTTTATCGTCAAGAGCCTCTGCGCGTGCTTGAAGTCCATTTAAAATGCTTTCCTCGCCCGCCGCAAATAAAACTTTGTTCGTGACGCCGCGTGCGTCGATAATTTTCAGCGCGGAGAAACTTTTTCCAATTGTATCAATCAAATATTCGTTAATATCGCCGCGCATGTTCATATTCACGACCATAACGCCGCTTTTAGCCAAATGATTCCGCACTAAACTAAAAAATTCCGTCGAACTCATCTGAAACGGCGGAGAAATATCTTGGAATGCGTCAACAAGTATCACGTCGTAAATATTTTTATCGCTTTGAAGGAACGCTCGCCCGTCATAAGTCACAACTTCGACTGATTCAGGCAGGGAAAAGTATTTTTTAGCTAGCAAAGTGATTTTATCGTCAATCTCAACGCCGACAACTTGCGCGGAAGGAAAATATTTCTTGCATTGTTCAGCGAAAGTGCCCGTGCCCATGCCTAGAATCAAAATCTTTTTGTTTTCGGCAAGAAGTGGAGCCGCCAACGCGTAATCGTAGTAATAACCAGTCAAGCCGCCGCTTTTTACCTTCAATGACTGCACTCCGAACATAACATTCGTAGAAAAAATGATTTTATCGGGCGTCTCCTTGACTTGCAGGTAATTATAAATCGATTCGCCCTCGTACAGTAAATTTTTCTCCCAAAATGCAAAACTATTCGAGTTGCCGAGCACAGCTAAGATTATAAACGCTAAAATCGCCGCCAAAACCTTTTTCCGCCCGATACTTACGAAATAAATCACGCCAATAAGTAAAAGAATTCCAGAGAAGATTAAAAACGTTATCGCAGTGCCGACGGCGGGGATTGTTACGAAAGTCGGCAAAAAAGTCCCGATTATGCTTCCGATTGTGTTAAACGCGTTCAAATTTCCTACGATTCGCCCGTTATGTTCGAGATTATCAGTTGAATATTTGACTAAAGACGGCGTGACGGTACCTAATAAGAATAATGGCAGAACGAAAATCGCCATGCACGACAAAAACGCCGCCCAAATTAATAAATTAGTGTCGATAGTCACGATTAAAGCTCCGGCGACGCCTAGAATTAAATATTTGCCGAGAACGGGGATTGCGCCAATCCAAAGAGCCGCGATTATCAGCCGCCGATAAAGTTTTGCGGGGTCAGCGTCTAAATCTGCACGCCGTCCGCCCCAAACATTTCCCAGAGCCAACGCAATCATGATTGTGCCGATGATGATTGTCCAAACGATTTGCGACGAGCTGAAATACGGCGCGAGTAATCGACTTGCGCCCAATTCAACTGCCATTATCGACATTCCGGAAAAAAATTCGGTGGCGTAGAGGAAATTTTTGTTGCTTAAAAGCGATGAAGTATTTATCATTAAAAAAACTCCTTCGGAGGTGTGATGATGATAGTTTTGATTGATTACGGCGTCGGCAACCTTTACAGCGTGGCTAAGGCGGTTGCGTTCGTCGGCGGCGATGTAAAGATTTCCAGTTCGGCGGAGGATATTCAGCGTGCCGATAAAATTATTTTGCCGGGCGTGGGTGCCTTCGGCGATTGTATGAAAAATCTTGCGGCGACGGGCTTGATTCCAACGATTAAGCAGGAAATTTCTTCTGGCAAGCCGCTTCTAGGAATTTGCGTTGGGCTTCAGATTCTATTCGCGGGCAGTGAAGAAAGCCCTTGCGTCGACGGTCTGAAAATTTTTAGCGGGCAAGTCAGGAGAATCAACGCGGGCGATTTGAAGATACCGCACATGGGCTGGAATTCCGTTAAGTTCGGCGGCTCCAAACTCTTTGCGGGCTTGAGCGGCGAGCCTTATTTTTATTTCGTGCACAGCTATCACGCCTGCCCCGTCGACAAGAATATTATCGCCGCGACCACCACTTACGGCGAAACGGTCACTGCCGCCATTGAGCACGGGAATATTTTCGCTACGCAGTTTCACCCTGAAAAGTCCGGCGATGTCGGTTTGCACGTCCTCAAAAACTTCCTCGACGCTTAAATCGTAAAAATCCGTCATAGCGGATTTTGTAATTTGCCTTTCCAAATAGCACTTCAAACCCGTTTTTGAGCTCTAAATCGTCTTTGAAACTTCTTCGAGACGATTTTTTTGTTCTCAACGTTCAAAACCACTTTCAAAGCTCGTTTCAACCTCCAGAATCATCTTTTAACACGTTTCGAGATGATTTTTCTGTCATCAACGCTCAAAATCCGTTTCAAAGCAAAATTTTACTCTCGCAAGCCTCAAATCTCTATCCAAACTTATTTTTCAACGCCATTTGCATTTTCAAGCATAAAATTTTATAATCAGCGTCAAAGATTTTCTCTCGACGACGTTTTTTATCGAAAGGAGCTGTTTGAATGGCTTATCAAAGGAAAGCAGGAGATAATGTAACTTTTTGGAAGATAAATCATCGCCCAACAAATGATAGACGTAATTTTACAAATTTAGAATGGACAAACCTTATAAAACAAAGAGTTATTATTATAAAAGGCGGCAATCGGACTGAAATGGAAATGCTCGCGTCAATGAAACCTGGAGACTATTTTTATCTTTGTCATGGAAATGAAACTGCAAAATCTTTAGGTGGAATAAAATTAATTGGAAGAATAATGGACAACAAAACAAATGGTTCAAAACGTCAATATGAAATGATTTTTCCAAGAAATGGTGTACCTTTAGTAGGAAAATTTTATAAAGGTGAAGAGAAAGCTTATGCTCCTGGTTTTTATGGCGGAAAATTTAATGAACCAATTTATGAAATTTCTCAAGAACAAGCAACAGACTTTGAAAATGATATTCTTCGTCCATTCTTTAATGTTGGAATAAATGATTTTAGCGGCTTATGGGGTTTAACCTCAATTTCTCAATCAGAATCGTTAAAAGTAAAATCAGAAGTCGTTAATACATTACAGCCGTCTAAAATTTTTCCTCTTAACATAATTTTTTATGGTATGCCAGGAACTAGTAAAACTTTTATAACAACTTCATATGCTGTAGCAATTTATGGTAATCAAAAAGTTGCCGAAGCTCTATTCAGCGATGATATGAAATTTATTTCAGAGAACTATGACGAAATAAAAGTAGAATATGACAAACTTAGAGGTATAGGAAGGATTAAATTCGTGACATTTCATCAAAGTTACGGCTATGAAGACTTTATCGAAGGTATTAGCCCAATTCTCGATACGAATGGTAATATTTCCTATAAAATCAAGTCTGGAGTCTTTAAAAAGTTTTGCGAGGAGGCTCGTTACGAATCTGGGAACATGGTCTTCATAATAGACGAAATAAATCGCGGAAACATCTCAAAAATATTTGGCGAGCTAATAACGCTGATTGAGGAAGATAAACGCGAAGAAATATCGGTAACGTTGCCATATTCGCAAGAAGAATTCACGGTGCCGCGAAATGTTTACATAATCGGGACGATGAACACCGCCGACCGCTCGATAGCTCTGCTAGATACGGCATTGCGCCGCCGATTTGAATTTATCGAAATGATGCCGCGACCGGAGCTTTTACCGGAAAATATCGAGGGCGTGAACGTGCAAAAGCTGTTAGAGGAGTTAAATCGGCGAATTGAACTGTATTATGACCGCGACCACCTAATCGGGCACGCATATTTTATTAAATGCAAGACGTTAGCCGACCTAAGCAAGGTTTTTATGAATAAAATAATTCCGCTCCTGCAAGAATATTTTTTTGAGGATTACGAGACGATTTATAAGGTGCTCGGCGGAAAATTTATCAATCGTGAGGCGTTAGGCAATGAAAAATACCATTATATAATCAATAAAGCCGCCTTTAATGACGCAGAAAGCTATAAATTATGATGACAATCCACGAATACGAAAAAATTTACGCAGGTGACTGCGAACACTTCGACGAGTTAAGAAAATTTGCTGAGGCGAGCGATTTTCTAAATTTAAGTTGGAAATACGTTCAAGCAAAGAATTATGTTGGGGTAATACGTTTGCCGAGCGGATTTCAAATCGAAATTCTGCCGAAATTGCAAGCTCCAGATGACAAATTGCGCGTATTGGTAATGGAAATGATTGGCACGCTAAAAGAATTTAATTGGAAGAAATTTAACGCCGCAGACTTATCAACGTCGAAATTGAGCCTTTACGAAATATTTATCCGAACGTATCTTGAAATGGTTTTGGAACTGATGAAACGCGGATTGAAGTCGTCATACGTCACGCGGGAGGATAATTTAAGGTTTTTCAAGGGGAAATTGCTTGTCAATGAGAATTTACGCCGAAATATCGCGCATAGGGAAAGATTTTTCGTATCGTTCGATGAATATAATTTAAATCGCCCCGAACACCGCTTAATAAAGTCGGTATTGTTAAAACTTCGGAGCATTACGCAGGAAAATAAAAGTTTGGCAAGTCGATTGCTTGAAGAATTGGATTTGGTTGAGGCGTCGACTAATTATCGGAAAGATTTTGCGGAAATATCGATTGATAGGACGAATCAGAACTATAAAGCGGTCATTGCGTGGACGAAAATATTTTTAGGCGGCGAAAGTTTTACGTTTTTCACGGGAAAGGCGCGGGCGTTGGCTTTACTCTTCGACATGAACAAATTATTTGAAGTTTACGTTGCCGAACACGTCCAAAAAGTTTTTTCAGGGCGATTCACAGTCAAAACGCAGGCGCAAGAGCAATTTTTATTCGACGAGCCGCAAGTCTTCGGATTAAAGCCCGATATAATCCTTGAAGGCGACGAACGAATCATTTTAGACACGAAATGGAAATTTGAGCCGACGGCGGGCGATATGTATCAGATGCTCGCCTATGCAAGGAGGTACGACACGCGGCGGATTATCCTAATTTGCCCTGCGGCGGAAGATTTTTACCGAGCGGCGGACTTTGAAGTAAAAATTTTCGGCGTAGACCTCTTCAACATGAATGAGAGCATAAAAAAGCTCCTCGACGCGGTGTCGGGGAGTTAATTTTTTGTTTGAGCGAGTTTAACCCATAGTCAGAGCCATAATCGCCTTTTGAGTGTGCAAACGGTTCTCCGCCTCGTCGAAAATGACGTGTGCATTGTCTTCTAGGACTTCATCGGTAATTTCTTCTCCGCGATAGGCGGGCAGGCAGTGCAAGACGATAACATTTTTGCTCGCGTGGCTGAGGAGCTGTTTGTTGACTTGATACGGCGCGAAAATCTTTTTGCGGGCGTCGTGTTCAGCCTCCTGCCCCATGCTAGCCCAAGTGTCGGTGGCGATTATGTCAGCGTCGCGGACTGCTTCGACGGGGTCTTGCGTCCAAGAAAGTTTTGCGCCAGTCTCTTCAGCGTCTGAAAGCGCGGTCTCGTAAACTTTTTGATTGGGCTTGTAACCTTCGGGCGTGGCGACAGTTAAAGTCATTCCGACCTTAGCCGCGCCGTAAAGATAAGAATTCGTCATATTATTGCCGTCGCCGACGTAAGCCATCTTCAATGCGCGGAAATTTTTGCCCTTGTGCTCGCGAATCGTCAGCAAGTCCGTTAAGACTTGGCAAGGGTGGAGCAGGTCAGTTAAGCCGTTGATAACCGGAATATCGGCGTATTTGGCAAGCTCCTCGACTTCAGACTGCTTGAACGTGCGAATCATAATCCCGTCAAGATAGCGTGCCAAAACTCGTGCGGTATCTTTAATCGGCTCGCCGCGTCCGAGTTGCAGGTCTTTACTCGACAGGAATAAGCCCGTGCCGCCGAGTTGGAATATCCCGACCTCGAATGATACCCGCGTCCGTGTCGATGACTTTTCAAAAATCATGCCGAGCGTCTTACCCGCCAAAAGTTTATGTTCAACGCCAGCTTTCTGCATTACTTTGAGCTTAGCGGCGCAATCGATAATCTCTTCGACCTCGTCGCGGCTCAAGTCGTGAATCGAAAGTAAATCTTTTCCCTTTAACAAAATTAAATCCTCCTCAAGAAATCTCTTAAATAATCCAGCATGTAAAAGTTTTCTAATGTGTTCTCCTGAAGATGTAAATCCTCCATTAATTTTGAAAGAAGTCTTGAAGTATCGTCTTGAAATTTTTTGTATATAGCTGTGCTCATGCAAGCTTTTCGGAGATCATTGACAACGGGATAAGGCAACGGTAAAAGGTTTGGCAAATCCTTTATTAAAAGATTCATGTCCGCAATACTTACTTCTCTCGAAAGTGCTTTTAAAATCGCGTGCAGGGATGCTTTTTCTAAAAATTTTATTCGCGCGTTGTCCGGAAATTTACTTTGAAGGTATGAAGCAAGTGACCGACATGTCAGGAATGTCTCCATATTTCTTTCGTAGAATTCGGGCGGGGTGTTCGTCAGGAAGAGTGGGTGACAATTTTTTTCCAGAGCCTTTATCAAGTCTTCGTCGGTACGCGGTTCGGGCGGCTGATAAACTTTTGTCCGTATATCACGGTACTCTAAGATGCTGTCGTCAAATTCTTTGTTGTGGAAATTTTTCTCGTTATCGAAGAGTTCTATCTTTTTTTCTCTGTTGATATTGGCAGCACTTCCACGCTCTATTTTTATTAAATACTCTTCTCTAGATTTATAGATATAATGATTGACTACAATTTTTTCAGAGGTTGGAGGTGTACTAAAGTAATATTGAGCCACCTTACCCAGCGCGTTAACGGAGCAATAATCTTTATAAAAGGTTGGGATATGGGCGTATGTAGATTTTATCCTGCGAGGATTGGCGATGGTTTTGACGTGAGCATTACCAAAGTCGCCTTTTTTTCCACAAAACCAATCGCGAGGTGCACGGCGCGTAAACCTTTCTAGCACGCCACGCGAGTAATCTGCTTTTTCCTGTTCGTTTGAACCGTAACGATTCCAATTAATCGACAAACCCGCCGCATTGGGAAACTGTGAAAAAACCTCATCTAAGACTTCTACGATACTATATCTTTCTCCATCAGCCTTGATAGCCCTGGGATAAATGAACTCATCGCCGTCGATAAACGCCATGTAGCGACAATGAAACTTGAATCTTTTGACCGCATCATTATAAGCAACCATCTGCATTACTTTGCCGGGAAAAGGAATATAATCGACAAGCCCTGACTCCACATAAGGTTTAGCGACCTCGGCTTGATTGTCCGTCGAGCCGTTGTCGTAAAGATAGAAATGGTCGACGCCCGCTACCAAATGATAATCCAGCCACTCTTTGAGGTAGTGTCCCTCGTCCCTGAGAATGGCAACGACCGCCAAATCGTAAAGGAATAAATCTTTGTCTACCATAAAATCACTCTCCTAAAACATTATCTAAAATGTTAATAACCTCGTCGACTTGCTCACGGGTGATAATCAGCGGCGGAATAAACCTAAGCACCGTGCCGACCGTGCAGTTGATAATCGCGCCGCGCTTCATGCACTCGTTGACGATTTCCACGCCCGAACGTTTAGGCTTGTCGAGCTGTGCACCGAGTATCAGACCTTCGCCGCGTATCTCGCTAATTTGCGTAGGATATTTTTTCTGCAAGCCGATGAGTTTATCTTTGAAGTACGCGCCGACCTCCTCGACGTGCGCCAAAAACTTTTCGTCAGGCACGGTATCCAAGACGACATTAGCCGCCGCACATGCCAGAGGATTGCCGCCAAAGGTCGTGCCGTGGTCGCCGGGCTTGAAAGCTTTGGCAACTTCTTCCGTGCAAATGAACGCGCCAATCGGAACGCCGCCCGCCAAGCCCTTAGCCAAAGTGACAATATCGGGCTTAATGCCGTATTTCTCGTAAGCAAAGAATTTTCCGCTCCGCCCCATGCCCGATTGAATCTCATCGAGTATCAGCAACGCGCCGTGTTTATCGCACAGCTCGCGGACTCCTTTAAGGTAATCGCCTTTCGGAGGATAAACACCGCCTTCGCCCTGAATCGTCTCCAGCATAACCGCGCATGTCTTATCGGAAATCTTTTCGGCAAGTTCGTCCGCGTCGTTGAAGTGAACGTAATCGAAGCCGCCGGGCAAAGGCTCCAGTCCCTCTTGATAGTGCGGCTGACCCGTCGCAGTCAACGTGGCAAGCGTCCGCCCGTGAAAGCTATTCCACGCCGTGATTATCTGCGTCTTGTCCTTGGAAATGCTTTTGGCGAACTTACGAGCGATTTTGATTGCGCCCTCGTTAGCCTCCGCGCCCGAATTCGCGAAGAACGCCCTATCCAATCCGCTAAGCTTGACGAGTTTGGCGGCGGCAGTGGCTTGCGGCTCGGTGTAGTAAAGGTTGCTCACGTGAATAACTTTGGCGGCTTGCTCAGCTATTGCCTTGACCAGCGGCGGATAGTTATGACCCAAAACATTTACCGCGATACCCGCTAGGAAGTCGATATACTTCTTGCCGCCCAAGTCGTAAAGATACGCGCCCTCGCCGCGCTCCAAGACGATTTTATAACGCTTGAACACGGGCAGATAGTTCTTGTCGTCTCGCTCAAAAATTTTTTCCTCCGTCAATCTAATTCCTCCTTTAGCAAGTCACGAATGCAATCAAGTTCGACGTAATCCCGCCACAGCCCTTTTAAATGCAGGTCGTACATAATCTGCGGAGTGCGTCGAATCAGCTCGGCTTTAAGCTCACGGGCAACGGGATAGGGCAAGCGCAGGAGCTTTGGCAGTTCTCGGATTAAAAGTTGCGCCTCCGATAAAGTCATCTTGTCCAACGACTTCAACACGGCGGCAAGGGACGCTTCCTCAAAAAACTTCGTCGGGCTGACTGCGCGGCACGTTAGGAAAGTCTCCACGTCGCCTCCATTCGGTTGGAAAAGATTCTTCATCAAGGCTTGAAATATTCTATCCTCGGCGGGCGCGGGCGGCTGATAAACCTTCTGCCGTGCGTCGCGATACTTTAAAATGCCGTCGTCGAACTCGTCGTTGCGGTCGTTGAGTTCAAACCAGTTTAACCGCTTCTTCATGCTGAGCCGTGCCGAGCTCCCGCGCCTAACCTTTGATTCAAATTCCTCGCGGCTCTTAACGTAGTAATGATTGATAACAATCTTGTCTGCCACTATCGGCAGGGGAATGCTGCCTTTGACCTGCTTAGCGGTCTCGTCGACTCCGTAGCCCTCCGAAAAATAATTCACTCGGTGTGGGTCTTTGATGAAGTTCACCCGCCGCGGATTGACGATGTTTTTAACGTAGCAATTTCCCTGCGCGTAGAAGTTGCCGACGGTATTAGCGGGAAGGTGCCAATCACTTTTTGCCCGCCGCGTGAACCTTTCCAAGACGCCCCGTGAATAATCCGCTTTATCTTGACCGTTTGAGCCGTAAACCTGCCAATGAATCGCTAAGCCCGCCGCCTTAGTATCGCCCGATAAAATCTCGTCGACAACCTCGGCAATGCTTTGACCCGTCTTGGGATAAATGAACTCGTCAGCGTCAATCAACGCCATGTAGCGGCACTGAAACTTGAACCGTTTAATAGCGTCGTTGCAGGCGGCGAATTGCATTGCCTCGCCCGGCATGGGGATATAATCCACTAGCCCCGCTTCCACATACGGCTTGACGACCTCGGCTTGATTGACCGTGCTGTCGTTGTCGTAAAGATAGAAATGGTCGACGCCCGCCGCCAAGTGATAATCTAACCACTCCTTGAGGTAGCGTCCCTCGTCCTTGAGAATCGCGGCAATCGCCAAATCGTGCGGGAACAAATCCTTATCAATCATCACTCGACCTCGGTGCCGATACCCGACGCCGTGAACAGTTCCAAGATAAGCGAATGCTCAAGCCGCCCGTCGATTATGTAAGCCTTGTTCGTGCCCCTATCCAATGCCCTAAGGCACGCCTCGACCTTGGGAATCATGCCGCCGCTTATCACGCCGCTTTTGATGAATTCCCGCGCCTCGTCCGCCTTCAACGTGGAGATAAACGACTTCTTGTCCTCGAAATTCTTGTAGACGCCTTCGGTATCAGTCAGGAGCAAAAGTTTTTCCGCCTTCAACGCGCCAGCAATGTCAGCCGCTACATAGTCCGCGTTGATGTTGTAGCTCGCGCCGTCCTCGCCAACGCCGATAGGGGCAATCACCGGCACATAGCCTTGGCTGATTAGGTCGTTGACGATTTGAATATTAACCTGCTTAGCCTTGCCGACGTAGCCAATATCAACCTTAGTCTTCTCGCCACCGTCATAAACCGTTGCCAACTTCTTTTCCGCTTGAATCAAATCCGCGTCCTTACCACTCAAGCCCACCGCCCGCAGTCCGCGACGATTTAGCAGGGTGACTATCTCCGAATTAATCTTGCCGTCAAGAACCATCTCCGCAATCTCGACGGTCTCTTCATCAGTCACACGCAGTCCGCTGACGAATGAACTTTCCTTGCCGAGCTTTTTAAGGAAGCCTGTAATCTCCGGTCCGCCGCCGTGCACAATCACTACGTTTATCCCGACGAACTTCATTAACGCAACGTCCTGCATAACCGACGCTTTCAACGTGTCATTGACCATCGCATTGCCGCCGTACTTGATGACAATCGTCTTGCCGTGGAACTCTCGGATATAGGGCAACGCCTCGACCAATATCGCCGCCCTGTCGCTCGCGCTGAAAGCCTGTAATTTCTCGTCAATCATATCTGAACCTCCTTAAGTTTTGTCATTATATTTTCTTGCGAATGATTTTTCAAGGCGTCGACCTCGGCTTGCAGGGCTGAAAACTTTTCGCTCGTCCGCGCCGAAGGGCTTTTGCTCATCTCGTCTAGGACGCGTTGCAGTTTCTTTAAACGTTGCGCCGAAAACTTTTCCCTAAGCGGCGACGACTCCCGCCTGAACGTCTCCGCCGTCGAATTCCTTTCCGCGCAAATGATTTCGTAAATGATTCCCGCTGACTCGGCTAAGTCTTCGTCGGCAATCGTCCAATCATTTCGGGCTAGCCAATCACGAACTTTATCCGCGCCGTTCATCGGTTGCAATATCAGTTGCCTTGACGCTTGCACGACCTCTGGTGCCTCGTCGAGAATCTTTGCAATCAACGCGCCGCCCATGCCCGCTATACAAATCGTATCGACCTCGCCCGCCGTCAAAACTTGTAAGCCATCGCCGCGCCGAGCCTCAATCCCCGCCACGCCCGAAATATTTTTGCTCAGAGCCTCGAACGGATGCTGATTCTTTTCCGTCGCGATAACTCGACTTGCACGCCCGCTGTTAATCAGCTCAAGCGATAAGTAGCCATGGTCTGCTCCCACGTCCGCGACCCGACTGCCGAGCCGTACGAAATTCAGCACAGCCTTTATCCGCGAATCAATCATATCATCGACCTCCGATTAATTTTGTCTGCTTAAAGGAAATGCCCTGCCCGCCGCGAAGTTTATCACAAAGGAGGCGATTTGTTCTATGGAGAGATTAACGCCGTTGACGCTGTGGGCGTTGGCGTTCGGTTGTTGTATCGGTTGGGGTTCGCTTATCATGCCTGGCGCGTCTTTCTTGCCGACGGCTGGCACTGCTGGCACGACGCTCGCAATCTTGCTCGGCGCGGCTGTCATGATTCTTATCGCCTACAACTATCATTTCGTCATGCAACGCAATTCAAAGGCGGGCGGCGTCGTCACCTTCATTAAAGAACTTTTCGGCTGGGATCATGCGTTTTTCTGCGCGGGATTCCTCTGGCTTGCTTATATCTCCGTTCTTTGGATGAATTCTACTGCCGTTGCTCTAATGGGGCGGAACTTGTTCGGCGACACGTTGCAAATCGGCTTCCATTACGAGTTCGCGGGCTACGATGTCTACGGCGGCGAAGTCTTCGCAACTATATTTCTGCTTTGGATATTCGGCGTCCTCTTTGCTCGTGTCAACTCAATAACCAAAAGCCTAATCCGTATCGCGGCGGTGATGTTGCTTGTAAGCGTCGTCATATGTTTCTTAACGGCAGTCAGTACCTCGCCTGAGCCGATAACTTTTTACTTCAACAGCAGGAAACCAATCTGGGAACAAGTCTTGATAATCTTCGCGATGATGCCGTGGGCGTTCGTCGGCTTCGAGACAATCAGCCAATACACGAACGAATTCAAAGCTAGCGTTCAGCGCGCCTTCCCGATAATGGTTGCGGCGATAATCAGTGCGGCGGTCGTCTACGTCTCGATGAGCCTCCTTGCCACGTTGCGTTTCCCTGAACAGTTCCACACCTCCGCCACGTATCTAATCAGCCTGCAAGAGTTATCGGGAATTAAAGCCGTCCCAACCTTTTACGTCATCTCCGAAACCTTCGGGAGTAGCGGCTTGATGATTTTGGGCGTCGTGATTCTTTCCGCGTTGACGACGAGTTTAATTGGTTGCTATCGTGCTGTCGGGAACTTAACGCAAGTTTTCGCCGAGGAAAGACTTTTGCCGCATTGGCTCGCCTCACGAAGACACACTACGATTTTTATCTTTGCCGTGTCGATTGCGATTCCCTTCTTTGGGCGGACGGTTCTAAGTTGGCTGGCTGATGTCTCGACGATTGGCGCGACGATTGCTTATGGTTATGCCTCCGCGTGTGCGTTCGTCATTGCCCGCCGTGAAGGTAATCGACTTGCCAAGTTCACGGGCGGCGCGGGCGTGGCTTGTGCTAGTGTCTTTACGTTCTTCCTGCTTATCCCTAACCTTTGGTCAATCAACGTCCTAACGCAGGAATCATACTTTATCCTCGCCGTGTGGGGGATTGTCGGCTTTGCTTACTTCAATTTCCTCTTTAAGCACGACGAGAAAAGATTCGGCACGTCGCCGGGCATTTGGATTACGATGTTTTTCCTAGTCTTCTTTGCGTCGTTGATGTGGATGCGCGAGAAAATGTACGGCGAACTGACAATCTTTATCCAAGAGATAAACGCCTTCTACCTGTCAAACAGCGTCGCGCCACGTTTCGCCTATACGAACATGCAGATTGATAACATGCGCGAAGTCCTCCTCCAAAACACGATGATTTTGCTGATGTTCACGCTCGTGGCTTTGGGCTTCCTCTTTAGCATTCAGCTACGGATTAAACGCAAGGAAGTCGCCGCCCTAGAAGAACAACGACGTAAGGCAGAGGAAAGTTCGCGGGCGAAAACAACGTTCCTATCGAACATGAGCCACGACATACGCACGCCCATGAACGCCATAATCGGCTACACGACACTTGCTAAGCGGGAAGATACGACTTTTGCAGAGCTGAAGTCGTTCCTTGATAAAATCGACGTGTCGGGCAAGCACCTACTCGACCTGATTAACGATATTCTGGAGATGAGCCGCATAGAGTCGGGACGCATGGAGCTGGAGCCTAGCGAAGTCGACCTGAAGAAAAATCTGCACGACCTCCAAACGATGTTCCAAACTCAAATGGAGGCTAAGGGCGTGAAGTTTTCCGTTGACGGGGAAAAGCTTCGGCATCAATACGTTATGTGCGATAAGAATCGTTGGAACCGCGTTTTGCTAAATCTGGTCGGCAATGCTTACAAATTCACGCCGAGCGGTCAAAGTGTCGCCGTGACTTTGGCTGAGCTTGACGACGGAAAATATGAGTTGCACGTTAAGGACACGGGTATTGGCATGTCGGAGGAGTTCGCTAAGAAAATCTTCCAAGCCTTCGAGCGGGAAAGGACTTCGACTGTAAGCGGCATTCAAGGGACGGGGCTGGGCACGGCGATAACCAAAAGTATTGTCGACTTGATGGGCGGCACGATTGATGTCCTCACGCAAAAGGGCAAGGGCACAGAGTTTATCGTCCGCGTGGCATTTGATATTGTCGATAATCCTGCTATAATTGACGAGCCCGCGCCGGTCGAGGAGGCTCCAGCGGACGACTTCACCGGCAAAAGAATTCTGCTAGTAGACGACATAGAAGTTAATCGCGAAATCGTGCTGATGATGTTGGGGCAATTCGGTTTCGAGATTGATACGGCGGCTGACGGACGCGAGGCAGTCGACATGGCGGCGAAGAATCCTTACGACGTAATCTTGATGGATATTCAAATGCCCGTGATGAATGGTTACGAGGCGGCGGCGGCAATAAAAAAATCTGGAAACGCCGTCCCGATAATCGCAATGACTGCAAACGCCATGCCAGAGGACATTAAGCGGACTAAGGCGGCGGGCATGATTGAACATATTCCTAAGCCAATCGACTTGGCGAAGACGCTTGAAACGATTCAAGCCGTTTTAAAAAATTCATAAGGAGCTGAGACTTGTGGTTGAGCTTCAGTATCTAATCTTCGTAGTGATAATATTGGCGTTGGTCTTCGACTTTATCAACGGCTTCCACGACACGGCGAACGCCATAGCAACATCGGTATCGACCCGCGCCCTTTATCCGAGTCATGCGATAATGCTGGCGGCGGGCTTTAATTTTGTCGGCGCAATGGTCTCAACGGGCGTGGCAAAGACTATCGGCGGTGATATTGTCAGCTCGGCTAGCCTCGTCAATGAAAAGATTTTAATCGCCGCGCTAATCGGGGCAATCTTTTGGAATCTGTTGACGTGGTGGCTGGGCTTGCCGTCTAGTTCATCTCATGCTTTGATTGGCGGATTAATCGGAGCCGTTCTAATCTCGGTCGGCGTCAACGGTCTGAACTTGTACGGCATTGGCAAAATTTTTCTCGGCTTGATATTCTCGCCGGCAATCGCACTTTTAACAGGAATAATCATCATGAACATAATCTTCCGGCTGTTCGACCGCGCCAATCCCCATGTGATTAACGACAGGTTCCGCCGAATGCAAGTTGTTTCAGCGGCGATGATTGCCTTTTCCAACGGCTCGAACGACGCGCAAAAGTCTATGGGTATCATCACGCTCGCGCTTTTTAGTGGCGGCTTTATCGCTGAATTTGAAGTTCCGACTTATGTCAAAGTCATGTGCGCGGCGGCTATGGCAATCGGGACGGCGACGGGCGGTTGGCGCATAATAAAAACCGTCGGCGGCAAAATTTTTAAGCTGGAGCCACCGAGCGGCTTTGCGGCGGATTTGAATTCTTCATGCGTAGTCTTCGGCGCGACGCTGTTAAATTTGCCCGTCTCGACCACTCACGTTGTCTCCGGTTCGATAATGGGCGTGGGCACTGCCAAGAGGATAAACGCTGTTCGTTGGGGCACGGCTCAACAAATGCTAAAAGCCTGGGGCATGACAATCCCAATCACGGCGGCAATCGGGGCGGCGTCGTTCGCTTTGGTCGAGTTCGCCTTCTAAGCCGATTGATAATCCTTAAGAAGCCGTCCTGCCAGACGGATTTTTTCGCATCTCAAGAAAAAAGCCTGCTCGCGCAGGCTTTAACTTTTCTTATCGTCTTTGTCGTCGTCCTCTTCTTCGGCAAGTAGCTCGCAATAGTAACCGTTCTTGCCATTGTTTTTAACGTGATAAACTGCTTTGTCCGCCACTGAAAACAGAGTGTCATAATCGCGCCCGTTCTGCGGAGCTACCGCAATGCCGATACTCGCCGTGACGAAGTGCGACTTTCCCTCCAACGCCAGATTGAACGCGATTTGCTTAATTTGCTCGGCCTTACGAACAACAACTTCCATGTTCGGCAAGCTGTCAACGATAACAACAAACTCATCGCCGCCGAAACGCCCTATGCAATCGTTCGGGCGGAAAATTTTCTTCAAGCCCTTTGCAAACTCGACTAAAACCTTATCGCCGAATTGATGCCCCAAAAGGTCGTTGACTTCTTTAAAATGGTCAAGGTCGATTATGTAAAACGCTAGGAAGATATTCGCCGCCTCATTCTCGTTGAAAGTCTTGAGTTTCATCTTGCAGAGGTTTTCCATCGTCTTCTTGTTGAAAAGCTCCGTGAGTTTGTCCAGCTCCGATTCCAGTTGGAAGGCGTCGCGGTCTGATTTCATCTTATTAAACGCCTTTGCCATCTGTCCAAGCTCGTCATTGGAAGAAATTTCGATTTTGTCAACTTCAGCTTTGCCGCTAACAATTTCATCGACGACGGTTGTCATCTCGATAATCGGTTTCGTAACGCGTATCGTCATAAAGTAAGCAACGATGGTGCCGCCGAACAGCATAACCATACCGAAGATAATCGCCTTTGCCGCCTTGTCATAGACCGTATCCATGATGTGATAATATGGGCGAATCGTGATAATCATCCAGCCCGTATTGACATTGCGCGAATAAGCGATAAAAGATTTCTCGCCGTTCACGGGCAGAACCGTGGAGCCTGAACTGTTATAAATTTTGTCTAGGATAAATTTGTAATGATTTTCATTGGTGTATCTTGCGTTGAATTTTTCAAGGTCGCTAGAGGTGGCGATAACGTGCCCGCGTCTGTCCATAAGGATAATATAGCTGTCTTCTTCGTCTAGGTTTTTGATAAACTCTTCCAGCACAGATAAATCAAAGTTCCTTTGCACCATACCGATAGGCTTGCCTTCAGCGTTGCGCACGGGAGATTCCACAACAACAATCATACTGCCCGTAGACATGCTTGAGATAATATCGGAGACATAAGTCCTGCCCTTCATCGCCTCTTTAAAGTGTTGCCGCTTACTCAAGTTCACGAGGGTTGCGCCGTCCGTGCGAATGAGTTGCCACGCGTCAGCTCCGGTCAATGCCATGTTGTTTTCGTCGCCGAAGATGTCGTTCGTATCGTTCAAAATCTTTTCGACGACTTGGCGGCGTTGTGGAGTCGGCTCTTGAAGATACTGCACCACCTCAGAAGATAAAGCAACCGATTGCAAGACCACTTGATTTTTTTCGATTAGCTCGGAGATATGTTCAGATATGATGGTGTTCCTAAGCAAGCCTGTTTGCTTTGCGTATTCCTCCAAATCGTCTATGGTGCTGTTTGCGCCCATGATGACGAGCAGGATAAACGGAATCGCCCCCATGATAATGAACAATGCGAAGAGTTTCGCTCGAATACCTTTATTAATTTCCATAATTTCAATCTAGCCCACCCGCTATAGACGGGAAATTTATCTTTGGTTCAGCCGCTGAAAGCTCTTATAAGGGAAATCATTGCTGGGAAGAGTAAGACGACGAATATTGACGGGAAGATAAACAAGACCATTGGGAAAATTATTTTGACGGGAGCTTTCAACGCCATAGCTTTTACCCACTGACGATGACGGTCGCGCATATTGTCCGCCTGCTGTTTTAGCGTCCGAGTCATGCTCGTGCCCAATTTCTCTGCCTGAATTACCGACGTCGTGAATAAATAAACTTCTTCCAAATCACACCGCCGCGCCAGATTCGTCAACGCGTATTGGTGCGTCATGCCAAGGGAAACGTCGCTTTGCATTCTGATAAATTCATCGATAAGCGGACCTTTCATGCGTCTAGTCATCTTGCCGACTGCGCCATCAAACGAAAGCCCCGCTTGAACACTAACGCACAATATGTCGAGGAATTCGGGCAGTTGCTTGCGAATTGATTTCTTGCGTTTTCTAATCGTCGTGTTCAGCACGGCAAATGGAAGTCCTGCGCCCACTAAAACCGCTAAGCCGATTATGAACAGCTGCTGAACTGGATGAATCATCACGCCCCGAAGCATGAGAATTGCAAGAAAGGTGCAACCGATAATCGACAACGCCCAAATCGTCACTAGCCGCTGAACGCTCCACACGCCCGTTTTGCCTGCGCGGAAGATTTTATCTTCCAACTGAGCTTTAATCTCCTTAGGCGCGAGCTTTTGAATGCGTTCGTTCAAAGAATTTATAAGCGGCTGAATCACACGAGCGCGGAAGCTTTTATTATCCCGTGGCGCGATAACCTGTACTGCGGCGTTCGGTGCTGGCTCAACGACCGTCGGCGTGATGTTCTTCCGTTTCTTAGGATGTCTGGCGCGTTCCGCCTCCGCTTGTTCAATCATATCGTTCAGACGTTTTCGCAACTGTGCTTCGGGATTTTGCTTAAAGTACACGATACCGAGGCTTAGGATAAAAGCGAACAGCACCGAGACAACTAGCGCAATGAAGAACAAAGCCATTGAGCTTCACCTCCGCCCGCTTTGGAAAAACGACGGCGGCAAATCGATGCCATTCATCTGGAACTTGTCCATGAAGTTTGGCATAAGCCCCATACTTTCATAGTGCCCGACGGATTTGCCCTTCTCGTCGATATAATCCTGCACGTAGCGGAACAGGTCTTGCAAAATAATCGTGTCGCCTTCCATGCCTTGTACTTCCGTGATGTAGGTTATCTTCCTTGAGCCGTCACGAATTCTGGACTGCTGCAGAATCAAATCGATTGCCGAGGAAACTTGCGTGCGCACGGCGCGAACGGGAAGTTCCATACCTGCCATTAAAACCATCGTCTCAAGGCGGCTTAGAACGTCGCGGGGCGTGTTGGCGTGGGCAGTCGTTAAGGAGCCGTCGTGACCCGTATTCATTGCCTGCAACATGTCGAGAGCCTCGCCCGCACGAACCTCACCGACGATGATTCTATCCGGGCGCATACGCAACGCATTTTTCACAAGGTCGCGGATTGTTATCGCGCCGTGCCCTTCCAAGTTCGCTGGTCGACTTTCCAACGTAACGACGTGCGTTTGCTGAAGCCTAAGCTCCGCCGCGTCCTCGATAGTAACTATCCTGTCCGTTTCCGGGATAAACGACGACAGGACGTTAAGCGTTGTCGTCTTGCCCGAACCCGTGCCGCCCGATACCAGGATATTCAGCCGCGCCTTAACGCAAGCATCAAGGAACATGCCCATATCCTCGCTTAGCGTCCCGAAGTTTACTAGGTCATGAATCGAAAGTGCCTTCTTAGAAAACTTACGGATTGTGACCGTCGGTCCGACCAACGACAGCGGCGGGATAATGATATTAACGCGGGAGCCATCAGCAAGACGGGCGTCAACCAGAGGGCTACTTTCGTCCACGCGGCGACCCAGCGGCGTCAAGATTCGTTCAATGACGTTCATCAAGTGCGCGTTGTCATAAAAGCGGACGTCAGTTAGTTTAAGTTTGCCTTTCTGCTCGATAAAGATTTGCCGCGGCCCGTTGACCATGATTTCTGTTATGCTGTCGTTCTGCAGGAGCGGTTCAAGCGGACCCAAGCCGAGCAGTTCGTTGCTGATGTCGTCGACGAGTTGAATTCTTTCGCCGCGTGACAGGGTATAAGCCCCCTCCGCAAGCTCCCGATTGCTGTAGACCGAGATGATATTTTTTATCTGGTCGCGAGCCTCTTCGCCGCGCACAAGGACGTTTTGCTCTTCGGGCGTCATCTCGTCGACTATGCGGCGGTGAACTGCAAGCTTTAGTTCCTGCATTACGTCGCTTTTGGAAGTCGAAGCACGCCTGCCCGCGAACGCTGACGCCTCAACTGCCGCTTCGCGTTCCTGTTGGATTTGCTTTTCCGTGTAGTTCTCTTGATGTGTTGGCGTGTGCTTTACTGCGGCTTCGGGTTTGGATAAACGCTGGCGTTCGGGCATCGGCTGCGGCTTCTCTTCTTTTTTGCCGCCCAGTCTTTCAAGCAATGACAGAGACCTTGCCATAAAGTTTCACCTCCCCGTGCTAATTATTTTCGAGCGTCATTCGATAAGACGCCGCAAAACTTTTCGGTGGAAAACCAAAGATAAAATCTATGTCGTGATGAAATACGAAACGCACCTCTACTTCATCCGCGCCCGTAATGTATTCTTCATGCTCAGTATTATCTTTCCAAAGGACAGTTTGCGCTGATACCTTGTACAAGGCAACTGCACCTACAGCATCTCCTTTGTATTTATTAAACCGCTCTTCTCTTTGTGATTCGTCACTTGCTACGGCAATTTCTCTGGCAATGGTACGAGCCTCGTTGCTGTAGTTCATAAACTGAATGAACATTGCTCCTCCGTAAATTGCCGCAAGAATCATAAACAAAACCAGCGGTGCCATAAGCGCGAATTCCACCGCCGATTGACCTCGTTGCCTTATCATAAACACCGCCCGCCTCTCTGAAAAAAGAGCCTCCAAAAAAATTTTTTCGGAAGCTCATAAAGTTTGTTAAGCCAATCGTTTCTTATTTAGTTTTGGTCTGTCCTCATCGTCAGCAAGATTATTGGCTAGTATCATTTGCCGCTGCCCAGCTACCTGCTCTTGCAGATGCAGAACTAACCATATCACTTGCGCCGCCAAATGCATTCTTGACAGCCTGACCGAGACCATTGTTGAGAGCGACGATAGCGATAGCTGCGACGAAAGCGATGATGAGTGCGTACTCAACCATGCCCTGCCCCTTCTCGGACTTCTTGAGTTTCTTGACCAACTTTTCGATGTACTTAATCATAAGATATCTCCTCCAAACTTAAACTTTCCTTTGATTTAATCCATCTATCCTTGACGACCAGTCCTGTCACGACCAATCACTTCAAAGCTTAAGCAACGGTATTATAAATCCTTAATCTGATAAATTCAAGTGTTTTCATGAAACTTTTAGACTTCGATGTCGACGATACGCTGAATGACGACAAAACCGATAAACTCCATGATGAGTGCCACGGCAAGTGCAATGCGTCCGGATTCTTCCGTGAACAGCATCATCGTTTGGTCGTGATTGAAAAAGTAGCAGAATATCGCCACGACGAACGGCAACAGGATTAGCACCCACGCCGAGAACCTGCCTTGCGCTGTCAGAGCTTTAATCTCACGTTTCATGCGGATTCGTTCGACTATGGTTTCGCTTATGGTGTCTAGGATTTGCGCGAGGTTGCCGCCGACTTCACGCTGAATCAAAACCGCCGTTACGACTAAGTCAAAGTCTGGGCTGGCGATTCGCTGATTCATTTGCTCCAATGCGTCTTCCAATGTCACGCCCATTGCAATATCAGTCGCGACGCGTTCAAACTCGGTGCTCATCGGCGGTTCCATTTCGCGAGCTACCACGTCCATTGCCTGTTGAAAGCTGTAACCTGCCCTCAAGGCATTTGCGACCGTCGTCAGGCAATCACCGAGCTGTTCCGTAAAAGAATTGCGCCGCTTGTTTATCGCTATTGAACTCCACATCCACAAGCCCAGCGGTATCGCTATGGCGGCGACTATCGCAACCGAGAAATTCAGCGTAATAACGAAACTAGCACCGCCGCCCAATAACGCACACAATATCGAAAGGACGATGAACTCCGCGCCGAACAGAGGAATGCCCGCTTGCTTTAGGCGGAAGTCCATCTTCTTTGCAATTTTCCATTCGGAGATAGGTTTCGCTATCCGCTTAATGAATTTGGCAATGCGTTGGATAATGTCCTCGTCCTTGTCTGAAGATTTATTCGAGTCGGCGTCGTAGTGTCGGCGCAAGCGGTGGAAGATGTCTATTTTGCTTCTCTGCTTGATAAGAAGAACTATAAAGATAACTAAGAAGAAAAAGTCTACTGCACAAAATAACGAGATGAGGAAGATCATAAGTCTTCACTCCTTAGCATTGATGATTTTGTCAGCCATGCCGCTAATCGTCTGAACTAGGAGGCTATCCTTCGGCAAGCCCTGAGCCAGGCGACCGCTATTGGCTACGGAAATCATCTTGTATTCGTTGGGAATCATATCATCGACGGGATAGCCGAGTTGCTCCGAAATTTTTTGGCGGTTCTCTTCGGTAAAGGGATTAACACGTGTAAAAACTGCGTGAACTTTGCGCCGCCCGTCGTCCTGTTGCGCGAACATGTCCATTGCCTTTTTAGCGTGTTTAATCTCGAAGCCGCTGTTAATCATCGTCGTGACAAGTACAAAGGTCGAGATGCGGCAGATGTTAAGCGACAGGGGATTAAAGCCCGCCGGCAAGTCGACCAGCACATAGCGGAAGACATTCTCCGCCATCATGACGACTTCGGTTAAGCTATCCGGGGCGACAAGTTCGGCGTATTCCGGACGGTCGGGACTGCTAAGGAGTGAGACGCCTTTTTTAACTGGATAGAAGTAAGGGTCGAGCGTCACGGGCGTCAACAACTTAATATCTTGCGTGGCGTCAATGACGGTGCGTTTCGGCTCCAAGTCGAAGAAAATCGGCAGGTCTCCGAATTGCAAATCGGCGTCAATCAACGCGACACGTTCGCCAGTCTTCTCTGCAATTAGAAAGGCGAGTATTGCGGCTAAGGTTGTTCGACCAGCACGACCCTTTGGGCTGAAGAAGGAAATTAATTTGGCGGGCTTGTGCTTGCCGCGGGCGGCGTAAAGTTGAAGGTGTTCGAGAATATCCTTAGCCGAGAACGGTTTCAAGATACAACCTGTCGCGCCGCCTTCCATGACCTTTTGTGCAATAAGCGGTTCCCATTGGCTCATCGTGCCTAGGATATAAGCTTTAGGAAAAGCGGAGACAAAATCGGGAATCATGTTAAGGACTTCTTCGTTGTCGACGTTCATAAAGAACAAATTTGGCTGAAACATAGCCGCCGGATTAATCGCGGCGTGCGCTTGCTTATAAGTCGCCGCAACGTCGAAATCGGGCGAACGCCTAAGAACGGTAACCATGTCCTCAAGCATGTTCGGGTCGTCTTCAATTACAATCACTCGATAAGCCAAAGTCTAAACCCCCTTCAAAATCCGAACCAACCTTTGACTTTGCTAAGGAATCCGCCGCCGCTTGTCGATTGTTCTTCTGGCTGAAGCATGGACTTTGGGCGGTTGGTGTAAAGCCCGACGAGGTCATCAAAACTTTTTGTCAGCTTTGAATCGGGCGCGGCGAACATCAAGGGTTGCCCCGTGTTAATAGACTTATTGACGGAAGGATAATCGTTGGGCAATCTGTGATAGAACGACTCACCCAAGAGCCTTTCAACGTCGCGGCTTTCGATTAGCTTTTGGGAATCGGCGCGGTTTTCGACGAGGCGGATTTTACTTTCCTCGTATTCAAAGCGAATCAGCGTATCATAGCCGACCTTGTAATTTTTTAGGGCTGGCAAGAAGTCGATAACGCCGACGTAATTTATAACCGTGCTGAGGTCAAGCATCGCCAAATTCAACGCGCTGAACATTGAGTTGAGGTCTAGGATAA
The DNA here is from genome assembly GCA_017518105.1 of Selenomonadaceae bacterium. Taxonomy (GTDB): domain Bacteria; phylum Bacillota; class Negativicutes; order Selenomonadales; family Selenomonadaceae; genus Quinella. The sequence continues at coordinate 70,108 of JAFWWC010000026.1, forward strand.
CGTAATCGAAGTAGTTTAGCTGATTGACAAAAGTCGTGACAACTTGAACATCAATTAGGTAAGCGTCGAAGACGTAAAGCGGCGCGGGCAAGATAGAAAAGGTTACGTCGCCTTGCGTATACTCGGTAAGGAAATTTCTTATGTTGAAGTTGTCGGGGTGGTCAAGGTAAGCTCGTTGAGCCGCCGCGACAGTGTTTGTGGAAGAGAGCTTAAGATAATTTAGCACGTCACCAAACTGCAAATCCAAATCGCACAGGCAGACTTTGTAGCCTTCATGAGCAAGCCCCGTCGCCAAGTTAATTGCAACGATAGTTTTGCCGATGCCGGGCGTCGTGCTGAAGACGCTGATAATAACACTGCTTCTTTCGATTAAGTTATCAGTTGCGACTGCCATGAAAGCTCCCTCCTTTATTTATTAAACGGTCTGTCGGTAGTTTTTCCGTCTTTGGGATAGTTGGCGGGCGGCAAAATTCTTTCCGGCTCCGGCTCCTTAATCTCTAAAACGTCCTCTTCAGGTTCTTTGAAGTCGTGCATTTCCCTTGCCTCGTATTGAGCTTTATCTTGCTCGTACCACTGGCGCATAGGCTCTGACATTGGAGCTTGCGAAAGTTCTTCTGATTCGACGAGGTAAGGCGTCACGACGATTATAAGTTCTCGTTTATCACGGGTGCGCGACGTGTGCTTGAAGAATTCGCCGAGAATCGGAATATCGCCTAGGAGCGGAATCTTTGAAACGGTTTTGCTTTCCGTAGAATCCATTAGCCCGCCGATAACGATTGGCATGCCCGAATTAAGATTTATAACCGAGTCGGCACTGCGCGTGGCGATAATCGGCTGACCGTTGACTGATTGCCCGCTCATATTGCTAACTTCCGCGTGAACCGCCGAGTTAATTCGATTTTGCTTATCGACAACGGGGCGGAACTGGAGAATGATACCATACTTTTTGAAACTAGTATTAGTGAAGTTATTTGCATTCGTCGTGCTGTAAGGAATTTCGCCGCCGATTTGGATTGTTGCCTGCTCTCCGCTAAGAGTTACGACGCTTGGTCTGGAAAGAATTTTTGCCTTGCCATTTGAAACCAGAGCATGAATCGTGGCGTTAATCTGCCCAAACCGCTGACTTATCCACTTAATCGGATTGTTATGGAAAGGTCTAACCCTTGAGCCATAGGAGTAAGTGGCGACTTGTGTCTGACCTTCCTCGTCAATATAGGTATAACTTTCTTCCGTAACAGTTCGGTCGTTTGGTTCGCCGAAACTGAAAATGCCTGGTGCACTACTTGAATTTTCGCCGTATTGAATGCCGAGGTCTTTTACGTTGTCGGAATTGATTTCGATAATCTGCGCCTCCAGACGAATTTGCGTCGGGTGGAGGATTTGTAGCAAGTCTATAATCGTGCCTTTAGATTCCGACTGGGCAAGCTCAATATTATCACTTCTGCCGCCGCTGGCACTTTGAGCCGAATCCGTATCTAAGCTCATGTCGAAACCACTGCCGACAAGAAGGCTACTTTCCGTGCTACCGTTTATGAAAAGCCGCGCCGTCTGCAGGGCGTAATTCTTCTCGTATTGATTCTCGACCGTGCCCGTTAGCAAAATTCTTTCGCCGACCATTTTAACATGAACATCAGGTAGCCCGATAGCTTTTTCAATCAGCATGGCTTGTCCGGGGTCTTCAGGCGACACGACGATTAGATATTCATGTCGCACGCCGTCAATCGTCCAAACGAACAGAGCCGTTGAACCCGCATTTGCCTTGGTGACGATTAAAAATTCACTCACCGAGCCAGGCAACTGAATAACCGAGGCAATGTCCTTGTTGCCAACCGCAACTCGCTGGATTTGCTTTCCCATGTCCATATAATGCGACGTCTGCTTTTTTATGCTGAGCGTTTCCATTTCGGCGGCGTGAGCGACGCTTGCTGATAGGCAGATAGGCACCGTCGCCAATAAACAAAAATTTTTTAAGTAGTTCATGATTAATCGTTCCTACCCTCTGATTAATGTCCGATTTGATTCGCGATAGGAGAATTTGATAAAGGCGCACTGTGGAGGAATGAAGAAGTAAATTCCGTATTGCCATTGCGGGACGGAATCGCTGGAAGTGCTGAATTAGCAGAGCTTGCAGAATTATTAGGGGTTGCCGCAGAACTTTGGACTCGTGCAGTTTCCTCGGAACTTTGTGTTAGCTCGTCGCCTTGGATAATGTCAAATTTCTGGTTGACAGGCACCATAGGGATTTGCGGCAAATTGGGTACTGGGGTTGCGGGGATAACTGGCGTCGGTTCAGGTTCGCGAACAGGTTGCGGCTTGTTAATCGAATCAATCGTATATTCCATTTCCGCTACGTAGGTCTCTCTAGGATTTGCCGGTCGCAACATCATATAGATTTCGCCGAGCTTCGACGCAGAGATTAATTTTAAAACGTCTTCGGGCGGCAGGGCAAACGTCGCGATTGTCGGGTTGTGAATAGCAGAAGTTGTTCCGCCAGTTTCATCGACGATATTAGCACCGCTCATATCTTGATTGACACTAAGGAGCGGCACGTTTTGCAAAAGAACATTAGTCGTCACGCTGTAATTGCTTTTTTCGACAAGGAGCAAGTCAACTTTGTCTCCCGGCTTAGCAAAGCCCGCCACGCTCGTTATCTCGTTTACGTTTATCGACACAGCGCGGCAGTCAGCAGGAATTGCCCCCACGAAACCTTCTTCCGACTTATCAGCGAAGACCTTTTGAACTGTTAGCACGTCGCCCGCGAAAATCGAAACTTTAACCTGAACGTCCTTAACATCGTTAAAGCTAGTTATCACGCCTTCGGGCAACATTTCAACGGGCAGTTCCTTCATCTGGAGCATGCTCTCTTGAATCCTCGTCCGTGCTGGGATATTCACCTTAGCGACGACAACTGCCTTTGTCTCGATGACCTTTTCTTTTTTCGGCGGGGATGGAGCTACTGGATTAACGACAACTTCCTTTCCCGTCATCATGCTCATGCCCGCGTATATCGCCGCAAACATCAATACCGCCGCAATTCCTGCTAGAATCATCAACTGCTTTGGTCGCAGGTCGTTTAACTTGTTTATTATTTTCTGTAACATGACTAAGCCTCTCGTTTACCTAAATAATTTTTGTCTGCTTATCAATTCCTATGACTTATCATGTAACTTTCAGCTAGTATTATATAGCCATTAGTTCGTTTGTCAATTAGAAAATGAATTCGCCGCTTTTGCCGCCGCTCTTCTGTTCAAGATGAATTTCACCGAGCGTCATGCGTTTATCGATAGCCTTGCACATGTCGTAAATCGTAAGCAATGCGACGCTCACGGCGTGCAGGGCTTCCATCTCTACGCCCGTAGTCCACGTCGTCTTGACTGTCGCCACGGCTTTAACGGCACTTTCATCGGACAACATCTCAAAGTTCAAGCTACAATGATTAAGCGGCAAGGGATGACATAAAGGAATAATTGCTGAAGTTTTTTTTGCCGCCATGATTCCCGCGATTCTCGCCACGCCGAGCACGTCACCTTTTTTGGCGGTGCCCGACTCTATCGCGTGATAGACTTCCTCGCTGACAAAAATTTTTCCACTAGCAACGGCAACCCGTTCCGTCAAAACTTTCTTGCTTACGTCGACCATAATGGCATTGCCCGTCGCGTCAAAATGATTTAGTTCCTCGTTCAAACTATCCCTCCTTTGCTGAATTATATCGCCAATGCTGTCCGATTGCCGCCCATTATAAATCGACAAAGTGATTTTTGCATGACGTATAAAAAAATTTCCCCCGCCAAACGCGACGAGGGATTTTGATTATCAGAAGAAAATTTCAGCACTTGATGCCCGAACCGGGGCGGGCATAAAAGAACCACGTAATGCCAATCGTTATAACCGTGAAGCCGATTAACACGTAAAAGGCGGGCGTGACGAGTTCAAAGTTTGAATAAGCCCAGCCAAAGATTTTCGGGATAAGGAACGCGCCATAAGCCGCAATCGCCGCCGTAAAGCCCGTGACCAAAGACGCATGGAACGGATTGTTAAAGATGTAGGGAATCATGCGGAAGGACGCGCCGTTGACAAAACCAGTCGTCAGGAACAGCAAAAGGAACGCCGCAAAGAACATGATAAAGCTATGGGCTTGCAGACCGAGCAAGACTACGATAATCGAGGCAAGCATTAGAATCAGAGAATAGAGCGTGACTTTGGAACCGCTGTTGAATTTATCCGCAAGCCAACCGCCAACAGGTCTCATGCCCGCGCCGATGAACGGACCTAAGAACGCGCCCCATGCCATACTGACTTCGGGGAATTCGTTCGTAAGCAGAAGCATCAACGCCGCCGAGTAGCCGATGAATTGTCCGAAGCCGCAAGTATAAATCCACGTCATCAGCCACGTATGCTTATTGCCGAAGATTGACAGAATGCTTTTCGGGCTTTGCTTGGGGAGCGGCAAATTGTCCATGAATATCCAGATTAAAACCAGCGTCAAGACGGTCGGCACTGCCCACGCGTAGCAGACGGATTGGATATAAACTTCCGCGCCGGTCTTAACATTAATCAGCGGGTCGCCGAACAGCCCGCCGAAGCTCATGCCCAGCAAAATTGGAGCCGTCAGATAAATCAGCGACACGCCCAGATTGCCGACGCCCGCATTGATTCCGAGTGCAAGCCCTTTATTTTTTTTCGGGAAGAAGAAGCCGATATTCGCCATAGACGACGAGAAGTTGCCGCCCGCGATACCGATTAGCGCGACGAGCATGAACAACGTATCGTAACTCGTCGAGGTGTCTTGCAAATAAGTTCCCAGTCCGATAATCGGCAGGAGTAAAAGTGCTGTGGAAAATAAAGTCCAGTTCTTGCCGCCGAGTAGCCCCGGCATGTAAGTATAAAACAGTCTGCAGGTTGCGCCGACCAGCCCCGGCAATGATGCCAGCGTAAAGATTTCGGCTTGCGAGAAGTTGAAGCCTATCTGATTGAGTTGCGCGGCGATTGTCGCCCAAAGCGTCCAAACCACGAACGAAAGCGTTAATGCCCAAGTCGACGTGTAAAGATTTTGCTTAGCGATTTTCTCGCCGAACTTCTTCCAAAACGCTTCGTCTTCGGGATTCCACTTCGCAAGAATTTCTTTGCGCGTAGGGTTCTCGCCCAACGATTTCAAAATGTCTTCTGCCATATCCATCACTCCTTTTGCTTGCCAGTATAAAAAAATTTTCTCGCGGTATAAGTGACAAGTATCACACGGATAAACTAAAAACCCGCTAAAAATCGGCAAATCCTCTCGGCGGCGTCGAAGTCGTTAAGGTCGTGTCGATAAACGTCATCGGAGGCGGCAGGTTCACTCGTAAAGATTGCGGCGACCTGTTCAGAGGCAATGACTTCGCCTCGTCCGCGCCAAAGAGAAATCGTCGGGCAAGTGCCATGAGTGCGGCTCTCCGTTAAAATCAAATCGACGCCCGACATCTTCTCGGCGACGGCGGAAAAGTTTTCGCGCTCGTCAGTCTGCTGAATCATGAACCAACCCTGCGGCGAGACAACTACCACGCTCCTAGCCCCCGCCGCTTGAAAGCGTTGACTGTCCTTGCCTTCCGCGTCGAGATTAAAGCCGTGCGAATCACTTTTAATCACGCCGACCCGTAGCCCTTGCGCAGAGAAAACTTTAACGAGCCGTTCAATAAAAGTCGTCTTGCCCGTGCCCGAAGCCGGAGCCACGATTGAAATTATTGGCGTCGTCCGCGAGAGGTTCTCCGCCCTGCCGCGTACCAGTCGTAAATCGGCGGGCGTGTTCACGTTGAAAAAGGTTGCCTCGTCCGTGTGAAGTTCTGCGAGTTCGTGCGGGACTTTTTTTATTGCCGCGAAGATTTTACATTGCCCGCCTGCAAGCTCCTGTTTAAAGACCTCGGCAAGTTCCTGACGATAGAAAGCCGCTAGCATTTGCCGACGACCGCTGACCACGGGGACGACTGCTTGAGCGGCGGAAAATCTTTTCGTGAGCGGGCGCACGGCGTCGAAGTCGAAGAACGGCATATCGGACGAGACCGCCAAAGCCCAATCTGTTTTGATTCGTGCTAAGCCGTTCGCAAGCCCCGCCATCGGTCCAGAATCTTTGACGGCATCGACTAAGAGTTTTGCGCCAAATTTCTCTGCTAAGGACTTCAACGCGGGCAAATCATCTTCAACGCATAAAAAAATTTCGGCGAAGTCTTCAACCGCCGCTTTACTCAAAATATTTTCGAGCAAGCCGACGCCGCCGACCTCGACGAAACGTTTATCACGACCTAGCCGCGAACTTTTCCCGCCCGCAATTATCAGCAAAGTTATCGTGCGCAATTCCCAGTCTCCCCGCGAAGAATTTCTATCCCGTGCTTGAGTTGCGGCAAGACAAAGCTTAAGCACTCGTCGACCGCCTTTGGACTGCCGGGAAGATTGACAATCAACGACCGCTTGCGAATGCCCGCGACCGCTCGACTTAGCATTGCCCGCCCCGTGACCTTCAATGATAAAGCTCGCATAGCTTCAGGGATACCAGGCGCAAGGCGTGTACAAACTTCCAACGTCGCTTCGGGTGTAATGTCTCGAATGGCAAAGCCCGTGCCGCCCGTCGTGACAATCAAGCCAATGCCCGCATCCGTCAACTCAATCAGCTTGTCCACGATAAATTTTTTTACGTCTGGAACGATTGCCCGCGAATAAATCTTGTAGCCCGCCGCCGTCAAAAGTTCTTCGCACTTGTCACCGCTAGTGTCCTCGTCTCGCAAGCCGTGAAAGCCCCTATCGCTGACAGTTACAATCGCCGCGTCGAGTGGGATATTATCCGTCGCAAGCTCCAAGTCATCGCCGACGGTAATCCGCCCGCCGTGAAGGACGCGTGCAAAGACTCCTTCGCGGGGCATAATGCAATCGCCGACCTGCTGATAAATCGCGCAGTGGGCGTGGCACTCCTTACCAATCTGCGTTACCTCGAAGAAGACCTCGCCGCTACGAAGACGAGTACCAATCGACAACTCCTTAAACGTGAAACCCTCCGCGATAATATTTTCTCCGAAGGCTCCCGCCTCCACCTTAGCACCACGAGCTTTGAACGCGTCAATCACTTCTTGACCGAGAAAGCTAACCTGCCTATGCCAATCGCCCGCGTGCGCGTCGCCGTCAATCCCGTATTCCGTCACGAACGCCGCCGACTCTACGAAACTTTTAGCCGTACCGCGTCGTTCGCTAATGCAAATCGCCTTGACCTTGCCCATAACCTAGCCTCCAACCTGATACATCTGCCGCGAATCTCGAAGCCCCGCCGCGCCCTTAAAGAAATGTTCCTTAGGCTTGCGGTAAATCGTCTCGCGGATTTTCTTTGTAAGCTCCTCATCGTCGACGCCCGCCCGCAAAAGTTTTTTCACGTCAAGCCCCGCGTCGAAACTCAAGCACGTCTTTAGGAATCCCTCCGCCGTCAGCCGAATCCGATTGCAAGTGCCGCAGAACTTATGCTCCAAGGCGTCAATGAATCCAATCTGCCCGATAAAGTCTTTTGCCTTGAAGTACTGCGCGGGACCTTGCAAGGAATTCTTTTCGCGGACGGGGACGAGTTCGCCGAAATTATCTTCAAGCGTCTTGAATAGCTCAGCCGTCGGAATTCCCTTTAAGCCCGACTGCCACGCACAACCAATCGGCATGAGTTCGATAAAACGAACCTTAATCGGATTGACCTTCGCCAACGCCGCCAGCCGCAAAAGTTCTCCGTCATTGATTCCGAGTAGCGGCACGCAGTTTAGCTTGAGATTAAATCGTTCGTCTAGCAGTGTTTGAAGCCCTTCCCGCACCTTGTCGAAGGCTTTACGCCGTGTCAGGTTCGCGAAGGTCGCCGCGTCGAGTGTGTCCAAGCTTAGGTTGATTCCATCAAGCCCCGCCGCGATTAGTTCATGCGCTAAAGTCTTCAGCAAGACGCCGTTGGTCGTTAGTGTTACCTGTTCAATACCCGCAATGCCTTTGAGCCGACGAATCAGGGACGCTAAGTTTCGTCTAAGAAGAGGCTCGCCGCCCGTCAATCGAATCTTCCTTATGCCGAGCCGTGAAAAGATTTCCGCGACGCGCAGGACTTCTTCCAAGCTCAAAATTTCGGCGTGAGGCAACTTCTTAACGCCGCATTCGGGCATACAGTAGCGACAACGCAAATTGCATCGGTCGGTTAGGGAAATCCTCGCGTACTCAATCTCGCGTCCGAATTGGTCTTTCATAGGCGAATCGTCTCAACCTCTGCGCCCGCTGAAAGTTTATCCGAACCGGCGGGAATATCGACCAGTGCATTGCAACCGACCGCCGAATATAAAGTGCCTGACTCGTGACGGCTAGGCAGGAAAACTTTATCGCCTTTGACTTGCGCCCGAATGAATCGACGACCGGGACTTTTCTTAGGGAAGTCATCAGCCAAGACGCCGCGTCCGCGACTGTAAAAAATGTCTGCGCGGCGGGTGAGCTTAGCAAGGACTGGACGTGTTAAGAGTTCAAAAGTTGCATAAGCCGCGAACGGATTGCCACTTAGCGCGACGCCCAAAACTTTTCCGCACGTCCAACCGATAACCGGCGCACCCGGCTTAATTAGCACGCGCCAAAAGATACGCTCGCCAATCTTCTTAACAACGTCGTGCATTATGTCCTTTTTGCCAACCGAGACGCCGCCCGTCGTTATCAGCAAGTCGACTTCCAAAGCAGACAGCCGAGCCGCGCAGGCGTCAACGTCATCGGGCAGGTTGTATAAAATCTTCGGCGTGAAGTTCATCTCGATAAGCCGCCCCGCCAGCAAGTAAAGATTGCTGTTGTAAATCTTGCCCGCTGAAAGTTCCGTGCCTGGCTGAATGAGTTCATCGCCCGTCGACGCAATCGCAATCCGTGCCCGCCGATAAACCTTGACTTGTGCGACGCCTTGACTAGCAAGAACCGCCACATGCGCCGCCGTCAACGCCGTGTCCTTCGCGACGAGCAACGCGCCCGCTTTAATGTCCTCGCCCGCAAAGCAATAGTTTTCGTGGTGGCGGAGCCGCTGACTTACAAAAATATTCTCGCCGTCAAGTTCAACGTCCTCTTGACGAATCACGCAATCGGAACCCTTAGGCATCGCCGCGCCCGTCATGATTCGCAATGCCTCGCCCGACTTAACCTCGCCCGTGAAAAAGTCGCCCGCACACTCCTCGCCAATGACTTTGAACGCGCCAGGAGTCTCGGAAGACTTAATCGCGTAGCCATCAAGGGGACTGCGGTCAAAGGGCGGGTTGTCGAAGGTCGCAACGTAATCCACAGCCGCCACACGTCCGATAGCCTCAAGCAAGGTAACGTCTTCGGTCTCATCAATCGGATTGATATGCGCCGTCAGAAGTTCAATCGCCTGTTCCAAAGTCACGCCGACCATCAGAGCAAACCCCCTACGCCCAAAGCCGTAAAGTCGCGGCGGGTCAATAGTTCGCCCGTTAGCACTCGCGGCAGGATTAAATCGAACACAGTCTTTGAACAGAACATCACGCAACCCGGCAAGCCCATTATCGGCACGTCGCCTTTGTAAGCAAGCATGAACATTGCGCCGGGCAAGACTGGTACGCCATAAGTTACGACCTGCGCGCCTGTCGACTTAATCGCGGCGGGCGTCCTGTCGTCGGGGTCAACACTCATTCCGCCCGTGCATAGAATCATTTCACAGCCCAAATCCAACAGCTCCTGAATTTTATCGCGGGTCATGTCCTTAGCGTCGTTTGATAGTCTGCGTTCGTCGACCTGTAAGCCGAAAGTTTTAAGCTTAGCTTCAATAACTGGCGTGAACGTGTCCTCAATGCGATTGTAAAAGACTTCCGAGCCTGTGACGACCAACCCGACCTTGAACTTTTTGTAAGGGGCAACCTTCATGAGCGGAGCCGAGCCAGCGATTTCCTTGACGCGTTCCATTTTAGCCTTATCAATCACGAGCGGGATAACACGCATCCCAGCGACGCTTTTACCTTTGCGAACGGGAATTTTATTGTTGACGGTGGCAAGGCAAATCTCTTCTAGCGCGTTAATCTCGTCGAGCCTCGTCGCGTCCACGTAAAATACTCCGTCGCATGTCGCCTTAAGCTCAATCTTGCCCTCCTTAACGTCGCTTGCCAAAAGGTTCTCGCCCTGAGTGATTTGGCGCAAGACCTCTGCCGCGTCATTCTCGTGTAGCCTAGTCTCGTCCGCCTCCCAGACGAAAATATTTTCCTTACCGAGCCTCAGCAGTGCGGGCACGTCCTCCGCCGTGATTACATGTCCTTTCCTAAAACGTGCGTCCTTCGTCACGCCGCGGATAATTTCTGTCACGTCGTGGCACAGCACGCACCCGATTGCGTCTTCAACTTTTATTTCCTTCATGAGCACACCTTAAACTTTCCGCCTGTAGACAATGCTAGCCCGCATGAAATATTCAAAGGGAAAACTAAGACAATGAACTAGCCGCGTGAACGGGAACATAATCATCGTCAGCATAGCCAACAGCAGATGACATTTGAAGATAAGCGGGACATCAGCCATCAACGATACGTCAGGGCTCATGGCAAGCACCGAGCGGAACCAAGGCGATATGCACTCCCGATAGTTGAATTCGTCGCCGAGCAAGCCGACCGCGTTTAGAAGCGTGCCGCAAAAGCCCGTAATTATCGTCAAGCCGAGCACGAGATATATCCAGCCGTCGGAGGTTGAGGTGTTGACTTTCATGCGCGGATTGTCGAAGCGTCGACGCATAAGCATAAAGAAGCCGCCCAAGAATAAAATCCCCGCCGGAATGCCGCCGCCGAGCGCAATGATATGATAAAGGTGTTCGCTGATTCCCACGCCGTCAGTTATCGCCTTCGGAATTAGAATGCCGATGATATGTCCGCCGAGTGCCATTGCTAAGCCCAGATGAAACATTGGTCCTGCGACTTTCAAGCTATCTTTGGCTAGGAATTCACTGCTTTTAGTCGTCCAGCCGCGTTCGCCCGTCCAATAGCGATAAGCCGTGCCGACAATCAAAGTCGTGAACGCGATATAGGGCAACGCGCCCCAAAAGAATCCACTCATTTTATCACCTCCAAGGTTGAGAGTTGTGCAAGGATTATGTCGAGCAAGAAGACCTGCGGAAGTTTCGCCTCAATGAATCGTTCGCGGAGCAGTTCAATCTTGCCGCGTGCCGTCTCCAAAATTTTTTTAGCCTGAACTGGTTCGACGGTCGCCGCCAACTCTAAGACCGCCGGCAGGTAATCTGGCAACTCCTTCTGCAAGTCGTAGCCGTTATCAAGGAACAGTTGCTTATAGTCATGCATCTCGTTTGACTGCTTGCCAAAATCCGTGCGGTTGTGCGTCGTCAAGTAAAGGTTGGTGTTCTGCGAGAAGTCGAACTTGCGGACGTATTCGCGCTCATAATCCTTGCGCCCGACCTGTTCGATATAATCAATCAAGTCAAGGAAGACATCGCGGCTTTGAGGCGTCTTGAGTTCTTCGACGGCGGCGCGGTATTCGGGCAACTCGTCCCACCACGCGGCATCAGGATACTCCAGCAGGAACGCGGCTATCTTCAATGTGGTTCTGTACTCTTCCATTAGCAAAATCCTCCGGGGCAAGCATAACCCGCCGTGCCTTGAAGCTCGCGCAACTGTTCATGAGTTTTGCCTTGCAAGCCCGCCGGCAATTTGATTCGGTCTGAATACTTCGCAATGGCAAGGAGCTTATACATTTTCTCGTACTCGTAAGCGTCGAACTCCAGCCCCTGCGGAGGAGCCTCGCCGACTTCCTTGCGCCTCATGACCGTCCGCATATCCAAAAGCCTCTGCAAAGTCTGCATGATTATATCCGTGTTGCCAGCCGTGAACAGCTCCGCCAGATACGCTAGCGGGATTCGCATTGCCTCCGATTTCGGCAGATAAACTTTGTCCTCGAAAGTCTTTGCAATCGGGCTAAGCGGCGGAATATACCAAACCATCGGCAACGTCCTGAATTCGGGGTGGAGCGGCAGTGCTAAGTTCCAACCCTTGATGAGCTGATAAACCGGCGAAACCTTTGCCGCCTCAAGTACAGCCTCTGATACTCCTTCCTTCCGTGCGGATTTGATTACTTCGGGGTCGTTAGGGTCTTTGATTAAGCCGAGCATTTGAGCGTAAATCATCTTAGGGTCGTCAGTCTTCGCCGCGTCAAGTACAGCGTTCATGTCGTAAAGCAAAATTCCCATGTAGCGAATACGCCCGACGCAGGTATCAGTACAAACTGTCGGCAAACCGTTTTCAAGGCGCGGGAAGCAGAAAGTGCACTTCTCCGCCTTGTTAGTCTTCCAGTTGTAGTAAACCTTCTTGTAGGGGCAAGCCGGCACACAATGTCGCCAGCCACGGCAAATATCCTGATTCACGAGGACAACGCCGTCTTCCTCGCGCTTATAAATTGCTCCCGAAGGACACGCCGCCACGCACGCCGGATTCAAGCAGTGATTGCAATTCCTCGGCAGGTACTTCATAAAAATATCGTGGAACTCAAGCGTTATCTTCTCGCCGATTTTTTTTAGGTTAATGTCTTGCCGAACGTCATCACCGCCCGCTAAGTCGTCATTCCAATTCGGTCCCCATTTGATTTCCATGCGCTGTTGCGTTATCAGCGAACGCGGACGGGCTACGGGCTGATGCTTCTTGCGCGGCGAAGTTATTAGCGTTTCATAGTCGTAAGTCCACGGCTCGTAATAGTCGTCCATCTCCGGCTGTTCGGGGTGATAGAAAAGTTTCAAGATACGTCCGAGCTTGGAGCCGGTCTTCAAAACCAAATCGCCGCCGTCGAGTTCCCAGCCGCCCTTCCAACGTTCTTGGTCTTCCCAGTTCTTCGGGTAGCCTATGCCAGGCTTTGTCTCCACGTTGTTAAAGTACATGTACTCCGCGCCGGGGCGGTTCGTCCAAACATTTTTGCAGGTGATTGAGCACGTGTGGCAACCAATGCACTTGTCCAGATTCATCACCATGCACACTTGCGCTTTAATCTTCAAGCCAATCAACCTCCTGAGCTTTGCGAACGACAACATAAATATCACGCTGATTGCCCGTCGTGCCGTAGTAGTTAAAGCCGTAGCTGAGCTGACCATAGCCGCCAATCATATGCGTGGGCTTCATGTGGATTCGCGTCGGGGTATTGTGCGTGCCGCCGCGTGTGCCTGAAATCTTCGAGCCAGGAACGTTTATATGCCTGTCCTGCGCGTGATACATGAACATAACGCCGCGTGGCAACCGAGGACTGACGACCGCCCGACTAATAACGACGCCGTTGCGGTTGTAGACTTCGCACCAATCGTTATCCTTAACGTCGATTGCCGCCGCGTCTTTCTCGTTTAGCCAAATCGTTTGCCCGCCTCTAAACAGCGTTAAAAGTTGCTGGCTGTCGAAATACATTGAGTGCGTTGACCATTTGTTATGCGGCGTCAGGAACTTCAGCGTTATTTCCCTGTTCTCGTTAAGCGTAGTCTTAAGCGGTTGAAAGTCGAGTATCGGTTTGTAAACGCTCATCGCCTCGCCCCACTCAAACATCATCTCGTGATCAATGTAAAAACTTTGACGCCCCGTGACTGTTCGGAAGGGCACAAGCTGTTCAATGCTGACTGTGAACGGACTGTAGCGGCGATTTTTATTCGAGCCTGTGAACGTCGGCGAAGTGATAGTTTCTCGCGGCTGAATCGCTACCATGTCAAAGGTAAAGCGTTCGCTCTCACGGTCGGCGGCAAGGTCAGTTAAGTTGCTTAAGCCGGTCTTCTTCTCAAGGTCAGCCCAAGCACGCACGGCAACTTTCCCATTAGTCGTCGTCGATAAGCCCATAACCGCATCGCAGGCTTGCTTAGCGTCGTAGATTGACGGCATACCATAGGAGATAAGGTTCTTGTCCTCGATAATGCCGTTGCGGGTGCGAATCTCCTCATAAAGGTCGTCAGACTTCCAACCCAAGCCCTTCATGCCGTTGCCCTTTTGAATGTTCGGACCCAGCGCAATCCACTTGTCGTAAAGTTTCGTGTAGTCGCGTTCAATCATCGCGATTGCGGGCATTGTCTTGCCTGGTATCGGCTCACAATCGCCTTTGCTCCAGTCTAATATCTTGCCTTCGGGCTGAGCAAGTTCGCCCTCGGTGTCGTGCTGAATCGGGACTGCGAACACGTCTTTATAAATCGGCAATTTAGCCTCCGCCGCGACTTTGGACACTGCCTTTGCTAGCGTGCGGAAAATATCCCAATCGCTTTTTGCCTCCCACAGCGGGTCGACGGCATTTTGGAACGGGTGCACGAACGGATGCATATCAGTCGACGACAAATCGTTTTTCTCATACCAAGTCGCAGTCGGCAGGACGACATCAGAGTAAAGAGCACTCGCCGCCATGCGGAAATCCAAATCAACCAGCAAATCCAACTTGCCTTGCAACGCCCCGCCCGACTTGCGCAGGTCTGATTCGTCACGCAACTTAATTTCTTCGGGCTTAACGACAGTCTCCTCTTCGGCGAACAAACTATTGCGCGTGCCAAGCAGATACTTCAGGAAGTAATCATGCCCTTTCGACGACGAGCCGATTAAATTGTTCCGCCAGATAAAAAGGTTGCGCGGGAAATTTTCGGGGGCGTCGGGGTCTTCCCATGCGAATTGCAACGACTTGTCCTTGAGACTCTGCGCGACGAATTTTTTTATGCCGTCAATGCCTTCAAAGCCAGCCGCCTTAGCCTCGTCGAAGATTTGCTGACCGCTCTTATTGAACGACGGGTAAGCCGGCAACCAACCGAGCCGCGCCGCCAAAATGTTGTAGTCGCCGGGGTGCCGATAACGCGGCTTGACATTGCCGGCGACGAGCGGAGCCGTATCGACTTCCTCGCTGCGCCATTGGTCGGTTGCGAAGTAATAAAACGACGTGGAGTTTTGGAGCTTTGCGCCGCCCTGCCAATCGGTACCAGTCATGACACGTGCCCAACCCTCAATCGGGCGCAACTTTTCCTGTCCGACGTAATGCGCCCAGCCGCCGCCGTTGCGACCTTCACAGCCGCACATCATCAGCAGGTTTAGTATCGTGCGATAGATAACGTCCGCGTGGAACCAGTGATTGATTCCGCCGCCCATGATAACCATCGTCCGCCCGTTCGTCTTGAGGGCATTGTCGGCGAATTCGCGAGCCGTATGAATCACCATATCAGCATTAACGCCCGTGAATTGTTCTTGCCACTTCGGAGTATAGGGCGTGTCGTCTTCGTAAGAGCTTGCGCACTCGCCGCCCAGCCCCGTATCAATGCCGTAATTGGCAAGCGTCAAGTCATAAACCGTCGTCACGAGCTTGACGCCCGACTTAGTCTTAACCTTCTTGACGGGAATGGCACGGCTAATCATCGCTTTATCGCCGCGGTCGTCGCCGAAATACGGGAAGGGCACTTCAACAACGTCATCGCGCTCCTTGAGTATCGACAGCTTAGGACGAATCGCCGCGCCCGTGTCAGAGTCTTCCTCGCGCAAATTCCATTTGTCTTGCCTATCCCAGCGGTCGCCCATCGTGCCGTTCGGAATAACGAGCTTGCCGCTTATCTCGTCGACGACGTAATACTTAAAATCCGCGTGCTTGTCATTGCGCCCGAAGTCCTTAGCGTTGAGGAAGCGTCCGAGCTGATATTTGCCGTCGCGTTCATCAATCGTCACCAAGAACGGGAAGTCAGTATACTTGCGGGCGTAGTCTACGAAGAACTGCGCGGGGTCGCCCCAATAATATTCCTTTAAGATGACATGCCCCATTGCCATAGCCAACGCCGAATCGGAGCCGGTCTTTAGACTAATCCACGTATCAGCGACGGCGGTCGACTCTGCATAATCGGGGGCAATC
The DNA here is from genome assembly GCA_017518105.1 of Selenomonadaceae bacterium. GTDB lineage: Bacteria > Bacillota > Negativicutes > Selenomonadales > Selenomonadaceae > Quinella. The sequence continues at coordinate 85,942 of JAFWWC010000026.1, forward strand.
GACACGACCTTTGTTCCCTTGTAGCGGACTTCCGTCAAAAAGTGAGCGTCGGGCGTTCTGGTCTGCGGAACGTTTGAACCCCAAGTGATTATGTAGCCCGCGTTGTACCAGTCAGACGACTCCGGCACGTCGGTTTGGTCGCCCCATACTTGAGGACTTGCCGGCGGAAGGTCAGCATACCAATCATAAAAGCTTAAGCCCGCCCCGCCCATTAACTGGATAAACCTCATGCCGCCCGCGTAACTTAGCATTGACTTAGCCGGAATGACGCTGAAGCCAAAAATCCTGTCGGGTCCATACTTCTCGGCGGTGTAAAGGACGCTCGACGCCACAAGCTCCGAGACCTCGTCCCAGTTTGAACGGACGAAGCCGCCCATGCCGCGAGCCTCCTTGTAGCGTTTCATCTTGTCGGGGTCGCTGGCTATCGATTGCCAAGCCTCGTAAGCCGTCGGATATGTCTTGCGTGCCTCCCGCCAAAGCTCCGCCAATTCTCCACGCAGATACGGATAGCGGATTCTGTGCGGGCTGTAAAGATACCACGAGAACGACGCCCCTCGCGGACAACCTCGCGGCTCAAAGTCCGGCATGTCCGGCGATGTCTCCGGATAATCGTGCACCTGATTTTCCCACGCTACCAGCCCGTTCTTAACGTAGATATTCCAACTGCATGAGCCCGTACAGTTCACGCCGTGTGTTGAACGAACGCACTTATCGAACGACCAGCGGTCGCGATACATGTTTTCCCAATCGCGCCCGCCAAGATTTATCTGCTGATGTTCGCCGCGTTCGAGGGGGCTTAGGTATTTGAGTTTCTTTAAGATGTTGCCCACGCTATCACTCTCCTTTTGTGCGTGATTCTAACAAAAAAAACCTCTGGCGAAAGTGATTAATGTCACTGCCAAAGATTTTTATCGGCGGTCATAGCGACTGATAGAACTCGTCGAAGTCTCGTAAGCTCTTGTACATTCTCAGGAGTTCCTTCTGCAGTTGCTCTTCGGGGATATTCGGCGGGAGGTCGTAAGCCTCAAGAACTGCCCTATCGTTAGCCTCGTGAGCCTTGCGCAAGTCCTTTGGCATAATCAGCGGGTCATACAGGTCTGCAAAGCTCGCGTCGGGATATTTACTCCTTGCGAAGAGTATCTCCGCCGCCGTAAGCTCCACTTCCCGATTGAACGGCGGCCACGGAAAATTGTTGTACACGATGTCCGCCGAGTATCGATAGCGGCTAGTCAATCGCCCGCATGTCGCACGCATCCACGCCATATGCGGTCGGCTCGTCAATACTCCGAAGTGCCAATACATTGCCCCAGGCACCATCAAGTTTGCGTCGCTACAGATAACGTCCGCGTCCATCCAACCAATCGGCACATATTCGCGGCGTTCGCTACTAACCCTCGGCACCAGCAGATAATTAGTCGTCGGCTGTCGTCTCTCGCCAAAAAGCCACGGAGTATCAGCCAGCTTTCGAGTTGCGGCACGCTTACTAGCCAAGCGATATGCGCGAACGCCTTTGACACGTTCATAGACGAGCGGCATACGTCTAAGTTCATTGGGCGGGCAGTCGACTAACCACAGACAATAGCGCGGCAACTTGTTAATGAATTCTCGCGCCCCTACGAACGGACGAATCCACTTAGCCGCCGTCGGGTTCTTTGCAATGAGTTCGTCGCGTTCAGCAGGTGATAAGAGTAATCCGCCGCCGTCATTGGGCATACTTCCAAAAACCATTTGCGGCACGGTGTAAATTTCTTCGCCGAGCCAGCGGACGTAAGTTTGCTTGCCAGTTCGGGCGAAGTGGTTCGGGTAGTCGTTGCAATAGAAATCTTTGACTTCAACCTCAATGTAGCCGGTCATGTCTTCATCATAAAGCTTAACCATGATTCCCTCCGCTCATTTGAAATGTTCGTTCCACTTGTCCACGACGAAATTTTTATTTGCCGCGAGCCATTGCATTATCCGATTTAAATCCTTAGCGGGGATTTGGCTTTTGTTGTGTTCCAAGCGCGGCACGTCCTCCAGCCAAATCTTAGTTGCGTCGGCAGAAGGTTTTCCCTTGCAAACGTGGACATGAATCAGTTCGTTATTCTCGTTCGACCAAAAGAAAATCAGATAGCCGAGCAACCTACACACTTGCGGCAATTTTATCAGCTCCTTCGCGAGCAATCTCCCACATCAGAAAAGCATTCGTCCGAGCATAGTCCAAAAGTCGCGTCGTCTCTTCCTTAGTGAAGCCGGAAGAATCTTTAACGTTAAGCGTTGGCAACGTCGACTCCAGAAAGTTGAATCCGTTTTCGTTGGGAGCCTCGAAATAAATCCTTATAAACTCCATGCCGTCGCGGGTGGCGTGTATGTCGCTGAAAGTCAAAGTAATTTCGTCAATCTCAGAGAAGAAATATTTCATCGCTATACCTCCGTCAAATTGATTCGCTTGCCTCGAAAATGATTTTGCCGCCGAGCTGTCTTTGTTGCCACGCCGAAGAGATTTTCTGTTCGACGGTCTGGATAAACTCGCGGGGCAAGTCATTTAGCAAGAGCAAAAATTGATTGCGTCCGAGTTGTGTCACGCAGTCGCGCCGCCGAAGACTTTTAATCAGCACCTCAGGGAACTCGTCGCGGGCGTTGTCGTCGTTGGTGTCTAGTGTGAGCCTAAGGAACTGCGCCGAGCCGTGAGAATTCTCATTGAGCCGCACCGCAAACTGATAAATCGCCTTGAACTTGTCGAAGTCCACGAAGAACGCGCCCGCCTCGTGATTGCGTTCGTCGAGGAGCAGTTGCGTTTCGTAAATGGTTCGGCGTTCAGCCTCCGCGGCAATGTCATCGCCGAAGAACGCACAGCCGTGCTTGCCGTGGTGCTTGACCTTGTAAAGAGCCTTGTCCGCCTTCTTCAGGAGGGAATCGAAATCGCGCCCCTCATTAGGCACGAACACCGCCCCAACTGACGTTCCAAGCGGAAGGTTCATCTCCTCGCCCATGAAATTTTTCGCGCTGATTATTAGCTGTCGATTTAGGAAGCTAACCTTGTTGAAGATAATTTTTTCGTCGTGGACGTTCTGGCAAAAGACGAGGAACTCATCTCCGCCAATGCGCCCCGCCACGTCCGTTGAACGAATCACGCCCTTAATCAGTTCAGCGAAGCGCGTTAAGATTTTGTCGCCCATTGCGTGTCCGTACAGGTCGTTGACGAGTTTAAAGTTGTCTAGGTCTAGCCACATCAACACGCCCTGACTTGACGAACACAGCTTGCCGACTTCCCTTTGCGCGGAAGTTTTGTTAAGCAAGCCAGTCATCATGTCGAGGTTAGCCGCCGCCGTCAGCCCGCGTATTTCGTCTAGCTTGTCCAAAACATTTTTCACGCGGCGCAGGAGCACTTCAGCCTTTAGGGGCTTGCGAATGTAATCAGCGGCTCCGAGTTGGAAACCTTTGCTCTCTGATTCGTCGCTGTCGTCCGTGCTCATGAAGACTATCGGCACGGGTTCGGAACTTTTCTCCTGTAGCCGCCTGTGCAGTTCGTAGCCGTCGATGCCCGGCATGATTAAATCCGATAACACGAGGTCGGGTCTCTCCTGCTCGAATAGTTCGATTGCCTCTTCACCCGACGCCGCGCAGATTGTCTGATAGTCCCGCGACAGGATTTTAGTTGCTATCCTAAGCATGATTCGTTCGTCGTCAACGATTAAGATTTTTTGCATTGCGTATCCCTCCGCCACTCGCCCAATTCGTCGAGAACTTTTTTGTATGTTTGTATGAAGTCGTCGTGATTGCGTTTAAGGTCGTCAAGTCGCCCGTCCTTAGCGGCGAACTCTTGAGCCTTAGCTTTGTCGCTGAGCTGAACCGCCCCGATAACAAGAGCCGTCCCTTTTAAGGCGTGCGCCGCTACCCGATATTCGGCAAGGTCTTCGGTAGCCAATGCCGCGTTAAGGTCGTCGGTCTTGTCGCTGTTGATGAATTCGTCCGCCATCTCCGCGAAAAAGTCTTCGCTGTCCATACAGTTGCTAAGGGCGGTATCCAAATCGATTGACGGGCAAGAACTTTCAAAGCGGCGGCGGAAGTCGTCTTCGGGATTGAGCCATGTCCGCAACTCGTCGAGGACTTTTTTATACGCCGCAATCAAGTCGCCGTGATTCTTCTTAACGTCGTCAAGTCTTCCGTCCTTAGCGAATTGTTCTTGAGCCTTAGCCTTGTCACTAAGCTGAACCGCCCCGATAACAAGAGCCGTCCCTTTTAAGGCGTGCGCCGCTATCCGATACTCGGCAAGGTCTTCCGCAGTCAATGCCGCGTTAAGCTCGTCTGTCTTGTCGCTGCTTATGAATTCCTCCACCATCTCCGCGAAGAACTCTTTGCTGTCCATGCAGTTGCTAAGGGCGACTTCCATATTGATTGACGGCAAGCCGTTTTCAGCCTGCGTGGGTTCGCCGTCGTCTTCAAGAATGATTTCGGGCGGCAGATACTTCGCAAGGATAGCCTCCAAGTCGTCAACGTCAATGGGCTTGCTCAAGTAGTCGTCGAAGCCCTTAGCCAAATATCTTTCGCGCGCCCCGCTTATAGCATTGGCAGTCAGCATGATGATTTTCGTTTCGTGCGGAAGGTTCATCGCCTTTAGCCGTTTTAAAGTCTCGACGCCGTCCATCTTTGGCATCATGTGGTCAAGGAAGATTATGTGGTAAAAATATTTCTCCGCGAACTGTAAGCATTGCTCGCCGCTGTCAGCCAAATCCGGCACGATTAGATTTCTCTTGAGCAAGCCATTGATAACTTTCAAGTTCATGTTCATATCGTCGACAGCCAAAATCCTCGCGGCGGGTGCCTTGATAAAGTTCCTAGTCTCGACGCGTTTAAGCTTGCGGTCGGAATGGTGTTCGCCGTAAATGCCCACGGGCGTCTTGTCGATTATCTTCTGCGGCAACCTGAACGAGAAATCCGAACCTTTGCCGTAGACGCTCGAAACCTCAAGGCGGCTGTTCATCATGCGGAGCAACTCTTTGACGATTGAAATCCCTAAGCCCGTGCCCTCAATGTTTTTGTTCTTAGTCTCGTCGAGGCGTATGAACGACTGGAAAAGCTTTTCTATGTCCTCCTCGCGAATGCCAATGCCCGTATCCTCGACCGAGACGAACAGAATCAAGTTATCGTCGTCGACAACCTCGCCGCTCATCGTCAAAGTAACGGTGCCTTCCTCGGTGTACTTGACGGCGTTGCTTAGAATGTTCGTTATGACTTGCTTAATCCTCATGTCGTCGCCGAACAAAACCTTTGGTAGCTTCGGGTCAATCTTGGTTATCAGCGACAAGTTCTTTTGGTTCGCCTTGTCGTAAATCATATTGACGAGGTCATCAATCATATTGAGCGTCTCGTAGCGCACGGGAATAATTTCCATCTTGCCATCCTCAATCTTGCTGAAGTCTAGGATTGAGTTTATCAGGTTAAGGAGCGTGCGCCCCGCACTAGCGATGTTCTCCGAATAGTCGCGTATGTCTTTATCGTTCGACTCGCGCAAAATCATTTCGTTCATTCCGAGCACGGCGTTAATCGGCGTTCTAATCTCGTGGCTCATCTGCGCTAGGAACTGCGACTTAGCTTGACCAGCGTTTAGGGCAGTCCTTGCCGCCTCCTTTAGTTTCTTCTGGACTTCGGTTTGCCAACGCAAGAGCTGGTTAATAAGCGCGATAACTAAGCTGACGCAGACAATGTAAATTGCAATGAAGATAGCCGGAAAGACGACTGCTTGCCCGTAGATATTATTCCACTTGTTAGCGACGACGACAGTAAAGCCCGAAGGCTCATTTGTCTTTGAAATGCAGGTCATGTAGTCGCCGCTGAAGTCTTGCATTAAGAAATCCTCGCCCGTCTTGTAAACTCTCTTGTACTCGGTGTCGTCAATGCTAATCATCTTTTGCGGCGTCATCTGATAAGCGGCGTGCGGGTGATTGATAATCATGCCGCTCTTGTCGACAAGGAAGGCATAACCTTCGGCGGTGTAGGTGTCGTCTAGAATTTGAATCAGCCTATCGAGATAAAAATCAATCCCGAATATGCCGAGGGATTCTCCGTCCTTGCCTTTGACGACTTGAGCAATCGTCACGCAATAATTGCCTGTGCGTGAATCAAGATAGGGCGTCGACACCGTGAAGGCTTTGGAGGAACTCTCCGTTTCGATATACCACGGACGTTTTTCGACGCGCCATTCAGGGTCGGGCGACTCCCAACTAGTATTCATGATGACTTGATGCGGCTTATCAGGGTTGGCAAGGTAGCAAACGGAAACTTCTGGATAATCCTGCGCAATGCCGTCTAGGAACTTAACTGCCTCGGCGTAATCGTTCATGAGTTCGGGACGCTCAGCAATGACACTGGCGAACATGTTTAGAATCGTCCTTTGCTCCGTAATCCAATTCGACAGGCGGTGTTCGCAGGTCTCAACGTCGCGATTCATTTTGGTATCGCCCCAGCCCGTATTCGTGTGAATCGAAATTCCGACACGGAAGATAAGCGCAATCGTCAAGACGGCGATAATCCTTAGGCGAGCCGTTCGGCTGACTTTGGACAGGTGAAGATTTTTTTCGGCTTTCTTATCAATATCCGGGTCTTCCTTGACGAGCGTTGAGAAGGACAGCAGGTTATTAATCATGTCTGATAGTTGCAGGGCGCATTCACGAGCCTTAGCGGCACTTTCAGCGGGGTTATCGTCACCGCCCATTATCGCCGCATTCGAGAGCTTCAAGATTCTTTGAATTGGGCGGTGCAGTTCCTTTGATATGTTCGATAAGAATTCTTCCTTGGCACGCAGAGCTTTTAGGGCTTGCAAGCGGTTCTTCATGCTCTTTAGCGAGTAGAAGACGATGATAAGAATCATCCAGACGTTGACGGCGGAACTAAGCATGAGGTGATTATAATCGTCGTGATAAAGTGCGGAGTCGTTGACGCAAAGAATCATGTACCAGCCGTTGTCCGTCATGCTTGAAAAAACTGTATTCGACTGCCCGGCTATTTCCGTTTTAAAGCTGTCGCGGGAGTTCGACTTCAAGACGGCGTCGAGGATTCGTTGATATTCGGGCAGGCGTTCTCTAAGGTTTTCGCCGACCAAACTTTTATCACGGTAGCCGATAATCAGTCCGTCCTTGGTGACGATAAAAGCCGTGCGGTCGTTATCGATGTTCAGCTTGTCAATCGACTTCTGCGCGCTGGAAAAGTTAAAGTCGAGGGCAATGACGGTATCCCTATCAGACGGCATCATTGAGACGGTAAAGCACAGCCCATGCCCCGCCGCGTCAACGTAAGGTTCAGTCACGAAGATTTTGCCGGGATTTTCCGCCGCGCCCTTGTACCATGTCCTATCCGTCGTACTAAATTCATCGGGTATCGTGCCTTCGGGCAAGGCAATCCAATCCTTTTGGGCAATGTAAACGTTAAAGCATTCGCCGTTCGATAAAATTTTTTGCTCGCGCTGTTCGTGCATGAAGAAATCTTTTATCTCTTCCCGCGAGGCTCCAGAAGAAAGCATTTGCTCGGCACGCACCGCCACCCGCAAAGTCATTCGTTCGGCGTCGTCAATCGTGCGTTGCAGGTCGGAGCGGATATTCTCCATTTGCAACTGCCCTAAGCCTTCTGTTTGGTGCGCCGTCATTCGGAAGATAAAAAAAATGTTCATCGCGACGATTAGGATAAACACACCCATTATCGCCGCTATCGTCAGGAAGTCCGAACGTTTGCCCGTCTTCAAAATTTGCCACTCGTCTTTAACGCCAAGCATCATCTCAACCCCGCCAATAAAATTTTGCGTTAATTTCGCCTTGCCGCCGCCAATTTCCTTGCTTAAAAAAAAAACTTTTGTTACAATCGGCACAATCAGAAAGGGGGAAAAATTATGGAACATATCGGATTAGTGGCGAAGGACGGGTGGCTTGAGCCTTACGAGGAGGCAATACGCGGTCGGCACGAGCACGCGCTCTGGAAGATTGGACAGCTCACGCAGAACGGCAAGCGCACTCTCTCGGACTTCGCGGACGGACATCTTTACTTCGGACTTCACAAGACGGGTTATGGCTGGGTCTTCCGCGAATGGGCTCCGAATGCGTCCGCCATTTACTTAATCGGCGACTTCAACGGCTGGCAGAGGACTGAAGAATATCGTTGCAAGAGACTCGAAGGCGGCAACTGGGAACTTAAGCTTTCGGAGAATCAACTCAAGCACGGCGACCTTTATAAAATGTATGTGCGTTGGGACAGCGGCGAGGGCGAACGAATCCCCGCGTGGTGTCAGCGCGTCGTGCAGGACGAGAAGACGAAGATTTTTTCCGCGCAAGTGTGGAATCCGCCTCAACCGCACGTTTGGCACGACGAAGGCTTCAAGATTGACACGAACCCGTTGCTTATCTATGAATGCCACGTGGGTATGGCGCAGGACGCTGAGAAGGTCGGCACGTATACCGAGTTCAAGGACAATGTGTTGCCGCGAGTAAAGCAGGCGGGCTACAATGCAATTCAAGTCATGGCGATTCAGGAGCACCCTTACTACGGCAGCTTTGGTTATCACGTTTCAAGCTTCTTTGCGCCTAGCAGTCGTTGCGGCACACCCGAAGAACTTAAGGACATGATTGACGCGGCACATCAAATGGGTATCGGCGTCATTATGGACATCGTTCACAGTCACGCCGTCAAAAATGAAGTCGAAGGCTTAGGAAACTTAGCGGGCGACCCAAATCAATTCTTCTACGCCGGCGACCGCCACGAGCACCCCGCTTGGGATAGTCTGTGCTTCGATTACGGCAAAGACGACGTGTTGCACTTCCTCTTGAGCAACTGCAAGTATTGGCTCCAAGAATATCACTTCGACGGCTTCCGCTTCGACGGGATAACCTCCATGCTTTACTACAGCCACGGCTTAGGCGAGGCGTTCACGGGCTACGGCGATTACTTCAACGGTCACCAGGACGATAACGCCATTTGCTACTTGATGATTGCTAACAAGTTGATTCACGAGGTCAAACCCGACGCCGTAACGATTGCCGAAGACGTTAGCGGTATGCCCGGCTTAGCTAGCAAGTTCGAGGACGGCGGCTTTGGCTTTAACTACCGCTTAGCAATGAACGTTCCCGATTACTGGATTAAGATGATTAAGGAACAGCGCGACGAGGATTGGAAACCGTCTTCAATCTTCTGGGAGCTGACCAACCGCCGCGCAGACGAGAAAACAGTTTCCTACGCCGAGAGCCACGACCAAGCGTTGGTCGGCGACAAAACGATTATCTTCCGGCTGATTGATGCGGATATGTATTGGCACTTCCGCAAGGGCGACGAGAATGACGTTGCTAACCGCGGCATTGCCCTGCATAAGATGATTCGACTGGTGACGCTCTCGACGATGAACGGCGGCTACCTCAACTTCATGGGCAACGAATTCGGGCACCCTGAGTGGATTGACTTCCCCCGCGAGGGCAACGGTTGGAGCCACAAATACGCCCGCCGTCAATGGCACCTCGCCGACGACCAGACGCTTTGCTATCATGAACTCGGCGACTTCGATAGGGCGATGATTGCAGTCATCAAAGCGGAACCCGACTTTGCAAACTTGCCCGTCAGAGAGATTTGGCACGACGACGCCGACCAAGTGCTTGCTTATATGCGCGGGCGTCTGCTGTTCGTGTTCAACTTCTCGCCGACAAAATCTTTCACGGGCTACGGCTTTCTCGTTCCCAAGGGTAATTATGATGTCATGCTCAACACCGACGATAAGGCGTTCGGCGGCTTCGGCTTGACGGACGATACGATTGTTCACGAAACGAATTACGACCCACTTTACGACCGCGAAAACAAAGACTGGCTCAAGCTGTATATCCCGGCTCGTAGCGGCGTTGTCCTGTGGAAGAATTGATTTGTAGAGACTAGGGACTAGGGACTAGGGATTAGTTCCTGGTTCCTTTTTGTTGGAGGCGATTTTGATGATTCCCGTATTGATTGGAGCGGCAGTGGGTGCGGCGGCGGCTTACAAATTCTTTGGCAAGGAACGACACGATTTAGCGTTGCAGGAAGAAACCTCGACGCGAATAATCTCTGAAAGCGAAGTCCCGCCCGATGTCTTGAAAGAGATTGAAGCCAAACGCCGCGAACGCCAGAAAAAGTTTTGATTGTTAAAGCCCTTGCCTTGTGTTAGAATCAGCGACAGATTTTTGATTGAGTAGAAAGGTTGAGGCTCATGACGGATAATTACTACAACCTGCTAGCTAAACGGGCGACGACTGACGAAGAGGCTTTCGAGGAGCTGTACGAGCATTTCTTCCCGCGGGTTTACAACTTCGTCTATGCGCGGCTGAAAAATTCTGCGGACGCCGACGACGTGACGAGTATAACCTTCATGAAGATGAACGAGAACTTGGAAAGCTACGACCCGACCCGCGCCGCCTTCTCGACGTGGCTTTTCCGTATCGCAAGCAACTCTATAATCGACCACACGCGCCGCCGCGATAAATCGGAAGAGACCGAGTGGGAAGAGTTCTTCGACCCTGCCGCCCCCGACCACGAGGAACCAGAACGCCAAATCATTGCCAGCGAAACTAGTCGCGGACTTCTTCAGGCGTTGGATAAACTCAGCGAACGCGAACGCCGAATCATTGAGCTTAGGTATTGGGGCGAGCAAGACACCCGGACAATCGCGGAAATTTTATCGATGAGCGAGAGCAATGTCCGCGTCACACTCCACCGCACGCTCGGCAAGCTGAAAAATATTTTGGGCGACATGTAACGAATTCCGCCCGGCAACGTATAAGCTTTAGAAAATTTTAAGGAGTGATTGAAATGACGCTTGAAGAAAGATTTGCACAAACGGATTTTTCGCAGTTCAGCAAGATTAAGGATAGTCTGCTAATGCGTTTGAAACTTCGCCGCCGGGCTATCAACGAGGAGATGAGCCTTGAGGAACTCGACCAAGTAGCGGCAGCAGGTAATCCGAACATAAAGAAATATCCGCCGCGTGAATAAACTAAAAACCCCCGCCGATTGTTTGGCAGGGGCTTTTTTATTTGTCGAATGCTTCCGTTGATTCCTTGGGTGCGTCGTCGTATTTGTTCTTGACCGTCGCCGCCTCCAAAGATTTTGGCGAAGACTTGCCCGCTTGCTCCGCCTCCTTGTAAAGCAAAGCATCAATCGTCACGGGAACGCCCATTGCTTTTTCTAGTTGGGCGCGGCTCACGCTGTAAGAGTAAAGCGCGGTGTAGTAGTTGTTGCGGGTCTCAACGACTTTTTCTTGCGCGTTCATGACGTTAAGGTTAGTGTCGACGCCTTCGACGTAACGAACTTGGGCAATAGCGAATTCCTCTTCCGCCTTAGCCACGGCGGCGGCAGTCACCTTGATATTTTCTTCTGCAGTTCTTAGGGCAATGTACGCGCTACGAACTTCAAGCTGAATCGTCTCAATCTGTTGGCGGGCTAAGGACTCTGCGCGGCGTTCGATGGCTTGAGCTTGATGAACGCTGGCGGAGGTTACCCCGTTGTCGAAGATATTCCAATTCATCTGAAAGCCGACTGCCCATTGCTCGGCGTTGTGATTGGAGCCAAAGACATTTTCGCCTGACTCGCTACCTTGAAAGACTGCGGAAACGTTCGGACGATAACCACTCTTTGCGGCGTTAGTCTGGGCTTCGGCTTGCTTGACGGCGTAGACAGCGGCGATACCGTCGGGGCGATGAGCCAACGCATATTCCAAGCAGTCAGCCTCCGTCAAGCTGTAGTTTGTAAAGCTTATGTCGTTGCTCGTGGCAACTTCCGTATCGACTGGCAAGCCTAGGACATTGTTTAGCTGGGCGACTGCGGTTTGATAATTGCCCTTCGCGCTGTTCAAACTCTGTTGAGTGTTTGCAAGCTGAACGGTGGTAGCGAGCATATCCGATTTGGCGACGGTGCCGACCTCGTATTGAATGGAGACTGTGCGCAAGTGCGCCTGTAGAAGTTGAACCGCCTCTTCTTGTACGGTGACCAACGATGCTTGCTGAAGGACTTGATAATAAGCCGCCGCCGCCTGATACTTAACTTGCTGGCGAGAGTTCTCTAACGTCAAGTCCGCCGCGTTCAAACTGTAGCGAGCCGCCTCCCGTTGATTTTCGAGACGCCCGCCCGTGTACAGCGGCATCTGCAAGCTAAAGGAGTTCGTGTTCTCGTTCTCGTAGGAAGGATAAAGGCTCATGTTCACATTATAGCCCGCATCCTTGGCGGCTTTAGCGTCGTCATGATTGTTGCGTCGACCGCTCCTGCGATAGTATCTGCCGCCAATGCGATTGAGTGACGACGACCAACTAAGCGTAGGACCCGACTGACGGCGCACGGCTGACAAATTCCAACGAGCCGCTTCCCTCTCCTCGGCTGATTGTTCGATTAATCGGTTGTTCTTTAGGGCAAGGGTTATCGCCTCGTCAAGCGTCAAAGTCACACCCTCGGCGGCAAAGGTCGTGTTCGTGGAAAGGAGAATCGCCGCCGACATTGTTGCCAAAAATTTTTTCATGCTGAATCCTCCTTAAGCTGTCTGACGTTTAACCAGGTTAGCAAAAATGCCGCCGCGGGCAACGAGTTCATCAAAGCCGCCTTGCTCGACAATCCGCCCCGCGTCCATAACAAGAATCCTATCGCAGTTCCTAATCGTCGACAGGCGGTGCGCTACGATTATCCGCGTGGCGTTTAGGCTGTCTAAACTCTTCGTGACGATTGCTTGCGTGCGATTGTCCAAAGCTGATGTTGCCTCGTCGAAGATAAGGATTGCTGGCTTAGTGACGAGTGCGCGGGCGATTAGAATCCTCTGACGTTGCCCGCCGCTAATGTTGGTTGAGCCTTCGGAAATGACGGTTTGCATACCCATTGGCATCATCGCAATATCGGGAGCAATGCCCGCCGCCTCAGCCGCCTGCCAAGCGTCCTCTTGCGTTAGGGCGTTCGTGCCGATTATGTTCGTGAAGATGTCGCCTTGCATAAGCTGACCATTCTGGAGGACGACGCCCATTTGAGTTCGTACGCTCGGCAAGTTCAAGTCGGCTAGGTCTTGCCCGTCGAAGTATATCGCACCTTTGCGCGGCGTCTCGAATCCTAAAAGCAGTCTAACAAGAGTCGACTTGCCACAACCCGAACGCCCGACGATAGCGACGTTCTCGCCGGCGGAGATTTTAAAGCTCACGTCGTGCAAAACGTCTCGCCCTTCCGTGTAGCCGAAGGTTACGTTGCTAAGTTCAATCGCACCGCTTAGGATACCTGAGTCTGCCTTGTCGCCGACGCTCTCTGGAACTTCTTTAAGAATCGGGCGGAGGTTTTCAATGTGCGGCTGAATAGCGAAGTATTGACCGACCAGAGGAATAATTCCGTTAAGCGTGGCATTGAAACTGGAGAACGCGCCTTGAAACGCAATGAACTGCGCGTAGGTTATGCCTTGCACCGTTTGACCATTCGGCCCGACCTCGTTCATGCCGTAGACCGCGATATAGTAAAGGCACATCGTCAGGATAAAAGGTTGCACGCTGCCGATAATCATGTTGTAGTTGCTCTGCCAGCGTAGCTTTAAATTCCATTTCCACGTTTCGCCGAAGACGCCGCTCCACAACCAGTAAGCTTGATTCTCCGCGCCGTGCTCTCGGAACTTGGCAAGCCCTTTGAATATCTGCTGGACAATGCCCGCCTCCTTGTTAGTTGCGTTGATTAGGTTGCGTTGAAAGCCGATGACGCGGCGATAAATAAATGCCGTGATGATTGCGTAGACGAACCAGACAGCCACCGCCGCCGCCGTAAGCTTGAGGCTGTAGTAGCACATCAGGAATATTGACCAAAAGCTGAAAACGAACCCGAACAGCCCGCCGATAAAGTCCGCGCTGACCAAACTTTTAATGACGTTGATACCTTGCATGCGGCTTGCCAGTTCGCCCGACGTGAACTCCCTAAAAAATTTCGTCGGCAAGGTAAGCAGTCGGCTCCATAACGCCGCCTCGGTTGCCATGTTCATTCGCGTCGTTATTCTCATGACGGCTATCGTCCGCACGATGCCAAGTGAGGCTGTCGTAAAGCTCGTGACCATGATTACTTGCGTAACGGTTGCCAAGCCTTGACGGTCGAGGATTGGGATTATGTCCGCAAAGATTGTTTCCGTAACGAGCGGCATAGCCAGAGGAATCAGTCCCGCAACGAGGCTTATCAAAATAACCGTCCGATAATCGGCGAACCAGCACTGCTTGAAGATGAACTTCATAAGGTCGAGTATCTTCAGCTCACGTGCAGGGAAACCCGCGTAACATTCAAAGGCACTTTTATCAATCTTAGCGGCGACCTCGTCGGTTATCGGGAAGCCGTCGGGGTGTTCGGTGTTGACGAGTTTGTACTTGCCGGGCGCAGTCGGCACGAAAGTTGATAAAATTTTCTCCGCGCCGTAGTAGCCGATGATAACGCCGCTATCGTTTTTGTGCCAGTCCTCGACCAGTTCAATCAGACGCATTTGCATATTGCCCTTTTGAATCAGCCGCCGGAGCAAGCGTATCTGGTCTAATTTGCGGACAAGTTCGGCGTCGAGTTTGATATTGTCAGTCGGCATGTTCAAAGCTATTGCCGCCCGCCGCACGATGAAGGTTGCCTCCTCCAGTCTAACGACGCGTTCGGTTGTCTCTGAATAAGTCGTTGTCTCTTCGCCGAGCAGGTTGGCTATCGAGTTGTCCATTATCCGCCGCTGATTGCGTTTGCGAACTTCGACGCGGTTGGAAAATCTCTTATCCTCCGCCGCGAACCGCACGCCCAACAGCATGGAAAGTATTTGCTCGTTCTCAAGGAAGGCTTGCGTTAAATCTTCCGCCTCCTCAAGAACGGTTCCTTCAAGCCACGGGATTAAAGTATCGTCGCCCTTGTCAGCCATGAGCCTAAGCCACGGCAACTTTATCAGCTCGGCAAACCAACGACGCATATAATTTTTCAGCTCGTCGGGTGAAACTTCCTCGAACGGCGAAATTTTTATCTGCGTGTCCTCGGCGGCGTAAAGGAGCGTCTCTGTCTGGTTGAACTCGTCGAGCAACGGGAACGCCGCGCCGCCCACCTCAAGCTCAACCAAGAACTGTTGCCGGAACGAACCGTCCGCACGTGTCACGGCGTAGACTTCAAGCTTGCCCGTCTCAATCAATGCTAAGCGTTCGCCGTCTTCCAGTCGAATTCGTTCGCCCGCCATTAAAAATCTTTCAAAGGGGCTCAACTTCTTGGCTCCTCTCCTCAATCAATCGTTTATAAGCTCCGTCATGCTGAATCATTTCGCGATGGGTGCCGCGCTCCACGACGACGCCCTTATCCAAAACAATAATCTCGTCGCAGTCGCGAATCGTCGACAGGCGGTGCGCCACGATTAAACACGAACAGCCGCGCCGCCGAATATTTTCCAGAACCGTTTGCTCGGTCATCGGGTCAAGGGCACTTGTCGCCTCGTCGAGAATCAAAAGCGACGGATTGTTTGCTAGGGCGCGGGCGATTTCCAAACGCTGACGTTGCCCGCCGCTGAAATTCAAGCCGCCCTCCGAAACTTCAGAGTCGTAGCCGTTTTCTAGTTGCAAAATATCTTCGTGTATGCAAGCGTCCTTCGCCGCCTGAATTACATCACTGCGCCGAACCGAATCATCGAACAGCGTCAAGTTTTGCGTAATCGTCCCTGTGATTTGGAAAACGTCTTGGTCAACGGCGGAGATTGAATTCACGATGACTGCGCGGGGCAACTCGCGACGCTTAACGCCGTCAAAGCGAACCTCGCCGCTCCATTCCTCGTAAATGCCCGTGACGACCTTTGCGACAGTCGACTTGCCCGAACCGCTCGCGCCCACGACTGCCACCCAATGTCCCGGCTCTATGTGCAAGGAAAATTTATTCAGCAACGGCTTTTCCAACGGGCTGTAACCAAAATCAATGTCCTTGAGTTCAAGCTCACCATTTAGCCTCGCGAACGGCTCATTAGAAACTTTTTCCTCGCGGCAGTTCAAATCGTCAATCTCGTACTTGCGCACGTCGTTTAGGCGTTGCATTTGCATTTCAGTCGTTTGGAGAGTGGAGCCTAAGCTGAGCAATGAACCCACTGGAGCTTGAAAGCTACCCATCAGCGATTGAAACGCCGTAAACATACCCGCAGTCAACACGCCGTCCATAATCGAGAAGCCGCCGATTGTCATAATCAACGCGCCGTTAATGCCGCCCAGGAGCGTCGGGATAATCGTTGCAGTCATCTGCCAAAGTGCCACGTCTTGCCCAGCCTTTAGAACCTTCGCACGATAGCCCGCCCACTTTGTGAAGAAGTCCGCCTCGTTGCCGTTGGCTTTAATCGTCTCAATCATCATCAAGCCGTTCATGGTCGTGCCGTATTCCTTGCCGGCGTCCTGCTGAATCTTCATGTTCATATCGGTTAGGTGTCGTCTCAGCGCGAAGAACATAATTATGCCAATGCTAGAGAAGAACACGCCGATTAGCGTTAAAACTACGTGATATTGCAGGAGGAGGAGCAAATAAAAAATCGCGACGAGGAAATTTAGAATCGCCAACGCCGCTGGCCCCGATAAAACGCCCGCGATTGATTCGTTGAAGTTGACACGCGACGCCACCTCGCCCGCGAACCGCTGATTGAAGAACGACATAGGCAGACGGAGCAAATGCCAGAAAAAGCTTGACGAATCGGCTAGCGTTAATTTCTTCTGCCAACGCGTAAGGATTACGGCTTGGAGCCACGTCATCACGCCACAGATAACAAACGAGACTGTCATCGCCAAGCAGAAGTTGAACATCCAATCGGTATGTTTCTTCGCTAAGATGTCGTCGAGGAAAATTTGACTGAACACGGGCGACGCTAGCCCCGGAATAATCATGCCGAGATTGAGGAGCAAAATAAAAAGCACAGCCCATTTATCACGCGAAAGCTTTATGGCAACGTCTTTGAAGATATTGTAGCGTTCGCCTTCGGGCTTGAAACTTTCGTTAGGAACGACGCTCAAGGCTACGCCAGTATAAGACGTGCGGAATTCGTCCCATTTTACCGTTCGCCGCCCCATTGCCGGATCGTTCAAATAAACCGTGTCGCCCTTAATGCCTTCCAGAACTACAAAGTGATTGAATTCCCAGTGAATGATAAGCGGATACGCGCCGACTTCCCTAAGCCTGTCCGCGTTCCAACGATAGCCATTAGCATTACAGCCGCGATTACGTGCCGCCCGAATGACGCAACTTGCCTTGGAGCCGTCGCGATTGACGCCGCACTCCTGCCTTAGTTTTTCAAGCGGCAACCACAATTCATAATGCGCAAGTATCATCGACAACGACGCCGCCCCGCACTCAGTCGCCTCCATTTGTAAAACCGTCGGCACTTTTACCCGCGTCGTCTGTATGCCGAAGAAATTTTTTATCTTGTCAAGTAAATCCATTACCTACTCCTGAGCCATTGACTTAGCTTGTAGAAAACTTTTTCAATCGGCGGCTTGCGTTCAATGATAATCGAGCCGGTGCAGAAGGAGCCAGCCGTTATCATTTTGTGTTCGCCGACGTGTGAAGTCCAAAGATAGCCCGACTTGTCCGCAGGGTCTTTGACAAGGTCGAAGACGACTTCCATAACTGACGAATTTTGAGCTTGGATAATCCACTGAGCGAACTGCGTGTTGCCGAGGTGCTGTTGAATGCCTTGGATAGTCATCGGGTATTGCGAGACGCTCCGCACGACACCGATTAGACTTCCCGTTTGCGAAACGTCCGCGCCATTTGGCGCAAGCTGAATCGTCATGCCCGCTTCGACGCGTTTGCCTTTGTCGAGTGGAATATACAAAAGCCCCGTCAAGTCTTCGCGGTTTTGCGTCATGCGCACGGAGCAAATCGGAGTTCCCGCACTAATCATTGAGCCGACATCGACCATAACTTCATCAATAATGCCGTCGTAGTCGCTGTAAATGTCTTCCGCCACGTCCTGTTGATAGCGTTTGGCGTCGAACTGATAAGCACGCCCCATAGCGTCGCGGTCTGAAGAGGCTAATCCCATGCCGTATTGCGCCATGCGAGTATCAGCTGACTGTTCGGCTTGCTCCATGTGTGCAATCAAGTCGCCTTTCTTAATCGTCATGCCAGGTCGAACGTAGAGTTGAGCAATTTTTCCGTTAGCGGTGTGCGTGACGTTCATTAAGCCCGCCGAGTCCATGATTAAGCCCATGCCTTCCGCCTTGACTGTGAACGCCCCGTAGATTGACCAGAGCACCACCGCGAACAACAGAACGAGTATTGCGATTAAAGCCATCCAACTTACCGGCGTCGTTATTGGCAACATAGTATCGAGCTTTTCCGGCGAGCGCAACTTGTCGAGGGCTTCTTGACTAAAGATTTGGCTGTTCTGCTGTCTCATTTGCCCGCCTCCTCCATTAAAGTCATGGTAACTTTCATTCCGTTTTCGAGACCTTCAGCCGCCGACGTGACGACCCTTTCGCCTTCGCTGAGTCCAGAGATAATTTCAATGTAGTTGCCGTCGTCTGCACCTGTCCTAACCTTGCGGCGTTCGAGTTTGTCTTCCGCGTTTATGACGAAAACTGAACTATGATTTGAGTCAGTCATTGCGGCAAGCGGCACCGTCAAAAGTTTTCGCGTCTGTGCAGAGGTCAGAACAGCTCCGTTGTAAGCTTGTTGCTCCAAAAGCTTGACGCGGTTATCGACCTCAAAAACGACCTTCCTTAGGCTCGCGGGTTCATTCAAGCTCGGCATGATTTCCTTGACGTAGACGGGAAAATTTTCAGCGTCGCCACGATTGCCCGCCGCATAGTCCGTATCGTAAGCTTTGCGGAGGATTTGACTGTTTGTAAAACTCAGCTCTGCCCTGTCGCCGATTGAAAGCCTTTGGGCATCCTTGTCCTCGACCGGCAACGAGAAGAAGAGCCGCGAGAAGTTTCCGACCAGTGCAAGCGGCGTGCCTGCCTGAACATACGCGCCTTGCTGTTTATAAAGGATTAAAATTTCGCCATCAATCGGAGCGGTCACGTCTTGCCTAGAGGATTGAACTAATAATTGCTGTTTGACGGTTTGCGCCTCTTTCAATGCCGCCTCTGACGCAAAGTAAGCCGCCTCTGCCTCGTCGAATTTTTCTATGGAGGTCGCGTCTCGTTCCCTTAGTCGCGTATACCGTGCGTAATTGTTCTTTGCGTTGGCTAGCTGTGCTTCTGCCTTGGCAATGGAGCTGTCCGCCTGCTGAATCTTAAGTGCTATCTCCTCGTTGACAAGAGTGAAGATGACTTGCCCGCGTGCTACGTTTGAATTCTTTGATACGAAGATTTGCTCGATGCGTCCGTCAATCAGTGCGACCGCGTCCGCCATGTCCTCTGAATAAAGATTTATCGTCTCCAGAAATAATTTCGGGTGCATGTCGCGCATTTGCGCCTTAGCTCCTTGCAGTGGAATTGTTCGGCTCTCCATGCGTTCGGCGATTTGATTCTCGCCGCTTTTATTGAGCCACGCCCCATAAGCGACCATCGCCACCACGAACAATAATATCAGCACGAGCCCGACCATATAAAGTTTCTTCATCAGCCGACCTCCTTTCGTTGCCAGTATAAAACATGCCAAATTACCTGTCAAACAAAAAGCCCTTCGACGAAATGCCGGAGGGCTCTTTGATTCATTAGCGGAAATTGACTTTGGTTTGCCCGAAGCCTTGACTTGTGAGACGCCCGACGCCCGCGAACTCTGCGAACCTAGCTAGCAGGACGAAGACCTTTTGAACGTCTCGGCTTAAGGCTCCGATGTCGTAGAAAAAATTTCCCCAAAAAGCCAGCGTGCCTCGGTCAGCCGCCAGATAAAATTTTTTGCTCTGCCCCTGCCACTTAGTCAATCGAATTTGCGCGGCGAGTTCTCGGATAATCTTTTTATCGGCGGAAACGGGCATGGCGGCTTGATTCCACTTGTCAGCCAGCGACGTGAAGATTAATTCCGGTCTCGGATATGGCGCGTCAAATTTATCCGTCTTGAATGACACGGGCGACACGAAGTCAAAGCGAATCTCCGTTATCGGCGGCGATGTCTTTGCCTCCGCGATAAAATCGTTCACGGCGATAATCGAATCCGTGCGAACTGCCTCGACAGTCAAAGCCAATGCGCCCGCCTGAATCTTATCGCCGACGGCAATGCTCATGACCGCCTGCATAATCGCCGCGTTGAGTCCCGTCACCCGCCAAAAGAATTCGTCGCCGCCCCGAACAAGCCATTGCTCCTTTGCGCTCGGAATTTTTCTTATCGGGTCGAGGAATGACACTGTGAACGGCTTGAGATTCAATTCATCGTGGACGAACCCTACGAAGTCGGGCGACGCCTCCGCTAGTAGCTTAAAGAACGCCGCGTGCATGAACCGCCCATTGATGAACGGCAATCGAGCTGAGTTCTCTGCCCGCAACTTGAATGAGACCGCGCCTATCATTTGACAACCTCAAAGATACTTGCTAAGGGCACGCGCTGTTTGAACCGCTCGTCGACGCCGTCGCGCTGTGAAACGTCGCCGCTCATGGATTTAATCCGAGACGCCCAATCTTTACGCTCCGTCAGCGACCAATCCAACATAATCTTCAGCTCGTCCATCACCTTTTGCCAGACGCCAGACATTTTCGCCGCCGCAAGATAGCCTTTGAACTCGTCAACGTATTCTCCGTATTCTTCCACACGATAAGGATTTTTCCAGCCGTCCTCGTCGAAAAGCTCCGTATAAGCCGCCTCGTCATCAAGCAAAAGCGTCGGGGTAATCCTCACGCTTCCGAACCCTAGCGGCTTGCCCTGCCCAATCTTATACGCCGTGTCCTTTAGCCCGTCCAAGTCAAACATCATCAGCAGCGCACCGAGTTCGACCTTGCTTAGGTTGCTAAAGCGAATCCGCGATTTAAACCGTGCGCCCGTGTCCAGCGGCTTCATACTCTTAATCAAGCGGTCATCGGGTGGGCGTTTGTTATCGTTGTCCAGCTCCGACCGGCTCGCCTGCCAATCGGGTTGCTTGTTGTGCCAATACATTTTGTAGCCGCGAATTTCCGCGCCGGAGGAATCCCAATGCTTAAGCTCGCCGGTCGTCTGCTTGAGGTAAAGTTGATAGGAAGTCGGGTTGGGCGGCATGAGCAGATGAGCTTTTGCCTCCGCCAGTTCAGTAAAGCTTAGGGGCGTCGCGTCCTCGAAATAAACGCGGCTAGAAGTCTCTTGCGTCCCGAAGACCACGTCCGCGAAGTCCCGTAAGTCATTGCCCGCGACCTTCACGGCTTGACCGATTCGCCGTTCATAGGGCACGCGGAAGCATTGCCCATGCCCGAACGCTTTAATCTGCTTGCCCTCCGATATGTAGTGGCAGGGAATCAAAGTCGCCACGCGTTTGGGCAGAGTCTTCCTAGTCAGTTGTTCAATCCTAGTTCGCGTCAAGAAGAATTTGGGATGCCCCTTCTCGTCGAAGAGATTGACGCCGCTTTTATTCTTCCTGTCCCGCCGATAAGACAGCTGAACATCTTCGGGAACCTCAAGCCACTCGCCGTCCCAGTCGACGTACTCAAGCTTTGTGTAGCGAATGATTTGCTTGCCGTGTCTACGTGCCGCCCTGTCATATTCTTGTTTGGAAAGTTTATGCGCCTTTACTTTATCGCGCAGAGTCTCCAGCTCCTTCTTGTAAGCCGTATAAGCCGCCCCGTCCAAAAGCTTTTCAGGTCGATTCGCCCATTGATTACCCGTCAAACAGTAAGCCGTGCCCCCGTCCCAATAAACCGCCGAGTCGGTGCGCCGCACGGGCTTATACTGCCGCTGATAATCCTTTATCGTTATGTAGTCGTCCTTGCGGTCGGTCGTGTAAATCGATGGCGCGATAAAATATTTGTCGTCGGTCGTGTGAATCAAAAAGCCAGGGCGAGCCTTCTTCTTGCCGTCGGCGTCGGTCATCAGCTTCTTGTAGTGTTGGTTTAAAGTCTTCATCCACGCGGGCGCACTCGACGACGCCATTAAGCAACGGAAGTAGATATGCTCGTCGTTGAAGTCCTCGCCCTTCTTCTGTGCTGACGACTGCCCGCGAAACGCTCCGCACGTCACGACCTTGAAAAGGTTCTTGAACATGCCGCGCAACGTCGAGCCGGGGATAATCGGCTTGCCGAGCGGCGCAAAACTTTTCGAGCCATTGCCCCCGATAAATAGCGGCGTCAACGTCTCAAGTTCTAAAGTTATTTCGCCGCTTAATTGCTCCGTGCGTTCGGTCGGTGCCGGCAGAACTCTTTCGGGCAACGATACGAAGTTATAAGGCGCAGTCGCCAAACTCGACGGCTGACCCTGCGGCGGGCGATTTGTTTGCTTACGTCCTTCTTCTGGCATTTTGATTCCGTACAATCCACCGAGTTTATCTTTCCAACCCAATTCAATCACCATCCCAAGCAGATTCAATCGCGACGAACCGATAATCGATGTAGCCGCTCAAGCCCGTGTCCTTATCGCTGCCAATGTAGTTGCGCGTCTTGAGTCCATAAAATTTTTTGTCGCAGTCGTCGCAGGGCAACTCCATAGAAATTTTCCGCGGCGCATCGAGCAACCTTATCCAACCGTCAGCAAAGGCAACACGTTCGCCCCAAAGCCGCGCAAAACTATCAACATAAGCAGTACCCGCGCCCGCCTCGTCATGAACATATCGCCCGATAAAATTTTCACCGTCCCGCTTTAGGTGAAGTTCCTCCTGCTCATTGAAAAGACGACACTCTAACCAATCGTCGACGTTCGGCGCAAGATTATCTTTGAGCACGAGCCGCCCGCCGTCGAACTTGCCCCAAACGATATTTTGCATTTGCCACGCCACGAACACTCCGCCGCGTTCCTTGAAAGTCTCAAGCAGAACTTGCGCAAGCTCCCGCGCCGGTCGATTGATTTGCTCCGAAGAAGTCTTGCACTCGCACAAATCAAAGCCAACCTTCTTTGCCAAGTCTAAGCCGCTCATTTGCTGCCACCTCCTGACGAAAAGTTTTTCAAAGCCGCCGCAAAGCTCTCAAGCTCCGACCGCTCGCCGCTGATGACTTTTCCACCGTCGCCGAGCTTATACGTCTTGCTCTTGAACTTTATGACGGCTGACAGCCCCGCTACGGCTCCGCGCCCGATTGATTTTTCACCGCCGATTGCAACGCGCCCCAGCCATAAATCCCTGAGCAAGAACATCGCAAGCCCCGCTTCAAAGTCTTTTGCCTGCCGAATCTCGAAATGCACTTTGAACGACGGTACGACAGATTTTTTTTGATACGCGGGCTTGGTCGTGAACAGCGTACCTTGCAACGTGCCGCCGGTGAATCGGTCAAGCTTCGTGCGCGTGTGTTCGACCTCAGAAAAGTTATTCGGAGCGACGTAGCTTTCCGCAACGATTAGCCGGCTCTTAATCTTGTCAGCAGAACCCATTAGCCCCATTAAGAAATTTTTATCCAGTCCGAGCCTCACGCAAATGTATTCGGCTCGATGACGCATAACCCCCTTTAAGCTCGTGCCAGGTATGACAAAGTCCTTGCGGCTCTTCAACGTGACGGCGGAAATATTTTTATCCGCGTCCGCCCCGCCAACATTATAATCACGGACAATAAACGACGACTTGAAACTAAATTCCGCGTCCACGACGAAATCATTTTCATTCAAGGCGGCGTCGCCGCTCGTCGGTTGAATCATCTTTGCGGCAGGTCTATTGAGGAGCCAAGCCGCCACGTCAGCCCCGTCGCGGAAATCGTAGAAGCTCGCCCGCAAGTCATCAGCCGCCACCAATCCAAAGCCCTTAGTCGTCAGTGCGCCGAGTCTTATTCCTTCCGTAAGCTTGCTCAACATGCGGGCAACAACTGAGCTAACCTCCTCGACCGCGTGACAGCCGCGCAAGTTAATCAGCAACCTCAAGTCGCCGCTCGCGCCCCGTTCAATCACCTCGTAATCGTATTTGCCGTCGCCGTCAACGACACCCGTCAAGCCGTCAATCCGCACGCCGTCGCGTTGAATTATCTTAGCGTCCGTTAGCAGTATGTCGTCGAGTTGAATTGAACTTTGCATGTCCTTTGCGTCGCCGAAGATTTTTTTCACTGCGGAAGGCTCGACGCCCTCTATCCAATCGCGTAGCACGCCGCAAAGCGAAGTTCCAGGGATAAACGGCACGTCACCTGCCCTAAGAACATGAACATCGCGGAAATTAGTTGAAGTCTCGCCTGCGCCGTCACCGATTAATAGCGGCGACTTCAAGCATAGCCGACCCGTAATTAAAATTTTGCCAATGAGTTGCGAATCATTCACGCGGCTCACCTCCCTTTGAAACTTTGCGGGCGGAACGGAAGTAATGCTTAAGATACTCTGCGGCAAAATCGTCGTCCGTGAAGTCGTCCGCTTTGAAGTCAATCACCCCGCGAACCTTTTCAAGCGTCGTATCTGTCATCAAATCGCCAAGCCCGTGCGTAAATTCCTCCGCCCCCGTGAAGACTTTATAAAAGCTCCGGTTGCCCATGCGCACTTGCTCAAGATTCTCCTTGAACTGAACCGCCTTATCAGCCGCAAGCCCAATTTGCTCAGCGAAGTTCTTCCGCAGATTTTTCTTGTCCGTGTTTGAAAGCAGAACGTCCAGCCGCTTGAAAAGGTGCGTTAAGTTTCGTCCTTCGAGCTGTGGTTGAAGCTCCTTTGCGTCCTCGAAAGCGTAAAGCCTGACTTGCTCCAAGAGGTGCGCCCGCAGAATTTTTTTCGCAAGCTCAATCGTGTAATCGGAAAACTTCTTTGGGCGGGCGGGCAAGGTTGATTCGGTCTTAGGCTTGACGAGCTTTAATTGCGTCGGCGTCCACAGTCTCAGTTGCCCGAAGCCCTCTTCCGTCCGTGAGCCGAAGCCCGCCAAGATTTTTTCCGCCAAAAGTTTTTTATCGTCTTCGGTCAAGTTCGTGGCGTTGAGTTCAAAGACCGAGCCCGCCGCCAATGCCATGACTCGCGGACGTTTCATGCCCCACAGCACGACGAAATTTTCCACGTCGACGCACGAGGCAAAGACTTCGCCCAAGGAAAATTTATCGCCGAGCTTGCTTAGGACTTCCGCCCGCAGAATTTCTTTGGCAGTCAGGAAACAATCCGCCAACGGTATTAGCGGCGTCTCCAGTCGCAAGAAGATTTTATCCGTGAATGCCGGCTTGTCGACCGGTTTAATCTCGTCGAAGGTCATCAAGCACTTGCCGTATTGCGTGAACCGCGACCGCCCGACGTAAGCAATCAATCGCCCGCCGTCCAAGTCTAGCCCGTCGAGGAGCCGCCGCAAGATTTTTTCTTCGCCGAGGAGTTCGCCGCGGAAAGTTTGCTCGGCATCGATTGCCTCGTAGTTATAAATCTGCCCGTCGACGCTACGCCCCGCTAATCGTTCCTTATCACCGCTACGGCTCATGTGCATAAAAATATTCGTCCCGACGCTCACCTTGCTGACCTCGTTGCCATTTAGCACGCCGAAGCCCCGAAAACTTTTGTAGCCTTGCCGCGAGTCTTTGTCGTCTAGCAGGTCTTGAATCGTGTTAGCGTCGCTGGTGCCGTCCTTACCCTTCTGCAATGACAGCGGCAACACGATAGCCCGCCGCCCGTTAGCGTCGGGGTTAGCGGCCAGGAACTTCACGCCGCCATAAAAAATTTCGCGGAAGGCTTCGTCTGTGCAAGCCGTCTGGTCGAGGTGATTGACTTCGGCGAACCTTGAAGCGAGTATCCCGCGAACTATTGAGCCGCTGAAAGCCGAGTGCGTTTCCGTCATGACGGTTGAATTGCTAGCCGACGATAGGACGATTGGCGACAGCGTTTTGAGTGTAAAGCTTAGCCGATGCATCTTCACGCCCCCTTCGCGAAAAATTTTTTAGCCCGCGTCTCGACCGTTGAGCCGTCATCAAACGTCGCTGAACATTTTATCCGACCGAAGCCGCGATTGCGTTTCATGCCCGCCGAGCTGATGTTCCCTATCGCCAAAGCCAAGAGATTCAAGCCGCGTTCATTGCCGTTAAGCAGTGTGACCTTCCCGAAGAACTTTAGCCCGGCATTGAGCACGCGCAGATTGCGGAGCGACCCTTCAGCCGCCACGCCGTCAATCAGTTGCGTTTGATAGCGGAGCGTCGTGAAGGAGTTTAGCACCTCGACTGGCGTAAAAATTTCTCGGCAAGTCTCGTCCGTCTGCAAAAACTGCCACTCCTGGCAAAGCCGCTTGTACTCTTCGGGCGGGCAAATAAAAAAATTCGGCACGATGAGCTGAACATTGCTTGACGTGTGCCGATGAAAGATTTCCTCTGGCGATAAGATATTTTCCGTGCCGAGTCCGCTAATCTCGAACATCTCCCAAACCTCAAGCGCGCTCTCGTAAAGCAGACCTTTGAACCTCTTGGCGGGGAAATATGGAAAGCCTTGCGCGTCGTGAACAATCTCCGAGTCAATATTCACGTCCGCTTGCCCCAAACCTAAATGAATCGGCGACAAAATTTTTATCTCAATGCTAAGCTCTGCCACGCCGAAGCCACCTCCTCAACGTAAAAATCCATAAGCTCAATCGCGTCTACGTAAGGCGTCAGCCCGTCAGCCCAAAGCGTCGCAGTGAACTTTTCCCAACCCTCGACGGCAGGCAAGCTCCGATTCTGAACTTTTAGCTGCTGGAGGAACTTTTCCGCGTCGGATTGTCCGCGTTGAAGAATCCCGCGCATCTCTTTGATTTTGTTGCTCGCCATTGCCTTAGGAAACTTCTTCACGCAGTCGATTAGGTTTTCTAGGTTGTGAGCGTCGTCCGTCGGGTTGCAGAGGCGATAGGGTCCGAAGTGCAAGTTGCCGCGTGCGCCGCGATATTCCGTCGCCCGAATCTGTTCTAGGGTGGGAGCCTGTTCGCCGTGCAGAATTGCGAAATCTAACCAACTGGAGCCGCTTAGGTCTTCCGTGCCGAGTTTGCGCATTGACTTTTTGGCGGCGTCGCAAAGTTGCTCGGTGAGTTTGTAGCCGCGGAAGAACGGGTACTTCGTCGGCAAGATTGCCACGCCCGCACAAGCGTCCATGCGTCGCGAAAACTTTTCCGTCAAGTGTTCGGGGGCGTCGGGCGCGGTCTCGGCGTTCAGATTTTCTATTAGCGTTTTCGTGAAGAGGATTGCCACATTCGCCGGGCAAAGGAAGGTCACATCGTCGCCGCCGATAATCAGCGGGCGTATCGGCAGACAATCCTTATCGAGGTCGAGGGCGTCGCCGAAAAGCTCCGATTGCTTCATGCGTATGATTCTTATCAACAGCTCGGCGAAGGCTCCTTCGGTCTTGCGTCTAATCTCGCGGGAGAGTTTGCGTCGTTCCGTCAGACTCTTGCACGTGCGGAACTTCAAGCCCATGTTGTTGCCGTCAACGTGCACGATAGCAAAATAATTCTCGCCGTCCCGTTGTCCGAGCCTATCGACTTCAAGCGGGAATTGATAATCGTCCATGCGTTCGGGGAAGTTCTTCAGCGCGAAGATTTCATTAAACCGCGTGCGCAAATTCCTGTTGGCGTCCTCGGCTGCCTTAGCTTTAACTGCTACCTCCTGCGAATAAAACTTCACGTCGCCCAAAAGCCCTCGCGTGTCGTAGAAGTTCGCCGCCTCGCCGTTAATCTCGCAACTTAGCGTTAAGCCGGTGTACGGGACGTTGACGGCGGGGAAAATATTGTTTTGGTTCCGCTTGAGCTTGGTGTACAAGGTGTCTAGGTTCTCTATCTTGTCGTCGACGATTGACACCTCACCGATAGCCGCGCCGACCTTCAAGCCCGGTCTATCGACCAAAAGCTTGCGCGTGAAGTTCTTGACGACTTCAACGGGCAAATCGTCCTTGCTGGCGTCGAACAGTAGCAGGGCATTGCCGCCGCCCACGTAAGCCACGCAACAAGTCTTCATGTCAGTCCAGGGCTTGAGCATGTCATTGGCGGGCGTCCACGCGTCGTCGAGTGCGGAAAACTTTTCGTCGGGGAACATCTTCCTTAGCACGCTGTCAATCAGCACGTCGAAAAAGATTCGGTCGACTAGATAGGACGCGCCGACGTTCGTGCGGAGCTTGTTGCCCGAATAAATGTAACGCTGGATGCTCCGCGTGTCGAACAGCAATGCCTTAAAAACTTTTTGAGCCATCTGCTCACCTCCTGTTATATAAAAGTGAATTGAAACCCGAAAGGGTTTTGCTAAAATCCAAGCGGACAGGTTTCTTCTTTCAACCTCCTTGTGGTGCTGTCCACTTAATTTAGAGTGAAGACTCTGACTTGCAGAATTATGAGCCGGTTGAAGTTCTCCGAATTCGGCATGGAAGCAACAGGGCATTACTGGTTATCGCTCTACGCTCACCTTCGCCAAGCCGGGCAGAGTGTTCACGTTATCAATCCTTTGCAGTCCGACGCCTTGCGCGTTTATCCGTCAGACCAAGAACGACACCCAAGACGCGCTAATCGTCGCTGAAGTCATTCATTTCGGGCGTTACTGTGAAAGTTGCTCCCGAAAATATTCAAGCCCTAAGTGAACTTTGAAATTCGCCGACAGCTTGAGGCTGTCAGTCTCTTTTATCAAAAGAAACGCTCTGAAGGAAAAGACCATTTGATTGCTATCGGGCATGTCTGCCATAAAATGCTTGCCAAAATTTTCGCCGTCCTTTGTGATAATAAACCTTATGTTCCGGCTTCATTCTCTTGACTTTTCATAGCCGATCTCAGTAAAAAACTTTTTGCAAGCAAAGTCCACATGCCGGAGCCGTCGCGGGAACAAGGCTTCTGTCGCGGGCGTCGAAAATTTCTTTGAACTCGGCAAGCGTCACCCTGCCACGACCAACGGCTACAACCAACGCAACGATATTCCTTGCCATGTGATAGAGAAAGCCGCTTGCATGAATTTTTATCGTCAAGCAGTCGCCGCCGAAGAGATTTTCCCCGAAGACCTCCGCCGCGTAAATCGTTCGTATCGGACTCATGTTAGGAGCACCGCCCGCCGCCCTGAAGCTTGAATAGTCATGCATGCCGATTAGGACGTTCAAAGCCGCGCCCATTGCCTCAACATCAAGCGGACGGAAGATATGCCAGGCAAAGCGATTGATAAAAGGATTGGACGCCGCCCCGCGCAGGATTCGATAGAGATAAACCTTGCTCTTCGCGCTGTGGAGTGCGCTGAAGTCTCTAGTGACCTCGCGTGCCTCACGAACGACAATATCACTGGGCAAGACGCAACTAGCCGCGATAGGAATCTTATCAACGTCAATCCTTCCGTCCGTGAAAAAATTGACGACTTGCCCGAAGGCATGAACGCCCGAATCAGTCCTGCCTGCCGCCGCAAGCTCAATCTTGTCGCCGAAGATTTTTTCCAGCCGCTCCTCCAGAACATTTTGCACGGCGACCCTAGGCGGGCTTTGCCACTGAAAGCCGTTGTAGTTCGTGCCGTCATAAGCAATCGTCAACGCAAGGTTCCGCCGGCGAAGTTTCATCTCCTGTTTATGTTCATGCCGCATAGCTCAACCCTCCAATCGCCGCGCATATTGCAATCACGAACGCCGCCGCGCCATAATCCAAATTCGTCAGGCGTAGTTGCTTCATATGAGTTCGACCTTCGCCGCCACGATAGCACCGCGCCTCCATTGCCATTGCCAAATCATTAGCCCGCCTAAAACTCGACAAGAACAGCGGAACGAGTATCGGAACCATCGCCCGCAACTTTTTTACAAAGCCGCCCGACTCGAAGTCAAGCCCGCGAGACTTCTGCGCCTTGATGATTTTGTCGGTCTCTTCAAGGAGCGTCGGCACGAATCGGATTGCAATCGTCATCATCATCGCCAATTCGTGACTGGGGACGCCAAATCTTTTCAGCGGCGATAAAAGACTTTCCGTGGCATCAGTAAGTTGCAGGGGCGAAGTCGTGAACGTCAGCAGACTCGACAACACGATTAACAGCACGAGCCGCAAGCTTATCTTCACGCCGTAAATTATCCCCTCCGTCGTCACCTTGAAGACGTAAACTTTAGCGAGGACTTCTCCGTCGTGGCTGACGAAATGAATCAGCAGCGTGAACAAGATTATCCAACTGAGCGGCTTGACTGACTTTAGCACGGTAAGCGGCGGCACCTTCGACAGGAAGATTAGCCCCGCCGTCAAGACAATCAGCACGAGATACGCCGTCCAACCTTCCGCCGCGAAAATCATAATCAGCAGTGCGAACAGCGAAATTATTTTCGTGCGCGGGTCGAGCCGGTGCAGTATCGACTTGCCGGGGAAAAATTGCCCAAGCGTTATGTCCTGTAGCATTCACATCACCGAAAAAATTTTAAGTAACGGTCTTTGATTCGTCAAGGCGAATTCGTTATAATGGGAAAAACTTTTAAGGAGCGTGGAGACTTTGACGGAGAAAGAAAAAATGTTGGCGGGGCAATGGTACGATCCGAACTTCGACGCGGCGTTGATTGAGGAACGGGCAATCGTTAAGGATTTGTGTTTGGAGCTGAACTCGACGCGAATGAATGACTTGACTCGGCGCAGAAAAATTTTGAGGGAGATACTACCGAACGTCGACGCGGACGCCGTAGAGATTTTATCGCCGTTCATGGTCGATTACGGCTACAACATTTATCTCGGCGCGGGGACATTTCTTAATCACAACTGCTACCTCATTGACTGCGCGGCGATTCATCTTGGCAAAAAAGTTTTTGTCGGACCGAACTGCGGATTTTATACGGCGATTCACCCGATGGACTATGTTAAGCGTGCGGAAGGTTTGGAGCGTGCGGAACCGATTGAGATTGGCGACGACGTGTGGATTGGCGGCGACGTGACGATTTTGCCGGGCGTTAAGATTGGTCGCGGCTCGGTTATCGGTGCTAAGTCGCTCGTCTCTAAGGATATTCCAGAAAACGTCGTGGCGTTCGGCAATCCGTGCCGCGTCGTCAAAAAGATTGGACTGGAGACTTTGCTTGTATGACACGCGACAAAAATTTTTATTGGCAGCTGTTCAAGTCGACTTTTATCGTCAGCATGTTCACGGTTGGCGGCGGCTATGTAATAATCCCTCTGCTCAAAGCCAAGTACGTCGACGAGTACCACTGGATAAGCGACGAGGAAACTTTAAACATGGTGGCAATCGCGCAATCGACGCCGGGCGTTATGGCAGTGAATACGGCTATCATGCTGGGCTATCGTATGGCGGGCGTGGCGGGGGCTTTAACTGGCATGTTCGCAACCGTCCTGCCGCCGCTGATTATAATCACAATCGTTGCGACGTTCTATGACCTAGTCGCCTCCAATGAATACGTCAAGCTCGTCTTAAAGGGTATGCAATGCGGCGCAACGGCTCTTTTGCTCAACGTGGCGATTGACTTGCTCAAGAAACAATTTTCCAAGAAACTCCTCCTGCCGATTGTGATAATCTTTGCAACGTTCATCGCTAACCTTTTCTTCGGCGTGAATATCATGTTGCTCGTTGCGATTGATGGGCTAGTCGGGTTCTTCCTTATGCGCGACAAAAAATACGAGTGAGGCGAGCGACAATGATTTATTGGCTACTGTTCCTTGAGTTCGCGAAGATAAGCTTGGTATGCGTGGGCGGCGGTTACGCGTCAATGCCTCTGATTCAAGCCGCCGTCGTCGATACGTATCATTGGCTAAGCCTCAGCGAATTCATCGACATATTTACAATATCGCAGATGACGCCTGGTCCCATTGGCATAAACGCGGCGACGTTTGCGGGCATGAAGATTGCGGGCTTGGGCGGGGCGGTCTGCGCTACTATGGGTTTCGTAACGCCGAGCATTTTTCTTTGCATTGCCTTGGCGAAGATAATTTTTAAGTACGGCGACCTCGGCGCGATTCACGGGATATTAAACGGTTTGCGACCAGCAGTCATGGCATTAATCGCGGCGGCGTGTGTAAGTTTCGTTTTGCTTGCCGTGTGGAATGCCGAGAAGGTGCCCGAAAATTTATTGGCGACGTTCGACTGGAAAGGCGCAGTGATTTTAATCGGGGCATTGGCGGCGGTTCGTATGAAAGTCGGCGTGATAAAAGTTTTACTCGCAAGCGGCGTAGTTGGATTAGTTCTGGGGCTGGTGATTTGATTGGGCGACGCGATAATTTTGGTGATGATTGTCTGCATGGTCTTCTATGCGTTCGGCGATGACATCTTCACGGACTAAAAAAGCCCGCTTCCCAAATCGGAGGCGAGCTTTTTTGTTAGCTAAGTCGCGGATTATTTCTTGCGGCTCTTGAAGTCTTTGTCGAGTTCTTCGCGCCAACTGTCATCATCAAAACTCATTGCCGCGCTTGGAGCCGCCATTGCATACGAGACGAACTTACTCATTGAGTTGTAAACCTTTTGTGTGCCTACCTTGTCCGAATGATAGTTGACTGCTCGGCGGCGGTCGATACCGATTGAATCAGCGACTTCGGCGGCGTCGATATTGGCACCGAGGAAGACGAATTCCCAGCCAAGCTCCTTTTGCTGTTCGATGAGCTGCTTAACTTCCTTGTAAGTAAATTTGCGGCTATCGTTCTCCATGCCGTCGGTCGTGATGATAAAAATCGTTTTTGCGGGGCGGTCTTCGTCGCGGGCGTACTTGTGAATGTTCTTGATATGATTGACGGCACCGCCCACAGCGTCGAGCAGGGCAGTCGTTCCGCCGACCTCGTAATCACTGTCAGTCAGCGGCTTAACCTCAGCGAGCGGAATCCTATCGTGCAAGACCTCCGAGCGTTGATTAAAAAGAACCGTCGACACGAACGCCGCGCCGTCAGTCTCCTTTTGTTGCTTTTTAATCATGGCATTGAAGCCGCCGATTGTGTCTTCCTCCAAGCCCGCCATCGAGCCGCTACGGTCGAGGATAAAAACCAGTTCAGTCATTTTAATCTGCCTCCTATCTTTTGCGATAAATATACAGGAAAAATTTTTCGTTGTCGTCAATCGCGAGGCGACAAAAAATATTTTATCTGCTGAGGAGGACGGGTTGATTGTATTCGTAGAGGTAATCGTTTAGCAGGCTCGTATCGAAGATTTTGTTCTCGATAAAGAAGGAGATGATTAAGTCGCGTTTGGATTTGGTCAGCGCGTAGCCGGCGGAAGCAAGAAAATCTTTGGCTTTAGTAATGTCGAGCCTGAGAGCAATGGCAAGAGCTACGGCGGTATCTTTGCTTGGCTGATAGTCTTTGTTCTTCTTGATTCGGGAAAAAAGTTGGCGGTCGATTTGGGCGCGATTATAGACGGCAGAATTTTTTTCGCCGCTCTCGTCCACGAGCCGAGTCATCATTTCCGAGAACGTCTCTCCTTTGTTCTTCTCAAAAATCTTGTCGAAGTCAATCTTCTGTGCCAACCGATACCGCGCCACCGACATGCAAGCTTTTGGGGCTTCTGAGGTAAAACTTTCTTCTTCTACTTCCAAAAAGTTTTCGGCAAGATAAGCTTCCAATCTCTGCTTAAGTTCTTGACTATCCATTGATAACACCTCCAAAATTATTTTATCAGAGCAAACTTGAAAGTAGCAAGGCAATGCAATAAAATTCAATCGAAAGGAGCTGATGTGTGCAATGCCATTAATCGACGCAGGCTCAACCGGCATAAGACCTATAGACCGGCAACGACCGACTGACGGCTTAGACAGAGTAAGACGACGCGACGACGGAGGCGGCGGTTTCCGACCTCAGACGACAGTCAATTTAAAGACAGCCATTCAAGACATAGCAGCGACACTCGGCAAGATTAGCACGGAAGAAAAATACGGGATTCAAAGGTTGCCTAAGGAAGTGGGCGACGTCGTTAAAAATATTTTGCGGCAGTCTTTATCCTTAGACGCGACGCTCGGCAAGGGCATTGGTAGCACAGTCGAAAGTCAACGCTTTTCAATGGATCAACTCATGCTTTTTTCGCGAATGCTCTTGCAAATCGGAACGCTCGCCGAAAAGGGTTACTCAATGAAGTTAAGCGAGGAAACTCAAACGTTACTATCCAACTTCAAAGAGGCAATCATAGCGGAGGAAGGCGGCGACGAGTTAGAACCAATCCTCATGACAAAGGCATCATTCGAGTTAGTCGACGCTAAGACAGCCGAGCAACTGCCACAAGCCCTCTACGAAATGTTATCACAGCTCGCGAACATGCCCGACGCCTATCAGCAACAACAGCCGC
The DNA here is from genome assembly GCA_017518105.1 of Selenomonadaceae bacterium. Classification (GTDB taxonomy): domain Bacteria; phylum Bacillota; class Negativicutes; order Selenomonadales; family Selenomonadaceae; genus Quinella. The sequence continues at coordinate 120,027 of JAFWWC010000026.1, forward strand.
CTTCCGAGAGTATGCAGTTTTTAAAACAGCTGGTCAGATATTTTATGCCGCGTCCCGAAGTGGATAACTTTCAACAGGAACAGCCTCAACCACAACAACCGCCGCAACCTCAGCAGGGACAACAACCGCAGGGCGCGACGCAGAGATTTTTAGAGTCGATGTTCAAGACCTTTGGCGGGAAATTTGCACAGCCGCAAGCTCAAGGGCAGACGCAGTTCAATCAGCCACAAGCTCAAGGGCAGACGCAGTTCAATCAGCCACAAGCTCAAGGGCAGACGCAGTTTAATCAGCCGCAAGCTCAAGGACAGGCGCAGTTCAACCCGCCGAATGCTCAAGGGCAGACTCAATTCACTCAGCCGAACGCTCAAGGACAGACGCAGTTCAATCCTCCGCAAGCTCAAGGACAGACGCAATTCACTCAGCCGCAAGCTCAAGGACAGGCGCAATTCACTCAGCCGCAAGCTCAAGGACAGACGCAGTTCAATCCTCCGCAAGCTCAAGGACAGACGCAGTTCAATCCTCCGCAAGCTCAAGGACAAACGCAGTTCACTCAGCCGCAAGGCCAAGGACAGACGCAGTTCACTCAGCCGCAAGCTCAAGGACAGACGCAGTTCACTCAGCCGCAAGCTCAAGGACAGACGCAGTTCACTCAGCCGAATGCCCAAGGACAAGCGCAATTCAATCAGCCGAATGCCCAAGGACAGACGCAGTTCAATCAGCCCAACGCTCAAGGACAAACGCAATTCACTCAGCCGCAAGGACAAGGACAGACGCAGTTCAATCCTCCGCAAGCCCAAGGACAAACGCAATTCAATCCGCCGCAAGGACAAGGACAAACGCAATTCAATCAGCCCAACGCTCAAGGACAAACGCAGTTCAATCAGCCGCAAGCTCAAGGACAAACGCAGTTCAATCAGCCCAACGCTCAAGGACAAACGCAGTTCAATCAGCCCAACGCTCAAGGACAAACGCAATTTACTCAGCCGAATGCCCAAGGACAAACGCAATTCAATCCGCCGCAAGGACAAGGACAAACGCAATTTACTCAGCCGAATGCCCAAGGGCAATCGCAGTTCACTCAGCCGCAAGGCCAAGGACAGACGCAGTTCACTCAGCCCAACGCTCAAGGACAAACGCAATTCAATCCTCCGCAAGCTCAGGGACAGACGCAATTCACTCAGCCGCAAGCTCAAGGACAAACGCAATTCAATCCTCCGCAAGCTCAGGGACAGACGCAAATGCAAATTGACCCGACGATACCGCGAATGCGTCGAAGCCGAATCAAACCCAAGCATGTCAGCGAGGATTTCGTTAATCGTCAAGAAGAATTGCGAATGCAAATGGAAATGGCAAAGAACGCCATGCTAAAGCAGAACCTACAGAATACACCGCAGACTAACGACACAATGAAGAGCCTAGCGCAATTCCTCCTTAGGAATCCCAGCGCAACGCAGACGCCACGCGAAACCCTCTTACTCCAAAACTTCATAAACAATTCGCAACAGATGATGTCCGAGGACGAGGCACGCCACTTGCAAAACCTCCTGCGCCTTTGTCAAAATAATATCCCGCTTACCGTCCGGCAAGCAGCCGTCCAACAGAACCTTCCAGATTTGCCGAGGCTTTGGGCTTTTATGCAGATGTGCGACATGGCTAACGTAACGTCGAAGATGAACGCCCGCGCCTTTAAACGAGCCGGAAAGGAAGTCGCAGACTTTACGACAGCCATGCGTCACGCTATGAGCGCGGAAAACTCCGTCGTGCAGAATCAACGCTCCTTCCAGATGATGTTGCCGCTTTATATGGGCGACAACGAGGCAAGCTACCCGACTTATCTAAACGTCTATGACGAGAACACTAAGGACGAGGAGACTGGGCAAGAAAAAAAAGAAACGTGGTTCCGTATTTGCGTCCTCACGGATTACATTGGAGCGGCGGAATTGGTCTTCCGCGTCTACGAGGAAACTCATCTGGATATGCGTTTCTATTTCTCGCGAATCGACATTGCCGAGGAGTTCAGGAGCACTTATCTTGATTCGTTGCGCAATTCCTTAAAGCAGACTGAACTTAACGTCGGAGAAGTGCGCGTAGGTGGCGTCGGCGAACGCATGTTCAGCTTCTAATATAAGTTGCTCTAGATTTTACGATTTATGTTCCTTTGAAGTTTAAGGTAAAATAATTTGACAGAAGGTGATTTTGTTTGATAATTTCAAGTATAGGAGCTGGAACAGGCAACCAGATGTTTATGTTATGCTACAGGGCGTCGTTTGGCTCACAAATTAAACACCGAATTTAAAATCGATATTACGCGAGTATTTGGTAACAAACTTCACCCGTATGGATTGGATAAGTTAAACATATCTGCGCCCGTTGCGACACCCGAAGAAATAAAAATATGCAAAGCTTTTTCAGAAGCAAATGGTTTGGGTACCGAACCACCAGATCAGAGATTTGTGCCCGAAGTTTTGGATTATCCCGATAACGTCTACCTTAGAGGATATTGGATTAAAGAACAATATTTTGCAGATATTGCCGACATTATTAGGAAAGAATTTACTTTGAAAGATCCGCTCAGTCCGTGTGCCGAAGCATGGAAGAAAAAAATTCTTTCTGCTGAGTGTTCTGTGGCAATGCATTTCCGCCATGGCGATTTTATTTATAACCCTAATCGTCAAAAATCTTGGCATGGGAGCCTTTCTTTGGACTTTTACTGCGACACTATAAATTTTTTAAAAAAGGAGATATATAACAATCCAACTGCATTTGTGTTTTCAAATAATCTGCACGGATGCAAGAAAAACCTTCATTTAGACGTGCCGACGGAATTTGTTGAGGGTTGTGCTAACCACATGGAAGAGCTTTATTTAATGAGCCTTTGCCATCACGATATCATTCCACCCAGCACTTTTAGTTGGTGGGCGGCTTGGCTTAACCCTAATCCCGACAAAAAAGTTTTTCAAGCTAACCCAGCAAGTGCCACGCGTGCAAAGTCTTATCGTTATTCGTTAGATAATATTAGAAAAAAGGATTCCGAGTTAGATTCAGACAAGTGGATATACGTTCCTTATGACAACCAAAACCCTCAGGATATAGAAATGCGACCATATTTCTCAATCTGTCTTGTCGTAAACAATGATGCCTCTACGATTCAAGATACACTCGACAGCCTTTTCGAATTGGATTATAAATATTATGAGGTCATTATAATTGACAATGCCTCCACCGATGGCACTGACGAAATTTGTCGAAAAGCCATAGCAGGAAAAAAGAACGTTACCTTCAAAAGTTTGTGGTCAAAAATGAAGAATACCGCGGTCTGGAATATGGCATTTAAATTTGTACAAGGTTACTTCGTCTCTTTCCTCAAAGGAAACGACCGTTTACTTCCCGATACTCTTTCCATTTTGTACGCTCCAAATGAGTACGCATTAAGAGACATATCTTGCAGTTTTGCATGGTTAGAAGAAAACCAGAACGGCGAGATAACTTTTGGAGACAAAACCTTTATCGAGAAGCGCGACAAACAATTTCAAAAAAATACAGACCGTTTCGGTCTCCGTGGCAAAGATGCTTTTAAATATTTTAATAATCAACAGCTTAACACTCTCATGGGGACGAAACTTTTTAAGTGCGAATTTCTTAAAGAATACGGAATCAAATTTGATGAACGACTTCCTGACGATATGGCAGAAATGTTTTTCTTGATAGAGGCTTTTTTCAAAGCTAAAGATTCTGTATTCGTTCCCAATGCCTTTTACATTTCGCCTCGGAAGTCCTTTGCCATGAACGAGAAGCTCAACGAACCGTTACTTTCCGTAAAGGATAAACCTGCTTCGACTGCAAAGGATAAGCCCGACCCGACTGCAGAGGATAAGCCCGACCCGACTGCAGAGGATAAGCCTGCTCCGACTGCAGAGGATAAGCCCGACCCGACTGCAGAGGATAAGCCCGCTCCGACTGCAGAGGATAAGCCCGCTTCGACTGCAGAGGATAAGCCCGACCCGACTACAGAGGATAAGCCCGACCCGACTGCAGAGGAAGTGCCCGCGAATGAGTGCCATGACTTTTACACAGCCGCAAACCTCGACGCACTCGACATATCGAATATCAACCGAGCACGCCTCTGAAGTAATGACCGCGTGTGAAGTTCTCAATCTCCGCCCCGCCGAATTTGTAAGCGTGAATAACTTGTGCGGTCTCTGTCAACGTCAAGGCTCGGCAGTCAACGCGAATCCTAGCCACGCCGTCAAAATCCTTGCGATGTTCAATCATGGAAAGCGTCTTGGCGTTAAGGATATGCATTCGACAGAATTGGTCACAGGCTACGGGGAAGAGTTCGCCCAACCTGTCGCGCAAGAAAAAATTTTTCGTCCTGCAAACGTGCGGACATTTTTTTTTGCCTAAGCCGCCGAGGAAACTTCCGAGCAGACAATAAGCTGAAATCATAAGCTCCTGCCGACCATGAACGATACATTCCACGGGCAAACAAGATTTTTCCGCCAGAGCTTTGACTTGCGCAAGGTTGAGTTCGGGGGAGAGCGTCACGCCTTCGACGCCGAGTGACTTTAGGAAATTAATCGTCGCGTGATTGAAGACGTGCAAAGAAAAATCTGTGCGAATCGGCACGCCAAATCCCTTAGCAAGCCAGAGCGTCGCAAGGTTATGGACGTAGACGGCGTCGACCTTATCAGGCACTTTGAACGGCTCCCCTTCTCGGACAAGACGCGGCGTCGCCCAAAAAATTTTCTTCCCGCGACTATGGACGAGTTCAATCGCCGCTGACGTGTCTTTGACGGGCTGATTGGTAAAAGTTTCTCCGCCGAATAAAATTTCGTCTGCGCCAGCGTCTAGGGCAATTTTCAACTTCTCCAGCGTATCGACGTGAGTAATTAGCTTAGGCGTATCGACTGTGCAAGACGGATAAATTTTTTCTTTGGCAGGGGCAATGCGCTTGCGTTCAAACTTCTTAAGGCGTTGAGTCTCCAAACCTTCAACGACACGGCGGCGCACGTCGTTGAGTTCGCTAATCGGAATCATCAAGCCCGCGTCCAAATCAGCAGAAATTTTTTCTAGCGCGAAGATTGAATTGCCCAAGCGTCCGATTTGATTCTTTAGCGTCTCCAAAGTCAGCGGGCGATTGAGCGCGGGTTCGGCGATAAATTTTGTCTGAGCGGTCGATGAGTTGCCGTCGGCGTCAGTCATCGTCAGCGTTAATGGCTTGCCGAGTTTGGCTTTGATCTCCGCCGCAACTTTGATTCGCCGCACAGGAGACCCGACGAAGTATTTTCTAGCCTCGGTGGTCAGTTGTGCGTCAAAGATTTTAAACGCCCTGTCGTGGACGCGGATACCCTTCGTGCTGGCAAGCTTAATCGTGCAAAGTTCGCCGTGCAAGTCGAAATTCTCAACCGTGAACGTCACGCGCCCGCCAACCTTAATCCAAATCTCTACTTGGTCGCCCATATGCAATTCGCCGCTGAGCTTAAGAGTAATCTTATCGCGCCCGACCTCAGCGACCCTGCCAATCAACACGCCGCGATTATTCGGACGCATGTCGCTGATTAGGTTGCGTCCGGGGTTCTTCTCCAGGTAAGCCGTCGTGAAATCTCGATTAAAAATTTGCGCGAGCTTGTGTCTGTCCTCTGCCGTCGAAATTCCCTTGTCCAGTGCGTCGCGATAAACTTTAACGACCGTGGCGACGTATTCGGGACGCTTCATGCGCCCTTCAATTTTCAAACTCGTCACGCCCGTTTCAATCAGCCGCGGCAACAAGTCCAGCGTATTTAAATCCTTTGGACTAAGCAGATACTTACCCGCGTCGAGAAGTTGCTTGCCTTGTTCGTCAACGAGTTCATAGGGTAGGCGGCAAGGTTGCGCACACCGCCCGCGATTACCACTGCGCCCGCCGATTAGCGAACTCATCAGGCATTGCCCCGACCAACACACGCATAACGCCCCATGAATAAAAATTTCCGTCTCAATCGGGGACTCGCGGCAAATCTTCTTTATCTCGTCCAAAGTCAATTCACGGCTCAAGACTACTCGACTAAAGCCAAGCTCGGCAAGTGCTTTGACGCCTTCTAGGTTGTGAATCGTCATCTGCGTCGAGGCGTGCAACGGAATTTCGGGTGCAACCTGCTTAGCGATTGCCGCCGCCCCCAAGTCTTGAACAAGTAGCGCGTCGACGTTCGCCCGCCGAAGGAACTTCAGATACTGCGCGAACTCGTCAAGCTCGGTGTCGGCTATGATTGTGTTTACCGTGACATGAACCGCCACGCCGCGCAGGTGAGCAAACTCCACCGCTTTAATCAGTTGCTCGCCGGCGAAATTCTCTGCAAAGGCTCGCGCCCCAAATTTTTCTCCCGCAAGATAGACGGCGTCCGCGCCCGCCTCCACTGCCGCCTTTAATGCCTCGAAACTGCCAGCCGGTGCCAATAACTCAATCAAATTGAATCCCTCCGTTTTTGAGGAATTATATCACGTGCACGGCAAAATTTTTCTGGTAAACGGCAGGATTAATCGTTGGCTTGCAGAATTCAAGCTTAAAATTATTAAAGAGTTCATTTGAAGTACAGGAGGGCTTTCAATGGCGAAGAAATACTACAGCACAAAAATCGTGGGCATCGGCGGCGAGGTCTCTAAGTTTACTAGTCTCGTTAAAATGCTCGTTATCTTCGATGATTCAATGGTTCTGCCTGAACTGCGCGACTTTTCCGTTTTGCACAGCGGCAATAAAATCACCGACGTTATCAAGCCGGGCGACGTTCTCAAGATTGCGGACTCCGAATTCAAAATCCTCAGCGTCGGCAACGAAGTCAACAACAATATCAAGAGCCTCGGTCATATCGTCATCAAGTTCAACGACGACAAAGATGACTTGCTCGAAGGTAGCATTCACGTCGAGGATAAACCTATTCCGAAGTTCCGCATTGGCGACGAGATTGCAATCCTTGAAGGTAGTTCGGAGGCTCTGATTGGCAAGACGGCTTTGGTTGTGGGCGACGACAAGACCCTTTGCGCGGCGGTCGCTTTGATTCTCAATGACAACGGTGCGAGAATTGTTGAAGACGAAGACGCGGACATCCTTGTTAAGATTAAGTAAATTGTCACTGGTATAGATTTCTTCGACTGTCGGTCAATCATCGGCAGTCTTTTTAATGCCAAAGGGGGCGATTGTTAATGGCAATGCCTGAAGAACGATTAAGCTATCTTGAACAGCAAGTAGCGACAGTGGCGGCAAAAGTTGATATGCTTGTTATCGAATCACAACAACAGCGCGAAGACATGCGGCGGGCGCAGGAAAAGCACGACGCCGATATTAAAGCTTTGAATGAGAGGATTGAATCAAAGTTCGATAAGCTTAGTAGCCAAATTCAAAACCTCACAATCGCGGCAGTGGTCGGCATTGGCGCAATCGTCATCGGCGGCGGAGCAATTATCTGGTCAGCAATCTCAACGTTGAAACATTGAAAGGGAGCGATTGACATAAAAAAATCTACGGCTAAGAAAATCGATAAACTGATTGAACGTTATCCCGCGCTGGAGATTTGTCGCGGCAGTTTGTTCGCGATGATTGACATAATTTGCAAGAGCTATCGCGGCGGCGGGAAGTTGATGACGTGCGGCAATGGCGGCTCGGCGGCGGACGCAATGCATATCGTCGGCGAGCTGATGAAGGGATTCCTCCTGCCACGCAAGATTGAGGACTTTAATCCCGAATTCGTCAAGCGGGCGCAGGAACTCTTCCCCATTGACGTTGAATACTTCAAGGCGAACCTTCAAAGTGCGTTGCCAGCCGTGAGCTTGGTCGGCGAGACTTCTCTGATAACTGCCTTTAGCAACGACGTATCGCCCAATTTAGTTTTTGCTCAACAGATTTTCGGACTCGGCAGGCGCGGCGATGTGCTACTTGCAATCTCGACTTCGGGCAATTCGGATAATGTTTTATTCGCCGTCGAAGTCGCTAAGATTATGGGGATAAAGGTCGTGGCGATGACGGGGCGTCGCGGCGGCAGACTTCGCCATTTATCTGACGTTTCAATTTGCGTACCAGCGGATTCGTCACATACGATTCAGGAATTCCATTTGCCGATTTATCATATGCTTTGCTTAGCGGTGGAGAATGAATTTTTTGGGGGCGATTGACTTTGCACGAGGCGACGCTTGCAGAAAACATTTTGAACATTGCGCTTGAGGCGGCTGAACAGAATCACGCGGCGAAAGTCTTCAAGGTCGGCTTGACGTTGGGGGAATTGGCTGGAGTCGAGGTTGAAGCGTTGACTTTGGCTTTTGATGTGCTTAAGGAGGATACGCCCGCCAAAGACGCTGAGCTTGTGATTAAACGCGTGCCGATTAGCGCGACGTGCAACAAGTGCGGCAAGACTTTTCAGCTTGAAGGATATAATTTCTTCTGCCCTGAGTGCGACGGCGTTTTGATTTTGCAGAGTGGGCGCGAACTGCTCGTTGACTTTGTAGATTGTGAGTAAAAAACTTTTCTTTTGCTCGTCCAAAAGAAAAGTAACAAAAGAAAAGGACGCCTCGCGGGGGCGTGTTCCGCGCTATGAATCATCCATGATTCAAACGCGCGGCGGCCGCCGTCCATGGCGGCCGGTCTTCAACTACTTTTGGAGGTTATAGCATTTTGGAAGTAAAATTGATGAGAAATATTTTGGGCGCAAACGATGAGATTGCCGCGCTCAATCGGAAAATGTTTGCGGCTCGTGGCGTCGTCGTGATGAATTTAATGGGCTCGCCTGGTTCCGGCAAGACGACTTTGCTGGAGAAGACACTGGCGCGACTCGTCGACAAGATTAAAATCGCGGTGATTGAAGGCGACCTCTTCACGGCTAAGGACGCGGAACGTATCGAACGGCTCGGTGTCGATGTGATTCAAATCAACACGGCGGGCGGCTGTCATCTTGATGCGGCGATGATTCAGAAGGCGTGCGCGTCTCTTGACCTTGAGGCAGTCGATTTGCTAATCGTCGAGAACGTAGGCAATCTGGTTTGTCCTGCCGAGTTCGACATTGGAGAGAATTTTAAAGCGGTCGTGTTGTCGATAACCGAAGGAGACGATAAGCCGCTAAAGTATCCCTTAATCTTCAAGGAGTCGGAGGTTGTGTTGCTTAACAAAGTCGACTTGCTACCGTTCACGAACTTTGACTTGCAAGCGGCGCGGACGGACTTGATGACATTGCACCCGACGATAAAAATTTTTGAAACGTCCTGCACGAAGGGAACGGGGCTTGATGATTGGGCGGCTTGGCTCCTTGGAAAGGCGGCGCGTTGATGGACAGTTTATTCACGGCGGAAAATACGGTGCTGGGCGTCGGCAACATTATCCTGAGTGATGAGGGCTTCGGCGTGCGTGTCGTCGAGTATCTGCAGAAAAACTTTACCTTCCCCGATAACGTGGCTTTGATTGACGGCGGGACACTCGGCGTGGAGCTTACACATTTCATCACAGGAACGCGGCGGCTTTTGATTATCGATTCGATTGACGGCGGCGCGGAGCCTGGCAAGATATTTCACCTGCGCGACGACGAGATAAGTAAACACTTCGCGCAAAAGATTTCGGCGCACGAGGTCGGGATACAAGACGTGCTGACGATGCTGGAGCTTAGCGGCAAGAAGATTCCGCACGTCGAGTTGATTGGGGCGCAACCGTTCAGCTTAGAAGCGGGCGTTGACTTAACGGAGCCAATGTCAAAGCTCGTGCCGGTGTTCGCCGATAAAGCCGTTGAAATTTTACTGAACTGGGGATTATAATGGCGAAGAAAATTCCGCTTACTCGCGATGATTTTATCATTATGCAGTTGAGGGAAATCCGCGAAGATATACGCGACTTGCGCGGCGAGATAAAAGACATCCGCGGCGAGATAAAAGACGTGCGCAACGAGATAAAAGATGTACGCAAAGAACTTAATAACCGCATAGACAAGTTGGAAAATGAAATGCGTTCGACGTCGCGTCATAGCCAAATCATGGCGGGCAGTGTCATAGCAATCGCGTTAGCTGTTCTTTATTTCGTGTTTACTCATTGAGTTATAGGAGGTTGAGTGATGATAATTTTTCCTGCGATAGACTTGCGCGGCGGCAAGTGCGTGCGTCTAATTCAAGGCGACTTCGACAAGGAAACTGTCTATTCCGACGACCCGGCGGCTACTGCTATTAAGTGGCAAGCGGCGGGCGCGAAGTTCTTGCACGTGGTCGATTTGGACGGGGCAAGGGCGGGTTCGCCGCAGAACATTGAAGCCATAAAAAAAATCCTCGACGCCGTGAATATTCCGATTGAAGTCGGCGGAGGCATTCGGACGCTTGACGACGTGGAAGAAGTTTTATCATTGGGCGTGCGCCGCGTGATTCTCGGTAGCGTCGCCGTGGAAAATATTTCACTCGTCGCGGCGGCTGTTAAACGATTCGGCGATAGGATTGTAGTTGGGATTGATGCTCGCGGCGGGTTCGTGGCGGTTCACGGCTGGGAAAAGTCAAGTAGCGTCACGGTCGGCAAGCTCGCAAAAGAAATTGTAGCGGCGGGCGTGCAAACGATCATCTATACCGACATTTCTAAGGACGGAATGCTTAGCGGCGTCAATGCGGCGGCATTCGCCAATCTGCAAAAGTCTTCGGGCGCGGCGGTCGTAGCCTCTGGCGGCGTTCGTTCGATTGATGATATTCGACAGCTAAAGGCGGCGGGCGTAGCGGGCGTCATCGTCGGCAAGGCGATTTACACTGGCGCACTTGACTTAGCGGCGGCGATTGAAATATCGGAGGCGTGACATGCTAACCAAAAGAATTATCCCTTGCTTAGACGTTAAGGCGGGTCGGGTCGTCAAGGGCACGAACTTTATCGGACTGCGCGACGCGGGCGACCCTGTCGAACTTGCTAAACGCTATGACTTGGAACGGGCTGATGAGCTTGTCTTCTTGGATATAACTGCCTCTCACGAAGGGCGCGGAACTATGGTTGAAGTCGCTAAAAGTTGTGCTTCTCAGGTTTTTATTCCGTTCACGGTTGGCGGCGGCATTCGCACTGTCGAGGATATGCGCGTTATGTTGGCGGCGGGCGCGGATAAAATTTCCGTCAACAGTGCGGCGGTTAAAAATCCTCAACTCATAAGCGACGGGGCAAAACGTTTCGGCAGTCAATGCATTGTCCTTGCCGTCGATGCAAAGCGTTCGGACTCTGGTTGGGAAGTTTACGTTAATGGCGGACGCAAACCCACGGGTCTGGACTGTTTGGAGTGGATTAGACGCGGCGTCGCACTCGGAGCCGGAGAGATTCTCCTAACGAGTATGGACGCGGACGGCACCAAGGACGGCTACGATATTGAACTTACCCGCGCAGTCAGTGAGGCTGTCAACGTTCCTGTGATTGCGTCAGGCGGCGCAGGTGAGCTTGAACATTTCTATGACGTGTTGACTGTCGGCAAAGCTGATGCGGTCTTAGCGGCGTCTGTCTTCCATTACGGCAAGTACACTATCCGTCAAGTCAAAGAGTATCTGCGCGGGCGCGGCGTAGAAGTCAGATTTTAAGGAGGTATTTTTCATGGTGATAGCCAGAGTAAATGGTGGGCTTGGTAATCAGTTCTATCAATATGCCCTTGCTAGGCGACTTGCCTACGAATTGAAGACCGAGCTAAAACTCGATATAAGCACGACGAGATTTTTGTACGGCGAGAAGACTAAATATCATGATTATTACCGTCTCGGAGCCTTTAACATTCATGAAGTATTTGCGACGCCCGAAGAAATCAAACGCGTCCGTGAGACAGGAACAACACCGAATTCACCGCAAGAACTTGAAAATCTCCAAGGCGATATTTATATTCAAGGTAACTACGCGCATGACGAAAGGTTCTTTGCAAGCATTATTGACATCATCAGAAGAGACTTTACGTTGAAGAATCCTCTTAGCCCAAATGCCGAGGCTTGGCGACAAAAAATACTCTCTGCCGAATGCTCAGTATCAATGCATTTCCGTCACGGCGACTTTCTAAAGCACGTAAGCGGAGACATTAAAATTAATCCGTGGTTCAATATCACGCCGCTTGATTACTACTACACTTGTCTAGATATTCTTAAGCACAGATATAATACCCCCCCCCACTTGCCAACAGTGTTTGTGTTCTCGGATAATTTGCCGTGGGTCAAAAAGAATCTTCATTTGGACGTGCCAACGGAGTTCGTCGAGTATTGTGCGACCGATGACGAAGAATGGATTTTGATGAGCCTCTGCAAGCACAATATCATTGCTTCCAGCACGTTTAGTCGAACGGCGGCGTCTTTAAATGCAACTCCTGACAAAAAAATTTTTGCGCCCATATATACCACTGCCGAAGTCGTTCAGCAATTTATGAATTCTTTAACGCCTGCCAAAAAGGATGCTCTCTTTAAAAAGCAAGTCATAGGTGTGCCGTTCGATTACTACAACCAACCTAAGGTAACGCCCGTCAAGAGCGATTCGTTCCTCATTAGCAATATAGGTGTGCCATTTGGTTATTACAATCAACTGCGGTAACGATATACCTGTTTTCGTGATAGCTTGTACGTGTCATATTACCTTAAAGATTCCTTTCCGGACGTGCGGAGAGGATTTTTTTACGCGGCATTGCTATTCGTAAAGCTAAAAGTTATAATCAAACAGTATTAAGACTAAAGGAGCGAATTGCTTGAAGTGGATTAATCATCAAATCGTTACGGGCTTCATAGTCTGCACGGCAACGAACGACGCATTGTTTACGGCGTCTAGTATCGTCGGGGCGGTTATCCCAGATCGCGTCGAAGGCTCGCCGCCCCAAGACAGTTCCGCCTATTGGAAGTGGCGCAAAAAGCATCGCACGTGGTCGCATTATCCGCTGATTTACTTAGCCTTGATTGCCGCCGCGCAGGTCGCCCAAGAATATTACCCCGAACCGACGCTTGCCTTTGCTTTGAACTTGATAACTTATGCACTGGTCGGAGCGTTGCTACACATCGCCGAGGACGGTATCTGCGGAAAGGTGCCGCTCTTCACGCCGCATAAGAAGTACGGAGTAAAACTCTTCAAGGTCGGCTCGTGGCGGGAATACTTCTTCGCCGCCTTGATAATTTTAATCTGCTTGTTCGTTCGCTTCGGAGACATTGAACAGCTTAGGAGTTACTTTAACTTATGAAAAACTTTCTTACCTTCGCAATCCTCGCCGCGCTTATGGGTTTCTTCTCGATATTCGGAATGTACATCGCTGAAAAGACCGACGTCCTCCAGCTCAACGGGCGACCGCTCGAAGTGCGTTTCTCTCAGGAAGGCGACGATACCTTGATGAAGTGGCGACCGTTGCCATATCCATGCGTTTACACAATCACGACGATTAGCCGCACAACTGGACTGGTTGAGGACTCGCCGCCCTTCCACATCTTCAAAGAGGAGGAGACGCGTTCGGCAAGCTACATCGTGCCGCGTGCCCCGATACCGACTTACTACTTTATCACGGCTCGCGGGCTATTCGGCGAAATCTATCGTTCAGAAAAGATTTACGCCAATCCGAACTTCCCGACGCCGCCGCACCCCGTGAGCATTTATCATTACGGCAAAGATAATCCCGCAAGCCTAATGCCCTTCCTGGTGTGGCATACCGTTCCCAATGCTGTCTGCTATGAAGTCGAAATCCTAGACGCGCCGCCCGAAGTCGAAGGCGGCATTGCTCTATCAACGGGGCACAGTCTTTTCAGCACGCGCAAGGTTTACACTAACGGCTATCAAGCCGACCTGCGGCCGTTCAACAAATCCGAAATCTATTGGCGGGCACGAGCACTCGGACTTCATCACGAACCGATTGGCGAATTCTCTAAGGCGGAAAAAATTATCGTCGACGCAAGTCAGCCCTTCCCGAATGCCCCGCTGATTAATAACTTTGACTTCATGGACTACTTGCCCCAGCCGATTTATCACGTGTTCGATTGGATTCCGCTGAACGAGGCGGCTAAATATGAAGTGGAGCTTGCGACTACCCCTGAGGGCGAGGCGGCTTGGCGCATGATTTCCGACGACGTGGCGAGTTGCTACGACGAATACGGCAGACCATATGCCGGCGCGTATTATTGGCGGGTGCGGGCTTTGGACGCGAATAATCAACCTATCGGCACCTGGTCGAAGACGGAAAAATTTATCGTTGACGATTACACGCAAGGCGTTGATGTTGCGGTCTTGGGCGATAGCATAAGTCACGGCGGCGGCGCAGTCAGCTATTCTCCGCGGGCGTTGCAGTACAGCTACGAAACTTTTATTGACTTCCCCGTTGTCAATCTGTCTAAAAGCGGCGACACCTCCCGAACGACATTGGAACGCTTTAATCAAGACGTTGTGCCGCTCAAGCCGAAGAACCTAATCATCTCGACGGGCGCGAACTGTCTGCGCGACGCGTCCATCTCCGCTGAAGACGTTATCGCTGACATGGCGGGCATTAATAATCTTTGCCGGCAAAATAATATCCGTCCGATTTTCCTGACACTCATGCCGATTAACCCGACGAACTTGCAAAACGCCTTCCACACGCCCACCGACCCGAATTGGAAGATGAAACTCCAGCAAATCAACGACTACATCAAGCGGCAAGAATTCTTCATCGACATTGAGCCGTATTTCTACGACGCGCAGGGCACGATGGACTATTCCCTTTCCGTCGACGGCATTCATCCCGATATTCGCGGCAAAATGTTAATCGGAGAACTCATAAGCAAGCACAAAGAGCTTTTCAAGTAAAAAGAGCAACGTGACGTTGCATCCAGCGATCGCGATTGAGTCTTCGATAAATCGGAGCTTGTGCCCGCGTTCGTACGCAACGCTAGCGCATTGCTAGTTGCAATAAAAAAAACGCCGTCATAAGCTGATAGCGTTCAGAATTTCTCTGCCACCCGCTTTAAGCAGACGGGCGGCTATTTTTTTGCCTAAGTCAATTTCTCCTAGCGAGGCGACCTCCGAAGTCTTGACGACGTGTTGACCGTCCGTTGACGCTATTAAAGCTCTGATGTGCACTTGCCCGCCATCAATCGTCGCGAAGACTCCGACGGGGATTTGACAACTGCCGCCGACCTCCGCTAAGAATTCCCGCTCGATTGCAACCGCCGCATTAGTCGCCGCGTCGTTGAGCCTATGCACAAGGGAAAAAGTTTCGTCGTCATCTGCGCGGGTCTCGATTGCCAATGCGCCCTGCCCCGCCGCCGGGATTATCTCCGTCAACAGTTCGTTAATTCGTGACGAGTAGCCGAGCCGCTCCAAGCCCGCCGCTGCCAAAATGATTGCGTCGAAGTCTCCTGCGTCCAACTTCCTCAGCCGAGTCTCGACATTGCCACGCAGATTTTTTATCACGAGGTCTGGACGCAACGACAAGACTTGAGCCGCCCGCCTTAGGCTTGAGGTTCCCACGACTGAACCTATTGGCAAGCTTGCGAACGTCGGGAAGTGATTGCTAACGAACGCATCGAACGGTTGCGCCCGCCGAGTTATCGCCGCGAGCTTGAATCCTTCGGGCAAGGCGTTCGGCACGTCTTTTAAGCTGTGAACTGCCAAATCAATCGCGCCCGCCGCCAGTTGAAATTCAAGCTCTTTGGTGAACAGTCCCTTGCCGCCGATTTTAGCAAGTGGCGCGTCTAGGATTTTGTCGCCGGTCGTGTGCACATGGACGAGTTCGACTTCCAAAGCGGGGAAGAATTTTCTAAGCTCCGCCGCGACGAACTCGGCTTGCCAAAGTGCCAGTCGACTTGCTCGCGTCCCAATTTTAATTTTGCGCAATGAAACTCACCTCGTCAGTAAAAAGTGCCGTAATCGCCTGCGTGTAGAAAGTCTCCGCGTCCGTGCCCGCCGAGGCGTTGAGCTTCATCATCGGCATACGCAACAGCTTGCGGACGATTCGGCGCGTCATCTGGTCTAGGATTCGGCGTTCGTCTTCGCTTAGGTCGGGGAGCTTGCTTGAAACTTTTCGGACTTCGCGTTGACGAATTTTTTCTGCGCGTTCGGACAGGCTAGCCATAAGCGGACGAAAGCTTAGATACTTAAAGCGTTCCATGACTGCCGCCACGTCCTCGGCGATGATTTTCCTTGCAAGGACTGCCTCGCGTTGACGAGCCTGCAAATTCTTTTCCACGACTGATTCAAGGTCGTCGATGTTGTAGAGGGTGACGCCTTTAATCTTGCCAACTTCCGGGTCAACGTCACGGGGCACGGCTATATCGATAAAAAATATCCCGCGACCTTCCCGACGTGTCATTAGCTGTTGAGTTTGCCACGGCTTAACGACGTAGTGAGGTGCGCCCGTCGACGTGATGATTATGTCGACGTGAGCCGCGCTCGTGAAGGCGTCTTCCCACGCGACCGCCTGCCCGCCGATTTTAGCCGCCATGTCCTGCGCCCGTTCCAAGTGATGATTCGCCACGAAGATTTTTTTCAGCCCGTGCGACAGGAGATGTTGTGCCGTGAGCTGAGCCATCTTGCCCGCCCCGAAGATTAACGCGCTCTTGTCGACCAGCCCGCCCAATTTTTTATTGGCAAGCTCCACCGCCGCCGACGACACCGACACCGAGTTATAAGCGATTCGGGTTTCCGTGCGAACCTTCTTGCCCGCCGCGATTGCCCGATTAAATAGCGTGTTCAAGATTGTGCTCGTCGCCGCCTGAGCCTTAGCCGTCGTGTAAGCCTCCTTGACCTGCGATAGGATTTGCCCTTCGCCCAAGACCAGTGAATCCAAACCCGCCGCGACCTCAAAGAGATGTTCAGCGCAAGCCGCGCCGTCGAACTCGTATAAAAACTTCTTGTCGACCACGCCGCCGATTAAATCGTTCAGGAATTGATAAAGCTCGCAGTCTTCAGCCGTGACCGCGTAAATCTCACTGCGATTGCACGTCGACAGGATAACCGCCTCGCTCAAGCCGTCGTAGCCGTCGAGATTCTCCAGCCCGTGCTTTAAGGCGTCCTTGCTTATCGAAAACTTTTCGCGGACTTCAATGGGTGCCGTCCTATGATTCAAGCCCAAAACTTTCAAGTGCATGATTTATCTTGTCCTCCAACTCGTTAAGTTGTCCTTGCTTCAAAAGTTGCCACATCTCTTGCGTTAAGACCCTCTGCCAAAAAATTTTTCGTTGCGTATGATTCGGCAACAGTCGCTTGAGTTCCCGCCGCCACCGCGAAATTATTTCCAAGCCCGCGCCGAAATTTTCATCAAGCTCCGCCTCTAGCATTTGCCGGATAAATTTCGAGAAGGCGGGAGAATTTGCGCCCGTCGAGATTGTCAGCAGGAGTTCGCCGCGTCTTATCGTCGAAGGCACGTTGAAGTTGCCGCCCGCGCCCTCCACCATGTTGACGAGAATATTTTTGGCTTGCGCCGCCCGCCGATTGACTTCTGGATTGTCCGTCGCCGCGATTAGTATCAGTTCGTCGCCGAGCATGTCTTCCGAAAAGTTTTCCCGCGTCAAAGTGATTTCTCCACGTTGGGCAAGTTCTTCGACTTCCGCGCAAACCTCTGGCGCAATGACTTTGACACGTGCGCCCGCCGCTAACAATCCGCGTATCTTCCTCAAGGCAACCTCGCCGCCGCCAATCACCACGCAAGCTTTGCCGTCTATGTCAAGGTTTATCGGATAAAGTCTCATTGCTCGCCCCTCTAAGTACATGCGCCGTCAAAAAGATTATCAGCTCGGACTCGGATTTGCTCTTGCGATGATTTCTGAACAGCGCGCCCAATATCGGCAGGTCACCTAGGAACGGAATTTTGCTGACGGATTTAGCCTCCTCCGCCCCGATTAGCCCGCCGATTATCATTGGCTCGCCGTCGCGTACAGTCACAGTCGTTTCAGCCGAGCGCGTGTTGAATCGATAGGCTTGCATGTCGGGGATATATTGCGGCGTGCTTACCTCCGTATGAATCTTAGCAGTTATCGTGCCGTCGCTGTTGATTCGTGGCGTGTACCTCAAGATGATTCCGGCGTCGCGATACTCAATCGAAGTCGTAGTGCTTGTATTTGTGCTTGAAACTTTTGGAACCGGCACCGAGCTACCGACGTTAATCACAGCCTCGCGCCCCTGAATCGTCGTTACGTTCGGGCGAGAAAGAATCTTCGCCTTGCCGTCAGTGACTAGCGCATTTATCCTCGCGCCGTAATAAAATTCAAAAGGAAAGCCCTCGTGACTGCGCCCGAATTTGATAATGCCATAGCCCGTCGAGTCATTGCTTTTGCGGTCGAAGTTGTATTCCTCGTAGCGCGTGACTGAACCGTCGCTATTGATTCGGCTATATGATTCGTCGTCGCGTTCAGGATATTGCGGAAGTGTCGACCACATCCACTCAACGCCGAGATTTTTTGTCGCGTTCTTGTCGATTGCTATAACCTTAGCCTCGACCGTGACTTGCTTAAGCTCCACATCAAGCGACGCCAACAAATTCTTGACGCGTTCATATTCCGTGGGCGTCCCGAATAGGACAAGCGCATTGATTTCAGGATTGACATAAACTCTATCCTTGCGCTTAATGTCCTCCGAATAGTCGCCGCGGTCAGAGCCGTCCTCGTCGCGGTAAGTATAGCGGTAAGTGTAAGAGCCGTCCGCGTTCTTGATTCGCGTCGTCTGATTGGGCAAGCGTTCGGTGTCCGGGTCAAGCGACATAATCACCGCATCGCGCAAAGTCTCGGCGTCGCCATACTTAATCGGGATAACGTAGCTTTGCATTGCCTCGACGCTCGAAGCCGTGATGATATAAACGCCCGATTCGCGCAGGAGCTGAAGACTTTTTGTCCGCGAAATGATTTCAAGAACCTTTAGCGGCTCGACGTTCGTCAGCGATATTGAAATGTTTCCCTTAACCGAATCATCGACCGAGACATTAAGCCCGCCCGTTTTCGCCACGAGCATTATCGTTGCCCTTAGGTCTGCCTCGTGAACGCTTAAAGTCATCGGGGCGGCTGAACTGTGCGCGGGCATAAAAAAAGCCGCCGAAGCTATGAGCGGCAAAACTCTTTTCCAGTTCAATCATCTCAGCTCCTTTTGCAGATAAACTCTCTGACCGTCCTCGAAAGTCACGAACTCCGCACTTATGTCCGAAATTTTTTTCCCGCCGATTTCCTCGCCGACCGTCAAGAATAACGTTTCCTTGTCGCGCAGGAACATTGCCGTTTTGACTTCGCCGCTAATCGCCGTGCCCGTCAAGATGATTCGTTCCTTAGGCTGTTTAGTTTGTGCGACTGGCGGCGGTTGAATCAAGGCAGACGTTACGAGGGGGGGGGGATTAATCTTTGACGGCGGCTTAGGTCTCTCTTCGCCCGCGAACGGGTCGCCTATGAATAATTCGTCCGCATTCGCCCCAAGGACGAGCGTCACGCCGTCGGGGCTTTTCTCGACTGGCAAGACCTTAACGGGCAAGTCCTTTGTCAGCGGCGGCTCGTCTTCTAGGATAATCTCTTCGCCGCCGGAGCTGTCATCAGTCGCCCAAAATATCAACAGGACGGCGAAGCACACGCCTAACGCAATCGCCCGAACTTTATTCTGCTTTAGCTCGTCTAGTTCGTGTCTTAGGAAATCTTTCAACGTTGCCTCCAAAAAATTTTTTGCAGTGTACCATACGCCCGCTAAGTTTTCAACCGCACGTAGACTTTTCAGCGGCTTTGCTTTAAACTTGCCTTGAGGTGATGAACTCATGCTTTCACGCAGAGACTTTATAAAAGGAAGTGCAGTAGCAATGTTTACTCTAGCAACGAATATTTTTCCCGCCGACGTGCAAGCCGCAACCTGTCAAGCCAAGACCGCGCAGGGAACATACAGAGGATTCATCGACAAACGCGGCATTCAAACGTGGCTGGGCATACCCTACGCCAAACCGCCCGTCGGCAAACTTCGCTGGCACGCCCCCGAACCTTTGGAGCCGAGCAATAAGACCTTCGACGCAAAGAAGTTCGGCTACTCGGCAATTCAAGACAGAGACGAGACCGAGCCTGCCTCCCTCCTTGAGCAAAGCGAAGATTGTTTGACGCTTAACATTTGGACACGCGGCGGAAAAAATAAGCCCGTCATGGTTTTCATTCACGGCGGCGGCTTCATCAATGGCGGCACGGGCGACCCGCTTTATAACTGTTCTAACCTCGCGGCGCATGATGTAGTTGTCGTCACGATTAATTATCGGCTGAATCTCTTTGGGTTTATGAACTTCGCGGCGATTGATTCTGCCTTCGAGGACACGGGCTATCTTGGCATTAAAGATCAGGTGGCGGCGTTGACGTGGGTTAAGGAAAATATTTCGAGCTTCGGCGGCGATCCCGATAACGTGACTATCTTTGGCGAGAGTGCCGGCGCAATCTCCGCTACGCTTTTAATGGTCACGCCCGCCGCTAAAGGTCTGTTCAACAAGGTTATCGCGCAGTCGGGGCACATGGCATATTATCACGTCCCCGAACACTCAGCGGAGCGTACAGCGAAATTCATGGAGCTTGGCGGTTATAAGAACATGCAGGAGCTTATGACTAAACCGACCGCTGAACTTTTGCTGACGTATTATAAATTTTGCGACGAACTCGGCTTTGAAATAGATGTTGGTTTCTTCCCGACCTGCGACGGAAAATATTTGCCAGCTCATCCGCTCCGAGACCTAAAGGATGGTGTGGCACGTGGCATTAAACTTTTGACTGGCAACACGGCGGAAGAGTATCGCTATTGGGCGTTGTACTACGAAGGCTTTATGGAGCTTATGACGGACGCTCACCCGAAGCTTACGCCCGTCATTTACGAAGGCGAATTCCTTGGAGGGTCTGAACTTTATCAATCGTGGCAGAAGAATCATTTGGAGCTTGAAGAGTTGGAACGTTATCTGGAGTTTGCAAATCAGCTTGATTGGCGCGTCGGGCAGGAGCTTATGGCGGAGTATCAATCGGCGTTCGAGGACGTTTATTTTTATCTGTTCAATCAAAAGTCGCCTTATGAACATTTAGGCTCGTGTCATGCGATTGATTTGCCGTTCGTGTTTGGCAATCCGAGCGAAGACATTGAGCCGAATCCGTCGCCCGCTTTGATTGCGCAGGTTCAAGCGGCATGGGTGTCCTTCGCGACAAGTGGCAAGCCCAGTTCAGATTGGAAGAAGTACAGCACCGACGACCGCGAGACTATGGAAATCAATTCAAAGGCGTGGACTTGCCGCCCTGATTTGAACAGCGATAATCTAAAAGAATTGCGCCACGTCTACGAAAATCATCTCCTCGATTGAGCTAAAATTTTTTCCTTGCGAACTGTTGACAGATTAGCCGCGTTAATGATAGTATACGCACAGCTAAATCAACATCCTATGTTGGTTGAGCGAAGTAAAGAGGGTTTTATCAGAGGGGGGAGCTTGATGAAAATGCCGATGTGGAAAAAAGTTCTAATGTCGGTGTTGCTCGTGTGTAGTTTGCTGGCGTTCACGGGGTGCGGCGAGGATGCCGCGCAGGGTGAACGCAAAGAGGGCGACTATCAGAAAATTAAGCTGGTCATGAGCGTCAACGGCACGAACATTGCGACTGATACTAAGGTTGCAATGAAATTTGCCGAGCTTGTCGCGCAGGAGAGCGGCGGAAATATCACCGTCGACGTTTTCCCGAACGACCAACTTGCGGGCGGCAATGCCTCAAAGGGTATCGAGATGATCGCGGACGGCGCAGTTGATTTGGCGGCGTACGCGGCGGGCGTTATGGCAGTCATGGACGAACATCTTTTGATTGCCACGATTCCTTGGACTTTTAACAACTATCAAGAGGCTCGTGAAATTATCGACACGACTGGCGGCGAATACTACAAAAAAATTCTCGCGCAACAGGGTATGACTTTCCTCGCCTCGGCGCACAACGGATTTAGACAGATTACTAACGGCAAACACCCGGTGCTTAAGCCCGAAGACGTTGCCGGTTTGAAAATCCGCGTGCCCGGCGGCGAGGTTTATTTTAAGTTTTGGCGTGCCTTCGGAGCTGACCCCGTGGCTATGAGTTGGTCTGAAGCTTTTACGGCGATTCAGCAGGGCACGATTGACGGGCAAGAGAACGGCTTCAGCGTCACCAACTCCGCCAAAGTCAACGAGATTCAGCAATACATGACCGTTTGGAATTACACTTACGAAAACTATCTGTTCGTCGCTAACACAAAGATTTTCGAGAACCTTGAGCCTAAGACGCAAGAACTTATCCGCGTTAAAGCTAAAGAGGCTTGCGAATGGGGACGCGACTTGGTTGAGAATGACGAAGAGAACTTGCGCAAGAAATTTGAACAGGGCGGCATGGAAGTTATCGTCCTTAGTCCCGAACAGTTGAAGCCCTTCCAAGATAAAGTGCAGGGCGTGCGGCAAGAGCTTATGGCAAAATACGGTGACGAGGCTTGCAAGGCCTTCCGCATGAAGTAAGGAGGCAGTCGGCATGAGATATATTTTAGGGAAGATTGAAGACATCATCTGCGCCATCTGCCTAATCGTCATGACGGCGTTGACCTTCGCGAACGTTATAGCCCGCTACGTCTTCAGTGCGTCGTTCTCGTTCTCAGAGGAGATTACAACTTATCTGTTCGTTCTGCTTAGCTTAATCGGCTCAGCGGCGGCGGCAAGGCGCAAGGCTCACTTGGGATTCACGGCGATACTTGACTTGCTACCAGCTGGCGTGCGTCGGGCAATTCAGACGATGAGTTACGCGCTTGCAACGTTCTTTTCGGCGGCGTTGTTCTGGTATGGAATCAGCATGGTGCAGAGCCAAATTTATCACGGACAAGTTACGGCGGGTATGCAGTGGCCTGAGTGGATATTCGGTTCGTTCGTCCCGATTGGCGCGTTCTTTATCACGATAGAATTTTTATTCATGCTAATTGACACGATAAGCGGCAAGGAGGGCGACGCAAAATGATTGGTCCAGTAATTTTCTTGAGCTTTGCGGCATTCCTCTTGGTCGGCACGCCGATTGCGATTTGCCTTGGCGTGTCTAGCGTCTTCGGTATGCTGATTGACGGGGCGGGTCGTCCGCTCGATACGATTATGACAATGTTGCCGCGTATCTTTTCCTCGGCGACAAGTAAGTTTGTTCTGCTGGCGGTGCCGTTCTTTATCCTCGGCGGCAACGTCATGGAGAAGGCTGGCATTTCCGAACGCCTGATAAACTTCGCGCAAAGTTGCGTTGGACATCTGCGCGGCGGTCTAATCGTCGTTATGGTCTCGGTCGCGTGCTTCTTTGCGGCAATCAGCGGTTCGGGTCCTGCGACGGTCGCGGCTCTGGGCATGATTCTTATCCCCGCTATGGTCAAGGTCGGCTATCCTCCCGCGTTCAGTGCGGCATTGATGGCGGCGGCTGGTGCAACTGGTATCGTTATCCCGCCGTCAATTACATTCGTCGTCTATGGTTCGGTCGCTGATACTTCAATCGGCAAACTGTTCTTATCGGGTATCGTCCCCGGTGTCATGATTGGCGTTGCGTTAATAATCGTGGCAATGTGGACGACTCGCAACTTGCAAATCGAACTTCTTCCTAAAGCGTCGAGTGAGGAGCGTTGGAAGTCCTTCAAAGAGGCGTTCTGGGGATTGCTCATGCCGGGCATTATCCTCGGCGGCATCTACGGCGGTATCTTCACCCCGACTGAGGCGGCGGCGGCGTCTGCGGTTTACGGTCTGTTCGTAGGCTTCTTCATCTATCGCACGCTTAAGCTTAAAGACCTCTACGAAATCTTCGTAAATTCCACGACCACGACGGCAGTTGTCATGTTCATCACGGCGACGGCGAGTTTGTTTGCATATATCTTGACGCGTGCCCGCCTCGACCTTGCGATAAGCGACGGCTTGATTGAGATAACCGGCGGCAACTATATCATGTTCTTGCTAATCGCTAACGTCATCTTCCTAATCGCGGGCTGCTTCATGGACGCAACGTCAGCCGTTCTAATCTTTACGCCGCTGTTCCTGCCGGTCGCCTTGAGTCTGGGCATTGACCCGATTCACTTTGGCGCGGTCATGGTTCTCAACCTGTCAATCGGATTGGTGACACCGCCCGTTGGCATAAATCTATTTGTCGGGTGCGGCATAGCCAACGTCTCACTGAAAGATATTTCCGTAGCAGTCATCCCGCTTATCATCGCTTGCTTAGTTGTCCTATTGCTGGTAACATACATTCCGCAACTCCCGCTGTTATTCGTCTAGCGCGGAGAAAAATTTTCGGAAGGATTGGTTATCATGAAGAAAGCTTTGGCAGTACTAATGCTCGCGGCAATGATTTTGTCGACGGGTTGCGGCAATCAAGCTCAGGACGCCGCTAAAGACGCTCAGCAGAAAGTCGAGCAGACGGCAGACGCGGCTAAGGACAAAGCTAACCAAGCGGCTGACGACGCGGCGAAGAAAGCTGACGAGATGAAGTCCGACGCCGCCGCAAAAGTCGACGAGGCTAAAGACGCGGCTAATCAAGCGGCTGACGACGTAGCTAAGAAGGCTGACGAGATGAAATCCGACGCCGCCGCTAAGGTCGACGAGATGGCAACCGATATGACGAGCATTATGAACGAAAGAGTTATCGCGCTTAACGGTCTTATGCCTGGTGCTTCCGTTGAAGACGTGCAAGCGATGTTCGGCGAGGCAACTAAGGTTGAAGGCAACGAGATGACTTTCGCAGACGGTCTTAAGGTCGTGTTCGACGGCGCAAAGAAAGTTAAATCGATTTCAACGGTAGTCGACACATTCGAGACGCCTGAAGGCATGTACGTCGGGGCAAGTGAATACTCTTTGAACGACAACTGCGGTCCAGCGGATTCCGTTCGCAAAATCGCTAATGGTGCCGAATACGAGTACAACAGCGGCGACAAAAAATCTATCGTCGTCTACAAAGCGGAGAACGGCATCATCACCGAGATAACCTGCACGCTTAAATGAGGTGTTTGTCATGAAGAAATTTTTAGCGGTGTCAGTGTTAGCGGTAATGGCTTTATCAGTCGGGTGCGGCAACAAAGTCGAGGAAGTCAAGCAAGAGGCAGTCTCCGAAGTTCAAGAGGCGGCATCTGATGTTAAAGACGCGGCGGCTAAAGTCGAGCAAAAAGCGGCTCAAGTCGCAGACACGGCTCCTACAAGCAATGTCGATAGCAAGTTTTCACTCGGAGGAATTTCGCCGGGTATGACCTTTGACGAGGCTAAAAAAATTCTCGGCGAGCCGACCTCTCAACATGACGACGACGAATTCACTTTTGCAAACGGTTTGATGATTGATGTTGAGGGGAATGTTGTCGAGGAAGTTAAAACTCGGCAATCGGGAGTCAAAACTGCGGGCGGCGTTGAAGTCGGCATGACGGAGCAGAATATGATTGACGCTTACGGCGCAGGCTTGGCGGAAAATGATGACGGCGTAATTGAGCATAAATACTACAGCGGCGACAGGCGAATCAAGCTGACTTTCGACGTGAGCAACGGTTCAATCGTCGAGATTAAATGTTCACTTCGCGATTAAAGTTTTGTCGATAGTAACTGGGCGCGGCTCGTGACTGCGCGTCGTGCCCCATGTTTTTAAATAAGGAGGTTCAATCATGAAGAAAAGGTCAGTGGAGGAACTCAAGGAGATTGCAAAGGATTTGCGCAAAAAAGTCGTGACGATGATTTACGAGGCGCAGTCGGGTCACCCCGGCGGCTCGCTCAGCGCGGCGGAATTCGTGACGGCTTGCTACTTCTATGAAATGAAAGTCGACCCGAAAAATCCGAAGTGGGAAGACCGCGATCGCTTTGTCCTCTCCAAAGGTCACGTTTGCCCGATTCAATATGCGGCACTCGGCACGCTCGGTTTCTTCCCCGAAGAGACTTTGCACACGCTCCGCCAAGAAGGTTCGCCGCTCCAAGGTCATCCGAATCATCATTGCCCCGGCATCGACATTCCAACTGGTTCACTCGGTC
Source organism: Selenomonadaceae bacterium (assembly GCA_017518105.1). Classification (GTDB taxonomy): domain Bacteria; phylum Bacillota; class Negativicutes; order Selenomonadales; family Selenomonadaceae; genus Quinella. Next base: position 145,898 of record JAFWWC010000026.1, read on the forward strand.
AAGGGTTCGCTTGCGCAGTTGGTATGGCTATCGGTTTGAAAGTTGACAAGAAACCTTGCCGCGTGTTTACAGTCCTCGGTGACGGCGAATGCCAAGAGGGCGAAATTTGGGAGGCGGCGGCTACTGCCAATAAATATCAGCTCGATAATCTGATTGCCTTCGTCGACGTGAACAATCTGCAAATCGACGGCACGACAGATGAAGTTATGCCTAACCTCGACTTGGGCGAAAAGTTTAAAGCGTTCGGCTGGGAAGTCTACAACATTGACGGCAACGACATGGGGCAAATCGTTCGCACGCTCGATACAATCAAAATGCACAGCCACGACCACAGACCCAAATGCATTATCGGACAGACGACTAAGGGCAAGGGCGTTTCCTACATGGAAAATGTCGGCTCGTGGCACGGCGTCGCCCCCAATAAAGAAGAATACGAACAGGCTATGAAAGACCTTGAGGAGGGCTTCTGATATGGAAAAAAAGGCAACTCGTAACGGCTTCGGCGAGGAAATGATTATCCTCGGCAACGAAAATAAAAATATCTTCATCGTCGACGCGGACATCGGCAAATCTTGCAGGACTGACGGTTTCACGAAGGCTCACCCCGACCAGCATATCAACGTTGGCATCGCTGAACAGAACGCGGCGGGCGTCGCGGCGGGCATGGCTACCACTGGCAAGATTCCGTTCGTCGTGACTTATGCAGTCTTCGGTTCGTTGCGTATGTGCGAAATGATTCGTCAGGAGATTGCATATCCCCGCCTCAACGTCAAAATCGCTTGCTCTCACGGCGGAGTTACTCCCGCCAACGACGGCGCAAGTCATCAGGCTATCGAGGATATGGGCGTTATGCGCACGATTCCGAACATGACGGTTATTATGCCGGCTGACTATTGGGCGGCTCGCAAGCTCACCCGCGCTATTGCCGAATATGACGGACCGGCGTTTATCAGATTTACTCGCGACGCCATTCCGATTATCTACGACGAGAACACCGAATTCACCATTGGCAAGGCGCACATCGCCCGCGAAGGCAAGGACATTGCGATAATTGCTAACGGCGACATGGTCTGCTACGGACTCGACGCAGCGGCTAAGCTTGCTGAAGAAGGTATCTCGGCTAAAGTCGTCGATATGCACACGATTAAACCGCTTGACGTGGACGTTGTTAAAGATTGCGTCGAGAATATAGGCAAGATTATCACAATCGAAGACCACAATATCATTAACGGGCTTGGCTCGGCTGTATGCGAAGTCGTCGCGGAGATGGGCAAAGGCAAAGTTAAACGTTTCGGCATTCAAGACCAGTTCGGCGAGTCGGCTCCGTATCATCGCCTGCTTGAAAAGAACGGCATCACCGTCGACGCTATCGTTGCCGCCGCTAAAAGTTTCTGATAGAGGACTTCGGCAATGGCTATCCACAAAGGCGAATTCGACGTTGAGATTTTGCGCGATTTAATCGCCGAAGGTTACGAAGGTCAAGAGCTCCTCGAAAAATTCATCTCAATGCGCGAAAAGGTTCCCGCCGCCTTCGATAAAATGATGCAAGACCTCATCGACCAAAGCAAAGGCGAATCTTATACGATGCAAGAGGTTTTCGGCGATGAATACGCTTGAAATTCTCCCGCAAGCTCAACGTTATTTGAAAAAAATCCAAGACAAACGATTGAACGAAATTTTTATGGAATGTCTCGAAAAAATTCGTTTAAATCCGTTGGAAGTCGGCGAGGCGACAGTCGGGGACTTAAAAGGTTGTTACACCTACAAATTTCGCTATCAAAAGGTCGGCTACAGAATCGGTTACAGCGTTAAACAAAATGACGATGGCACTTTGACGGTCATAATCATGATTGGGAAGCGCGAAAACTTCTACAGCGACTTTAAAAATTATCTTAATTCATTTTAAAATATTCAGGAGGCTAAAAAAATGTTTGATTTCAAAGACCAAGTAGTAATCGTCACGGGTTCTGGTTCCAAACGCGGCATCGGTCGCGGGATTGCTAACATGTTCGCGGAGGCGGGCGCACAAGTCATTATCGCCGACATGAACGAGCAGGGCTGCAAGGACACTGTCGCCGAGATTCAAGCGGCGGGCTACAAGGCTGACGGCTTCGTACTCAACATTGCCGACGAAGACAGCGTTAATGCTTTCGTCAAGAACGTCAAGGACAAGTACGGCAAGATTGATGTTCTCGTCAACAACGCTGGCATTACTCAACGCGTCACCGTCCACGACATGACCCTTGCCGATATGAAGCGCGTTTTCAACGTCAACATGTTCGGCACGTTCCTTATCACCAAAGCTGTCGTCGAAGTCATGAAGGAGCGCAAATACGGTCGTATCGTCAGCTTGTCCTCTGTCTCGGCTAAACGCGGCGGCGGCGTCTTCGGCGGCGCACACTACAGCGCGTCTAAGGCGGCTCTTTTGGGCTTCAGCAAAAATCTTGCCCGCGAGGTCGCTGAGTACGGAATTACCGTCAACTGCGTTTGCCCCGGCGCAATCAACACCGACATCCGCAAGAACATGAACGGCACCGAAGAAGACGACATCAAGCTTGCACAGGAAATCCCGATGAAGCGTATCGGCGAAGTCTTCGAGGTCGCTGGTCCGATTGTCTTCCTTGCCTCCAAAGAAGCAGGCTACATCACCGGCGAAGACATTGACATTAACGGCGGCTCCCACATGGATTGAGGTCGCGTCATGAATGCTGAACAGTTCGAGGCAATGCTTGATGAGTATCGCGCCAGAGATATTCACTTCCTGCACCTCAAGACGAACACTCGCGATTGGTTCTTCATCATAGACGACAGCTATTACCTGACCTACCGCGACGACAAGAAAGAAATCGTCGTGAGCTGGTTGGTTAAGCCCAAGGACGACGAGCACGAGGCGTTTTACTTCTACAACACAAACAGCCGCGGCTTTAATCAGTGGTATGGCGACGTTATCCACGACTACGAGGCAATGGAAGACAAGGAATTCTATCACGAGCCGTATTACGAAGACCTTTATATCAACTACATGAACGAGGACGAGAAAGTTCCGCTAAAGGACTTCTTAGCCGTCCTTCCGCGCACGAGTTATAAAATCTTCGGGACGTTCCTTATGTGCGATGAGATTGGCTCTGGTCTCGACAAGAAGGAACTGCCTTACAAAACTGATAACTCGACTATCGCCAACCAATTCAAGTTCTGGCTCCGCATGGAAGATATAACGCCGTTCAATTACGTTTTGCGCGACCCCGTGAAGGCTCCCGCGATTAACCTTGCCGAGATTGAAGAGATTATCCCGGCACATACGAACGTTCGCTTTGTCTTCGATGATGGTTCCGTCCGCGCACTTAAACAAATCCTCGCTGATAAGCAGAAGGCTTAACTGGCAATCAAAAGACTTAAAAGCCCCTCCGATATTGGAAGGGCTGATTTTTTTGGTATAATCGGCAAAAACACCTTAGGAGACAACGCCAATGATTTTAGTAGAAGCATTAATCGCCAAGCTGATACTCGCCGCCGTGCTGACGGTCGCGGGTTCGCTGTGGATTGATAAACTTTACTCGCGGAGCAAGGAGTTGACCTTCCCCGAAGAAATTTCAAGCCGAGCACGTTTCCGCAAGCCGATAATATTTTTTTCGCTATCGTGCCTTTACATGTTCGGCGACCTGTGGATAATGGCGGCGATATTCCTGCTGGTGCTGATGACGGTTACGGACTTTGAACAATACATGCTCTTCGACGCGATGACTTTGCCGCTTGCCCTCCTGGGCGGCTTTTACGTCTGGCAGATGAATTTAAACTTCCAAGCGCACATAGCGGCGGCTCTAATCGGTGGCGGAATCTTTTTATTGCTGGCAGTGCTTTCAAAAGGCTCCCTCGGCGGCGGCGACGTGAAATTGATTGCGGCGTTAGGATTGTGGCTCGGCGCAGAGAAGCTTATATCGGTCGTGATTATCGGGACGATTATCGGCGGGCTAGTGGCATTGCTGATGATTCTTACCAAGAAAAAAGACCATAGCAGTTATTTTGCTTACGGTCCTTACTTTGCACTCACGGCGATTTATTTCTTGCTTGAAAAATTTTTTTAGTGTTCTGGCAGGACACCAATGCTTGAATCCCGTTTGATAAAATAGGCAGGATTTAATGTTTGAAGAAAGGCTTTGATTAATGTGTGACTTTGACGGCTTGAAAAATTTTTGCTAAAAGCTTGACAAAAGGCGGCTGGGGGGGGGGATAATGAACGGGAAATTTTATCCTGAATAGAAAGGATTTGGTCGTATGGGAATTTTGAATAGCATTTTAAGAGACATACTTAGATCTGACAGCGGGCAAGCTTATCGGGCAATTAGCCCTGAAATGGACAGATTTGCCCAAAGAAATGAACAGCGGGTCATGATTGACAGAATTAAACGAGATGAGCAACGTAGGCAACAACGTCAGCAACAAAATCAACCGAATGCTCAACAGAACGACGAAGGTTGCTTTATCACGACGGCGGTTTGCGGTAGCTTCGGGAAGGCGGACGATTGCTACGAGCTGACGACGTTTAGAAAGTTCCGCGACGGTTGGTTGAGTGTTCAGCCCGACGGCAAAAGTTTAATCGCTGAGTATTACGTCATTGCCCCGCGAATCGTCGACAAGATTAATCGCCTCACGGACGCCCCGCAGATTTACGAAGGCATTTGGCAGAAATATCTTGAGCCGTGCTTGACCTTCATAAACAGTGGCGACAATCTCTCCTGCAAGAACAAATACGTTGAAATGGTTCGCGAACTAAAAAGGAAGTATCTGCAATAAAAAAAGCCCCTCTGCGAGTTGCGGAGGGGTAATTTTTATTTCTTGCGTCTGAAGTAAAGCCAGGCGATTATCAAGACGCTAACGACGATGAACGCCGCGGAGAATTTGTGCCCGATTTCCAAAAGATATTCCCAGTGGTCGCCGAGCATGAGACCCGCCCAGAGGATTAAAGCCGTCCAGGGGAGCGAGCCTGCGAACGTGTAGAACAGAAATTGCTTGAAGTTCACGCGGGCGAATCCGGCGGGCAATGATATAAACGTTCGGATGACGGGAAGCATTCGGCTAAAGAAGACTGCGCGAATACCGTACTTGTCGAACCACCGCTGAGCTAAGTCGACGTGCGATTTTTTTATGAAGAAGTATTTGCCGTACTTGTCGACGAATTTCCTGCCGCCCGTCGCGCCGACGACGTAAGCAAAGATTGAACCTGCCATGCCGCCGACCATGCCCGCAATCATCGCGCCCGTGAAAGTCATACGCTCGGCACTGACCAGATAGCCTGCAAAGCCTAGAATCAATTCGCTCGGCACGGGGATACAGGCGTTCTCCATTGCCATGAGGATTGCAACCGCGAAGTAGCCCCACGAGTCGATAAAAGTTAGAAACGCTTGAGATATTTGTTCCATTTAGAATTCCTTAAAGTCCTCGCCGTAGCCATAGTGTTCAATGACATAATCCAAATCCTTATCGCCGCGTCCGCTGAGGTTGACGAGGATTGAACCCTTGCCCATCTTCTTAGCAAGCTTCATGGCATAAGCGACGGCGTGCGAACTTTCAAGGGCGGGGATAATCCCTTCGTAGCGGCTGAGCTTGAAGAAGGCGTCGACCGTTTCCAAGTCGGTTGCCACGTCGTACTTGACGCGACCAATCTCGCGCAAAAAAGCATGTTCGGGACCGACGCTCGGATAATCGAGACCGCTAGCGATTGAGTAGACCGGCGCGGGGTTGCCGTTGGCGTCCTTTAACATGATGCTATCAAAGCCGTGCATGACGCCTTCGGAGCCGTAAGTCATAGACGCGGCATGGTCACCGAGTTTTTCGCCGCGACCGAGTGGCTCAACGCCGACAATCTCTACAGGGTCATTGATGAACGGCAGGAAGAATCCGATTGAATTCGAGCCGCCGCCGACGCAAGCCGTCACCACGTCAGGCAAAAAGCCCGTCATGTCTTTGAACTGTTCGCGAGCCTCTTCGCCGACGACATATTGAAAATCGCGAACCATCATCGGGAAGGGGTGAGGACCTACAACCGAGCCTATGCAATAAATCGTGTCGTTGTAGTTCTGCAGATAATCTTCAAAAGCGGCATCGACTGCCTCCTTAAGAGTCTTCGCGCCCTTATCGACGCTGACGACTTCCGCGCCAAGGATTTTCATGCGGGCGACGTTCGGGGCTTGCTTTTTGATGTCGACCGCGCCCATATAGATTGTACATTCCAGACCGAAGAACGCAGCCGCAGTAGCCAAGGCGACGCCGTGTTGACCGGCTCCAGTTTCGGCGATGATTCTTTTCTTGCCCATGAACTTAGCAAGGAGACCTTCGCCCATGCAGTGATTGAGCTTGTGTGCGCCGGAGTGATTCAAGTCCTCGCGCTTAAGATAAATCTGGCAGTTGCCGAGCTTGCGGCTGAGATTTTCGCAGTGATAAACGGGCGTGGGGCGTCCTTGAAACTCTTTGCGAATGCGGCGAAGCTCGTTAATGAATTGCGACGAGTGGCAGATCGTCAGATAAGCTTGTGTGATTTCTTCCATAGCCGGGACGAGTTGCGGGGGAAGATACGCGCCTCCGAAACGACCGAAGTAGCCGTCTTCCGTGGGATATTTTTTCAAGTAAGTTGAATAGTCCATGTTAATACCTCCAAAAACAAAATGCCCCGCGTAATTCGGCGCGAGGCAAGATATTTCCTTCTAAAGTTCATAATTTAATTTTGACGGTGGTTGTTGTATTGGGTCGGCATTCAAAGTCGCGTTCGGCGGGTAGCGATATTTTTATGATGAATTTGTCATTGGGCTTTTGTTGCTCCTCGAAGGTGTCTGGTATTTGCGGCGGCTGTGCTTGCGGCGGAGTTTTCTTTTGTTTGACGGAATCGATTATTGCTTTGATTTTGTCGTTGGGATTGTCGACGGTTTGAACTTCGGCTTGCACGGCTTGCGGCGGCTCGGAGGCTTGCGGTTGTTCTTGAGGTGGAGGAGTTTCACCGATTAACGGCGCGGCTTGATTCTCTGACGTGGGGATTTCGGGCAATTCGATAGGCTCGGTCTCTTCGACGGGTTCGGCGACGTTCGGTTTGATTTTTTCTATGACGGTGCCGAAGATTTCCTTGCCGTCAATTTTGTAGCTGACGAGCTTGCCGAGCGGAATTTTATTGAAAAGCTCTTCCGTGACTTCGACCTCAAGCCAAAGCTCGCGACTGTCGCCGATTCTCGAAACGCTATCGCCGGCAACAATATCCTCTTCGACCTCGACGCCGTAATAAATCGTTCCGTTCACGGGCGCGATAACGTCACTTTCGCGAGCCTCCTGCTTAGCCGCGTTCAAGGAAATTTCCGCTTGCTTAATCGCCTGTTCGGCTCCAGCTAAGACTTCGGGCGGCGTCTGTCTGAACTCGTCGACGTATTCGGTGTAGTACTCGATAATCGGTTCGGGCGCGGCGGAATAGCTGTAAGACGACGAATCAGCAAGGGCACTCTCGTAAGCACGGCGGGCGGCGTCTCGTTGCACTGCGCTGACTGCTCCCATCTCGAAAAGCTCCGCCATGCGATTAGCCCGCTCCTCAAGCCTAGCCAAATTCCCCGACGGGGCTGAATAAGACGTTGACGGCGCAGGCGGATAAGTCACTCGCTCGCGCTGAACGGGAACTTTGACCCATTGACCCGCCGCAAGGTTCGCGTAGTTGTCTTTGGCAAGTTGCACGGTGTTTTCAAGCTGCTGAATCTCTTCTTCGGTTATGGCGACTTCCAAACGGGCTATCACGTCTCCGGCTTTGACTTCGGCTCCGTCCTCGAAGGTAAGCTCCTTGACCTTGCCATTAGCCAAAACTCTGACTGAAACCATCGTCCCGACGACTTTTGCGCCGTCAAGTTGAATCGTCTCTTCTCTGTGCCAATATTTGAACTCGGCATAACCGATAATCATCGCCGTAACCAACACGCCCGCCAGGCTAAAGCGAATGACCTTCTTGACCTTCTCCGTTAAATCAATACGTTGCATTGCGTCTACTCCATATTCAAAATTTGCGCCGCTATTCTACAACAGCCGTCAGAATTTTTCTACCTTGGAAGCCAACGAAAAATTTTTTCAAAGAGTGTTGATAATTGTTTTCACGCGTGATAAACTTCGGGCGACTTAAACGAAAAACATTTTCAAGGAGTGATGAAGCTTGACACTCAAAGATACACAGCCTGGAATGATTGTAAGGATTGATTCGGTCGGCGAGTCCGAACTTAAGCAAAGACTTATGACAATGGGATTAATCCCCGGCACTCGCGTCGAAGTCTTGAACTCGGCTCCGCTCGGCGACCCGATTGCACTGCGGCTCCGTTCCTACAATCTGGCAATGAGACGAGACGACGCCGCGCAAATTGAAGTATCAGAAGTTAGCAAGGAGGCTTAAACATGTCAGCATTATCCGTAGCATTAACCGGCAATCCCAATACCGGCAAGTCGACAATCTTTAACGAGTTGACCGGCGCACGTCAGAAAATCGGCAACTGGCCCGGCGTCACCGTCGATAAGAAAGTCGGCGTTATCGAACACAACGGTAGAAAAATTTCCGTCATCGACCTGCCCGGCACTTACTCAATCAACGCCCGTTCGCAGGAAGAACAGGTTGTTAGCGACTACTTCAAGACGAACAAGCCTGACATCGTCGTAAACATCATCGACGCCGCGAACATTGCCCGCAACCTCTTCTTGACTATTCAGCTTATGGAAAACGGTATCCCGCTTATCCTGAACCTCAACATGATGGACGAGGCTCAGCGGCACGGCATTAAAATCGACATGAAGAAGTTGGAAGACGCTTTCGGGATGCCCGTGACCAATACCGTCGGCAGGAGCAATAAGAGCGTTCGCAAACTCCTTGACGTGTTCACCAACGCGGTAATGACTAACTACAAGCCCAGCAAGCTTATCACCGACCATATCGAACGCGTTCATAACATTGAACACAGCGGCTTATCGGCGGCGAAGATTGAGGAAGAAGTCATCGCCGCACGCTACGACCTGATTGATAAGATTATGGCAAGCGCAGTGACAGTCAGCGCGACGGACAAGACCTTAACGGAGAAGCTCGACTCCTACCTTGCTAACGGCGTGACTTCGATAATCTTAATGATTGCGGCGTTCTATCTGATGTTCCAAATCTCGTTCAACTGGATAGGGCAACCGCTCGCCGATTTGGTCGGAGAATTCTTCGACGAGACCTTAGTACCTTGGGCGGCAGATGCAATGGCTGAAGCTGGCGTCGCGGATTGGATGCAGTCGCTCGTTTCGGACGGAATAATTGCGGGCGTCGGTGCAGTCGTCAATTTCGTCCCGCTAATCTTCACGCTGTTTATCATCTTGAGTTTCCTCGACGGCACAGGTTATATGGCTCGCGTTGCGTTCATCATGGACCCGATTATGCGTCGCGCTGGGTTATCGGGCAAATCGATTATGCCGCTGATGATGGGCTTCGGTTGCGCAGTCCCGGCGATTATGGCTAACCGCGCACTCGACACGCACAAGGACAGAATGATTTCAATCTTCGTGACGCCGTTTATCACCTGCAACGCGAAGGTTCCGATTATCGCACTGTTCGCGGCAATGTTCTTCCCCGATAACGTCGCTAACGTCGTCTTCGCAATGTACTTCCTCGGAATCATCACGGCGATTGTTATGGCGAAGATTCTAAGCTCGACAATGTTTAAAGAGCAACAATCGACCTTCCTGCTTGAACTGCCGCCCTATCGCATGCCCGATATTAAAACCGTCCTGCTTGAGGCTTGGGATAAGGGCAAGGGCTATCTGATTAAAGCCGGCACGATTATCTTTGCAATGTCGGTTATAATTTGGTTCCTCAGCAGTTTCAATTCGGACGGCATGACTGAAGACATGGACAACAGCTATCTGGCAAGCATCGGCTCGGCAACGTCCGTAGTCTTTGCTCCGCAGGGCTTTGACACGTGGGAGGCTGGCGCGGCAGTCGTGACTGGCGTTTTGGCTAAAGAAGCAGTTGTTTCGACAATGGGAATCCTCTACGGCGCGGACGAAGAGGCAGTTGACACGGACGATGCGGAAGGTACTGCAGAAGTCTTAAATGCAACTTCGATGGGCGGCGCGTTTACTCCGTTGTCAGCGTTGGCGTTCATGGTGTTTAGCTTGCTGTATTCGCCATGCATGACCGCGCTTGGCACCGTCAAGAAAGAGGCGCAAAGTTTCAAGTGGATGGCGTTCGTCTTCTTCTACACGACGGCAGTCGCTTGGGTCATATCGCTAATCGTCTATCAAGGCGGCAAGCTCCTGGGGTTTGAATGATGATTGCGACTGTTATCCTTGGGGCGTTAATCGCGGTGGCGTTCGGCTTCGGCGTGCGGAAGGCTTATCGGGCTTTCTTCAAGAGTGAGGCGGCGTGTTGTTCGGAGGAATGCTCAAGTTGCGGCGGCGGCTGTTCAGCGCAAAAGGCTTTAGACGACAGCTATCGCGCCCGCGTCGAGAAGATTGAACGCTTCCCGATTCACAGGACGATTGACGTTGACGGCATGACGTGCGAGAAGTGCATTTATAAAGTCGTGCGTGCCTTGGAAAAGGTCGACGGCGTGACGATTGCGGCGGCGAGTCTCGAAAAGCAATCCGCGCTCGTCGGCTTGAAAGAAGACGTTCCGGACGATTTACTACGAGAGGCAATCAAAAAGGCAGGTTACACGGCCGGAGCTGTCACGGCATAAAAAAAGCGGCGGACTCAATCGCGAGTTCGTCGCTAATTTTTTGTCTAAGCGTCGTAGATTTCTTTAAGCAGAGTTTCCTTACGCAAGCTCATGCAGTCGCAGGATTTATCGTCAGGCGTATTCTTCAGCGCGTCGAGTAAAATATTTCCAATTAAAGCCGCGTCGTCGAAGAAAATATTCTTCATGACCTCGTGCGACCAAACGCGCAAGCCTTCCCCGTAGTTGACCACGAACGACAGATTAGCATAGCACGCGCCGATTTCCCTAGCCAAATACACTTCAGGCGCGAGGCTCTGCCCGACAATGTCTGCGTGCCCTTTGAGCATTGCAATCTCCGCTGGGCTTTCAAAGTGTCGACCGTCCGTCACGGCATAAATCCCGCGCTCGAAGATTCTTCCCGTGAAAAATTTCTTCGCTGACGTTAGGAGCTTGCCGCGCAATTCAGGACAGAGAGCATCGCGCATAATCAGAAGATACCGCCCGTCAAGTTGAACGTCTTTGCGCGTCGACAAGTCAAGGTAATCATCGGGAATCATCAAGTCGCGGGGATTGAGCAAGTGATTGACACTTCCAACGCCACCTTCCGAGAAAATACGCTTGACGCCCGCCTCACGAAATGTCCAGAAGATTTGCCGCGAAGAATCAGCGCGAGTGACGCCGCTCCGCCAGCCATGCATCTTGCAGGTCAGGAACTCTTTGCCGCCGACGCTACACAGTCTGAACGCGGGACTTTTCCCGTAAGGCGTCTCGAAGAACAGATTATCCGCCAAAACCTCGACGCCCGCAAAATTTTTCGGGAAGTCACTGCTAAGCGTGCCGGAGCCGCCGATTATCGCAAAGTCAACGTGAATCATTTGCCGAGCACCATTTGGTCAAGACGCTTGCCGCCCGGCACCATCGGGATAACGTTTTCTTCTTCGGGCACGTAGACATCAATGACAGCCGCGCCCTTAGAAAACATAATCTCGACAAGCTCCGTATCCAACTCCGCCGCCTTAGTCAATCGGTAGCCACGCACGCCCATTGCCTGAGCAATCTTTACGAAGTCGCGCTTACACTTCAGCTCCGACGCCGAATAGTGATGATTGTAGAAGAGCCGTTGCCACTGCCCGACCATGCCGAGAATAAAGTTATGCACGATGACAATCTTAACGTCAATGTCGTGGTCGGCGAGCGTGGCTAGCTCTTGAATGTTCATCATGATTGAGCCGTCGCCCGTGAACAGCACGACATGTTTATCGGGGCAAGCGAGCTTCGCGCCCATAGCCGCCGGCAGTCCAAAGCCCATTGTCCCCAGCCCGCCGCTCGTTAGGAATTGTCTTGGCTTGCGTGCCTTGAAGAACTGCGCCGCCCACATTTGATGTTGCCCGACGTCCGTAACGGCGATTGTGTCGTCGTCGCATATGCTACTTATCTTGCTGATTAGTGCGCCGGGTTTAATCGCGTCGTCTTCCTCTTGCCAGCTGAACGGGTGCTCGTTACCTTTGGCGACTGCTTGAGACTTCCACGCGGCGAACTTATCAGCGTAATTCGTCGACGACTCGTCAAGCTTCGCCCTGAACATTGGCAACGATTGCCGCAAGTCGCCCAAAACTTTTAAATCGGCTTGCACGTTCTTATTAACCTCGGCGGGGTCAAGCTCAAAGTGCACAATCTTAGCATTCGGTGCGAAGTCGGCAACGCGTCCGGTAACTCTGTCGCTGAAACGCATTCCAATGCACAACAGCAGGTCGCAAGCTTGAATCGCCATGTTCGCGCCGTAAGAACCATGCATACCCGCGAAACCTAAGAAGCCGTCGGTGTCCGCGTCGATACAGCCTAAGCCCATAAGCGTTGAAGTCGACGGACAACCTAGCCGCGTTAAAATCTTGCGCAAGTCCTCTGAAGTCTCCGAACTCGTGACGCCGCCGCCAACGAATATCAGAGGACGCGAGCAACTCTCCACAGACTTAACAGCCTCATCGATTGCGATTTCAGCCACGGGATTTTTTCCGCTGTAGCCGCGCAAATTAATCGCGTCGGGATATTCAAAGTCAAACTCAGTATTGAACACGTCGGCGGCAATGTCAATCGATACCGGTCCTGGGCGACCCGTCTTGGCAATGAAGAACGCCTCCTTGACGACGCGGGGCAAGTCGTGCACGTCTTTGACAAGGTAGTTGTGCTTGGTTATCGGCGTAGTGATTCCGTAAACGTCGACTTCTTGGAAGGAGTCCTTGCCGATTGCGTGATTGGCAACCTGCCCCGTAATGCAAACTAGCGGGATTGAATCCATGTTAGCCGTCGCAATGCCCGTGATTAAGTTCGCCGCGCCAGGGCCGCTCGTGGCAATGACGACACCGACCTTGCCGCTAGCCCGTGCGTAGCCGTCCGCCGCATGAACCGCGCCTTGCTCATGTCCCGTCAAGATGTTTGGGAACTTCATCTTATAAATCTCGTCGTAAAGTTTCAGCACGACGCCGCCGGGGTAGCCGAACACCAAATCAACGCCTTCCCTTTTCAAGCTCTCAAGTAGAGCTCGTGCTCCGTTCATTTTCAAATTCTTAACCTCCTAACAATAATTGCGCCGATTATACAACGCCGCCTTGCCCTTTGACAACTAAGCTACTCAAGCTCTTCGACAGTCGATTGAACCTCTTGGAAGTTTTCGCCGCTGTTCAGTGTCTGTGAAGTCGCAAGCAACAAGATTATTATCATCAAGACAATCAACGGCGCGTGAAACTCCCTGCGCATCACGAACAACAGCACCCTCGCCGCGAAGAAGAACATATCCAATTTGCGAGGCTCTTGCTCCGTCAACGTCGGCTCGTCGAAGTCTTCAAGCGTCAGTGCGTCCTTGAGTTCGTCAACGTCTTGGAAGCGGTCGTCCGGGTAGTAGGCTGTGCACTTGTCCAGAATGTCTTTCAAGCGTCCGCCGCAATTCGTGCCGAGCAACTCTTTGAAAGTGACGCCGAGGGAATAAATATCGCTACGCGGGTCGGTCTGTCCTTGTCCGTATTGTTCGGGCGGCGCGTAGCCCTTCGTGCCTAAAAGATGCGTGTCCTCCTCCTTGCCGTCCTTATAAAGCCTCGCCGCGTCGAAATCAATCAATCGAATCCGCTCGCCCTGCAGTATCATATTCGACGGCTTTATATCTCGGTGAATGATTTTCTGCTCGTGAAGCTCCTTAAGCCCGTCGCACATCTGCAAAAGTATTTGGCGGGCTTGCGGCTCGCTTAGCCTGTGTAAGTGTTCGCCCTGGATAAACTCTTCGACGATGACAGTCTCCTCCGAATCCTCCACGCAGTAAAAAATCTTCGCCGGCAACGTGAATTTCGAACGCCTTAGCAAGTCATAGGGCAAGCCGACTGCCCGCACACGCTTTATTATTACGAGGTCGCCGCTTTGACGTGTTTGGGCAAGCCATACTTCGCCGCGCTCTGAACGCTTGAGTAGCTTTAATTTCTCGTAACGGAACTTGAGGAACTCCGCGACGTTTTCTTTCATGACCTCGCCTTGCCTTTCCAATATTCTTACGCTAATATTCTACAAAAGCAACGTGGACGTTGCATCCAGCGGTCGCGTCCAGCTCTTTGATAACATCAGCTAATCGCCGCGTTAATAACTTATACACTAAACAGGAGGCTAAGACAATGACTAAGGACACCACCGAGCTTGAACGCGAATTGAGCCAAGCCGACGACGTTAAAAAGTTCCTAGACGACAACAAAGAAAATCTGCGCGACTTCACACTTGCCGAATACTTGCGCCGCCTGCTAGAGGAAAAGAATTTGTCTAAGGCGCAAGTCATCAGAGTTTCGGAACTGGACGCGACTTATGCTCATCATATCTTCGGCGGCAGGAAGAATCCTTCGCGGGAAAAAGTTTTGTCTTTGGCTCTGGCAATGAAACTCACACCTAAGGAGACAGATTATCTCCTGTACTACGCGGGGCATGAAAAATTGTATGTGCGCGACGAGTGGGACGCGGTCATTTCATTTGCTTTGGAGAATCAAAAAAGCGTCCTGCAAACCAATGAGCTTTTGGAGGAACTGAACCTTGCGCCGCTGATTGGTCGTTGATTTTTTCTTTGCTAGGGAAATTTTTTCTGATATAATTTCGGCATCAAAAGGAATTGGTGGTGATTCTGTTTGCAGATAAAAGTTTTTAAGGCAGGCAATATGAAAGACGCTATGGAGGCAATGAAAGCTGAGCTTGGCGACGAGGCAGTAATATTGCACAGCAAAAAGTACAAGGAAGGCGGACTTCTCGGAATCGGCAGCCGCGAGGTCGTGGAAATCACCGCAGCAGTCGAGGAAAGTTCACTGCCGAAGAAATCTGAGCCGATGAATTTTCAACACCCGAACGTTGTGACACGATACAAGACCGACGGCACTGAGCAAGCAATTAGAAATGCGGAATTAGAAATGGGGAATGAAAATCTCGTCGAGGAACCCAAACCAGTAGAAGAAACGCTACAACCCGTCGAGGAACCCAAACCAGCAGAAGAGACGCCGCAACCCGAAGAACAATCTAAACCAGTAAAAGAAACGCCGCAACCCGTCGAGGAACCCAAACCAGTAAAAGAAACGCCGCAACCCGTCGAGGAACCCAAACCAGTAAAAGAAACGCCGCAACCCGTCGAGGAACCCAAACCCGTAAAAGAGACGCCGCAACCCGTCGAGGAACCCAAACCAGTAAAAGAGACGCCGCAACCCGAAGAACAACCTAAGACGCGACAAACAGTCTTCACAGAAGAGCAAATGGCGCAGACGCAAGCAATGATAATGGCGCAGTTCAATCAAATGCAGATGATGCAACAGGCGGCAATAGCTCAAGCACAGGCGCAGGCGGTAGAACAAATTCGTTTGCAACAAGCCCAAACTCAACCGACAGTCACGGAACAACCGGTATCCCCTTCGCCGAACGAAGAGAAGCTAAAACAGCTAGAAGAAGAAATCGCGCAGATGAAAGTCTTGCTTGCGGAAATCTTAGGACGCGAGCCGAAGAAAGGCACGCTATCCTTGCACGAGGCTTTGAAGTTGCAGGAGGTCGATGACGACACCTTAAGCGAGATGGCGGCTCAAGCGAACGCCGGCGAAACTTTGGTTGATGTTCACACGCCCGGCGCACGCGCAACGCTCGTCCGCTATCTCAACGAACATGTGAGATTTTCCGACGGTATCAAACTCAATCGTCATGGAGTGAGGATTGCCGCGTTGTTGGGGACGACGGGTGTTGGCAAGACTACGACGCTTGCTAAGGTCGCCGCTAAGTTCGTTCTGGAGCAAAAGACGGACGTCGCCTTGATAACCGCTGACACGTACAGAATCTCCGCCGTCGAACAGCTAAAGACTTATTCTGACATACTCGAATTGCCGCTTGAAATCGTCTACAACCCCACGGAGCTTGCCTCGGCTATCGAACGGCACCGCGATAAAGATTTAATCTTAATCGACACGGCGGGGCGCAGTCAGCACAACGATTATCAAATGCGCGAGCTTGAAGAGTTCCTGCGCGTCAACCCGCGAATCGAAAAGCATTTAGTCATCAGCGCAACGACGAAGTTCACCGACGCCAAACACATCATGAGCAAGTTCGCGAAGGTCGAACCCGATAGAATCATCTTTACTAAGGTCGACGAGACGGCTAGCCTCGGAATGATTATAAATCTCCTACGCGACAAGAAATTTTCGCTATCATACATCACCACGGGGCAGAGCGTCCCCGATGACATAGACCCGGCAAACTCCGACGTTTTGGCGAATCTCCTGCTAAAAAAAGTCGACGAGGTATGAGTTATGTTTGACCAAGCATCAAAACTGCGGGATTTGGTTGAGGAACGAGCCGACGAGGAGGCGCAAGCTCGACAGATAGGAGAACTTCGTTTTGACATGGCGGAGACGACACGAGTAATCGCGATAACGAGCGGCAAAGGCGGCGTCGGCAAAACTAATCTGGCGGTGAATCTTGCAATCGGCTTGCAACTCGCTGGGCAAAGGGTCATGGTGATTGACGCGGATATTGGCATGGCGAATGTTAATCTGCTAATGGGCTCGGTGGCAAATCGTAGCTTAGTCGACTTGCTAAGTGAAGATGTTCAGCTCGAAGACGTAATAGAAAACGGCGCGGCGGGCGTCAAATATATTTCGGGCGTGGCGGGCATTGAAGCGGCGTTGAGTGTCAATCGCATTGCTCAAAGGAAATTGCATAAAAAGTTGGGTCGTTGCTCCGAGATGGCGAACATTATCATAATCGACACGGGCGCAGGCTTAAATCGTAACGTAATCGAATTCGTGCTTGCGGCGGAAGAAGTCTTGCTAATCACGACGCCCGAACCGACTGCCCTTGCCGATGCTTATGCCGTAATAAAAGCCTACTCAACCTACACTGAACGCCGCAACATTAAACTGGTTGTCAATCGGATTCGCGACGAGGAAGAGTGCTACGAGGTCACGGACAAGATTAACCAGACGACGAAAAATTTTTTGGGCTTGACGGTCGATTGCCTCGGCTACATTTACGAAGATAAAGCTGTTCGCGAGGCTGTGCAAATGCAGGAGCCGTTCCTTATCGTCAATCCTGAGTCAGCGGCGTCGCGGTGTATCACGGAGCTTGCAAAGAGTTTGTTAAGCGGACAGAAGATGGAATCGGTGTCGCGTGGCTGGCGCGTCTTCTTAGACCGATTGTTCGGCTACTAATAATTTTCGAGGTGATTGTATGAAATACGAGATTTTATATCCTGAGGCGTTCCCGGTGGTTGATTGTCATCTTGAACGCGGCGAGAGCATAAAGGCGGAGTCCGATGCGATGATTGCTATGTCGCCTACGATTGACGTTGAAGGCAGAATGGACGGAGGGCTTTTGCGGGGCTTGGCTAGGAAATTTCTTTCGGGCGAGAGTTTGTTTTTTCAAGAGCTGGTAGCGCGTCGCGGGGCTGGCAACGTCTTGTTCGGGCATTCGCAAATCGGCGGGATAATGGACGTGGAACTTGACGGCTCCTACGGGCTAATGATTCAGAAGAACGGCTTCTTAGCGAGCACGCACGGCATTGACATTGACACGCGGGCGCAAAATCTTTTCCAAGGGTTTTTAAGCGGCGAAGGCTTCTTCGTGCTAAACGCCAGAGGACGCGGCACGATTTTTGTTTCAAGTTACGGCGTGATTCACCCGATTAACCTTGACGATAGGGAAGAAGTCATAATCGACAACGGACACTTAGTCGCCTGGCCCGATTACATGAATTACGAAATGGAAAGAGCCTCCAACGGCTGGATTTCGAGCTTCACGTCGGGTGAAGGAGTCGTTTGCCGTTTCAGAGGCCCTGGGGTTGTCCTTATTCAAACGCGCAATCCTGTAAATTTCGAGAAAGAGCTTGCTCAACGTATTCAAGCGTTCTTGCACTAAACGCGAACTTCAAAATGCTTGCCCTTGTCGTCGTCCCTTTTATCGGGAAGGCGGGCGGGCTTTGCTGGCGGCGGTTTGACGGGTTTGACCTTGTCTGCCGCCGCTTTTAGTCTGTTCGTCGAGTCTTCAAACAGTTGCGACTTGGTGAGCTGTGGCTTGTCCGTGAACAGGAAGTTCTTAGCCACAACGAACGCCGCGACCGCCACAATTACTATCGTGAGTATCCAATAAGCTCCGCTGTGTCCCTCGTGATAGTTTAGCTTCGGGATGACTTGCCGTGGTTGCTCGGTTGAAGTCTGCGCCGGGAGATTGTCCGAGTTTTGAGCCTCGCGGGCGTCAAGGTCTCGGAATTCCCGCAGAACGTCCTTGCCTCTGTCGTAGTCCGATTGCGTATCACTAACTAACGGCACGTCTGGGGGAATGACCGTAACTGTTTGATTGGCGGGTGGCGACTTATCATCGTCAGGGCGTTCGACAGTCCTTTTAGTCAAAGCTCCCGAACCGTTCGCTACGGCATCGCGTGCTTGAGTTTCGGGCGAATCGTCAGCGGCTTGTTCAGAGTCTTTAGCAAAAGGAGTTCTGTCAATGCGTGGCGGCGTGGGTGGCGTCGGTCGAACTGCGGGCGCGGGTGCCGTCGGCGGTTGCGGTGGTTCGAGTGTCATTGAACATGCTCCTTTCTCTTACGAATTTGCAACGGGATTATAAAAAATTTCCCTATGAAAAGCAATAACGCCGCCTCGTCCCCGTAATGGAGATTAAGCGGCGTGTTTTAGCCTGAGCAGATAGTCTTAGAGCATGTGTGCGCGAAGGTCTTCGTTGCTCTGGGCGGAGAGGTACGCGGGCGCAATGTCAAAGACAGTCTTGCAACCGTTATTGCCTTCCTGATTGAGCCGATAAGCGGCGCGGGCGTATGCAACTAAAACGCTGGTCGTGAATTCGGGATTGGAGTCGAGCTTGAGATTGAATTCGATGATATGACTATTCTCCTTGTCCATACCAGTCTTGCCCGAACGAATCACAAAGCCGCCGTGAGCAAGTCCCGCGTGTTTGGTAAGGAGTTCTTCTTCGCTGATGAAGTTTACGACCGTATCATAGTCCGCAAAGTAGTTCGGCATAGTCTTAATTGCGTTCTCGACCTCGGCGGCGTCGGCTCCTTCCTCAAGTACAACGTAGCATTCGCGCAGATGTTTTTGACGCGTCGTGAGTTCGGGGTTCTGTCCACTGCGGACGGCTTCCAATGCACTATCAATCGGCACGGTGTACTGCTTAGCGTTCTTAACGCCCTTCACGCGGCGGATAGCGTCGGAGTGACCTTGACTGACGCCTTTGCCCCAGAAGGTGTAGTCCTTGCCGTCGGGAAGAATCGCATTTGCATAGGCGCGAATCAGCGAGAACATACCAGGATCCCAACCGACCGAGATAACCGCGACATGACCAGAAGCCTTAGCCGCCGCGTCGACGTTTGCAAAGTGTTGGGGAATTTTAGCGTGGGTGTCAAAGCTGTCAATAACGTTGAACATCTTAGCGTATTCGGGCGTTTGCGTGGGAAGGTCAGTAGCCGAGCCGCCGCAGAGAATCATGACATCAATCTTGCCGACCCAGTTTTTAGCGTCCGCCACGTTGAGCACAGGCACGCCAGCCGTCTGAATCTTGACCTTAGCGGGGTCGCGACGAGTAAAGACCGCTACGAGTTCAGTATCGGGATTATCTTTAATGGCGCACTCAACGCCGCGTCCGAGGTTGCCGTATCCAACTATTCCTATCTTCATGATTTATTGCCTCCTGTGAATTACTTTCAACAACGAAACGTATTATAACATAAAAGTTAGACCATGCAAGCGTTTCGGCATATGAATACAATATTATTCACTTGACGGGCAATGTATAATGAAAAAAATTTTTCAAGGAGTGATTAAGCGTGAAACTTAGTAAAATGATTGCAGCGGTCTTGCTTAGCTTTAGCCTACTGACTGGCACGAGCTTTGCGGCTCCGGCGTGGGAAATGCCCGCGTCAGGCAAAGCCTTCGAGAACGCCGCCAAACAGATTTACATCGCGCAGGAGATGGACAAGTTCCACAAGTCGAATCCGAATTTCTTTACTGCACCGGATAAATGGACGTATGAGAAGTTCACCGTCGGCGAGGCTCAAGTCGAACGCCTTGCCAACCCTAAGCAGAAGAGGTCTAAACGGGTCGTCCTGCAACTGCACGGCGGCGGCTATGTCGGTCATTTGAGTGATTGGTATCGTGATTTGGCAGTCAAGCAAGCTGTCATCACGGACGCTAAGGAAGTTTACATGGTAGATTATCGCGTTGCCCCCGAACACCTCTATCCCGCTGCCCTAGACGACGCCGCAAGAGCTTATCTGGAACTTCTGAAGCGCAACATTAAGCCGGAAAATATTATCGTCATCGGTGATTCGGCGGGCGGCAATCTTGCTTTGGCATTATCGCTTTATCTGAAGCAAAACGCCTTGCCACAACCCGCCATGTTGATTTTAGTCTCACCGCGGACGACTTTTGAAACAACTTTGCCTTCGCGAACGGAAAACGCTAATCGCGATTTGGTTCTCGGCAAAAATAATCCGAAAATGTATAACGCTGTCTTCAATCCCATTTACGCCGGAAAAATTCCTTTGAATGACCCGCGACTCTCTCCCATTTACGCTGATTTAAAAGATTTGCCGCCCATGTTGATTCAAATCGGCGGTTATGAAATGTTCGTCGATGATGGCATTGAGCTTTTAAAAAAGGCGACCGCTGATGAATTGAACGTCACGTTGTCGGTTTATCAGGGTATGCCGCACGATTTCGCCGTTCTCCTTCCCGACCTTCAAGAGAGCGTAGACTCCTTCGCCGAGATTAGAGATTTCGTCAATGTCCACATGAGAAAATGATTTTATCAGGCAAAACGAAACCCCGCGCACTTTTTTACGCTACGCGGGGTTTTGCTTGACTTTCACCTTGCCATCAATGTAACGTATGCGTTCAATCTCTATGAACGGCGTTTGAATGGGTTTAAGTTTAGTTATCGCTGGCTTAAGGTTTCTTCCAGCTCCTCAATCAACTCGTCCAAATAGTTCTTGGCGTCTTCGTCGCTGGCAAAGCGTTCGTCGATAAAGTAAGTCGCGCCCGTGTCGTCCTTAATTGCAATCCTCTTGTCCACGACGTAAGTCCGCCGAACATAATCCGCGTTGAGGTAGCCGTCTGTTGTTGCTATGAATTTCATTGTTTAGCCTCCTCGATAATCTTTTTAGCCTCCGCGAGGATTGCCGCGTTGTAGAATTGATTCGCCATCCAAAAGATTTCTTATCATGATAGACAGACATATAGTAAGTATGTCAGAAGGTTTGCTTGCGCTTAACAATGAAAAGTTTTCTCTTATTTGTCTTCGTGAATACGGGATACTAATACACAAAGCACTATCACAAAAGTCTTGCGCAAGAAGGTCTAACCGCGTATTCTTTTCGTCATACGCACACCACGCAACTGATAGAACACGGTGTCGCTCCAAAGGGCGTTGCGCGGAGATTAGGACATGCGAACACGACAATAGATAAGTAAAGGAGAAGGAATCTTTATGGAAGAGATTAGGGGCAAGTTCAATACGGCGATTTCATTTGCCAAAGTCATCGAGGACAAAGCTCGCGAACAAATTCGGCGCATGTGCAATTACGACTTCACGGCGGATAGCAAGATTAGGATAATGCCGGACGTGCACGCGGGCGTGGGTTGCACAATCGGCACAACGATGACTGTGACTGATAAGGCAGTTCCAAATATCGTCGGCGTGGACATCGGGTGCGGCATGTACACCGTTAAGCTTGCCGACGAGGCTATTGACTTTGAACTCGTCGACGAGGCGGCTCATTACATTCCGTCGGGCAGAAACGTTTGGGACTTCAAGCAGGAGAGATTCGACTTGACGGAGCTAAATTGTTATCGTTCGCTAAAGGAGACGCGCCGCATTGAAAAAAGTTTAGGCACGCTCGGTGGAGGCAATCACTTCATCGAGATTGACCGCGCACAGGACGGAACGTTTTATCTTGTCATACACACGGGCAGCCGGAACCTCGGCAAGCAGGTCGCCGAGCTTTATCAGCGGCTGGCAATCGATTTGGCTAAGGGCAAGGACAAGTTCTTCAAGCAGAAGGAAGAGATTATCGCCGTGTATAAGTCGCTCGGTCGCAGGAAGGAAATTCAATCTAAGCTAAAGGAACTGGAGAAGGAGTATCGCGGCAAGCAGGCGGCAATGCCGGAGGACTTGTGCTACGTCTTCGGGAAGTATTTTTATCAGTACCTGCACGACATGGAGCTTTGCCAGACATTTGCTCGGCGCAATCGCGAACTCATCGCTAAGATTCTTTTGGGCAAGGCGGGCTTGACTGCGGGCGAAGCGTTCCACACGACGCACAACTATATTGACGTGGAAGAGCTAATCATACGCAAGGGCGCAATCGCGGCGCACAAGGGCGAACGCGTCCTGATTCCGATAAATATGCGTGATGGCTCGGTCTTGGCGGTCGGCAAGGGCAATCCCGATTGGAATTACTCGGCTCCGCACGGCGCAGGGCGTATCATGTCTCGCGGCGATGCTAAGGTTCAATTAAGCATGGACGACTACAAAGCGTCAATGGCTGGCATATACACGACCTCAATCAATGAAAGCACGCTCGACGAGGCTCCGCAAGCTTACAAGTCGCTTGAAGACATAATCGACGTTATCGGCGAAACCGTGGAGATTGTCGACGTGATGAAGCCCGTTTACAACTTCAAGGCATGAGCCGAACGCTTTAACGCAAACAGAAAACCCTCCGTCATTTGGCAGAGGGTTTTTTTGGTGCGATTGATTTTAAGGCTTGAGGAACTTGTTGAGCGTCTCAGTCATAACCTGCATATCGGGTAGCTGTCCTGTATAAAGTCGATAAGCCTCCTGCGCCTGAAGCAGAAGCATTGACGCGCCGTCGAGTGTTGGATAGCCTAACTCCTTTGCAATCCGTAGCAACTTTGTTTCGACGGGATTATAGATGATGTCATAGACGAGCGCACCTTCTGGCAGTAACTTTAAGTCAACGGGCGGCATATCGTTGACTTCAGGGAACATGCCAAGCGGCGTCGTGTTAATCAAGATGTCCGCCGACTGCATTAGATCCTTGAACTCGTCCGAATTCCAATCGAAGCCTTCAACGTGTCCATAGTTCAGGAAGTCTTTAGCCAGAGCGTCAGCCTTCTGCGGATTGCGTGCGCCGATTGTGATGAATTCCGCCCTTTTCTTACACAAGCCCCAAAGGACTGCACGAGCCGCACCGCCCGCACCCAACATTACGGCGTGACAATCTTCCGGCAAAAAGTTCGCCTCGGCTAGCGCGGCAAGGAATCCCGCAACGTCAGTGTTGTAGCCAGTCAACATGCCGCCATCATTGACGACCGTATTAACCGCGCCGATAACCATTGCATCCGAGTCAATCGCGTCTAGGTATTTTAAAATGTTCGTCTTGTGCGGAATGGTCACGTTGAAGCCGCGGAAGTCCAAACTCTTGAAACCCTCGACAGCGAAGTAAAGCTTAGCGGAATGAATCTGCAACGGAATGTAATTATAGTTCGGAAAGCCCGCCGCCTCGAACGCCGCCTTATACATTTGCGGGCTAAGTGAATGTCCGACGGGGTAGCCGATAATGCCGAAGTTTTTTATCTCTGAAGAAGTCATTTATAAATCTCCTTTCGTTAGCGGTGTCATTTTATCACGCGCCTCGACGCAAGGCAACATAGCGGAATCAGATAAAGATACCACGCCGCGAGGATTGAAACTTTTGGGGCGGCAATGGGTGTTAGGACTACCACGCTTGCTATCGACCAGGGTATCATCGGCGAGACAATAACGGCTGTGTTCTCAATGGCAATCGCGAAGTCCTCTGCGCGGCTCTCGACGTTCTTGCAAAGTTGATGCGTCAACATTATCGCCAACGTCTGATTGCAAGCTATCATACTCGTTATCGTCGCCGTAGTCAGCACGCTCACGAACGGAGAAAACTTTTTGCCGAGGCGAATCATCAAGCCCTGTAGTTTGTCGAGGAAGCCCGTCGCCTGAAATATTCCCGCGTAGCAACTCGACAAGCCGACAATCGCCACGGTCTCAGCCATAGAAACGATTCCGCCGCCGCTCATAATCTTTGCAAGTTCCGCGTCGTGTGGATAGTAGCCGAGCAATGCAATCGTTAGCAAATCATTGACTGCCGCGCCTTGAATGCCAATCGACACCGCCGCACATGCTAGGATACTCGCCGCCATCATCAGCTGAGCCCTTAATCTAAGCAAAGACAGCACGACGATTAAGATTGCGGGTATCAGCACGAGCGGACGGAGGTCGAAGTTGCTAGCGAATATTTCTTTGACATTGACGGTTGACTGCCCGCCGCCGCCGAAGAATATTCCCGCGCCGAGGTAGAGGATGCTTGCCAACGTCAGCGGGATTATCGACGTGCGAATCATGCCGCCGATATTTTTAAAAATGTCCGTGCGTGTCAGTGTCGCCACGAGCAACGCGCTTGTCGACATTGGCGAGCACCTGTCGCCCATATAACAGCCCGCTAAGATTGCGCCGCCCGTCAGCCAAGTCGGAACCCCTAAGCTATCCGCTATCGCCGCGCAGATGATTCCCATCGTCGCGCCCGTCCCGAACGCCGTGCCAGTCAGCGTCGAGATTAGTCCACAAAGCCAGAACGTCATCAGCAAGATTATCGCGGGAGAGAAGAAATCCGCCGTGTAGAAGATTATCGCGGGAATGACGCCCGCCGCCCGCCAATAAGCCGTGATGATTCCAATCAGTAGCAACGTAATCAGAATCGGTTTAATCGGACGAACGCCCGCCTTCCACATGTCAAAGACCTTTCGCGGCGTGTGTCCTTGTTCGTGCGCGTAGAAAGAAAAAATCATCAGCCCAAAGACCAAAGCCACTAAGATTGACCAGCCCGACAAGATACACACGAGCAACGCGGCGGCGAATATCCCCAGCAAAATCATTTCGACCATCGATAATCCCTCCAAAAAAATTTTAGCACAATCGTCAAGCTATGATATAATCTGCGGCGGAGGTGATTCTATGTATAAACTCTTAGCCTTGGACATGGACGGCACCGTTTTGAACTCAGATAAAAAAATTTCTCCGCGAACGAAGCTTGCCATTGATAACCTTATGAAACGCGGCGTGGCAGTAGTCGTGAGCACCGGACGCAACCTAGCCGAGCTTACCGATTACCGCGACGACTTCAGGGCGATGCATTACGGCATTGTCATAAGCGGCGGCATGATTTACGACTTCTTCAACGACAAGCCCGTTAAGGTTCACGCCGTCGACGAGGAGACGATTTATAAGCTGATTGACTTCGGACTTGAGGAACGGGCGATGATTCACTTGCACACCGTGAGCCGCTCCGTTGCCCGCGAAGAAGATATTCAAAACATGGCGGCGTTCGGCATGGGGATTTATCAGGGCATGTTCGATAGGATTTGCGACCGCTTCGACGACCCCAAGGAATATATCCGCACGCACCCCGGCGAAGTCATCAAGGTCAATCTCTATCACCGCGACAAGGCGTCCCGCGACAGGAACTTTGCACGCATTAAGCCTTTGAACCTGTCGATAAGCTACGCCGAGGCATTCAACCTGGAGATGTCGCCCGCCAACGTTACTAAGGCGTCGGGGCTTGTGGAGCTGTGCGATTTCTTGAAGATTGACTTAAGCGAGGCGGTTGCGATTGGCGACGCTGACAACGACAAAGAGATTTTGCAAACGGCAGGACTTTCAGTGGCTATGGGCAATGCCTCAGACGATATTAAACGGCTTGCGGACTTCGTGACGCTAGATAATGACAATGATGGCGTAGCCTTTGCTATAGAAAAATTCTTCGGCTAAGACGCAACTAGCAATGCGCAGCGTTGTGTACGAGCGCGGGAACCAGCCCCGACTTTATCGACGAGCTGGGCGCGTCCGCTGGATGCAACGTTCACGTTGCCTATAGAAAAATTTTTCGCTGAATGATATAATCCGGCGCGTGGGAAATTTATTGAGTGTTAAGGGGGAATTCTAAATGGCATTCAACGAGGAACAGTTCAAAGAGATTATGGCGGAGTTCACAATCGACACGGAACGCCTTCAATCAATCGCGGCGAGCTTTCGGCAGGACTTACAGCTTGGCTTGCGGGACATTACGCTTTCTTCAATGCGTATGCTCAAATCTTACGTGGGACTGCCCAGCGGCAAGGAGACGGGCGAATATCTTGCATTGGACTTCGGCGGAACTAATGTTCGCGTCTTCAAGATTCGTCTCGACGGCGACGGCAAGTTCGAGATTATTAAACGCGTCGGGCGTCCGCTGATTGTCCCTGGCGAATATGATTACATTTGCAAAGATGCCACCGCCGAGCAGATGTTCGACTTTATAGCCGAGCTTATCGACGAGGCGATTGACGGCGACCACGAGACCAAATATTATCTCGGTCACACGTTCTCTTTCCCGTCGACGCAGGACAATCTTTACAATGCCCGCCTCATCATCTGGACTAAGGAATTTGCTACCCAAGGCGTCGAAGGTCAAGTTGCCAATGATTTGCTCGTCGAGGCTCTTAAGCGTCGCGGTGCCGCTAACGTAGTGCCCGTTGCCGTCCTCAATGATACCGTCGCTGTGCTTCTGAGTGCGGCTTACAAGACGCCCAACATTTATATCGGCTCCATTTACGCCACGGGTCACAACACTTGCTACCTTGAACCGAGTATCCACGACCCCAACGGCGTCGGCGTGGGCGGCATGATTCTCAACCTTGAGTGCGGCAACTTCTCTAAGCTCATGCCAAATCGTTTCGACCGCGAATATGACGAAGGCTCCGAGAAGCCCGGCGAACAGCGTTTTGAGAAAATGGTTTCCGGTCGTTATATGGGCGAGCTTTTGGGTATGGCGATTGCTGAACTCCTCGGCGAGAAGGGCAAGAAGTACGGCTTAACGTCCGTCGATATGTCGATGATGATTTTGGACAGGTCTACAAACCTTATCAAAGCTAGCGATATTATCATGGCTAAGGTTGGGCGCGAGCTTGACTATGAAGACGTTAAAAAGGTTCGGGAACTTGCCTCGGCTATCGTGATTCGTTCTGCCAGATTAGTTGCGGCGTCGTTCGTGGCTCTCGTTTGGCAACGCGCCGGCTCTGGTAAGATTGTCAGTCAGCATGTCGCAGTTGATGGTTCGGTCTATGAGAAGATGCCGCTTGCCAAAGAAAATATCGTTAAGGCAATGGCTGAACTCCTCGAAGAAGACGCCGCACATGTCGATACTATCCTTGACAACGGCGGCTCTGGACTCGGTGCAGCTATTGCGGCGGCCATGGCTGTAAACAAAGATTGACTTTTTCACAAGCGGCTTGTATAATCAGCGCGTTTCAAAAAATCTGCAGTGCTCGTAGCTCAGTTGGATAGAGCAACGGCCTTCTAAGCCGTGGGTCGCGTGTTCGAGTCACGCCGGGCGCGCCATATGAAATCAACAAAGTCTCGACTTCGGTCGGGGCTTTTTCCGTTCAAGTCGTCAATCGCTCGTAAAGTTTCATAAGCTCGGCGACGATTTTAGGCTCATCGTCCAAAAGATTTTCAAAGCCGTAAGCTTTAGCGACCGCAAGGTCGTTTTTTTTGTGCGCGGCTCTTAGGTCGGCGGGCATGGTCAGTTCGTCGTAGAGGTCGGCAAGCGTCGCCTTAGGGTAGCGGGCGCGAACGTCCAAAATATTTTGCGCGGTCTGCTCAATCAATCGCTGCTGCTCCTCCGTCGGCTCAGCCCACACAAAATTATTGTAGACCACGCTCCCCGAATATCGATAGCGCATTTCCAACCGCCCAGCAACCGCCCGCACCCACGCCATATGGATTGAACTCGTCAAAACTCCGAAATGATAGACCGTCGCGCCAGGAACGATTGACAGCGCGTCGCTGATTATTGTCGTCGGCTCAATGAAACCAATCGGAATATAGCGGCGGCGTTCAGACGAAACGCGAGGAATTACAATGCAAGACTCGTTGCCCTGCGGCGTCGAAAAAAATTTATAAGGCGTCTCGGCGGCTTTGCGGGTCGGAGCGGCGGAGCTTGCCTTTCGAAAGATTCTTATCGCCTCCAAGCGTCGTTTAATCTCTCTGTTGCTTGCGTATTCGTTCGGCGGCACATTGAACAGCCACAGACAATATCTAATCGGTTCGCCGTTAAGAAAATCCTTCGCGCCTAAGTATCGGTGAATCAAATGAGCTTGCACGGGAAATTTCTTGATGAACTGCTTAGCCTCGTCAGCATTAAAGATAAAGTTGCCGTCGTCCGTCGGCTGATTGCCCTTGGTGATTCGCGGCACGAAGGGTTGAAGATGTTTGGCGCGGCTCTCGATGAAAACGGTCGGGGCGTCGACGAGGTACGGATTGATATTGGTCGCGGGCAAGACTTCCTCGCCGTCAAAAATTTTCTTGTCGACGGGCAACGACTTATCCGCCATGCCGACAATCACGCAATGAATCGCCGCCTTGTGGAAAGATTCGCTGTCCCATTTGAAGGTTCGCCGCCCGAAGATGATTTGCATTCCGTATTCGTCAAAAAGCTTTTTCCAGAGCGGCGCGACTTGCTCGCCTTGCGTGATTGAGTTGGTCGACACGAACGCGGCTTTAATCGTCGTGCCCGCCATGAGCTTAGCGGCTTTGTGATACCACGCGCCAACGTAATCGATGCTGTTGGACAGTTTGACCTTGCCGAAGATTTTCACGGCGTCGGATTTCTGATTGGCGTCCATCATGCTCGCGCCCACGAACGGCGGATTGCTGATGATGTAATCGGCGGCGGGGGCAATCGTCCGCCAGTCGACGTGCAAGGCGTTCGCCTCGTGAATGTTGGCGTAGGTCTTTAGAGGGAAAAGTTCCAAGCCCTTGTGAACAATTTCTTCGGTCTCGCGCTTCATCTTGAGTTCGGCAATCCAAAGGGCGGTTTGTGCGACGACGACTGCGAAATTGTTTATCTCGATGCCGTAAAAATTTTTAATGCTGACTTTGATTGGGTCGACGAGTTCGCCGAGCTGAATCTGACTGCCGAGGAGTTCTTTCAAGATGTCGTTTTCGAGGCGGCGCAAGCTCAGATAAGTTTCCGTCAAAAAATTCCCAGAGCCGCAAGCGGGGTCGAAGAATTTCAGCGCGGCAATTTTGTTTTGCAGTTCAATCAGTTTCTTGCGCGTCTTAGCTTTGGCAAATTCAGCGCGGAGGTCGTCCATAAACAGCGGGTCGATAACCTTGTGAATGTTTTCCGTGGAGGTGTAGTGCATGCCGCCGGCGCGTCGCACGTCGTCGCCGAGCGTCGATTCAAAAACCGTGCCGAAAATCGCGGGCGAAATTTCTTCCCACTTAAAACCGCCGCTAGCCTCGTCGAGGAGGAGCCTTTTAACTTCGGGCGTGAAGTTCGGGAAGTCGATAGCGTCCTTGAAAAGCCCGCCGTCAACGTAAGGGAACTTCTTCAACGTGTCATCGAGGTACGGACTGCGCTTATCGGGCGGCGTGTCTAGGACTTTGAACAGTTCTATTAAGTCTTGGCGGACGTTGCGGGAGCCTTCCATGTAGTCGCGGAAAATTTTATGTTTGCCGAAGATGTCGATTGACTCGGCGTAGAGGCAGAAGACCAATCGCACGCAAAGTTTGTTGAGATCGGAGAGGTTGTCGGGCGTTGTGACTTTGACTTGAGCGCGTAGCCCGTCATAGACTTTGGCGACTATTGCGCCCGCCTTGCTTGATAGCTCGTGTTCGACGGAAATTTTATGTTGGGACTCGTCGACGATGAAA
>JAFWWC010000027.1 GCA_017518105.1 Selenomonadaceae bacterium
CTACGAAGGCGATACCGTCGTCGGCGAAGACGGCATGCAATGGAACGCCGATTGGAGTTATATCCTCATTTCGGACGACGGCTTTGAGCATCCCCTTGATTTAGAATTTTTCACGCTCAAGGAGGACAAACAATGAAACACCGAATCCGTATCAACGGCGAAGTGCAAGCAAATCGATTGTGAACTCGACAGCCACGTTTACGATTGCAACGGTCGTGAAATCTTCGAAGGCGATATTGTCAAAATAACAACGATGTCGAGTGGCGGTAAACATTAATTTTGAAAGAGGTGAATTGCCGCCTGCAGGAGTTCACTTCCCCTTGAAAACAAAATTTAAAACTTAAAACCTTCCGCCGCCCGACTTTTTATAAGGAGAAACTATGGACAAGATAAAATTTCGCGGACGCGGTCTTTGTGATACTGATTTGTATTACGGTGGTTATGATAACGGCTGTATATACATAGGGTGCTTTCCTTACTATGTCGAGCCCGATAGCGTTGCTCAATACGCCTTCACCGACAGCAACGGAAATGAAATCTACACCGGCGACATCGTCATCAGCGAAGACGGAACAGAGTACACCGTTAAGCTTGTGCCCATTGCCGAAAACGAAATCGAATATGTGAGGCTCGATACCGAACTGGATAATCGCGCCTTTGAGTTAAAGGAGATTCGTCATGAGTAAAGATTTTTTCAATCCGGCGTTCATACCCGACGACTTCAAGGAAACTTTCGGAGAAAACTTTTTTATAACCGCGATGCCGCACATACTTATCACCACTCAATGTATTGCTTTCATTGAGCTTTGCCGGCTCTTAATCAAGAAAGGTGTTATCACCGAAGACGAATACCAACTGCTTTTAGACACGGCCAGCAAAAAAGCTGCCGAGACTTTTGAGCAAGTTTGGGATTCCGTAACCGGTAAGGATTCGAATAATGACTAAGAACAAAGCTTATGCAATTTCAAAATATTTAGCTACTCAATGCGACGAGGCTCATATCTTCGTTGCCAAAGTCGGAAGCGGTTGCCTCTGTGACGTTCGCACTCAAGGCGACGCTTACACCTTGCTGACTATGTTTTTTACGCTCATCGACCGCACCTTTAAAAACCTCAAAGTAAAAGAACAAGACGAATTCTGCCGCCTCTTGGCTCAAGCCATAAAACTTTACGTCGAGGAAGAATATCGACCGCCCAAGCCCCAAGAAAATATTTCCGATAAGCAGCGCAAGAAACGTATCAGCAACAACGAGAAAATTATTTCTGCCATTGAAAATGTTATTTAGTTGATGACTTTGAGTGGCAAGAGCCAAATAAATTACAGAAAGAAGGAAATCTCCTTAACCAAATTTGCGACAGCTGTAATTAACCTTGCCACTCTAAGTTTTTTATATTAAACGTCGCCTGCTTTTTATAGGAGTGCCAATCATGAAATGCCTTACTTGCAGAAAAGAATTTGTCCCCACCGGGAATAATCAAAAATATTGCTCGACGCGTTGCAGAGACATTGCAAGACAATTTCGCAACGCTGAAAAGCGTAAGGCTCTCCGCCGTCAACAACTTATGGATTCGTGGCGCGTGCCGCCTTTGGGAGGAAATAATCATGAAGTTCAAACAACCGCCCTTGAAAATTGATTGCGATGGCTTGAGCCAAAAACTCATCGCCGACCTTGCCGACCGTCTGTCTTTGCACTTTGAAGACGTTAAGGCTTGGGGCGATGAAATTTCTGCCGAGTCGCCGCTTGATTCTCATCACTACAACGACGCATGGCGTATCCTTGATAAGTTCGGCGTGCAAGCCGTTTAGGAGGTGCGCGGAAAACTTGGTTACTCTCATTTTGTTAAGCTTGGCTCTCTTCGCCGGCTTGACTTACGGCTCCGCTATGTTGATTGTCCTCGCCGGAAAACTCGGCGCGTTCTTTTGTAAACCGTTGCCATAGTTCATGTCAGTCGCTCGTTCAGCGGGCGATTGAGACGAGCTATCGCTCAATCATTCATTTTAAAGACTCCTCTCTGTGTTACCGCTCGATTAAACGGGGATAGTCGGGCGGCAATATGCGGGCATATCTCAACGGTAGAGAAGCGGATTCATTCATCCGCAAATGCCGGTTCGAATCCGACTGCCTGCCAAACTTGCTTTCTCCTTTCCATTTAACCCCCTCAAAATTTTTTCTCTTAGCTCAGCCGCTCGGCGACGGGCGGTTGACTTAAGAGAAAGGATGTGATGTTTATGCTTGCTTAGACAAAAAAATAATGCCCTCTTGGGCGCAATGTTATTCGTGTCGTGCTGATTATAGCACAGAAAGTGAGAAAAACAAATGGCTACAAAAAAAG